>JAYSZJ010000134.1:0-139301 GCA_043738115.1 Rhodoferax sp. | reverse complement strand
GAAAGTGTGCTGACGGTGGATGGCGGCACTATCAGCGGCCCCAACCGCTGGACCGTCATTTCCACAAACGCGGTCACCGCACGTGGCACGTGGCGGCGGCTGGGGTAGACGACGTACAGGTTGCCGACGCTGCTGGCAATGCCGGGCAGCACCTCCACCAGTTCGCCGGAGCGGAAGTGGGGCTGCAGCGAGCCAATGGGTAGCAGGCAGATGCCCAAGCCGCCGATCGCCGCTTTTTTTAGCGCCGGCCCATTGTTGGCGCTGAAGCGGCCGTTCACGGTGATATGCGCTGGACCATCCGGCCCGTTTAGCCGCCACATGGTAGGCCCTGGGGTTGGTCCCACGGCGCGTATGCAGTCGTGTGTGGCCAGGTCTTCCACGCTGCGCGGTGTGCCACGTGCTGCCAGGTAGGCCGGGCTCGCTGCCAGGGCCAGGTAGCCGCTGGCCACCTTGCGCGCCACCAGGCTGGAGTCCGGCAGATCGCCGCTGCCGCGAAAGGCCACGTCAATGCCTTCACCAATGAAATCGGCCATGGCGTCGGCCAGTACAAACTCCACCTGCACGCCGGGGTAGCAGTCCAAAAACTCGGCAATCCACTCCATCTGGAAGAACTCCAGAAACCCCGCCGGTGCCGCCACGCGAATGCTGCCCTTGGGGTCCTGGCTCTCGCCGGCCAGTTGGCTGGCGGCCTCCTTCAGCGCGTCGATCTGCCCGGCGCATTGGTCAAACAGCGTGCGGCCGGCGTCGGTCAGCGTCAGCTTGCGGGTGGTGCGCTGCAGCAGCCGCGCTTGCAGCGCGTCTTCCAGTTGCGCGACCTGGCGGCTCAGCGTGGTGGGCGGCATGGCCAGTCGGCGCGAGGCTTCGGCAAAGCTGCCGGCCTGCACCACCTGCACAAAAAGGGATATCTGGTTCAGGTCCAACATGGCATTGCTCATAAAAACGGGATAGTCAATGCCGATTGTGGCATCTAGTCAAGTAATGGCTGCGACCTTACGCTACTTCCATCACTTGATTCACCACCTGAGGAGTTCACCATGGCACTATCCACCACCGCTAAAAACCGCACCATCTGGGGTATTCGCATCTTGTTGGCCCTGGTCTTTGGGGCCGCCGCCACCGCTAAGCTGGCGGGCGTTCCGCAGATGGTTGCCAACTTCGAGGCGATAGGTTTTGGCCAATGGTTTCGCTACCTCACCGCCGTGGTGGAGCTGATCGGCGTGGTGTTGATACTGGTACCGCGCACTGCCTTCTTCGGCGGCCTGTGGCTAGGTGGCACCATGGTCGGCGCTGTGGCCTCACACCTGTTCCTGACCGGTGGCTCGTCCATACCTGCCATGGTCCTGGGTGCGCTGTGTGCCGTCGTGGTTTACCACCTGCGCCCCACCGCCCCACAACTGACCAGGAGCTTCGCATGAACGCCCGTACCCCGTTGCACCGCGCCATCACCCAACATACCCGTGGCAGCACCCACGGACCCATCACCCGGCTGGTCAGCCCGTCGGACCTGGGCCAGGTGTTGAAACCCTTTATTTTTCTGGACCGCTTCGAAGCACGGGCCGGCGGCCAGCCGCCTGCATTTGGCATGCACCCGCACTCGGGTATCGCCACACTGACCTATCTGATCAGCGGCCAGGCCGGGTATGAAGACACGACCGGCGAACACGGCGCCCGCGGTACGCTGCCCACTGGCGGCGTGGAGTGGATGATGGCTGGTGGCGGTGTGTGGCACACCGGATCGCCTATCAACACCGAGCGCGTGTTGGGCTTTCAGCTGTGGGTGGCGATGCCGCCGGAGCTGGAGCTGGCCGCCGCGCACAGCATCTATTTGGGGCCGGAAAGCGTGCCCCACGTTGGCCCGGCGCGTGTGCTGCTGGGCAGTTATGGCGGCGAGACGAGCCCCATCCCCGCGCCGTCCGACATCACTTACTTGGGCGTGCATTTGAAGGCCGGCGAGACCTGGTGCTTTGAACCGCCCGCGGGGCACACCGTCGCCTGGGTGGCGGTGGGTGAGGGCGCTTTGAGTGTGCCCACCACGCTTTCCACTGGCGAGCTGATCGCGTTTGATGAGTCGGGCGAGGCTGTCACATTTGAAGCGCAGACTGATACAGCCTTTGTGCTCGGCTCGGGTGCGCAGCATCCACATGATTTGTTCATGGGGCCGTATTCGGTGCACACCAGCGCCGAGACATTGCGCCAAGGCCAGGCCGGCATCCGCGAGCGGGCGCAGTGGTTGCGCCAGCAGGGTCGGCTGTGAATAAAGCTATCGCAGCCATAGCGTCCAGCGCACTTGTAAATAACCCCCTCAGCACAAACTCCCTACAACTCTTCCCCAACCCAGAAACTGGAGCAACCCTTGAGCAACACCACCAAAAACGTATTTGAACCCTACCGCATGGGCAACATCACACTTGCCAACCGCTTTGTGATGAACCCCATGACACGCTGCCGCGCCGACGCCACCGGCACGCCACAAGACCCGATGGCCGAGTACTACGGCCAGCGCGCCACCGCCGGGCTGATCGTGTCCGAAGGCATTGCGCCGTCGTCCAATGGCAAAGGTTATGCGCGCATTCCCGGTATATGGAGCGACGCGCAGGTCCAGGCTTGGAAGCCGGTGGTCAATGCAGTGCACGCCAAGGGCGGAAAATTCTTTGCCCAACTGATGCACACAGGCCGCGTCAGCCATCCTGCCAATATGGCGGCGGACGCAAAAATCGTCGCCCCCAGCGCTGTGGCTCTGGCTGAAAAAATGTACACCGACTCATTGGGCATGCAAGACTACCCGGTGCCCCAAGAGATGACCGAGAGCGATATCGCCCAGGCCAAGGCTGAATTTGTGCAGGCCGCCAAGAACGCCATTGCCGCAGGTTTTGACGGTGTTGAATTACACGGCGCCAACGGCTACCTGCTGGAGCAATTCCTGAGCCCCACGACCAACCAGCGCACCGACGCCTGGGGTGGCAGTGTGGACAAGCGCATCAAGTTTGTCGTAGATGTGGCACGCGAAACCGCCGCGGCTATCGGTGCGGACAAGCTGGGCATTCGCCTGTCGCCTTATGGCACCAACTCCGGCATGGTGGCCTACCCCGAGCTGGAAGAAACTTACTTCAAGCTGCTGCCTGCGTTGGCCGACTTGGGTCTGGTGTACGTGCATATCGTCGACCATGCCGCTATGGGTGCGCCGGTGGTGCCCGCCACGTTCAAACAAGCACTGCGCAAGCCTTGGCCACGCACCTTCTTCATCGGCGGTAGTTTTGACCAGGCGTCGGGTCAGCAGGCAGTGAATGAGGGACTGGTGGACCTGGTCGGCATCGGCCGCGCCTTCCTGGCCAACCCGGATCTGGTGCAACGCTTCAAGAACGGCCAGCCGCTGAACGCACCCGACATGGGCACCTTCTTCACGCCTGGTACCAAGGGTTATACGGACTACGCGCTGGCTGCTGCTTGAGTTCAGATAGTTGGACCAGGTGGTCCGAGCGCGCATAAAAAAAGGACAGGCAAGACCTGTCCTTTTTTTCGAAATGTTTGCAGGCGAGGCCTGCAAACACTGCATGCAAATTACTTGCTACCGGCTGCTTTGACGTCGGCCTTGGCTTCTGCCTTGACTGCGTTGGTTTCGACCTTGGCAACACCCTTGTCTGCGGCGGCATTGGCCTTCACGGTCTCTACCTTGGCGTCTGCCTTGATGGCAGTTTTGTCGGCTTTTGCGTCAGCATTGGCGCCGGCTTTTTCAGCCTTGGCTGTGGCCATGGCTTTGTCTTCAGGGTCGGCCTTGGCAGCCTTGGATTTTGCCTTGGCTTTGGTGTCGGCGGACTTGGTCATGGCATCGGTTTTATCTTCAGCGGCTTTGACTTCTGCCTTCTCAACTTTGGCGTCGGCCTTGGCATCCACCTTGGCTTCGCTCTTCACTGCAGCGGCAACTGCCTTCTCTGCCTTGGCTTCGGCTTTCACCACGGCTGGAGTGGCAGGGGCTGAGGCTTGCGCGAACGCAGCGCCAGTAACCAGAGTAGCGATCAGAGTGGCGAGTAACTTGTTCATGGAAGTCCTTTGAGTAAAGATGTTGTCATCAAACAAAAGTTTGGTGATCCGCTCTACAACGTACCGCGTGGTGATTCCGATGACACACAAATTTTTTAACGCTACAAAAAATAAAGGCAAGTTAGTGTTGCTGCCGGCGGTTGCGGCCTAACGTTTCAACACGGACCAACCCGCGTGCCGGTTGACCTTGTTGTTTTCGTATTCCCAAATCGTGCCGCAGCGCTCGCAGCGGTACTTGGTGATAGTCACCGAGCCATGTTTGTGCGCCACCATGCGGTGTGTGCCCTGCATCAACTCGGGGTGCCCTTTAGCGCGGCGCCAATACTGCTGCACACCAGTGCATGCTTCGCACATCTCAGGGGTGATGGTGGGCTCGGGCCGTGGGGGTAGGTCTTGTGGCATGGTGATCTGCTAGTCTGTAAATGCTCAGATTGTCGCCGGTAGATTTAAGAACACCCGCAACTGCTCCAGCTCGTGCCCTAACGCGTTCCGATACGTTGCATCGCGCGGTGGCTTGCCGGCCACATAACCCAGGTCGACTTGCAGCGCGCCATTGGCAACCGACACATTGCCCCAGCCAATCACCTTGTCGTGCCACAACAGCGGCAGTGCGTAGTAGCCGCGCACGCGTTTGGGGGCTGGCGTGTAGGCCTCGAAACGGTAGGCCCATCCCCACAGGTGTTCGAAGCGGCGCCGGTCCCATACCAGCGGGTCGAATGGAGCCAGCAGGCGCACGGCCTCATCGGGTCTGCTGGTCATGTAGCGGCGCGATGCGGGGTTTTCACCCGCAGGCCAGTAGTAGGTCAAGCCATCCACCGTGGCGCTGGCCAACCGTTCTTTGGCACGCGCGAGTGCATCGCGCCGCAAGTGTGCCCACTGCGGTGCGCCGCCACGCAGGTGGCTGACCAGCTCGCTCAAACTGCGCTCGGGCAGCGGTGCGTATTTGTGCACGATCACATCTATCAATGCATCCATCGCCTGCTCGGGGTCCGGCGCATCGTGCGCGGTATCGCGTACCGCATAAGTGCGCACACCACTGGCGCGCGAGGCGATACGTAGCAGGCCGCGGTAATGCATGTCATCCAGCAGTTGTGTGCTGGCGTTGCTGGAGCCGCCAAACCAGTTCTGTGACTTGCCGTGGGCAAAGTGTGCGTCCACCGCACGTGGGTGCACTACGCCATGCGCCTGCACGAAGTCCAGCACCGCATCCATTTGTTTGCGCCGCGCGGCCGTTAGCGCGGTGCGTGGCGTGCGCGGGTGCATCAACGCCTGCGTGGCGCGCGGCACGAAGCCGTAGTTGACGAAAAAATCTTCTTCAATATCCAGCTTGGCATAACGCCGCTCCAGATCACCCGCCCGGTAGCCCTTGACGCGGTGGCGCAATGTCAGGTCTTGCGCCCGCGCCGGCGCGCGTATGGGGTCGGCCTGCACAAAGCCCAGCTTGGTGATGGCCTTGGCCAGCGTGGTGGGCGCAAACAGGGTGCGCGCCACGGCGTAGCGGCGCAGGGTTTCCGGGGTGATGGGCATGGTGGTTGCGGGCTAAAAAATACTGTGCAAAAATACAGTATACGTTTGAATGTAAGGCTCCACAAGCCTAGCGCACGCAGCTGGTTCGAGGAAGCGTATGAGCAGTGCGGACATGTCAATCGCTTAAGCCAAATGGCCGTATAGCCCCCGTGAAATAAGCATAACAAGCTATAAAAATAGTAGCAAACATGATCCCCTTGGATCTCTTCGAAGACCCGCCACTGCAAGCTGACGCCCTGCGCGAAACACTCGCGCCCGGCGCGGTGTTGATGCGCGGCTTTGGGCTGGAGGGGGATGTGGAGCTGGTGCAGGCGGTGGAGTCCATCCTTGCGCAGCAGCCACCGCGGCATTGGCAGATGCCGGGGGGCGGCACCATGTCGGTGGCCAGCACGGGTTGCGGGCCGCTCAGTTGGGTGCCCGACGGGCCGGATGGGGGCTACCACTATGCGGCGCAGCATCCGCGCACCGGCGAGCCCTGGCCTGCCATGCCGGGTTGCCTGATGGACTTTGCGCTGTGCGCCGCCCTGGAGGCGGGGTACCCGCAGTTTGTGCCCGACTGCTGCCTGGTCAACCTCTATGTGCCGGGTGCCAAGATCGGCTTGCACCAGGACCGGCATGAATTTGATCTGCGTGCCCCCATCGTGTCGTTGTCATTGGGCTTGCCCGCTGTGTTCCAGTTTGGTGGGTTCCAGCGCAGTGATCCTGCAGCGCGTTACCGATTGGTCCATGGCGACGTGGTTGTGTGGGGTGGGCCGTCGCGGCTGCGCTTCCATGGTGTGTTGCCGGTGCAGGATGGCACACACGCGCTGGTGGGGCGCAGGCGGCTCAACGTAACCTTTCGCAAGCTGGGTTAAGGTGGGCGGTATATGACAAAACGCATTGACGATCTGGACGCCCTTCGTGGTTTTGCGCTGCTGGGCATTCTGGTGGTCAATATTGGCGCCTTTGCTTCCGCCTACTACGGGTCTGGCTTGGCAGATCCGGGCTTTGACCGGCCGCTGGACCGGTTCATGCTCGCCCTGGTTCGGGTGCTGTTCGAGACCAAGTTCTACCTGCTGTTCTCTTTCCTGTTTGGTTACAGCTTCACCTTGCAAATGGCCTCGGCACAGCGCGCGCAGCAGCCCTTTGTGCCGCGTTACCTGCGCCGCAGTGCGGGTCTGCTGTTGCTTGGGGTGGGCCACGCAGTATTGCTGTTCCATGGCGACATTCTGGTGACCTATGCCTTGCTGGGGCTTGTGTTGCTAGCCTTGCGTGGACTCACAACGCGCGCCGCCGTCAGGTGGGCCCTGACCTTGATTGGCGTGACCGCGCTGGGTTGGGCGCTGTTGGGTTTGGTGCTGATGGGTGATACCAGCCCACTGCCGGAGCAGCTGATTTATGAGGATGTGGCACGCGCCACGGCGGCCTTCCGCGGCAGCATCAGCAGCACTATGGGGCAGCATATCTACGAATTGCAAAACAACGTCTGGCTGGTCCTGGCCCTCATTCAAGCCCCTTGTGCGTTGGCCATGTTTTTGATTGGCCTGGCAGCGGCCAAATCTGATTACTTCAGCGGCCTTGCCGACCGGCGCCACCAGTTGTGGCAAGCCCTGTGGATTGGCGCGCCCATTGGCCTGGTGGGGGCGTTCAGCTACAGCATGCTGAACGCTACGCCTGTTCAGACGGGCGAGGGCTTGCTTGGCCTGGCCATAGGCATACTCACAGCTCCCGCCCTTGCCTGCGCCTATGCGGCCGCGCTGCTGCTGGTGCTGCAGCATCCACGGGGAGCCATCTTGGGTACCTGGCTGGCGCCTGCGGGGCGCATGGCCTTGACCAACTACTTGGCGCAATCCCTGGTGTGCGCCGTGCTGTTCACTGCCTGGGGCTGGGGTTTGATCGGGCGCCTGGCACCGCTGACGGCTACGCTGATTGCGCTGAGCATCTACGCCGTTCAGCTGAGTTTCAGCCGTTGGTGGATGCTCCACCACGTGTACGGCCCCGTCGAGTGGTTGCTGCGGGCGCTTACAAATGTGTACTGGCCTGTGTGGCGCAAGGCGGCGCCAGTAGGCGGGCAGAGGCCGGACTAACGCTCGCTGGCCCGCTCCAGTGCAAACACCGGCAGATCAGACTTGCGGCTCAGCCACACGCCGCCGCCCAGCTCGATAAAACCATAGGCCAAACCCTGGCGGTACAGCTGGGCACGGTGCTTGAACAGGCGCGGGTCGGTCAATGTGTCGTCCACGATGTCCTGCTCAAAATCTTCACGTGCCACGGCCTCCACATACAGTGCGCCGCAGCTCAGGCGCCCCAGGTTGTGCATGGCCAGCTTGGCGTCTGCCGCGCTCAAGTAGGGCAGCACACCCTGGCAGATGACCAGGTCAAACGGCGCCTTCGCGTTGTAGTCCACCACCGAGCCGCGCTCCCAGCCAAAACGGCCACACAGATATTCGCTGTACTCCACACCGTGGAACTCGGCGTGCGGATAGTGGCGCTTGATCACATCGCGCCACAGCCCAATGCCGCAGCCCACGTCCAACACGCGGCGCACCGGCACACGTATGAACTGCAGGTAACTGCATACAAAGGCCCCCAGGCGCTGCACATGTTCGGGGTCTACGACGCTGGTCTTCTTGTCGAAGTAGTAGCGCTGGTAGTAGGCCTCGTCAAACAAACTTTTATCGGCAGATAACACGCATATCCCTTTATTAGCTAACTCGTTTGCATCACACCGGGCGCGTGCGCTCCGGCAACGGAATGCGCTCCGTCTCACCCGGCACCTGGCCCATGCCGGCGCTGGTATTGCCTGCCGTCCAGTCCCGCCCGGCTTGCTCAATACGTTCCTTGCTGGTGGACACAAAGTTCCACCAGATAAAGCGCCGCCCCAGTGGCTGCCCGCCAATCACGACAAACCGTGCACCGTCTGGCCCGGCCGTCAGCAAGCTTGCACGGGTCAGCACCGCCATCGTGAACGGCGCCAGGGCCTGTGCATCAATCTGCAGATCACCCTGGACAACGTACACGGCCTGCTCTTCGGCAAGCATGGGTAATGTCCAGCTGCAGCCAGCAGGCAACAACACATCCAGGTACAGCGTGGGCGACAGGGTAGCGACTGGCGACTCTACACCCAGCGCCCGGCCCACCAGCACACGCACCACGGCGGCGCCATCACGTACCTCGGGTATGGCGTGCGCGGGGGTGTGGGCAAAGCTGGCTTTGACCTCTTGTTCAGATTCCGGCAAGGCCAGCCACAGCTGCAGCCCATGGTTCACATACGTGACGTCTCGTTCGGCATCGGGCTTGCGCTCGGAATGCACGATGCCGCCGCCCGCCGTCATCCAGTTGATGGCACCGGGCTCTATGCGCTGTGTGTAGCCAATGTTGTCGCGGTGCAGGATCACGCCTTCAAACAAATAGGTCAGCGTGGCCAGGCCAATGTGGGGGTGCGGGCGCACATCGTGGTTGTCGGCCGGGGTGATGGTGACCGGGCCAAAGTGGTCGAAGAAGATGAAAGGCCCCACCGCCTGGCGCTGCCCTGCAGGCAACAGGCGGCGCACCACAAAGCCACCCCCCAGGTCCTTGCTGTGGGCGCTGAGCAGCTTTGGTGCAGATTCTGGCGCTGTCACGCAGCGCGCTCCACCGTGGTGGTGACCTCGGTGGTTACCGCTGTCATCAGCTTGTGCACGGGGCATTTTTCGGCCACGGCGGCCAGTTGGGCAAATTCGGCATCGCTGAAAGTGCCGCTGATGATGACCTTGGTATGGATCTTGTAGATGCCAGCGCGCTCCTGGCTATCGTCGCTGCTCACCTCGGTGCGCACATCGTCCACCGCTATGCCCTTTTTCTTGGCAAACCACATCAGGCTCACGGCCTTGCAGGCGCCCAGGGCTGCGTCGTACAGCTCGTGTGGGCTGGGGCCGTCGTCACCGCCGCCGTCAGCTATGGGTGCATCGCTCACCAATTGGTGGTGGCGGATGCGCACGGTGCTAGCTAATGGGGCGCCGGATTTGCGCTGGAGTTGGATGCTCATGGGCTGCTTTCAGTGGACGTTGGTGCCAGTGTAAGCCGCTGTTCCACACGCCATTGTCACGTACGGGCAAACCCGATAAGCAGTGGGATTGCCCGTAGCAGCATGCCACTTGCATGCCTACCGCTGCGCCGCCGCACGCTAGGTGCGGCAGGTGCAGTTAGTTGCGGTCGTTACGCGCATAACGTTCACCAGACATCGATGACGTGTCGGTTGCCATGCCGCTGTTGGTGTTGGTGTTGGTGTTGCCAGACGCTGTGTTGCCCATGGTGTTGCGGCCCGTACCGGTGGTCCCGTTCATGCCACTACCACTGGTGGTGCTGTTGGTACCGCCCATGCTGTTTGTGCCACTAGCGCTATTGGTGCCAGCGTTATTGCTGTTGGTGTTAGGGCTCATAGGCGTTCCACTCGTGTTGGTGTTGCTCGTGTTACTGGAGGTGCCGGTGTTGCCGGGTGTGACGGAGGTGTTGGCCGCATTGCCCCCACCCGAGCCTTGGCCAGGAACAGCCGTGCTGTTGGTCGTGCCGGTACCGGATGGGTTGGTCGACGATGTTTGCGCGTGGGCAAAGCCCAAGATGGTCAAAGCTGCTGTGGCCACCACCGCTGCCACGCTACCGGTATTGATAAGTTTCTTCATGATCTAACTCCTTGGGTAAGTTGTAAAACAAAGTGCATTCCCATTGAACACACCAAGCAATTACTGAGCGGCAATTGGCGTGCCTGCGTCCAGCGGCCACCCAAATGCAAGCGCATCCGGCTTCACTTCCGGCAACACGTAAACAAAAGACTTGCCCGCCTGGAATATGGGAGAAACGTGTGTATCAAAAAATGCGGCCGGCACATTGATGCAGCCATATGAGATGCGGTTGTCCGCCGCCGTGGGGGTGGCCAGGCGCTCCAGGCGCTGCTCGGCCGGGTTGGTGGCGCGCACGCGGTGCATGGAAATGGCCGCGTCGTAGTCCACCCACACAATATCCTCGCCCTTGGCGTTGCGCCCCGCCTCGGATAAAAACTTGCCAGCCGGCGTGGTGCGCTCAGCGGGCAGGATGTCGGCAATAGGGCGCAGGCCTATGCCGGGCACCGAGTCATCGCCCAGTGCAGACCCTATCAGCACGGGAGAACTTGCCCGCAGCCCGCCATCCGCGTTAAACACGAAAAGCTGCGCGTTGACCTTGTCCACCAGTAGAAAGGCTTGTTGGCGATGGTCTGCCGATGCCACGATCTGGTCCGCCACCCTTTGAACCTGGGGCGATGCGGGCTCACCGAAGAAATTGGCCCGCAGCACATGTGCCGGCGTGTCCACCGCGCCCATCGCGCCCATCCAACCGGCTCTGGTGGCCGGCAAACAGGCAGCCACCCCACACGCCACTACGGCCGTGATTGCTAGTGCGGGCCGCCAACGCGGCTTGGTTTTTTCTGCAGTCATTTTTGAGTACCCGTTGAACGCTGTACTGCTGCAGGGGCAATCTGCGTGCCTGCTATGCGCTGCAGAACGGGCTGAGTGATACCGCCGTGTTTGTGCAGCACACCGGTAAAACTTGCCGAAAAACTTACCTGCAGCCACTGCCTTATGACAAATCGGCCTCTAGCCCCCTTGAAATGGACCTAATTAGCTATAAAAACAATAGCGACTGTCTATTTGCCCGAGCTAGACAGACTGCGCAGCCGCGCATGCGCCTCGCCATCCCACTGTGCTGGCAACTGGCTCTTGGCCCGAAGGTAGTGGTGGGTGAACACATCCAGGTAGGCCTCCAGCGTTTGCGCCGCATGGGACTCGCCCGCCAAGTCCAGGCACAGGGCCGCCACCTCGGATGTGCAAAAGTGGTCATCGCGCCGGGAGCGGCGCAGCTTGTAACGCGAGATATGCTCTGAGGCCAGGCTCAGCACCGGCAGCTTGTCCAAGTACGGGCTCTTGCGGAACATCTTGCGCGCCTCGGGCCAGGTGGCGTCCAGCAAGATGAATAGGGGACGCCCCCACGCTCCACCGCTGCGCGGGTCGCTGCCCCCATCCGGGGGAGGGGCTCCGGATTTTCCGTCGCGTGGGGCTAATTCCCCTTGGGGCGGCCCGGCGGCAAATTGCGGCACTGCGTTGTGCGCTATCAATTGCGTGACGACTCGTTCGGCCGCCACAAACTCACCCGGAAACACCACATACGGCTGCCACTGCGGATCGGCCAGCAGCGCCAGCAGGGCGGGGTCTACCTCGGTGCGCGCCCAGCCAAAGGCAAAGGTGTCGGCCACCACATCGGCAATCAGCCAGCCCGTGTTGCTGGGTTTCAGCGCCTCTATGTCCGCCATGATCAGGCACACCCCGGCGCGGGTGGCCACCACCGGGCGCACGGCACACAGGCAGTGGCTTACCACCAGCCGGCAGCCCGCGCAGCGGTCTCCTTTGGGGCCACCACGGGCCAGAAAGGGTTTGGCGCTGCGCGCCAGGCGCTCGGTGCGCAGCTGCGCGACTGCGTGGGGTGGGACGAGAGGCATAGCAGGAGAGTTTATATGCCAAACAGCCCGCTAGCCCTCGTCGAATTTACACAATACGCTATCAATACAGTAGCGTCCAGCAGTCTCTGTGCAACGGCATGGAAAAGCTTCCCGACGGCAGGTTCTAGCACGTCGACCGTAGCATGTCGGGTACCTGTTCACTGCGGCGCGAGCTGCTTGGCGAGAAATTTCTCAACACGGGTCCAAAAGTCGTAACGATTCTCGGGCTTGTTCCAACCGTGCCCTTCATTGTCATAAACGATCCACTCGACCTCTTTGTTGGCCTTGCTGACTGCGTCGCGAAACTTTGTCCCATGTTGAATCGGCACGCGTTGGTCCGCACCCCCGTGCGCCAACAACAGTGGCTGTGTGACACGCTGTGCCAGCTTCAGTGGGGACGTGGCGGCGAGTTGTTCGGCGTCTTTTACTTGATCGCCAATGAGCAGCGGCATACCGAAGTCCTTCCAGACCTCGGACAGACTGCTCCAGCTCAAGTCATACATCAGGTTAATGTCTGTCACGCCAGCCCATGCAACACCGCAGCGGTAGAGTGTCGGATCTCGAATGAGGCCCATAAGCGTGGCGTATCCGCCGTAACTGGCCCCCGCGATGCAAACACGTTTCGGGTCGGCAAGGCCCTGAGCGATAGCCCAACGCGTGGCATCTGCCACGTCGTCCTGCATCGCCAGACCCCACTGCTTCCAGCCCGCGCGAAACAACTTGTCGCCAAAACCGGTGCTGCCACGGTACTCGGGCTCCACCACCAGGTAGCCGCGGGAGGCCAGAAACTGCGAGTCCGCGCTCCACGCCCAACTGCCGCCACGGACGTACGGGTCTGCGTGTACAAGCACAACTGTTGGCCAGGGACCCTTTCCGCTTGGTCGGGTGAGATGAACCGGAAAGGACAGGCCGTCACGCGCCTCGATACGTTGAAAGTCACGCAAGGCCATACGGCGCGGATCGAGCGTCGGCCGCGCTTGGCCAATCCTTTCTAATTGGTCCGTTTCACGGTCGTAGATTGAATAGACCGGACTCTGGCGATCCGAGTAAGACGTCACCACCACCCAGCGCGAGCAGGCGCACTCAGGCACATCGAGCAAATTGATGACACCCTTCAACCGTTGATCGATGTTGGCCTGCAACGCCTTCATGTCGGCATCAAACCATGCGGTTTCGGTAGCGTCGGTGGTGTATCGCGCTCCCAAAAGCTTCTTGTTTCGATGATCAAAGATCAATTTGCCGGTGAAGTCATAACCCTGCAATCCGACCACAGGGTCGCTCTCCAAACTGCGCGTGGTTGTGTCGAAGCGAAACAATGCATCGGTCTTGTCCTCGCCAGGGCGCATCGCGACTGCGTACATATGACCATCAGGACCGATCGACCACGGAATAAAGTCTTCAGATTTTCTGTCAAACGCCGGCCCTTTACTGACGATCTCCCACGGGGCATCGGGTTTGATTCGCCAATGCACGGTGGCTACCCCGGCGTCGGTTCGGTAGACCGCACGCGGCCTGCCGGCTTCGTCGAACATCCAGCCTCTAACATTGGATTCGATGCCGGACACGATCCCGTTGGCGCGGCCGGTGCGTGTGTTCAATCGCATCGGAGTCGTACTGAGTACTTCGCGGTAGTGAAGGTCAAAGTTCAATCGACCGATCACCACATCGTCTGAACCGTCTCGAAGGACGCGAAACAGCTGATGATTGGCTTGGAGTTCACGCGACTCTATGGCGAAGCTTGCCTCAGTAACGAATAGCCACTGACGCTTGACCAAAGAGCGCAGGTTTGCGCCGGTACGGTCGACGGCAAATAGCCCGGGTGCAAACCCATGGGCAAAGGCTGACTTAAGGTCATTGATATTGAACACCAAGCGCTCGTCATTGACCCACTCCACAGACGCGATGTCGGCGTCGGAGAACGCAGCCACCACCTTGGCCTGGCGCGGAGGATCAAGGTTGATCACGGCCAAGACACGGCGACCGTCGGCATTGCCCAAACGCACAGCCAAATGTCTGCCCGAAGGCGACAACACCGGTTCCGACATCGCGTCCTCGCTAAAAAACACACTCACCGGCACGGGCGCTTGTGCCGCACTCGCAAATGTGGCTTGCCCTGACATTGCTACCATGGCCCAGAGCAGGTGCCACACGCAGCGCATCGACTTGGTCGTATTCATTCTTCTCATTCCCTAGGTGATATTTTTCGCCGGGGTAGAGCATAACAATTGGAGCACTTGCGCCCCGAAGCCTAACAACTGTGATGGCGGCACCCCTCACAGCGACCGGGGACGTGTGTTGGTGCTGTGGCCGATCTCCGGCCTTTGATTTATTCCAAGCCCACGCAATTGGCGTAATACGTCACCGTGGCCGGCCAGTCCGAAAAGATGCCAAGGATGCCCACATCCTTGGCCAGCACGTCCAGCGCCTGCAGCGTGTCACCCTCGCGGGTCATGGCGGCGTTCACGGTTTGGTAGTACCAGCCGCCGCGCCCGGTGGCCATCAGGCCTGAGCGCTCCAGGCTCCAGGTGATGATGTTCAGGCCGGCGGCCTTGGCATTCTTGGCGTAGCTGGATGGGACCAGCTTCCCGTCCTTGTTCACATCCAGCAGCGCAAAGATGGGCGGTGCCCAGATCTGTATGCCATCCTTCTTGTAGCTTTGCAGCTTCTCCAGGCTGGGCAGGCTGGCTGCGCTCTCGGCACCATCCAGAAACACTGCCTGTTTGCCGAACGCGGGCTCGGCCTTGATCCAATACAACACGTCTTCCTTGTTGAAGGACTGGGCAAAAACCTGGCTGGCCGGCACCTTGGCGTCTTTGTAGGCGTCGATCATCTTCTGCGCATAGGCCGCCTTGCTGAAACCGTCAAACGGCATGGCCACCACGGGGGCCTTTAGCTCGGGTGTCATCTTGACGCCCAGTTTGGTGAACAGCGCAATGCTCTCCTGGTGCGTCATCAGCGTGCCGCTGGTGGGGCCGGAGTACAGGTCGGTGCGCCAATTGGCGGTGCCGCCCAAAAACTCTTGTGGTGTGGTGGCCTTGGGGTTGGATGCATCCATCTTGCCGCGCAGGGTGCGGAACTCGGCCAAGGTGATGTCGCTGGTGCGGCATTCGGCCGATGCGGGTGTGTTGGTAGCCGCGTTGTAGGGCGTGAACGGCTTGGTGCACTTGGCGGCCAGCGGGGTCACCAGAATGTTGGTGGTGGTGTGCAGGTCGTTCTGCGCGTGGCGGCAAACCAGCTCTTTGTCTTTGGTGAAGGTCACATCACATTCCACAATGCCGGCGCCCATGCGTGCTGCGGCTTCGTAAGACTCTTTGGTGTGCTCGGGGAACATCATCGCCGCGCCGCGGTGGCCGATGGAGAAGTTGGTCTTCTTGAACGGCCCGTTGCTGCAGCTTTGCAGCTTGGTCTTGAGCGGGCCGTCGATCATGTCGTTCACCAGGAAGTAGGGGCGCTGCCCTACCTGGATGTTGGTGATTTTTGTGGCGTTGCTGTTGTCCTGCGCAGTGGCAGAGAAGCTGCAGGCCAGCAGCAGGGCAGACAACATGGATGCGTAGGTGGCTTGGTTGTGTTTCATGCCAAACATCCTAGCCCATGCCCATGACAGTACCGCGAACTGGCCCCGCGCAGCGCCTAGCGCGCCGCCAGCGGCTTCACCAGTTTGAACGCATGCGCCCACTCGTTGCGCAGCAGGCCGGGTATGCACCACAGCATGCACAGCGGCTCTATGGCGCGGGCGGCGGTGGCGGCGCCCATGTCGGCACTGTCCCAGCCCACGCTTTTCAGCAGCTGGCTAACCGTGGCCTTGGCGGTGGCGTCGTTGCCGGCAATGAACATGGTCGGCGCGCCGCCTTCAAACTGCGGGTCGATCATGAAGGGGCTGCCGACCGAATTGAACGCCTTGACAAAGTGCACGGCCGCAAACTCGGCCTGCAGCGTTTCCAGCAGCGACTCATTGGGGCCGGTGAAAAACTGCAGCACGCCGTTGACCGGTGGTGTATCGGCAATCGGGTTGCAGGCGTCGATGACGACCTTGCCCGCCAAGGCCTGCGCCCCAGCCGCTTTGACTGCCGCTACTGCCGCGTTGCCTTTTACCGCCAGCACAACCAGCTCACCAAACGCTGCGGCGTCGGCAAAGCTGCCCACTTGCGCCTCGCTGTTGGCGGCCTTCCAGTCTGTGAGTTTGGCGGGGTTGGATGTGCCCAGCAGTACCTGATGGCCCTTGGCTATAAAGCCTGCGCCCAATGTTTGGGCGACGTCGCCAGAGCCGATGATTCCGATTTTCATGGTGTTCCCTTTCAAGGAGTTGTGTTGCGATGGGTGGACTGTAGATTTGCAGAAGGAAAAGAAAAAGTCACTAATGCTTATTTGATTGCTGAGCAGAAGTTGATAATTGCTCTCCATGAAGAACCTCCAAGGCCTGCTCGCGTTTGTCGAAATTGCCGCCAGCGGCAGCATCACCGCCGCGGCTGACCGCCTGGATCTGACGGCAGCGGCGGTCAGCAAAAGCCTGGCCAAACTGGAACAGCAGTTGGGTGTGCGGCTGCTGAACCGCAGCACCCGGCGCCTGTCGCTCACGCAAGAGGGCAAGGGCTTTCTGGATGACGCCCGCCAGGCCCTGCGCCTGCTGGACGAGGCCGTGGCCGGTGTCTCGCAAGCTGCCAGCACGCCGGTGGGGCGGGTGCGCATCTCGGTGGGTATGGCGTTTGGCCGGCGCTGGGTGTTGCCGGCACTGCCCGCCATAGTCGCGGCCTACCCCGGCCTGTCCATAGACGTAGACCTGGACAACCGCCCGGTGGACCTGGTGGCCCAGGGTTATGACATCGGCATCCGCGGTGGGTTGATTGAAGACTCCAGCCTCATTGCGCGGCGCGTGTGCGCGCTGCCGCTGGTGCTGCTGGCCAGCCCCGACTATCTGCGCACGGCCGGCGTACCCCGCACGGTGGAATCATTGGCCCAACACCGCTGTGCCGGTGTGCGCCAGAGCAGCGGGCCGCCTACGCCCTGGGTATTCAAGCTGCCCGACGGTAGCCGCGTGGAACACGCCCCGCAGGCCCAACTCACCGTGAACGACCCCGAGGCCCTGATCGATCTGGCACTGGCCGGTGCAGGCATCGTGCAGGGCGGCCTGACCCACGCGCTGCCACACCTGCGCAGCGGCGCGTTGCAGCTGGTGCTGCCCGGCCTGCTCGACCCGGGTGTGCGCGAGGTGGTGGTGCACTACCCGCACCGCCGCTACCTGGCGCCGCGGGTGCGTGTGGTGGTAGACGCGCTCATGAACCATTTTGCCGCCAGTGCGGACATGCATTTGAGCGTGGATGGCTTGGTGCGAGAGTGCCCGCAGATGGTTGCGTAGGTAATCTAATTGGAGGCCGCTCAAAAAGGGCACCTGGACGTGACGCCCTGGCTCAACTGGTTTTTAGGCTGCCTGCTGCGCGCCGTCTCAAAGTCTTTGCGGTGATCAACCCTTCGCAGGCCGGTGCAGCGCGCAGATCTTGTTGCCGTCCGGGTCGCGCAGGTAGGCCAGGTAGAGCTTGCCCACAGCGCCATCGCGCCAGCCCGGGGGCTCTTCGCAGCTGGTGCCGCCGTTGGCCACGCCCGCGGCATGGAAGGCGTCTGCCTGTTCGGGCGATTGCATGTTGAAGCCCACCGTGCCGCCGTTGGCATGGCAGGCGGGCTCGCCGTTGATCGGGATAGTGATGCCGAATGAGCCGGTGGGGCTGCGGTAGAAGTAGCGGTTGTTGTTGGCAACGCCAGGGCCTATGCCCAGTGTGCCCAACAGGGCGTCGTAAAACTTCCTTGATTGCTCCAAGTCTTTTACACCGACCATTACGTGGCTAAACATTGTTGGCTCCTTCTTGGCTTATTGGGGGGAAATTGGGGATGGTAAGGGATGCGCTTATAGGACTGGCAACCTGCGGCGCACGCGGACCGACACGTCCATGCCCAGGTAATCGTTGGCATCACCCGTCCAGCCACCGGCGACCGGTGCGGCCTGTTCGGGTGTGCGCGTGAACGCGACACGGATCAGGTCGGTACCGCCTGCCAGCGTGTTGGTAGGGTCAAACGGCACCCAGCCTGCGCCGGGCAGGTACACATTGAGCCAGGCGTGGGTGGCGCCCGAGCCTATGGTTCCGCCGCCGACGTCCAGGCTTTGTATTCCAGCCCCCACCACGCCACCCGCGCCAAAGTTGTCGTCGTCTAGCGCAGGGTCGTAGATGTAGCCTGAGACAAACCGGGCCGCTATGCCCAGGCCACGCACGGCTTCCATCATCAGCAGCGCAAAGTCGCGGCAGGTGCCACTGCGCAGCGCCAATGTTTGCGCCGGGCTTTGCGTGCCCATGGCATCACGGGCGGCATACACAAAATCGGTGCGAATGAACTGGTTGATGTTGGACAGCACATCACGCGTGTGTATGGTGCCGCGCTGGGGCAAGAAGTCGGCCACCCAGTCGCGCACCACGGCCGCGTCGCCGGGGTATTGCAACTGCAAGTAGCCCGACAGGTTCTGCGTGTCGTCGTCCGAGTATTGGAACGGGTAGTTTTCAGCCTCCGGGTCGATCGGCAGCTCATGGTTCTTCACGCCCAGATGCTCAATTGCAAAGCGCGCGGTAAAAGTCAGCTGGCTGGCGGGCACCATGGGCTGCACCACCGCCACCGAGTTGGAAAACACATCGTGAATCCAGTGCTGGCGGCTGTGTGGAGACACGGTCAAGTCGGCATACAACACGCGGATGTCGTGCGCCGCCCGCGGGTGAAAAGCCACGCGGTGAACACCAAACTCCACCTCTTTGGCATAGCGGTAGGTGCTGACATGTTCAACTTCAAGGATGACTGGCATAGGGGAGACCTGCAAAAAAGACAAAGAAATAATGACCCATCATCGCCGATGTACAGCAGGTGGGATTGACCACGTGCAGATGCACAAAATGGGGGCTGGGGGGAGCAACCCAAGTTTTCGAACACCCGGCTTCGGTGGGGCTAAGCCACCAGCCCATCCCACACCAGCTTCAGCCCGGTCAACAACATGCCCGCATACAAGAAGCGGTAGAACACCACCTGGCTGATGCGGCGCGCCCAGTGCACGCCAATCCACACCCCAATAGGCGCCAGCGGCAGCAGCACCAGCGATGTGGTCATGTTGCGCGTGTCCAGCAGGCCCAGCCAGGCATAGGGAATCCACTTGCACAGATTCACCACAAAGAAGAAAAACGCCATCGTGGCAGTGAACTTGATGGGAGACAGCTTGAGCGGGATCACATACGCGTTGATGGGCGGGCCGCCCGCATGCGCCACAAAGCTGGTGAAGCCCGACAGCGTGGTCAGCACCGCGCCAAGCCACTTGGGCGGCAAGGGGCTATCGGGCTTGGGCGGAAACGCCACGCGCTGCGCCAGGAACAGCAAGGTGAAGATACCCACGATGGCCGCCACCGTCTGCGCGTTCAGCAGCTTGAACAGCAGCGCCCCCACGACGATGCCCAGCACCCCGAAGGGAAGAATGAAACGCAAGAGCGCGCGGTCAAAGTCTTTGCGAAAGGCGGCAATGCCCAGAATGTCCATCAACAGCAGCACCGGCATCAGGATGGCCGCTGCCTGCGGCACCGTCACGGCCAGCGCCATCATGGGCACGGCCAAGGAGCCAAAGCCTGCGCCGAAGCCGCTTTTGCTGATGCCCAGCAAAAGGACTGAGGGGATGGTTACGGCGTAGAAGTAGGGGTCGGTGATCAAGGCTTCACATCAAACATTACAGGGCTAAGCATCGCGAGTTCCTTCTTGCTATTCGGGGGAAGCGCACAACTATGTCCTCCATTTGTCAGGCACAAACCGGCACGGGAGGGATTCAAGCTGCAACCCAGGCGGGCGGCGGGGAGGAGTAGAAGCGTTAGGCAAGCGGATAACGGTGGGGCAACAACGCGTTTCTGCGTATCTTGGCTTTTTGTCAAGGAGTTCGCACATAGTGGCAATTGGTATTCACATCAAGCAGGTCAGCAAAGTGGCCCGATGAAATTGTGCTGTTCAGGCCGAGCTTGAAAGTGCTAGCTGTGGTGTAGAAGATGTCCAAGTGATGCAGAGGGTGAAGGTGCCCATTTGATCGATTCGGATCGTGGTCATATCGAATGTATCCATCTTCTTGCATCAGCAACTCACGGAAAAGGCACCAAAAATCCCCGTCAGCCTCGCATAGATCCAAAATAGGCTCAGCGAATTGAAGAACTTCTCTTGAGTCCATCGATTCGGAGGATTCCAATATTGCGAGTATTTGAGATGCAATCATGCTATTAATACCAGCATGATGAATAGAGCGAAATCGTAAGCAATCCTCTTCTTCTACGGCGACAAAAGGGAAGTTGATCGAAAACATCTTGTCACTTCTGACAAAGAAAAGACGATTCATTTTTGCAACTTGAAGAATAATTTCTCCCGCAATTTTCTTTGGGGGAAAGGAGGGAAGCATCAACACTTTGATGGTTTTCATCAGGAGTGTGATCACATCACGCTTGGAGCGGATAGGAGAAAACATCCACTGCGCCTGATAATCATCGACTGGGAACGTATAGCTTTTCAAGCTAGTCCCCTTGCATAATCTTATAGTTGAATTCTATTGCCTCATGAAGGCGCTCGTATTCAAAGTCCTCTGAGAATAATTTCTTGACGGCATCGAGAAGATTTTCTCTATATATTGGAAGTACTTTTAGCTCCTCAAATATCCGATGGGACATATCAAAGAAAGATTCTGATTCAGCTGAATATTTAATAGTTGAGCTGATAAGATTCTTTTCCAGTTGTGTCGGGACGTTTACCGTAATGCAACCTGTCGCGTTAATCGCAGTTAAACCAGCCTCAATAGTTGGTAGTATGTTTAGATTGCTTTCGTTAGATAAAACCAAGTATGTTTGAATGAATGAGCGCGTTAGCGTCATATAAATTGAGTTGCGATACGAGTAGCTGCCGGTAATTCGTTTTGTAACGCAAATCACAAAAGGGAACTCAAGTCCTTTTACATTGTTCTTGTTGCTCACAAATAAGGTGTCTTTGATTCGACGCTTAGACTCGTAGGCAATGTTCACTTTCCATCCCAACTCCCTTGGAATGCGGATGTCCAGTGTGTCTGCTAGAGAAAAAGATAGATCATTTGGATCTAACAGGATGACGCCAATGTCATCGGCAGCAACGGTGGGGTTTTCTTTTCTGATTTGGGCGATGCACCCCACTATTTGATCGACGGCGCTTTGTTGAAACGGGCCAGTCGTTTTGGCAATAATCACGCTTGGCACGCTACTGCGATCAACATCCTCGAATCGCCGCAATGGCTCACGTTTCAACAGGTAACTTCCGCGAGCAATATCTTTCTCCACCAAATATCCACAGGCGGCCCACTCCGGATCTTCAAGCCAGCGAAGTTTTTTGGGTTCAAATAATCCCATGCCCAGTGCGTGGGCAAACATGAGAGTCTTAGGATCAGTTCGATAGCACTTAGTTAGTAAATAATCAGGTTCAACAGCAAAGGTAATGTTCTCGTCAAAGATACTTTGAAATACATCCCCAGCGATATAGGTAGTTGAACTGGTTACCTGTTTGCATAGCTGAAAAAAGGAATCCGGGAAATCCTGACTCTCATCAATTAAGCAAAAATCAAATGCCTTCTCTTTAATTGGATTTTTGGCTATATGCTCCAACGCAAGTTTGCATGCTTGGTCGAACGACATAAAGCGGCTGTAGCGCTGAAAGGTTATTCCATATTTTTCACAGATATGGCGATAGATGCCTGAGTTTGAGTCGGAGAGTGAGCCCCAGGCGTGTGTACACCAAAGCCTTTCGCCCCACTGAATTTGTTGCTCCACTTTCATGAAGTTGAAGAACTCTGGAATACGGCGTTTTAAACTGTCAGCCAGTATTTTGTTGTGGCATGTAAAAGCGATTTTGCATTCCGGAAATGCGACGTATATCTCTTTTAACTTATGCAGTAGCAATTCCGTCTTGCCAGTTCCAGAAAGCCCCTGTATTCGGATGCTAGACTTGGTTGGTGGTTGATAGACAAAGCGTGTCTGGTCGCCATCAAAAAGTAAGATCTTTTGCTTGACTTGATCAAGCAACGTTTGCGGCAGATCCACTCTAACTTTATCAATATCATTGATGCTGCCAGTGAGCAGTGAAATCAACAGCTCACATACTCGCTGCGAGTTTGAAGCCTCTATTTTTATAGAATCTAGAAATTGCCGCAGATCAAATACACCGTTGAAGTCGGTTTTTGTGATTAGTTCTTCTCGCCATGTTCTCGGTCGCCCAATGGAGTTTTTGTATCTATATTTATCGGATATCGAGCCTAAATCCTCAATAAATTCCTCGACATAGTTCTCGAAGTTCTCTCGATCGTTGGTGAAGTTGATAAATACAATTTTGCATTTTGGGATTAGCAGCACAAGTGCATCGCGAAAGTCATACGTGTATTTGCTGTCCCCAAGTGGGCGATCCAAGATATACGCCTGCACTTTTTCTGATTCGCAGTAGGCGCTTACGGCGTCAATGAAGAGATGATTTTTTTGATTCTTTTCTGCCTGCAAATAGAAAAAACTGCTCATTGGTGCTCCCCGTAACGTTGGACAGATTTAGTGAGGATTGTGCCGCCACAATAAACGATTGGTTTTTGTTGCAGTTGCTTCCGTTGTGGCTCTGAGCGCCTACTCTTTTTTAGCGATGCGAATTGCCGCAGTTAGCTGCATGACGCGAAAGATCGGTCGCGTGACACTCGCTCATCACGCTTGGTGCACTGTCAATACATTGGTCGTGACTCAATCAAGCACGAGCATTCCAGCTGGCATTCTTCGGAGTTTTTTATGGGAAATCGGCCGCCAGCCCGCATGTGGCTGGCGTAAGAAGCTATCAAAACCGTAGTGACTTTTAGTAAGAAGGCAGCACCACCACTGCCTATCTACACCGCCCGCCCATCAAAGTGGTGCACCGGTATCGCTTGAACGTCCACGCCCTCCAGGCAGCGCACATTCACCGCGGCCATCGCATTGCCCTTGGGGTCCGTGCCCTCTCCAAACGGGTGTATGCCGCAGGTGGGGCAAAAGTTGTGTTGGATGACGTGTTTGTTGAATGTGTAGCTGCGCATCGCGTCAGGCGGCGTTAGCAGGCGCAGTTGGGTGCGGGGCACAAACCACATCAGCGTGCCCTTGCGCTGGCAGATGGAGCAGTTGCAGTCCATGGCGCCGGTCAGCTCGCCGTCTACTTCGAACTTGATCTGTCCGCAGTGGCAGCTGCCGGTGTAAGTGGTGGCAGTCTTTGCGGCAGCGCCGATGACGATGCTCATGGCGCAGGGGCTTCTGCAATGACCATCCAACCCACGCCAAATTGGTCTTGCAGCATGCCAAAAGCGGGGGACCAGAATGTCTTGCCCAGCGGCACGGTGGCTTTGCCGCCGCCTTGCAGCAGTGCGGCAAAGCTGCTCTCGGCCTCTGCCACTGTGGCAACACCCACCGACAGGCTGAAGCCGTTGAAGTTGGCCGGCGTGTTGCTGTTGCCGTCCGACACCATCAGCATGGTGCTGCCTATGCGCAGGTTGGCATGCATGATCTTGTTTTCAAATCCGGCAGGTATGGCGCCGGGTGGGGGCGGTTCTGGCGCTTCGTTCATGCGCATTTGCATGGTCACTTCTGCGCCCAGCGCTTTTTTGTAGAAGTTGATGGCCTCTTCGCAGCGGCCGTTGAAGAACAGGTAGGGTTCAACTTTCATGGTTCTCTCTCCTCGTTTATTTAGCCTTGGATGTCGGGCTCAACCAGCGTGGCCAGTTGCAGCAGCGATTCTTGCCAGCCCAGGTAACACATCTCCACGGGTATCACCGCGGGCAGGCCCTCTTGCACGATGTGGATGTCGGTGCCGCACAGCACGGGTGTCAGCGTGATGGTGTTGGTGATGGTGCCGGGCAGGTTGGGGTCGTCAAAGGTGTCGGTGTAGACGATCCGGGTGTTGGGCACCAGCTCTGTGTATTCGCCGCCAAAGCTGTGGCCGTGGCCGGTGCCAAAGTTGGTGAACGACATTTTGAAGGTGCCGCCCACCTTGGCATCCATGTGGTGCACGGTGCAGGTAAAGCCATAGGGCGGCAGCCATTTGGCCATGGCGGCGGCGTCCAAGAAGGCTTTGTAGACGCGATCCGGTTGGGCGCGGATAACGCGGTGCAGTTCTAAGGTGTTGGGTTTGCTGCTGTTGGGCATGGTGGGGTGCTGCTCCTGGGTGGTATAGCCGTTGCGTGAAGACTATTCTGGACGGCGAACACAAAAGATAGCATAGGCAGTTGACAGTGCAAGCTGGTGTCATTTCAGGCCCAAAAAAAGGGGCACGAGGCCCCTTTTCTTCTTTTTGAGAAAGAACCCGCTGCTGCTTAGAACTTGAAACCGATACCAACCGAGGTACCGTCGATCTTGGAACCGTTCTGGTTGTTGAACATCATGTAGTCCACGTTCAGGCTGACGGCCTTGGTGAAGCTGTAGCTTGCGCCCACGCCGTAGGAGACGGAATTGTCGCGGGCGTCTGTGTTGCCAACCTTGGAGTTGATATTGGCCCAGCCCAGACGGCCAAACAGCTCAAACGAATCGCCCAGCATCACGCGGGGTTTGACGTAGATGCCAGCGCCGCTGGACACCTTGAGGTTCACACCCAGGTTGCTGGCGTCGGAGGTGCCGAGCAGCAGCATGGCTTCAACGGCCAGGTTGTCATTCAGACCCTTGCCGAAGATGCCGCGCAGTGCGGAAGGATTCCAGTTTCCAGCGAGGCCGTCGACCTTGAAGTTGGTGGACGTGTAGGCGACTTCTGCGAAGTAACCAGTGTTGTTATTGGTGGCCTGTGCGGAGGCTGCTGTAGAAACCAGAGCAATGGCTGCCACGGCAACCAATTTTTTCAAAAACATGTTTTCCCTTTTACCGTTATAGAAATCCCGCTCGTTGACAGCGAAGACGAGCAACACTCGTCAACCAGACGGGCCGATATTGTACGCGGGCACCTGGCGGGCAGATCGCGGTTTTCAGACCGTGGCCCAGCGACTGGTGGATATGGTTCAGAAGGGGCTTTGGCAAAACAAGGTGGTAGCCCCCGAGAAATATACGTATTGCGCTACTGAAAACATAGCAATATCGCTACTGGCGCATCACCACCTTCGCCAGCTTCTTCACCAGCGCCGGCAACTGCTCCACCGGCACCTGGGCATAGCCCAACAAGAAGCCACGCCAGGGCTGGGCGCGTGCGCCCACGGCATGCAGGCTCAGCGCAGGGGCGACTATGCCCTGGGCCAGCAGCTGGTGGCTCATGGCGGCGTCGTCGGCCTGTGGGTCGTGCAGGCGCAGGGCCAGGTGCATGCCGGCGGAGCCACCGTATACGTCGGCCACATCGCCGAGTTGTTCTTGCAGCGCGGCCACCAGCGCATCGCGCCGCTGGCGGTAGAGCCGGCGCATGCGACGCAGGTGCAGGCTGAATTGGCCGCTGCGCATGAAGTCGGCCAGGGCCAGCTGGTCGGCCGTGCGGCCACGCGGTGTGGTGCGCGCCAGCAGCGTGGCCATGGGTGGCGCCAGGCTGGCCGGCACTACCACAAAGCCTATGCGCAACCCCGGAAACATGGTCTTGCTGAAAGTGCCTAGGTACAGCACCGGTGCATCGGGTGCCAGGCCCTGCAGGCAGGCCAGGGGCGGGCCATCGTGGCGGAACTCGCTGTCATAGTCGTCTTCGATGATGAGGGCCGCCGCCTTGCGCGCCTGCGCAATGAGAGCCAGACGCCGTTCCAGGCTCAGCACGCTGCCCGTGGGGTACTGGTGCGATGGGGTCACGTAGACCAGCTTGGGCGGATGCTGTTGCCAATCCTTAACATTGGGAGCTATGCCTTCTGCATCCGACACGATGCCCACGGGGCGCAGTTGCGCACCTTTGAAGGCGGCCAGCGCGCCCTGGTAGCCGGGGTTTTCCATCCACACGGTATCGCCGGAGTCGGCAAAGGCGCGGGCGCACAGGTCCAGGCTGCTCTGCGTGCCATCGGTAATGAAGACCTGCGTGCTGTCCACCAGCGCACCGCGTGCCACGCGCAGGTGTTCGGCAATGGCGCTGCGCAAGGCGAGTTCGCCCGCGGGGTCGGCGTAGTTCAGTTGCGCGGGCCGCAGGCTGGCCCAGGCGCGGTCCAGCAGGCGGCGCCACAGCGTGGTGGGAAAACTGCCCAGCGCCGGCACGCCCGGGGCAAAGGCGGCGGACAGTTCGGCATCGGGTAGCAGGGGCTGGCCCTGGGCACGGCGTGACAACCGGCTGCGCAGCGGCGGCGCCGCCCGTGCGGGTACAGCCAGGGCCGCCAGCGGGGCCACCACGGTGCCGCGCCGGTCGGGCAGAACAAAGCCTTCGGTGGACAACTGGTCGTAGGCATAGAGCACAGTGTTGCGCGACACGCCCAGCTCCTGCGCTAGCGTGCGGCTGGCCGGCAGGCGCGTGCCGGCACCCAGCGTGCCGCTGCGGATGCTGTGGCGCAGGCATTCGTGCAACTGGCGCTGGCGTGACCACTGCGCATGCGAGGCCGTGGTCGCAAAACGGGAGAACAACAACTGGTAGTCCATGGCGGTGATGTGGCCCTAGAAAAAAGTGTATGTGTGGATCTTCTCATGGGTCCACCGTGGCCCTACATTCTGCCTCCTTGCTTTGAATGGAAACCCATGAACCAGACTACTGAAACCGCTACAGCCCCCACCGACCGCACCCGTGTCCGCCGCATTGCCGAAAACGCGCACTACGACCGCGCCACGCTGCACGCCATATTGGACGCCGCCTATGTGTGCCATGTGGCATTTGTGGACGACAAGGGCACACACTGCATCCCCACCGCCTGCTGGCGCGAGGGCGAGCACCTGTACATCCATGGCTCCAACGGTGGGCGTCTGATCAAGCTGCTGGCCAAGGGCACGCAGGCCTGCGTGACGGTGACGCATATTGACGGGCTGGTGCTGGCGCGTTCGGCGTTCAATCATTCCATGAACTACCGCTCGGCCATGGTCTACGGCCAGTTTGAGAAAGTGGAGGCTAAGGCGCAGGCGTTGAACGCCTTCATGCACCACCTGGCCCCCGGCCGCGAGCATGAGGCCCGCCCCGGCAACGCCAAAGAGCTAGCCGCCACCACGGTGATGCGCATCACCCTGGATGAGGCGGCCTGCAAGGTGCGTACCGGCGGCGTCTTGGACGACGCAGAAGACATGGGCGTTGCCGCCTGGGTGGGCGTGTTGCCCCTGGTGCAGCGGCGTGGGGTGCCGGTGATGGACCCGTTATGCACGCAGCCTGCGCCGGGTTATGTGCGGGGATGGGCGCAGGGGGGCAGTTGAATTGGTTGAATTGGCCTTTAGCCCTCGTGAAATAGGCGTGTGATGCTATCAATTAGGTAGCTATCCAGTGTGAGGTCTGGGTACCGATAAATGCGTAGGCCTCAGCCAATATGATCTAAGGGTCACACACTCCAACCAGCACTCTATGTACGTCGGTATAGACCTTGGAACCACCAACAGCTTGGTGGCCGTATACCGGGATGGGCAGCCCATCCTTATCCCCAACGCCCTGGGGCATGTGTTGACGCCTAGTGCAGTCAGCCTGGCCGAAGACGGCACCGTACTGGTCGGCCTGGCCGCGCGTGAGCGCCTGAGCACACATCCGGGCCGGACCGCTGTAACCTTCAAGCGTTGGATGGGGACCGACAAGTCCATTAAGCTGGGTGATCGCGACTTTCGTGCCGAGGAACTCTCGGCAATGGTGCTCAAGGCACTGAAGGCTGACGCCGAGAACTATTTGGGCACACCACTGACGGAAGCCGTTATCACTGTGCCCGCGTACTTCAACGAGGTGCAACGCCGGGCGACCAAGCACGCGGCAGAGCTCGCGGGCCTGCAGGTGGAGCGCTTGCTCAACGAGCCCACGGCGGCGGGCCTTGCCTATGGACTACAGGAGCGCCCGGACCACAGCACCTTCCTGGTGTTTGACCTGGGCGGCGGCACGTTTGACGTGTCAGTGCTGGAGTTTTTTGACGGCGTGGTGGAGGTGCGCTCCAGCGCGGGCGACACGCGCTTGGGTGGCGAAGACTTTGTGGCCGTTATCGAGAGCCTGTTTTTGGGCAAATGCCAGGGGCTATCGGACAAGGACCGTGAGCACATTGTGTCCACCAAAGCCCTGTGGCGCAGTGCCGAGCAAGCCAAGCGAGACCTGAGTGACAGCACGAGTGCCGAGATGCGCTTTAGCTGGAAGGGCGCGGCCATCACCCACACGATCACGCGTGAAGAGTTTGAGAAAGGAAGTGAAGAACTGGTCAAGCGCCTGCGCCGCCCGATTGAGCGGGCCTTGGCCGATGCGCGTCTGGAGCCCAATGAGTTGGCCGAGATTATTCTGGTGGGCGGTGCTACACGCATGCCCCTGGTGCGCCAGACGGTGACCAAGCTGTTCCAGCGCTTGCCGCTGCGCACGATTAACGCGGACGAGACTATTGCATGCGGCGCAGCCATTCAGGCGGCACTGAAGGCTCGGGACGCCGCACTGAATGAGGTGGTGCTGACGGACGTGATGCCCTATTCCATGGGCGTCATCGTCAGCGAGCAGGTCAACGGCCGAACCTTTGGCGACCGCTTCTCACCCATCATCGAGCGCAACACGCCGGTGCCGGTGTCCAAGGTAGGCAGCTACCACACCATGACCGACAACCAGAAGCAGATATTGTTTGACATCCGCCAGGGTGAATCACCGGTGGGCAGCGAGAACATGCGGCTGGGCACGCTGGAGATTGAGGTGCCGCCTAAGCCGGCCGGCCATGTCAGTGTCAACGTGCGCTTCTCTTACGACGCCAACGGCATGCTGGAGGTGGAAGTCAAAGACAGCGCCAACAAGGTGATGGCGTCCAAAGTCATCCAGCCAACGGGTGCCAACATGACGGCCGATGAGGTGGCGCAGGCGTTGAAGCACCTGCAGTCGCTGAAGGTGCACCCGCGTGACGAGCAGGACAACATCTACCTGATCGAGCGCGCCAAGCGCCTGTACGAAGACCGCTTGGGCGACCAGCGGCAGTGGTTGCAGCGGTGGATCGCCCAGTTTGAGATGGCGCTTGACACGCAGGACCCCAGGGATATTGCCAAAGCGCGTGGCGAGTTTCGCGACGCGCTGGACGGCATGGACAAAGGCTTCGTGTTCTGATGGGCGCGTGGGATTTGTTGGGCATAGAGCCCACGCAGGATGTGCGCGCCATCAAACGGGCCTATTCCGTCCAGCTGAAGACTACGCGGCCGGACGATGATGCACAGGCCTACCAGGCGTTGCGCGAGGCTTATGACTGGGCGCAGCATTACGCCAAGTATTACGTGGCGTATGAAGGCGACGATGAGGATGCGGTGGATGAGGTTTTGGCTGCACCGCCCATCGCCCAGCCCGCGGTGGAAGAGGAGGCTCCCGTCGCAGAGCCGCCCGTCGTGCCAATACCGGTGCAGGTGCTGCCTGAGTCGGCTCAGGCAGTGATTGCCGATGCAACACCAGAACCTGCCGCGCATGTCCCCACTGTGGAAAGTTTGCTGAAGGAATGCACAGACCTGTGGACCTGGCAGGGTGCCGAGGGCTTGGAGAGGGAGTGGCCGCGGTTGCAAGCGTTGTTGCAAGACCTGCCCATTGCCGTGCACAGCCACGCATCAGCGGTGTTTGCACAGTTTGTTGTGTTGGAATCTGGGCTGCCCGTGGCGGTGTTGGTGGCTTTGACGAAGCACTTCCAGTGGGGGTTGGACTTCAGGGTCAACCAGAGCCTGGGGCCGCAGCTCTCGCAGGCGCTGCACGAAAGGCTTAGCGCTGCCGAGGTGTTTGCCGCCTTAAGGCCGGACTCGTATACGCGCAATGCCTGGGCTCTGGCCTTGGCAAGGCTGTGGGACAACAAACGTCGATTTGTGGCTGGTCTTTTGTCGTTCGGACTTGACTGCCGGACACGCCACCGGATACTGCAGACCCGATTGGGCATGCTGCATGTATTAGGGGCCTCACATGCGTCTGCATTTGAAACGCAGGCGATGGTGGCGCGGGGCGGTGTGCTGCAAGGGTGTTTTTTTGCGCTGTTGGTCGCAGTGGCCGTATTTCTGTTGCACGACCTGGGGACAGCTCGAAAATTGTTCTCCGAGGTTATAGGCTTTGGCGTGTTGTCCGCGGCTGTTCTCATCGTTTATTCTTATCTATGCACACAGTTCAGTGAGCTTGAAGGCCTTTGGAGGCGGATCCGAAAAGGCAAGCATCTGGATGCCATTGTTTTCGCTCCTGCCCTGGTAGCACTGGTGGTTTTTTGCGACCAGAAAGGCAATTTATTCGGGGGGTATACGAATAGTGCGACTTTCTTTGGATGCGTTGTTTGCCTGTATGCAGGGCTATGGCTGGTCGCTCCAACGGATGAACACCCATGGCGCACACTGGTTTTGCCAACGTTCCTGTTGTTGACCTATGGCATGCGGGATATGTTCCCCGAAACCCAGACGACGTTCCTGATCAGTCTCGCATTCGCATGGACCATGGGTGCACATGTCGTGTTGCGAAAATTCCCGCAGCGGTTCGAATCGGAATATTCCCAACTGATCAAGCTGGGTGTTGTGCGGTCGAAACCCTGGATGTTCTTGTTCTTCTTTGTCTTGCCGACTATATGGGCGATGGCGGCGATCGCCATGCTGCCAATTTTGCTGTTTCGGATGGCGCGCGATTGTCGTGTGCTCTATGCCGGTGTTTCCATGTACGCCGGCGCGTTGCTGGCCAATGTACGCGGCGTTCAGGGCCAGACCTTTAGCCTGTTGGTGTGGGTGTTGTCAGTGGTTTTTTTGATTCAGGTTCTCCAAACCGCGTTGCAAAGCTTGGCCGACTACGGCTTGAAGAAGCTCAGCAAAAAGTAGGCCCTGCTTCAGCCCCCTGGGCCCAGGTAAACGCCCCGGATGTGCCGACCGTCTTCCTCGCGTTGCCGCTCAAGAGGCAACCCGCGGGCAGCCAGCCGACCCGCTCCACGTCTCGAGACTTTTGAGCAGCGTGCGCGCCAGGTCTTCAGCGCAGAACACTTGGCGGCCTACTGACCGGCAAAGCTCCTGCATGGTTTACCCGATGGGTGTCAGCAGGCGCCTGTGCTAATGTCTGCGCCTTGTCTTTTTTGACCCGGAAAGAACCATGAAACGACTACTCCTAACCGCAGGCCTGTTGCTGTCGTCGGTGCTGCTACAAGCGGCACCGGTGGCAGTCAAGGGCTACACCCACGTCAAAACCGTGGGCAGCATTGACGAATACACGCTCACGTCCAACGGCCTGCAGGTCTTGCTGATGCCCGAGCATTCCAGCCCTACGCTGACCTTTATGGTCACTTACCGCGTGGGCTCGCGTAACGAGGTGACCGGCACCACAGGCGCCACGCACTTGCTAGAGCACCTGATGTTCAAGGGCTCCAAGAACCATACCCGTGAGAAGGGCAACAACGTGGACCAGTTGCTGGAGCGCACCGGCGCCCAGTACAACGCCACCACCTGGCTGGACCGCACCAACTACTACGCCAATATGGGCAATGAGCACCTGGGCACGGTGATGGGCATGGAAGCCGACCGCATGCGCAACCTGCTGCTGCGCGAAGAAGACCGTAAGCCCGAGATGACCGTGGTGCGCAATGAGTTTGAGCGCGGCGAGAACTCGCCCATCCAGGCCTTGTACAAAGAGATCTACCAGACCGCCTTTGTAGCCCACCCCTACCACCACAGCACCATTGGCCACCGCAGCGATATCGAGAAGGTGTCCATTGGCAAGCTGCGCGAGTTTTACGACACCTATTACTGGCCCAACAATGCCACCGTCACCATCATTGGTGACTTTCAGCCGGCCAAGGCCCTGGAGATGGTGAAGAAGACGTTTGGCGTCTACCCGCGTTCGCCCAAGCCCATTCCACTGGTCTACACCGAAGAGCCCGAACAAAACGGTGCCCGCCGCACCGTGGTCAAACGCGCCGGCCAGTTGGGCGTGGTGGCCGTGGGGCACAAGGTGCCTGCAGCCACCCACCCGGACTTTGCTGCCGTGGCGCTGATGAGTGCCATCCTGGCAGACGGCAAAAACAGCCGCATGTACAAGGCCATCACCAACAAAAACCTGTCCACTGGTGTTGAAGGCGAGATGGGCATCTTCCACGACACATCCATGCACATCGTGTTTGCACCGCTGGCTCCCGGCGCCAAACATGACGAGGTGGAAGCCATCGTGGTGCAAGAGATCGAACGGTTGAAGAAAGACGGCGTGACCGAGACCGAACTCAAGGCAGCTGCCGCCAAATACGCTGCGGACTCTGCCTTTAAGCTCGATGGCTCCTTTGGCATTGCCGGCAACATCAACGAATTCATTGCTGCGGGTGACTGGTCGTTGTTCTACAGGCTGGACGAGGCCATCAAGAAGGTCAGTTTGGCCGACATCCAGCGCGTGGCGCAAAAGTATCTGGTGGAAGACTCCAGCACCACAGGCTGGTTTATCCCCACGGTTGCGGGTGCAGCGCCTGCGGTAGCCAGTGCCAAGCCGGGGTTCAAAGACACGCTGTCCGACGGCCCCTACTACTACCGTGACCCGCGTTTGAACGCAGCCGCACAACCCGTGATGGCCGCCGCGAAAGACGGCGCCAGTGCCGGTGCAACCGCCGCAGCCACTGACGCGCCCACCGCCAAGATTGCGCCCAACGTCAAGCGCAGCAAAATTGCTGGTGTGGACGTTATCGCCTACCCCATGGGTGTCAAGGATGTGGTCACGCTGCGCGCATCCTTGCCAGCCGGCCGGTCACAGGGCGCAGCAGGCAACCCGGCCATTCCCACGCTGACCGGCATGCTGCTGGACCAGGGCACCAAGACACAAGACAAGTTCGCCATTGCTGAAAAGCTCGAAGCCGTGGGTGCCACCATTAGCTTCCGCGTGGGCACCGACATGCTGGATGTGAGTGCCCGCGCGCTGAAGAAGGATGTGCCCTTGGTGCTGGGCCTGATTGCCGAGCAGCTGCGCACACCGGCCTTCAGTGCCGAAGAGTTTGCCAAAGCCAAGAAACAGATGGCCGGCGGCATCAAGCGCAGCCTGGAGAGCACCGACTACCGCGCGTCCGAGGCGTTTGGCCGTGCGGCCTACCCGGTGGGCCACCCCAACCGCGGCGTGGCACCGGACGACATGCTGGCCGCCATCGAGACGGCCACACTGGATGACGTACTGGCCTTCCACAAATCCAACTACGGCCCTGCCGCCATGACCCTGGTGGCCGTGGGCGACCTGGACGTGCCCGCGCTGAACCGCGAAATTGAACGCGGCTTTGGTGGCTGGACGGGTGGCAAGGCTTTGATTCGCGCCGCCAAGCCTGCCCCTGCTACAGCCGGTGGTATGCAGGACGTGCAGATGGACGGCAAGACCAGCGTGTCCGTGGTTTTGGGTCAACCCAGCGGTTTGCGTTACAACGACCCCGACTACCAGGCCCTGCGTCTGGCCACCGCCATCCTGGGCAGCGGCTTTACTGGCCGCCTGATGGCCAATGTGCGCGACAAAGAAGGCCTGACCTACGGCGTGGGATCGGCGCTGGGCAGCGACATGTTTAACGACGGCGACTGGCGCATCGTGGCCACCTTTGCCCCCGACCTGCTGGACAAGGGCATTGCTTCTACCCAACGCCAGCTCAAGCTGTGGCATGACGCCGGCGCAACACCGGCCGAGATCAGTGCCCGCAAGACCAACCTGATTGGCAGTTTCAAAGTTGGCCTGGCAACCACCGGCGGCATGGCCGAAAACCTGATCGCGGCCGTGAGCCGGGGTTACGACGTGACCTGGCTGGATGAGTTTCCGGGCAAGGTGAATGCCTTGACCAATGAGCAGGTCAACGCTGCCATCAAGAAATACCTCAAACCCGAGAGCATGGTCATGGTCAAGGCCGGAACCTTTAAAGCCAATTAAGCCCCCACGCTCGCCCACTGCGTGTGGCTCGCTGCCCCCCGAGGGGGCCGCATTTTGCTTTGGGGCGGCCCGGCAGCAAAACTAGCCCCCACGCCCACCCGGCCTGTAACAGACCGGGTTCCAGTGCTTGCCTTCTGGCCGGTTTTGGCGCAGAGTCTGCTATTGATATGACCGCTTACACGCCGCACAAACCGACCTTGCTGCTGGTGGATGACCAGATCCTCAATGTCCAGCTGTTGCACCATATCTTCAAAGACGACTACACCATCATCTCGGCCACTACGGGTGCGCAGGCGTTGGCCATGTGTGCCCGCCAGCTGCCCGACCTGATCCTGCTGGATGTGGTGATGCCCGTGATGGACGGCCACCAGGTCTGCACCCACCTCAAGTCCGATGCGCGCACGCGCGACATCCCGATTATTTTTGTCACCGGCCACAACAACCCGGAGGAAGAATCCGCCGCGCTGCGCTTGGGGGCGGTGGACTTTATCTCCAAACCGGTCAACGCCTCTGTCGTGCGGGCACGGGTCAGATCACAGCTGATGCTGCGCAAGACGTTACGCCAGGTGCAAGACCTGAACCAGAACCTGGAAATCCGTGTGGCCCAGCGTACTGCCGAGCTGCTGCAGGCGCTGGAGCACCTGCAGCATTCGCAGGAAGAGCTGGCCCATAGCGCCGCCAATGCCACGCTGAGCACCATGATTGCCGGCGTATCCCACGAGCTGCACACGCCGCTGGGCAATAGCAAGATGGTGGCCGGCACGCTGGCAGAACACACGCGCGATATGGTGCGTGATCTGCAAGCCGGTCTGCTCAAGCGCTCGGGGCTGGAGCACTACATGGAGCAGGTCACTGAGGGGGTGGAGCTGCTGCAGCGCAACCTGGAGCGTTCGGTGGAGCTGCTGGCCGATTTCCGCCAGGTGGCGGCAGACCAGGCCAGCGAGCAGCGCCGCCGCTTTGACCTGGCCCATGCGGTCAACGAAATACTGCATACCCTGAGCCCCAGCCTGAAGCGCCACCCACACAAGGTGGTGGTGGACATACCCGACGGTATTGCCATGGACAGCCTGCCCGGACCGCTCGGCCAGGTGGTCATCAACCTGGTCAACAACGCTTATTTGCATGCCTTCGAAGGACGCAACAATGGGGTGTTGACCATCGAGGCGCGCCAGCAGGGTGACCAGGTGGAGATGGCCTTCGTCGACAACGGTGTGGGCATGGCACCCGACCACCTGGCCAAGTTGTTTGTGCCGTTCTTTAGCACGAAGATCGGCAAGGGCGGCACGGGCCTGGGCATGGCCATTGTGCGGAACCTGGTTGGCAAGACACTGGGCGGGCGTATCACGGTGTCGTCCACGTTGGGTGAGGGCACGCGTTTTGACATGGTGCTGCCCTGCGTGCTGCCGCAGCCGGTTGCAGTCTAGTTGCGCACATATTTATACAAAGCAAACGCTTGCTATAAATAGCTGTATTTGGTATCGTCAGGCGCATGAAGCCAGACGTAGCGCCGCCGCCCGCCGAATCCACCGCCAAACGCCCCCGGGGACGCCCCCGTAAAACAATGGACGAGCGTGACGACGGGAACCGCCGCCAGGCCTTGTTGCTGTCCGCGGCCAAGCTGTTCAGGCGCAAGGGGTTTGCGGCCACCACCACACGTGACATCGCCGCCGCCGCCGGCATGCAAAGCGGCTCACCCTTCTACCATTTCAAAAGCAAAGACGCGTTGTTGTACGCCGTCATGGAAGAGGGCATGCGTTCGGCGCTGGCCCGCCTGCACGCAGCCACGCAGGCCCCGGGTTATGCCGGCCTGACACCTGCCGCTCAACTGCGGGTGCTGGTCACGGTGCACTTTGACGTGCTGCTGGGGCCGGGGAGCGACTTTGTACCGGTGATGCTGTACGAGGCGCGCTCCCTGCCGCCGCGCCAGCACAAGGCGCTGGGCCAACTGATTGCCGAATACGAAACCCTGTGGCTGCCGGTGCTGACCGCTTTGTATGCCAGTGGTGCGCTGCGCGCCCCGGTGCGCCTGGCCCGGTTATTGATTTTGGGTGCGTTGAACTGGTCGGTGCAGTGGTTTGATGCCAAAAAGGGCGCATCGCTGCAGGAGCTGTCGGACGCGGCCATGGCATTGTTTCTAAAGGAGTCTTGATGTCTTACGGTTCTGTATTTGCCCCGGGCTTGTTTGCGGGCAAGGTTGTCATTGTCACCGGAGGTGGCTCGGGCATTGGGCGGTGCGCGGCGCACGAGCTGGCCGCACTGGGCGCCACCGTGGCGCTGGTCGGGCGTAAGGTGGAGAAACTACAAAAGGTGGCGGACGAGATCACACAAGACGGTGGGAAAGCCAGCTTCCACGTCTGCGACATCCGTCAGGAAGAGGCGGTCAAACAAGCCGTGGCGGCCATCATTGCGCAACACGGCGCGGTGTATGGCCTGGTCAACAACGCAGGCGGTCAGTTTATGACGCCACTGGAAGCCATCACCGCCAAGGGTTGGGAGGCGGTGGTCAACACCAACCTGACTGGCGGGTTTTTGATGGCGCGTGAATGTTTTGTGCAGGGCATGAACAAGACCGGCGGCGCAATTGTCAACATCGTGGCCGACATGTGGGGCTCCATGCCTGGCATGGGCCACAGCGGTGCAGCGCGCGCCGGCATGGTCAGCTTCACCGAGACGGCAGCGGTGGAGTGGGCGGGCAAAGGTGTGCGGGTCAATGCCGTTGCGCCGGGGTATATCGCCTCCAGCGGCATGGACAACTATCCTGTCGAGATGGCGCCCATGATCCGGGAGATGGCCAAGACCATTCCCGCAGGTCGATTTGGCACCGAGGCAGAAACTGCCGCCGGCATCGTGTTCCTGCTCAGCCCGGCGGCATCATTTATCAGCGGCACCACCTTGCGTATTGACGGAGCCCGGCCGCAAGCCCGCAGCGGTTACCCGATGCGCGTGCCGGACGCCGCTGTGCAGGCGCGAGATGCCGTCAAGCCCTTCAATGGTTTCCACCGCGCAGAGAGGCCAAAAGTGTTTCAGGTCTGAGCCCCTCCATCCTTTTCGACACAAACAGCACCATGCAATTCACCCACGAACACAACGAAATCCAGAAAACCCTGAAGCGTTTTATTGATGCCGAAATCAACCCCCATGTCGACGAATGGGAAGCCGCCGAAATATTTCCGGCGCATGAGATCTTCAAGAAGCTGGGCAACCTCGGACTTCTGGGCCTGACCAAACCCGAGGCATACGGTGGTGCCGGGCTGGACTACTCGTATGGCATGGCCATGGCCGAAGCGCTGGGCCATATAGACTGCGGCGGTGTGCCCATGGCCATTGGTGTGCAGACCGATATGTGCACACCTGCGCTGGCGCGTTTTGGCAGCGAGGAGCTGAAGAAGGAATTCCTGGTGCCGGCAATAGCGGGTGACACGGTGGGTTGTATCGGGGTCAGCGAACCGGGTGCGGGCAGTGACGTATCGGCCATCACATCCAAAGCACGCAAGGACGGCGGCGATTACCTCATTACCGGCCAGAAGATGTGGATCACCAACAGTCTGCAGGCCGACTGGATGTGTATGTTGGTCAACACCGGCGACGGCCCGGCGCACAAGAACAAAAGCCTGATCATGGTGCCCATGCGCGAGAACGGCAAGCTGCTGCCTGGCATTGAAGTGGCAAGCAAGATCAAGAAGATAGGCATGCACTCCAGCGACACCGGGCTGATCTACTTTGACGACGTGCGTGTGCCGCAGCGCAACCTGATTGGTGTGGAGGGTGCAGGTTTTGTCTACCAAATGCAGCAGTTCCAGGAAGAGCGGCTGTGGGTTTCGGCCAGTGGTTTGCAGGCGTTGAACAACTGCATTGACTGGACAGTCGAGTGGGCACAAGAGCGCAAGATGTTTGGCGCCACGCTGGCCGACCAGCAGTGGGTGCAGTTCAAACTGGCCGAGATGAAGACTGAGGTAGAAGCACTGCGCGCGCTGACCTACCGCGCCTGTGAGCTGTATGTTGCCGGACAAGATGTGCTGGAGCTGGCATCCATGGCCAAACTCAAGGCCGGGCGCCTGGGGCGTCTGGTGCCCGATGGCTGCCTGCAGTTCTGGGGCGGCATGGGCTACACCTGGGAGAACAAGGTGGCGCGTGTATTCCGCGACAGCCGTCTGGGTTCGATTGGCGGCGGCGCCGACGAAGTCATGATGGGCATCATCGCCAAGACCATGGGCGTGGCCAAACGCAAGGCCGCATGAGCATGGACGATTTCACGGTTGGTGCGGAAGACATCGCCGCCATAGAGGACGGCGTGCGCCGCTTCGTGCAGACGGAGGTCAAGCCGCACCTGGAGGCCTGGGAAGAAGCGGGCCAGTTTCCACGCCAGCTCTACCAGCGCGCAGCCGATCTGGGCTGGCTGGCCATGGGTTACCCCGAGCAGTTCGGCGGCACGCCCGCACCGTGGAGCCTGCGCAATGCAATGACGATAGCGCTGGCCCGCCATGGCGGCAGCGGCGGCCTGATGGCCAGCCTGTTCAGCCACAACATCGGCCTGCCACCCGTGGTGCGCCACGGCAGCGCTGCCTTGCAACAGCAGGTGATTCCCGAAGTACTGGCGGGCAAAAAGATATCCGCACTGGCGATTACCGAGCCCGGTGGTGGCACCGATGTGTCGGCGCTCAAGACAACCGCGCGCCGCGACGGTGATGAATATGTCGTTGATGGCGAGAAGGTGTTTATCACCTCCGGCGTGCGTGCCGACTGGTTGACGGTCGCAGTGCGCACCGATTTGCAAAACAAAGGCCCCATGGGCATATCGATGCTGATGGTGCCGGGCGACACGGTAGGTGTGAGCCGCAGCCCGCTTAAAAAAATGGGTTGGTTGTGCTCGGACACGGCGCAGATCCGTTTCGACGGCGTGCGTGTGCCGGTGGGCAATCTGGTGGGGGAAGAGGGCTCCGGCTTCAAGATCATCTTGACCAACTTCAATGGTGAACGCCTGTCCATGTCGGCCATGGCGCTGGGTTTTGCCGAGTGTTGTTATGACGAGGCGCTGAGCTGGGCGCAGCAGCGCAAGACCTTTGGCAGCGCGTTGGTGGACCACCAGGTGATACGCCACAAGCTAATGGACATGAAGATGCGCATAGAGTCGACTCGCGCCTGGCTCAACGCCGTGTCGGCCCGCGCCGATGCGGGTGACCGGGGTGACAAGTCCGCCAAGGGCGCGGAGTGGGTGGCCCAGGTCTGCCTGTTGAAGAACCACGCCACGCAAACCATGCAGTTCTGCGCCGACCAGGGCGTGCAAATTCTGGGCGGCATGGGCTACATGCGCGGCACGGCGTCTGAGCGCATCTACCGCGAGGTCAAAGTCATGATGATTGGTGGTGGCGCGGAAGAGATCATGAAAGAGTTGGCCTCGCGCCAGTTGGGTATCTGATACTGCACCATGCCCAAATCTACACACATCGCCAGTACAACAGCACCATTGGAATTCGAACCCGAATTCCTGCAGGGCCTGACCCGCATCTTTGAAGAATCCATCGTCTTTAACAAGGTGTTGGGGCTGAAAATAGCCTCCATCACGCCCGAGCAGGTCGTGGCCCATATCGCCATGAAGCCCGAGCTGGTCGGCCACTACAGTTTCAACCGCATACACGGCGGTGTCATCAGCGCGGGGCTGGATGCCATGGGTGGCCTGGCGGTGATGGCCGCCATTGGCGCGCGCCACATGGATGAAGCGCCGTTGCAGCGCCTGCACCGCTTCAGCAAACTGGGCACCATAGACCTGCGCATCGACTACCTGCGCCCTGGCATTGGCGAGCGTTTTGAGTTGCGGGCAGAAGTCATGCGCCTGGGCTCGCGCGTGGCGTCCACGCGTATGGAGTTTTTGGGTGCCGACGGCAAGCTACTGTCCACGGGGGCCGGGGCGTACATCGTTTCCTGATACAAACGGGGTCTCCTGTTCAGACCTCCATCGCGGAGCGATTCACCATGTCCATCACTGTTCGCCGCGCCAACGTGCAAGATGCTGCAGCTTATGCCCGCATCATGGGCGACCCCAGCGTGTACCCTGGCCTTATGCAAATGCCGTACACCAATGAAGAGTTATGGCGCGCGCGTCTGACCGAGACTGGTGCACCCGGCAAGACCGATCTGCTGCTGGTCGCCGAGCTGGACGGCAATGTGGTGGGTACGGCTGGGCTGCATCCGGCAGGCGTATCGCAACGCCGGCGCCACGCGTTGATGCTGGGTATCTCGGTGCTGGCAGACGCGCAGGGCCGGGGTGTTGGCAGTGCCCTGATGCAGGCCATGTGTGACTACTCCGACCGCTGGGTGGGCGCGCTGCGCCTGGAGTTGACGGTCTACACCGACAACACCCGCGCCATGGGTTTGTACAAAAAGTTCGGCTTTGAAATCGAAGGCACGATGCGTGGCTACGCCATGCGCGACGGCCAGTTCACCGACACCCATGCCATGGTTCGCTTTCACCCGCGACCGCCAGCGATAATTGCTCCGGTCATCGTTTAAAGCCTACAAAATTTTCTTGGGAGACCCTTCATGAACTTCAATGCTCTACTCGCCATTGCCTTGCTGGCCTGTACCGCGCAGGCACATGCCGCACAGTCCTGCGAAGAACTCAAGACGCAAGTGACCACCAAACTCGACGGCAAGGGTGTCAAGGGGTACACGTTGGAAATCGTTGCCAACGACAAGGTGGGTGATGCCAAGGTGGTCGGAAGCTGCGAAGGCGGCAAAAGCAAGCTGATCTACTCCCGCAAATAGGCCTGCTGTTCCAGGGTCTGTGGGCTACCTTCGCTGCGGACCCATCGGCATGTATGCGCCGGGGCCCAAACGGCCAGACAATTCCTCACCGCACTAGTACTGCACCACCGCGCGCACTGCGAAGTGGTCCGACAGGTCGTGTTTCATCCACAGGCCGGGAGCCAGGGTGCGGTAGGGCGTCACTGTATTGGTGTTGCTGCGTGGGGCGCGAAAGCGCTGGTCGGTCAGCACGTAGTCCAGGTACTGCGGCGTGCCGCCACTGAGCCAGCCGTTGACCTGGCCGTCGTGCGTGTAGGGGTGGCCGACATAGCCCGGTGCCGGCGCGTGCAGCAGTGCCAGCATCTGCTGGTAATCGGTTGGCGTACCGACCTTGTCCACGTTCAGGTCTCCGGCATAGAGCACCGCCTCGCTGCTGGGGATGTTGTGCGCCGTTGCATAGGCGCCCATCTCGCCGATCTGGGTCAGGCGTACGGCGCGGTCGGTTGCACCGTCGTAGGCGTTGGTGTGCGTGCCCAACAGGTGGTAGGGCTTGCCGTTCTTGATGACCTCGAAGTACAGGAAGCCTTTGTTGGAGAGGCAGTTGTCACCGCTGCATTGGGCGTAGATGTGTTGGTCTTGTGCGGCAACCGGAAAGCGGCTGACGGCGACAACGCCGCCGTTGAGCAAGATGTTGCTGGACTGGTCAAGCAGCCGGGTCTGGTAGGGGTAGTCCGGGCGCAGAGCGTCGAGCAGTTTGGCGCGGCAGCCGTGGTCAAAGGCTTCCTGGAACACGATCACGTCAAAGCCCTTGACGTGTTGCGGCAGCTCCGCCCAGCGGTCACAGATTTGCTTGGCCACGATGATGCCCCAGATGTTGTAGGACAACACGGTGAGCGTGTCGGCGGAGGCGCTGACGGCCTGCTTCGGGTTGGCATCGTGCACGGTGTAGTAAATATCGTCATAGCCGCCAGTGAATTCGGCCTTGAACGACATTTTCTCGTTCGTGCTCACCTGGCTGGTGTGGATCTCGCGATCCTGGTACCACAGGTCGGTGCTGGCGGAGTGCCAGATCTGCGAGCCTATGGTCTGGCCGCGCAGGCGTTGCTTGAGTTGCAGCGTGCCGCCCGGGGCACCCTGCACCGTGGTGTCGAAGTAAAAATTCTTGCCGCTGCTGATGCCGCTGTCGCGGTTCATCCACAGCACCTTGCGTGTGGCCAGCGGCGGAACCACTGTGTCATAGGTGCCCCATTGCGAACCCCGGCTGAGCTGTTTGTCCCCGTACTGCACGCTGGAGACCGTGACCGGGTTGGCGGTGGTGTTGGTGAGGTAGACATAGGTCTCGGCCCGTGCGGACAGGCCGCAGGCGAACAGGAGCAGCAGTAGCAGTGATCGAAGCAAGGTGTGCATGGCGTCAAGTCCTTTGGGGGTGAAGGTTGCGGTGGAGGCAGCGGATGGGGTTGCGTTGGTTTTGGTAGGGCCAAGACGGGTCAGGGCGTACGGCTGTCGGGAAACAGGCGTTGGCGCAGCGCCAGCAGTTCAGCGTCGCGCTGGGCATGGCCACTGGCGTCGCCGGGGTTGGAAAAGCGGCCCAGGATTGCCTGCTTCTCGGTCGCGTATTGCGTGGCACGCTGGGCTTGCTGCGCATCGAAGGCATCGTTGCGTGCCATTTGCTGCACCTGCTCCGCATCAAAATAGCGACCGCGCACCGCGCGGGTCAATGTCTGCCGCTCGGCGTCAGTGCGGGCATCGAGCAGCGTCAAGGGTAGCTCGGCCTGGTAGCGCAGATCGCGCTCCTCGCCCTCGCGCAAGCCGCTTTGCACATAGTTGGCAAGCTCCCGCGCGCGCATGCTGTCGGCGGTGTGCAGGCGCTGCTCCAGCGGCAGGTCGGCGGCACCGTGTTGCAGGAACTGATCCAGCGCGGCCTGGTAGCGTTGGTACGACTCTTCGCGGCCAAACAGCAGTGCCGCGTTCTCTTGGCCCATCACCTCGCGGCGCAGGGCTCGCACCGCGTCCATGCGCTCCAGCAGGGGCTGCTGTGTAGATAGGCGCAACTCGGACAGGCGGGCCTCAAGCTGGGGCAGTTTGGTCAAGATGTCTTGCATCCGGGCGCGCTGCTCGGCGGGAAGCTGTGCCAGCAGCGCGTCCAAGCAGGGGTTACGCCCGCGGGTGTCGCACTGTTGGCGCAGGCTCAGGATGGCGGCACGCAAGTCCTGCCGCGGGTCGCCCGCCAGCGCCAGCGCCAGTTGGCGCACCGACTCCTGGCGCTCGCGTGCCGGGCGCAGTCCATCGCCCAAAGTCGACATGCCCGGTGCCGTTTCGGCACGCTCGCCCTGCGCCACAGGCCGAGGCAAGGTGGGCGCGGGTGCTGTGGCGGCGGAAGGGGGCGGGAGTGTGTTGCCCCAGGGCTGAGCCGCCCAGTGGCAAGCCAGCACCAGTACTGCGGCGGCGCTGGTGACCCGGAGTGCGGTGCGCAGAGACATGGCGGGCCTCGTGCGCGATTTTCTAGGCGTACCGGTGGATCGGCCGCAGCAGCAAACTATGGCCGGCAGGGGTCGCATGCTGGCAAGCCTTGGTCTGATCCAATCCTTCGTCAGCGGTCATGGCACTTACTCCTGCTTTGCTGGTAAAGATAGCCATCGCTAATGGATAGCGATGGCTAGTATATTGAGCGAAAGTTCTCTGAACACGGGGACAAACCCTGATATCAAAGCGAGGGCTTGAGTCGACCGCCGCAGGGCGGTCTGGCCCTTCGTGGTCCGAGGCAGGGCACTTTGTAGCTAGCTCATCAAGCAAAAAGGGGAACATGTTAAAGATGTTCCCCTTTTACAGGATCAGTTGGCCTTTGCGCTTAACCGACTGGCATTAACTCCGCGGTGATTTCTTTATGGTGTGCAGAGATTACTTCTTGGCCGGTGCCTTGGGAGTTGCAGCTGCAGCGGGTGCTGCGGTGTTGCCAAAGTAGTCAGAGACAGTCTTCCACTTGCCATCCGTGATCTGGGACAGGCGCGAAGCATCGTTGCCCAGGCGTTTGGTGGCAGTGAAGGACTGGGCTGCTCCGCCGAAGAAGTCCGGCTCGATGGTCAGGTTGTCCATCACCTTGATGAAGCTGTCGGTAGTCAGGTTTTTGCCAGCACGCCCAGCTGCCGTGGCAAAGCTGGTAACGATGGTGTAGCCATAGACCGAGAACACGGTGGGGTCTTCGTTGAACTTGGTCTTGTACTTGTTGGCCCAGAAACGGATGGGGGGCGACTGTTCATCAGTGTAGGGGTTCTGTACCGTCATCGTGGCGTACAGGCCATTCATGGCGGGGCCACCCAGCTTGTGGATCAGGTCGGTATAAGCAGCGCTGGAGCCCAAGAAGATCGGGTTGTAACCCAGCTTGCGGGCCGTACCAATGGCGCCGATGGTTTCACGGATGATGGTGCCCAACACAATCATGTCGCAGCCGCTGGCCTGCATCTTGGAGATCTGTGACGAGAAGTCGGTCGCGCCGCGTTTGTAAGACGTCCTTTCGGCAAACTCCATGTTTACCGCCTTCAGGCCTTCTTCGCCGCCCTTGAGCACTTCCAGGCCAAAGTCGTCATCCTGGTACATGGTGCAGACCTTCTTGGCGCCTTTTTCCTTCACCAGTTTGGGCACGGCATTGCGCATCTGGTCAAAGTAGGTCGCGGCATAGGAGTATTTGAGCCTGTGGAAGGGCTCATACATTTCCCGCGCAGCGGTGATAGGGAAGAAGTTGATGACGTTTTTCTCAAACTGCACCGGCATGGCGGCCATGTTTTGCGCCGTACCAATGTGGCCCACCATCATGAAAATCTTGTCCTGGTTGACCAGCTTTTGCGCCGACAACACGGCTTTCTTAGGGTCGTAGGCCGAATCTTCCACAATGATCTTGAGCTTGCGGCCATGGATGCCGCCTTGCTCATTGATTTCGTCCACGGCCAGCAACATGCCCAGCCGGGCCTGTTTGCCAAAGCCCGCAATCGGGCCTGACAAGTCCTGGATGGAGCCCAGCAGGATTTCGTCCTTGCTGACACCTTGCGAGGCACCAGCCGCGTGTGCAGTAGTAGTGGCCGCAAGTACCAGGGTAGTGAGTGTTAGGGCAGTCTTTATATACATATGGGGTCTCTTGTGACGGGGTGATCGGAAGCAGCGGGCGGTTTCGGCGCTTGCTTACTTGGCAGCGTAGTCGATGACGACTTTCCAGCGGCCATCCTGAATCTGCGACAGACGCGATTCATCGCTGCCCAGCCGGCGGGTCGGCGTGAATTTCATTGGGGGAGCGCCAAACATATCCGCTGGAATCTTGGTGACTTCCATGGCACGGATGAACTTGGAGGTGTTGGGGCGTTCACCCGCGTCACGCATGGCATTGGCAAACACGTTCATCGTGGTGTAGCCAAACACAGAAATGACGGACGGGTCTTCATTGAACTGGGTTTTGTACTTGGTTGCCCAGCGGCGCACCTGGGGCGACGCGTCATCCACATACGGGAACTGCGCGGTCATGGTGGCGTAGTAGCCGTCCATGCCTTTGCCACCCAGTTTGGGGATGATGTCGGTGTATGACGCGCTGCTGCCCATGAAAATGGGGTTGTAGCCCATCTTGCGGGCGGTGCCAATCGTGCCTATGGTCTCGCGGATGATGGTGCCCAGAACCACCAGTTCGCAACCGCTGGACTGCATCTTGGCGACCTGCGAAGAGAAATCGGTCGCTCCGCGTTTGAATGAGGCCTTGTCGGTCAACGTCAGCTTGACGGCCTTGAGGGCTTCTTCGGTGCCTTGCAAGACTTCCTGGCCAAAGTCATCGTCCTGGTAAATGGAGCAGATCTTTGTCACATTTTTCTGGCGTATCAGCTTGGGCAGGGACAAGTGGATCTGCTCGAAGTAGGTGGGTGCCACCGAGAACTTGAGGCGGTGGAAGGGCTCGTACATGGAGCGTGCGGCGGTCAGCGGGAAGAAGTTGATGACATCTTTCTCAAACTGGACCGGCATGGCGGCCTCATTCTGGGCCGTGCCAACGTGGCCCAGCATCATGAAAATCTTGTCCTGGTTCACTAGCTTTTGCGCCGCCAGAATGGCCTTCTTGGGATCGTAGCCAGAGTCTTCAACCAGCAGCTTGATCTTGCGGCCATGGATGCCACCCAGCTCATTGATTTCTTCGATGGCCATCTGCATGCCGGCGCGCGCCTGTTTGCCGTAACCTGCCAACGGGCCCGACAGATCCTGGATGGTGCCGATCAGGATTTCATTCTTGGAGATGCCCTGCTGGGCGCTGGCGATACCACTGCACAGTGTCAGTGCGGCGATGGCGAGGCTTGTTTTGATTTTCATGGTGTTGTGTCTCTTTGTTGGTGTTTATGGGTTCGTCTTAGCGGTACATGGCGTCAATCTGGCTTGCGTATTTTTTCTCCACCAGTTTGCGTTTGAGTTTCATGGTGGGCGTTAGTTCCTCGTCTTCGGCAGTCAACTGATTCTCCAGCAGGAAAAACTTTTTAAGCTGTTCCACACGGGCAAACTTCTGGTTCACCCGGTCCAGCTCGGACTGGATCAGTGTCTGCACTTCATGGGACTGTGTCAATGAGGCATAGTTGCCAAACGGCACATCAGCGTCCTGCGCAAACTTCTCCACGTTCTCCTGGTCGATCATGATGATGACGGTTAAATAGGGCCGTTTGTCACCAATGACCACCGCGTCGGTGATGTAGGGTGAGAACTTGAGGTCGTTTTCCAGTTCGCTGGGCGTCACGTTTTTGCCGCCTGCCGTGATGATGATGTCATTCATGCGGTCCGTGATGCGGAAAAACCCTTCCCCATCCACCACGCCCACATCGCCGGTGTGCAGCCAGCCATCCTTGTCTATGGTCTCGGCGGTCTTTTCAGGCAGGTTTAGGTAACCGGCAAACACGTTTTTGCCGCGCACCAGAATTTCACCGGTGGCCGGGTCGAGACGGACCTCGTTGTAGCCTGCCGCCGGGCCAATCGAGCCGGGCTTCATCCTGGACGCTGGCACACCGGTGGAGGCACCACAGGTTTCGGTCATGCCCCAGACTTCCAGCATGGGCACACCCAGCGACAGGTACCAGCGCACCAGGTCGGGTGAGATGGGGGCCGCACCGGTCACCAAAAAACGAGCGCGGTGGATGCCGATGAGCTTGCGCACATTGTTCAGCACCAGCCACTGCGCCAGCTTGAACTGAATCTTGAGCAAGCTGCTGACGGGTTGGCCTGCCAACACCAGGTCTGCAATGCGAGAGCCCACGCCAATGCCCCAGGCATAAGCCGCCTGCTGCACCATGCCGGCCTCCTTGAGCGAGATCATCACGCCGGAGTAAAACTTCTCCCACACCCGGGGCACACCGGTGAAGACCGTGGGTGCGATCTCGCGCACGTTCTCGGGGATGGTTTCGGGGTTCTCTACAAAATTGATCTTTGCGCCGGTGTACAGCGCAAAGTATTCGCCGCCCATGCGCTCGGCAATGTGACACAGCGGCAGAAAACACATGCGTTCATCCCGCTCATCCTGCGCCACCAGCGTGTTGTAACCGCGCACGGTGTACACCAGCCCTTCGTGCAGGTGCATAGCCCCTTTGGGTTTTCCGGTGGTGCCGGAGGTGTAGACCAGGATGGCCAGGTCCCGGGGCTTGCACTCCGCCACCCGCTGCCGGACCACGGTGGGGTTCTTGGCCAGGTAGTCGCGGCCGACGATGCGCAAGGTGTCCAGGCTGATGACGCCAGGATCATTCAGGTCGCGCAGACCCTCCATGTCAAACACCACAATCTTGCGCAGCAGGGGCAGGTGCTCGCGCACCTCCAGCGCCTTGTCTAGTTGTTCATCGTCTTCGACAAACAGGATGGCGGTGCTGGAGTCTGCGCACAGGTACTGCACCTGCGACGGTGCGTCGGTGGGATAAATGCCATTGGAGACGCCGCCCGCGGACAATATGGCCAGGTCGGCAAAGACCCATTCCACAACGGTGTTGGCCAGTATGGAGGCACAGTTGCCTTTGGAAAAGCCCAGGCTGATCAAGCCTGCCGCGATCTCCTGCACGGCTTCGGCGGTCTGGTCCCAAGTCCAGCTGCGCCACAGGCCCAGGTGTTTTTGCCGCATCCAGATATTCGGGCCGCGTTTGGTCACACCGTTCCAGAACATGGCCGGTATGGTCTCGCCTTGCAACACGATGTCGTTGCAAGGTTGAATGTTTGAGGTATCCCAGAGTTGAGTCATCTTGTTTTCATCTCCAGGTTTTCTTTTTCTTCCAGCGCCGCTCACCGCGTACACCGTCTTCCTTCAGGCCCAGGTAGAACTCCTTGATGTCGTCCTTCTCCCGCAGGTGGGCACAGGTGTCTTCCATGACGATGCGGCCGTTCTCCAGCACATAGCCGTAGTCGGAGGCATTGAGCGCCATGTTCGCGTTTTGCTCCACCAACAAAATGGTGGTGCCACGTTCGCGGTTGATACGCACCACGATCTCGAAGATCTCCTTGGTGAGCTTGGGTGACAGCCCCAGGCTGGGCTCGTCCAACAGAATCAGATCTGGGTTGGCCATCAGCGCACGGGAGATGGCCAGCATCTGCTGCTGCCCGCCGGACAGCAAACCGGCGTCTTGGGTGGCGCGCTCTTTCAGGATGGGGAAATAGCCAAACACGTTTTCCATTTCGCGCGCCACGCCGTCCCGGTCGGAGCGGGTGTAGGCGCCCATCAACAGGTTGTCGCGTACGCTGAGCAAGGGGAACACCTCACGCCCTTCGGGTACATGGCTCAGGCCCTGCTGCACGATGAGGGCGGGGTCCTGCGCCGTGATGTTTTCACCCTTGAACTCGACAGAGCCTTTGCGCGGGTCGATGATGCCGGAGATGGTTTTCAGGATCGTCGTCTTGCCGGCCCCGTTGGAGCCCAATACGGTGGCGATCTCGCTGCGGCGCACCTGCAAGCTGACACCGCGGATGGCCTTGATAGGGCCGTAGGCGCTTTCGACGTTGAGCAGCTTGAGAACGGGCTGGTCGCTGATGGCGGGTGGCTGAGTGCTCACTGGATAACCTCCGTGCTACGCACTGCGGTGCGAGCTTGCTTGGGGCGGCCCGGCGCGGCGCTCATGCGGCCCCCACTATGTTGGCATGGCCGGCGGCCTTGCGGCGCAGCGACGACACATCGTCCACCGAGCCCAGGTAGGCTTCGATCACGCCGGGGTCGTTCTGCACTTCGCGGGGCGAGCCCATGGCCAGCATTTCGCCCTGGTTCATGGCCAACACACGGTCCGAGACCTTGGAGACCAGTGACATGTCGTGCTCCACCATCAGCACCGTGATGCCCAGTTCGTGCTTGATATCCTGGATCCAGAAAGCCATGTCGTCGGTTTCCTCCACATTCAGGCCGCTGGAAGGTTCGTCCAGCAGCAGCAGTTTGGGCTCGGTGCACAGGGCACGGGCCAGTTCCACCACCTTGCGCACGCCGTAGGGCAGGCCTGCGACAAAGGTGTCGCGGTAGTGCTGCAGGCCCAGGAATTCGATAACCTCTTCGGCCTTTTCACGCGCCTTGAGCTCGGCCTCGCGTACCTTGGAAGTGAAGAACAGGTCTTGCCACATACCTGTGGCGCGGTGTGTGTGCCGGCCGATCAGCAGGTTGTGCAAGACCGAGGCGTGTTCGAACAGTTCGATGTTCTGGAAGGTGCGCGCAATACCCAGCGAGGCCACGTTTTGTGGTGGCAGGTCGGTGAGCTTGAGCATCCCGTTTGGCCCCATGAAATCAATGGTGCCGGTGGTGGGGGTGTAGATGCGGCTGATCAGGTTGAAGACCGTGGTCTTGCCCGCGCCATTGGGGCCGATCAAGGTGAACACCTCGCCCTGCTTGACGTCAAAACTCACGTTGTTGACTGCCAGCACACCGCCAAAGCGCACGCTCAGATTTTTGGCTGAAAGAAGGTTGTCGTTCATTACTTCAGCCTGTCGGATTTTTGGAAAGATTTCTGCCGCTTGAACATGCCCTTGCGGTAGAAGGGGAACATCTGCAAATAGGTGCGCACCTTGAGCCAACGGCCATACAGGCCCATGGGTTCAAACAGCACAAAGGCGATCAGCACCGAGCCATAGATCACGCTCTTTAGCCCGGGCGCCTGGCCGATGAATTCGGGCAGGAAGCCCTTCACCGCCGAGATGCCTTGTGGCAGGATGATCAGGAAAATGGCCCCCAGAAACACGCCGTGTACCGAGCCCAGGCCACCAATAACAATCATCAACAATAGGTCAATCGACTGCAGCAGGTTGAACTGGTCTGGCGAAATGAAGCGCAGGTTGTGGGCGTATAACGCCCCGGCAAAACCGGCCAGTGCAGCGGAAATGGAGAACGACAGCGTCTTGTAGTAGGCTAGGTGTATGCCCATGCTTTGCGCTGAGATCTCAGAATCACGTATGGCCACAAACGCTCGCCCCGTGGGGCTGCGCAGCAGGTTCAGAATGCCCAAAGTGCAAGCCACGGTCATCACCAGGCACACAAAGTAAAACCCTTCGCCGCTGCCGATGTCGTAGCCAAACAAGTTGACCCCTGCGACCGATTTGCCTGCATTGCCGCCAGTCACCGATTCCCAGCGCGCAAACACCTCTTCAATGATGAAACCAAACGACAGCGTGGCCATACCCAGGTAAATACCCTTGAGCCGCAGCGCAGGCAGCCCCACCACGATGCCTATCAATGCTGATAGAAGGCCAGAGACGCCAAGGGACAGGAGGAAGGGCATGCCGATGCCGGTGAGGTAGGCCTGTGTATAGGCTCCCACGCCGAGGAAGGCCGCGTGTCCTAACGAGAACTGGCCGGTAAACCCAGCCAGCAGCATCAGCCCCAGGCCAGCGATGGCGTAGATCAGGACCAGGTTGAGTTGTGCCAGGCTGTATTCGGTCAACAGCCACGGAGCGGCCAGCAGAAACAGCATCAGGGCGCTGTACCAGAAAACATGGCCGCCATGTTTGGCCAGGTTGATGTCCTGCCCGTAGTCGGTTTTAAAAATGAATCTCATACTTTTTTGCGCAGTTTTTCGCCGAATAGGCCGTTGGGCTTGACCATCAACATGATGAGAACTACCACGTAGGGAGCGGTGTCCTTGAACCCGTCTGGCAAATAGAAGCCGGCGAGCGACTCGACCAGGCCAATCACCAGTCCGCCGACGATGGCCCCAGGCAGACTGCCAAAGCCCCCCACCACCGCGGCAGGGAATGCTTTGAGGCCGATGAAGCCCATGTTGGCGTGTACAAAAGTGATAGGTGCCAGCAAGATGCCTGCAATGGCGGCCACCGCTGCGGCCAGGCCCCATGCAATGCCATTGAGGCGCTTGACCGGTATGCCCATGTAATAGGCGGCCAGCTGGTTTTGCGACGCAGCCTGCATGGCAATGCCCAGCTTGCTGTAGCGAAACAGTGCAAACAACAGCGCACACAAAATGGCGGTGGCCCCGATGATGACCAGATGCTCCACATTGAGCACCAGTGCACCGGCGCCCATGGCGTTGCCACCGAACTTCAGGATCTCATCCTTGTAGGGCACGGGCAGGGCGTTGGTGTCGGTGCCAATGCCGGGGATCATGGTGATCAGGCCGCGTGCCACATAACCAATGCCTATGGTTAACATCACGATGGAGAACGCGGGTTGGCCCAAGATGGGGCGGATCACAATGCGCTCCAGCAGCACGCCAAAGACGGACATCGCTACGAGTACGCTGATGATGGCCAGCCAATACGGAAAGCCCAGCATGGTCATGCACACCAGGCCACCAAAGGCCCCCAGCATCATCAGTTCACCCTGTGCAAAGCTGACGGTTTCGGTGGCTTTGTAGATCAATACAAAGCCCAGTGCAATCAGACCGTAGATGCACCCCTGTGCGATCCCGCTGATCACCAGTTGAAGAAACAACACATCGTCTCCTATTGTTTTTAGCTGCTTGTTTATAGCTGTTGCGACTCGTATCCCCGCTAGGGGTTCTCACTGATACGGTGTCTCCCGTGAGACTGTTTAATCAGATGCATGAACGCCCCCGTAGAAACCCGCAAACACGGTTTAGTCACTGTAGTAAGCCTTGACCGCGCCGATGTGCGCAACGCAGTGGATGCCGACACGGCACGCCTGCTGTATGACGCGTTCATGTCCTTTGATGCAGACCCCGATGCGCGCGTGGCAGTGTTCCATGGTGCGCATGGACACTTCTGTGCAGGATGGGATTTGCAGGCCGGTGCGCGCATGGCGCAGGGCCTGCAGCCGGGTGTGGATCCCTTTGCCGCGCTGCACTTTTCAGGCGATGACTATGCTCCTCCCTCGCCAGGACCTGCAGGCCCGATGGGCCCTTCGCGTCTGTTGTTGTCCAAGCCCGTGATTGCTGCTGTCAGTGGTGCAGCAGTGGCTGGTGGCATGGAGTTGGCGCTGTGGTGTGATATGCGGGTGATGGAGGCCGACGCCTACTTTGGCGTGTTCTGCCGCCGCTTTGGTGTGCCGCTGATCGATGGCGGCACCGTGCGCCTGCCGCGCCTGATTGGCATGGGCCACGCGATGGATTTAATACTGACCGGCCGCAAGGTGGAAGCCGCTGAGGCCTTGCAGATGGGTCTGTGCAACCGCGTAGTGCCCACCGGCCAGGCGCTGGCTGCGGCGATGGCCATGGCCGAACAGTTGGCCGGCTTTCCACAACGCACGATGCTGGCCGACCGTGCCAGCGCTTACGCCCAGTGGGATATGGATATGCCAAACGCCCTGCAGCAGGAGTGGGAGCGTGGCAAGGCCTGTATTGCAACCGGCTTACAAGGCGCCGCACGCTTTGCTGCCGGGGCAGGTCGGCATGGTGCATTTGAAGAAACAGGCCGGTAGCCCCCGAATACATTAATCATTGCGCTATATATTGCATAGCAGAAATCTGCACGTGTCAGTGTGGAGACGGGTACTGGTCCAGCCACTGCCTGGGTGAGGCCCCTGTGCGTTGTGCAAACACGCGTGACAACGCTGACGCGTTTGCGTACCCCAGCTCCAGTGCAATATTTTTCACCGCGCGACCCTGGTGCAGCTGCTTCTTGGCCAACGCCATGCGCCAATCGGTCAGGTAGTCTGCGGGGCCCATGCCTACGACCTTTTTGAATCGGCTCGCAAACGCGCTGCGTGACATCCCTGCCTGGTCTGCCAGCGTCTCCACCGACCAGGGCAACTGAGGGCCCTCGTGCATCGCAGTCAGCGCACGGGCGAGTTGGGGATCTGCCAGCCCGGACACCAAGCCTATCGATACGCCCCCCTCATCCCCATGGTCCAGCAGCCAGCGCAGCAGTTGGAGCAACACCACTTCGAACAGACGGTCCACCATCAGTCTTTGTCCGCACCGCACCCTGTCTGCTTCCTGGAACAGCAGATCCAGCGCCGTGGAGAGGCCGGGAGCACTGGCCAGTGGCAACACAATCAGTGGCGGCAACGCACGCACCAAGGGATGGTTGGCACCGCCCTCGAAGTGGACGGAGGCACAGGTGAAGTCCGACCCATCTTCCGGCGCATTGTGGAACTGATGGGTCAAAGGCTGCGGGTAGAAAAACAGCGTCGGTTCCTTCGCGTCAATGCGCCGCAGCACGTGTGCGCCTTTGCGGTGGGTGACCACCATCTCACCCTTGCGCAGCACATGAAAGAAACCTCGTCCGGGTTGTGCGTCAAAGGTACTCACACCGCACAAGGCACCGGTGTGGAATAGCCGCGCCGACACCTGGAACCGCTCCAGAAGCGATGAAAGCCTGTCCAAGGCTGGGGTGGGTTGACTGCTCATTTTGTACGAATTGGTATGTTTGTTGGACAAAACGATACCAATGATACGCGCTGAAGGCCCAAACTTCCCTCAGTGCAGATTCGCACCCAACCTCCAGAAAAAAGGTATTTCTATGAAATTGCGTCCAACGCTCAAACAGCTCACGGTGGCTTTTGCATGTGCGGGCCTGGCCCACACTGCCACCGCCCATGATGGCGAGCACACTGGCGGAATCCAGAGTGCACCCAGCGCCAAGGTGAAGGCCCCGTTTGATATCTTCCACACACGTATCACCACCGAGGGCAACATTGCCACCTTCCACGTTGCGGTGTCTGGCAAAGCGGGTGCCAACAAGCCCGGCAAATCCGGAAAGCTGGCTGGTAGTACCGTGTTCTCCTACGTCTGGCCTACCACCATCGACCCATCGGCCGTAGGTTTTGAAGCCAAGAGCGGCATCTTGGCGTTTGCTGTGACCAGCCACCCGGATTTCAACGACACACCACTGTTTGCTGGCGGCGGTGGCGAATGGCACTCCCACTGGGTGGTGCTTCAGGGTGATGAAATCTGTGGTCCGGGTGCGTTGAAGGTCGTCGACATTCCGGCCGGGACCAAACCCAAGTTGCCCAAAACATGGCCGGGCCTGCCCATCCTGATTGACAGCCCGGGTTGGAATCCGGTTTTCAAGGGCAAAACGCTGGAGGTAAAAGTGCCATTCGACGACATCGGTGTTGTCCAGGCAGCCAGCTTTGACGGTGTAACCGCTGCATTGCGCGTCAATGCCAGCGTGCACAGCCCCCTGTTGTGTGTGTCCGACGTATTCAAAGTGGCCTCCGGCAATTTGTCATTGCCCGGCAAGGTCAATCACTGATCCCTGCCGCCCTCCATTTCCCGCTCTCCACCTTTTCAACCTTAGGAACTCACCATGTCACGTGTACAACTTATCAATCCCACCGATACAACAGCCGATCGCCAAGCCGTACTGGGTCACATCCACAAAGCCTTTGGCGCCACTCCCAATATGTTCAAGGCAGTTGCCAATTCGCCCGCCGCCCTGAAAAGTATGTGGGGCTCGTTTGGCGCTTTGGGTTCGGGTGTTCTGGGTGCAAAACTGGGTGAGCAGATCGCCGTTGCCATCGCCGACCACAACCGCTGCGAATACTGCCTTGCAGCCCACACGGTGCTTGGCAAAGGCGCAGGCGCCAGCGGTGAAGAAATGTCAGACGCTCAAGCAGGCCGCTCCGCGGACCCAAAGACCGCTGCCGCGTTGGTATTTGCTTTAAAGGTCGTCAGCAGCCGCGCACAACTGTCCGACGACGACGTTGAAAAGCTTCGCGCAGTGGGCTTTGGCGACGAGCACATCGTTGAGATCCTGGCCCATGTCGCGTTGAACGTGTTCACCAACTATGTGAACGTGGCCTTTGATGTACCCGTGGATTTCCCCAGGGTGGCATTGAACCCACGGGCTTGACGCTAGCGGCAGGCGACACCCGGCTACGCGAGTGTCATTTGGAAAACTAGGCTATAGCCCCCGTCATTCCTCAGCATTGCGCTACATAAACTATAGCGTATCGGCTCAGGCCGGTGTGGGCTGTTTGACAATCTCAGTCGGCTTTCCGTCGTCGTCTATGGCCACATAGGTCAGCGAAGCTTCCGTCACCTTGATGTACTGGCCCTGTGTGCGGTAGCGCTCGGCATAGACCTCCACCTTGACCGTGATCGAGGTGCGCCCCATGCGCGTGACCTTGGAAAAGAAGGACAGGATGTCGCCGACCCGCACCGGGTGTTTGAACACAAACTCGTTGACCGCCACGGTCGCCATGCGGCCTGGGCTGAAGCGCGCGGGCAGCACCGAACCTGCCAAGTCAACCTGGGCCATGACCCAGCCGCCAAAGATATCGCCGTTGGCATTGCAGTCCGCCGGCATGGGGATGACCTTGAGGACCAGTTCCTCATCTTTGGGAAGTTGGAGACCGGGGGGGCTTGTATTCGTAGACATAGGCACAATCCTAACCTCTTGCAGGATTGACCCTCAATACTCCTCCCCTCCATGCGCGACCTCAGCCACCAAGCCACCGCTCCTGCCATCAGCATCACCACGCCTGCCTCACCAGCCAAATCCGACTGGGCCACGATCCAGCGCCTGTTCCCCTACCTGTGGGCCTACAAATGGCGGGTGATCTTCGCCCTGGCGTTTATGGTCGGCGCCAAGCTGACCAATGTAGGTGTGCCGCTGCTGCTGAAAAACCTGGTGGACAGCCTGAGCTACAAGCCCGGCGACCCTGCGGCCGTGCTGGTGGTGCCGGTGGCTCTGTTGTTCGCCTATGGCGCACTGCGCCTGTCCACCACCTTGTTCACCGAACTGCGTGAGTTGGTGTTCTCCAAGGCTACCCAGGGCGCGGCGCGCAGCATTGCGCTGCAGACCTTTGAGCACCTGCACGCTTTAAGCCTGCGCTTCCACCTGGAGCGCCAGACCGGCGGCATGACGCGCGACATCGAACGTGGTGTGCGCGGCATCGAGTCACTGATCTCGTTCTCTCTGTTCAGCATCGTGCCCACGCTGCTGGAAGTGGCTTTGGTGCTGACCATTCTGGCGGTCAAGTTTGATGTGTGGTTCGCGTGGATCACACTAGGCGCTCTGGTGTTGTACATCACCTTCACCGTGCTGGTGACCGAGTGGCGCACCAAGTTCCGCCGCGAGGCCAACGAGTTTGACTCGGCCGCGCACTCCAAGGCCATTGACTCCTTACTGAATTACGAGACCGTCAAGTATTTCAACAACGAAGGCTTTGAGGCCAAGCGTTACGACGAAAGCCTGGAACGCCTGCGCGCAGCGCGCCTGAAGAGCCAGACCACACTGTCCATGCTCAACGTCGGGCAGCAGCTCATCATTGCCTCGGGTTTGGTGGCCATGTTGTGGCTTGCCACACAAGGTGTGGTCGAGGGCCGCATGACGCTGGGCGACCTGGTCATGGTCAACGCCTTCATGATCCAGCTCTACATACCGCTGAACTTTTTGGGCGTCATCTACCGCGAGATCAAACAAAGCCTGACCGACCTGGAAAAGATGTTCACGCTGATGGAGCGCGAACGCGAGATTGCGGATGTGCCGGGTGCACGGCCCTTGCGGTTGCAGGGTGAGACAGGTCTGGCGTTTGAGAATGTCTGTTTCTCCTACGATCTTTCCACGGCGGCCAACCCCGACAGCGGCCGCACCATCCTGCACAACATCAGTTTCGAAGTACCGGCCGGCAAAACAGTGGCGGTGGTCGGGCCATCGGGCTCCGGCAAGTCGACGCTGGCGCGGCTGCTGTTCCGCTTTTACGATGTAAGCAACCCGCAGGAGGGCGGTCGTATTCTGATCGCCGGGCAGGACATCAAACAGGTGACCCAGTCCAGCGTACGCCAGGCCATCGGCATCGTGCCGCAAGACACGGTGTTATTCAACGACACGGTGGAATACAACATCGCCTACGGCAAACCGGGCGCCACACGTGCGCAGGTGGAAGAGGCCGCCGCCTCAGCCCACATCCACAACTTCATCAGCTCCACGCCCAAGGGTTACGGCACGATGGTGGGTGAACGCGGGCTCAAGTTGTCCGGAGGCGAGAAACAACGCGTGGCGATTGCCCGCACGCTGCTGAAGAACCCACCGATCCTGATTTTTGACGAAGCCACATCGGCGCTCGACTCGGCCAATGAACGCGCCATCCAGGCTGAGCTGCAAAGTGTGGCACGCAACAAAACGACTTTGGTGATTGCCCACCGACTGTCCACGGTGGTCGATGCGCATGAGATCCTGGTCATGGATGCCGGGCGCATTATTGAGCGCGGCAACCACACTGCGCTGTTGGCGGCTAATGGGCGTTATGCGCAGATGTGGGCGCTGCAGCAGTCCGCTGAATGAAGTTCAAGCGTAAGCATTCATGCAAAACGGGAGCCGAAGCTCCCGTTGAAAGTACCTACAAATCCGCAGGAAATCCTCAGACTTGTTTTGCTTTGCGGCGGCGCGCGATTGCTCCCACCAAACCAAGGCCTGCCAGCATCAACGCATAGCTTTCTGGCTCCGGCACTGCTGATACTTGGCCATTCAGTGTGATTTCAGTAATGTTGTAGTAACCCGCCCATCCACCCTGGAAGTTACTCAAAGTCACGGTATTGCCAGTCAAACCCGCAAGTGCCGTACCGGCAAATGTGAACGTGTCATTGCAAAAGCCAGAGTCGCAGCCGGGTGTGAATTCGGAGGAGGTGATCGTCGCACTTGCGCCACCAAAGCTGATGTTGGCACCAGTCAATGTGCCAGGTATGGTGTTGCCGGAATACATTCCACCAAACAAGTCCAACGATGCGAGGCTGTAGTTTCCGTTCAGGTGCAAGGTAATAACTGAAAGATTTTCCATTGCGAACAATTGATTGTCTACTTCAGTTGTAGAAAAAATACCGTCATTCAAGGTGCCGCTGCCGTTGGTGTAGTCCGCGTTGCCGCCACCCAAGGACGTAATAGTGCCAGAGAAAGTGTGTTGCCAATTTCCAAAACCGCTGGTAGCCGCGTTCGTAACGTCGTAGCTGGAGATGGTTTGCGCTTGAACGCCGACTGCCGACAGTGCCAAGGCCGCGATGGAAACTAGGATCGATTTTTTCATTTTCTACACAATTTTTGAGGATAACTACTGAATCTGATGCCACGAGGGTAACTTGGCGCCAGGGCTGTAATAATGGTAACGGTGTGCAACGCTTCTTCCAATAGTCCGAATGGACTAGTCACGTCATGGTTTGCAGCTTTGGCTTCCCGGGATGCTTGGGTTCTTCTAGTCTGGGTCGCGATGCCAAGTGTTGGGGATTTACGAAGCAAAAAATGGGTGTCTATTCCAGTTTGAAAGGCAATCAACCCTGATGACTGATGTCAGCGTGTCACTGTTGCTGAAAAACCTGGTCGACAGCCTTAGCTACAAGCCCAGCGACCTTGCAACAGTTCTGGTGGCGCCGGTGGCTCTGTTATTCGCCTATTGTGCACTGCGTGAGATCGCAGATGTGCCGGGTGCGCAGCCCTTGCGGTTGCAGGGTGAGACAGGCCTGGCGACAATGTGTCAAACCCACAGGAGGGCGGCCGCATTCTGATCGCCCGGCAGGACATCATCGCCTACGGCCAGCCCGGCGCCACGCGCGAACAGGTGGAAGAGGCCGCCGCATCAGCTCACATCCACAATTTCATCAGCTCCACGCCCAAGGGTTACGGCACGATGGTGGGTGAACGCGGCCTGAAGTTGTCCGGAGGCGAGCAACAACGCGTGGCCATTGCCCGCACGCTGCTGAAGAACCCGCCCATCTTGATTTTTGACGAGGCCACATCGGCGCTGGACTCGGCCAACGATCGCGCCATCCAGGCCGAGTTGCAAAGTGTGGCGCGCAACAAGACCACGCTGGTGATTGCGCACCGGCTGTCCACAGTGGTGGATGCGCATGAGATCCTGGTCATGGATGCCGGGCGCATTATTGGCCGCGGCAACCACACTGCGCTGTTGGCGGCCAATGGGCGTTATGCGCAGATGTGGGCGCTGCAGCAGTCCGCTGAGTAGGCTTTAAGCCATTTGTTGCTGTAGCCCCCTTGCGGATTCCGTACTCTGCTATGTAAGTGATAGTAATTGCGGAATTCCGGGGTTGATTTCCATTAGCATGTAGAGCTGTTTGGCACGCGCATGAGGGTCGCCTGCCAAAAAAATCAAAAAATAGGGAGTGATCATGAACATTACAAAAAACAGGGCCTTGCGCTGCGCGCGCAACGGCGTTTTTGGGCTTCTGGCCGCGCTGCTTGTCGCTTCGTGTGGAGGAGGTGGTGGCGGTGCGGGCAATCCCACTGCAACTTCCGGACTCAGTCTCGTTGCCGGGCAAATCGACACGCTCAACGGCACCGGTGCAGGCGCGCGTCTGACCAACCCGACAGGTGTCGCGATCGACAGCAAGGGCAACATCTATGTGACCCAGCCGGACTTGCACATAGTGCGCAAAATCACCCCTGATGGCGTGGTGACAGTGTTTGCGGGTGCGGTTGGTATAGAAGGCTCTACGGATGGACCGGCCACCCAGGCATTGTTCTGGCGCCCGGGAGGCATTTCCGTGGATGGAAACGACAACGTGTTTATTGTGGACGGAGACTACAGGAATACCCGAATCCGAAAGATAAGTAGCGACGGCGTGGTCTCCACCGTGGTGGGTAACCTGGATTCTGTATATTCAATGGCTGTCGATGGCACAGGCACTATTTATGCATCAACTTCCGAAAACAAGGTGCTCAAAATAAGTCAGGGCATTGTGACCCCGCTGGTTTTGCCGCCCACGCTCGTCGGACTCTTCCACCTTGCGGTCGATACCAGTTCAAATCTTTACCTCGGCCATAACAACGTCATATACCGACTTGCGCCAAACGGAGTGCTGTCGACCTTGACCGTCTTTACCCGGCAATCCGGCGCGCCAAACCCTATGTCTGCCCTGAATGGGCTCGCCACAGACCTTGCCGGAAACGTCTATGCCAGCAATGGCATGGCTCATTATCAGTGGGGGTTGGGCGGGTATTGGGACACCGGAAACACGGTCATAAAAATCAGCCCGAACGGGCTGCCTACAACCGTAGCGGGTGTATTGGGGCAAGCAGGAAGTTTGGATGAAACGGGCGCACTAGCTCTGTTCAAAAACCCCAAGGGCCTTGCCGTGGATCCACAAGGCAACATCGTTGTTGCAGATAGCTATAACAACACTGTACGCAGGATATCGCCGTCAGCCCGTGTGACAACGCTGGCAGGCCACGCCCCCTATACAGCACCGGTCGATGGAACCGGTAGCGCAGCAGGGTTTGTTCAAATCACCGGTCTGGCGTCGGACAAGCTTGGCCGTATTGCGGTGGTCGAGGCTTCGGCAATCCGTCCCTTGACCCAAGCGGGAGCCGTGTCGACGATTCCTGCCCTCTCTATACCTGCGAGCAACCCACGCTACAGCGGTGCTGCGTTTGACGCGGCGGGCAACTTGTATACGGCCCGAAATGAAGAGTCAAGGATCTCCGATGATTCGAAGATCCTCAAGATCGCTCCGAACGGTAGTTCGACCTCCGTCGCATCCGGTAAGTCTTTTGAAAACTTGGCATTGGATGGTTTGGGCAATATCTTCGCCACAATTTCAGATACTTATCGCATAACGAAGATATCTATAGATGGCTCGGAGTCATCATTTCCTACGTCTGTCGGATTTTTAGCCCACACCATGGGCACTTCTGGTGATCTGTATGGGTGCACCGGTGACAGGGTCATCAAGATTACGCCCAGTGGCACCGTGTCAGTGCTGGCCGGTATAGCCGGCAAGTCCGGCTATACCGATGGTTCGGCCAGCTCGGCTTTGTTTAGCTATTGCCGAGGGATTGCTGTCGACGGTTCTGGAAATGTCTACGTTGCCGAAACCGACAACAACGTTATTCGCAAGATCACACCCGACGGCATTGTCAGCACGGTCGCGGGCCGCTTCGGCTCTAGCGATACGGTGATGGGCGCATTGCCGGGCGGCCTCTACCGGCCGAGGCATCTTGCATTCGACGGCGATGGCAGTCTGCTGGTGACGGTGGACGAAGCCGCTGTGGTGCGGATAAGACTGCCCTAATACGCTGGGGATTGCCCGCCGCCTGGAACGGACATCATGCGTGTCCATCCAGGACACCAAAAACAAAATAGGGAGTGATCATGAATATTACAAAAAATGGGGCCTTGCGCTGCGCGCGCAATGGCATTCTTGGGCTTCTGGCCGCGCTGCTTGTTGCTTCGTGTGGCGGTGGAGGCGGCGGCGGCGGTGCGGGCAATCCAACGTCCGGACTCAGTCTCGTCGCCGGACGAATCGACACGCTTAACGGCACCGGTGCATCCGCGCGTCTGACCAACCCGACAGGTGTCGCGATTGACAGCAAGGGCAACACCTATGTGACAGAGCCGGACTTGCACATAGTGCGCAAAATCACCCCTGATAGTGTGGTCACAGTGTTTGCAGGCGTGGTTGGTATAGAAGGCTCGACGGATGGGCCGGCCGCCCAGGCATTGTTCTCCTACCCGAAGGGCATCACCGTCGATGGAAACGACAACCTATTGGTTGCGCAACGCGGCGCCGTTCGAAAGATATCCAGCAACGGTGTGGTCTCCACCGTGGCGGGAAATCTGGGATTTATTACTTCGGTGGCCATCGATAGCGCCGGAACTATTTATGCTGGTGGTTACAAGAGTGTGGTGAAAATTAGCCAGGGTACCGTGACCCCGCTGGTTATTGCGCCAGGGTTCGCCGGCACCCTCTACCTTGCGGTCGATACCAGTTCTAATCTTTACATCGGCGACAGTGCCACCGGCGGGCCAGAGCTGGAGTCATCGGGCAATGCCGTCGTATACCGGCTTGCACCAAACGGAACACTGTTGACGTTGATTGGTTTTGCCCCGCAACCAGTTGGGACAAAGGCCGCATTTAGCCTGAATGGGCTCGCCACAGACCTTGCCGGAAACGTCTATGTCAGCAACGGCATGTACTATTTTTCGAGTACGCAGAACACCGGGCTTTTGTACACCGGCAACACAATCATAAGAGTCAACCCGAACGGGCTGACTAGAACCGTAGCGGGCATCTTGGGGCAAACAGGAAGTTTGGATGAGGCGGGCGCATCGGCGCTGTTCAACAACCCCAAGGGCCTTGTCGTGGATCCACAAGGCAACATCGTCGTTGCAGATAGCGGCAACAATACGGTACGCAGGATATCGCCCTTAGCCCGTGTGACAACGCTGGCCGGCAATGCCCCTCCTACAGCACCCGTCGACGGGACAGGCAGCGCCGCGGGATTTGTTCAAATCACGGGCCTGGCTTTGGACAAGCTTGGCCGTATTGCTGTAGTCGAGGCTTCAGCAATCCGTTCCTTGACCAAAGCGGGAGCCGTGTCGACGATTTCTGCCCTCTCGATACCTGCAAGCAACCCACGCTACAGCGGTGCTGCGTTTGACGTAGCGGGCAACTTGTATACGGCCCGAAATAATTATGCAGGTACCTTATCCGATTCGACGATCTTCAAGATTGCCTCAAACGGCAAGGCGACCCCGGTAGTGACTCAGTCTTACTTTGGACAATTGGCAGTGGATGCCTCGGGCAATATATTTGGGACAAACAACAATGCAAGCTCTCCCATAACGAAGATTTCCACAGGTGGTGCGACTTCATTCGTTACACGGTATGAAAAGTCCCTCACCGCTTTGGCGATAAGCACTTCTGGTGATTTGTATGCGTGCACCTTTGACGGCACGGTCATCAAAATTTCGCCCAGTGGCACCGTGTCAGTGCTGGCCGGGATGGCCGGCAAGTCCGGCTACGCCGATGGTGAGGGCAGCACGGCATTGTTTCGCAGGCCTCAGGGGATTGCGGTCGATACAGCTGGGAACGTCTTCGTTGCCGATACCGAGAACAACGTGATTCGCAAGATCACCCCCGACGCAGTTGTCAGCACGGTCGCGGGCCGCTTCGGCTTTAACGATACGGTGACGGGTGCATTGCCGGGCGGCCTCTACCGGCCGACACATCTTGCATTCGACGGCGATGGCAGCCTGCTAGTGACAGTGAGCGGCGTTGCTGTGGTGCGGATAAGACTGCCCTAACACGCCGGTGTGATTGCCACCGTCTGTCACCGGTGGTTGGTGCGCAAGAGATGATGGTGAAGCTGCTAGGCAAGGACATCGGCTTCTTCAGTCAAAACGCCAAAATTTTTCTAAAGAATAGGGAGTGATCATGAACATTACAAAAAACGGGGCGCTGCGCTCTGCGCGTAACGGCTTGCTTGGGCTTCTGGCCGTGCTGCTAGTCGCTTCGTGTGGTGGCGGTGGTGGGGGCGATTCGAGTAGTGGTTCCGGTACTGGCACTGCTACGGTCCCGGTCCCTGTTCCCGTTCCCGTTCCCGTTCCCGTTCCGGACATTCCAGCGGCACCGCCACGCGTGAGTCTCGTTGCGGGGCGGATTGACACGCTCAACGGAACCGGTGCTGCCGCGCGCTTGACCAATCCCTCAGGTGTGGCGAGTGACAGCAAGGGCAACACCTATGTGACCGAGCCGGACAGGCAAATTGTGCGCAAAATCACCTCCGACGGTGTGGTCACATTGTTTGCAGGCATGGTCGATATTACCGGGTCGGCGGACGGCCCCGCCGCCCAGGCATTGTTCTGGCGCCCGGAAGCTATTGCCGTGGATGGAAACGACAACCTGTTTATTGTGGACGGAGCCAACAAGAGTATCCGAAAGATAAGCAGCGACGGCGTGGTCTCCACCGTGGCGCGAAATCTGGGATCTGTCAGTTCGGTGGCTGTCGATAGTGCAGGCACTATTTATGCGGGAGCGGGCTACAGGGTGCTGAAAATAAGCCAGGGCACTGTGACCCCGCTGGCATTGTTGCCTGAGTTTCGCGGCCTCCTCCATCTGGCGGTCGATACCAGCTCCAATCTTTACATCGGCGACAGTGACACCGACGGAGGCACCGGAGGCAATGCCGCCATCTATCGGCTTGCGCCAAACGGAGTGCTGTCGACGTTGATCAGTTTTGCCCAACAATCAGCAGCGCGAACGTCCCCGTTCCGCCTCAATGGGCTCGCCACTGACCTTGCCGGAAACGTCTATGCCAGCCATGGCAAGTTCTATTTTTCTGATACCGGAAACACGGTCGTGAAAATCTGCCCGAGCGGGGTGGCTACAACCGTAGCGGGCGTCTCGGGGCAAACAGGAAGTTTGGATGAAACGGGCACACTCGCCCGGTTCAACGAACCAAAGGGCCTTGCCGTGGATCCGGCAGGCAACATCGTTGTTGCAGATAGCGGCAACAATTTGATACGCAGGATATCGCCCTCGGCCCGTGTGACAACGCTGGCCGGCCACGCCCCTCATACATCACCTGTCGATGGGACAGGCGCCGCCGCTGGATTTGTTTACATCACCGGACTGGCTTCGGACAAGCTTGGCCGTATTGCAGTGACCGAGTCTTCGGCAGTCCGGTCCATGACTCAGGCGGGAACTGTGTCGACGATTCCTAGCCTGCCGAGTACCTTAGTTGCAAACGGTAGTTTCAGCGGTGCGGCGTTTGACGTAGCGGGCAACTTGTATACGGTCCTGAATTCCAGTCAGCCGTTCTACCGCCTCTCGACCATCTTCAAGATGGCTCCGAATGGCACGGCCACCCCTGCCATAACTGGGGCCAACTATGGACAATTGGCCGTGGATGTTTTGGGCAATATCTTCGCATCCCTTACTGGAGGGAGTGCGGAAAGATTGGTGAAGTACTCCCCATTGGGCACAGGGGGTACAGTGCCAACGCCTGACAAATTTCTCGGCGCCCTCCCCATCGGCATTTCTGGAGACCTGTATGCGTGCAGCATAGGAGCGGTCATCAAGATTTCGTCCAGTGGCACCGCGTCGCTGCTGGCCGGGGTGGACGGCCAGCTCGGCTATGCCGATGGTGCGGCCAACACGGCATTGTTCCAGTCTTGCAGCGGAATCGCCGTCGACGGTTCTGGAAACGTTTTTGTTTCTGATCGCGGCAATAACGTGATTCGCAAGATTACCCCCAACGGCGTTGTCAGCACGGTCGCAGGCAACGCCGCCTCTAACGATACGGTGATGGGCGCATTGACAGGCGGCCTCTACCGGCCGACGCATCTTGCGTTTGACGGCGATGGCAGTCTGCTGGTGGTGGTGAATGACGTCGCCGTGGTGCGGATAAAACTGCCTTAACACGCCGCCTCAAAGCTGCGTATCTCAAACAACGCTTCAGCCAAGCTCATTTCTCCTGCTTGCAGCAAGCGGTTGACCAAGTGTTCGGTCAGCGGTTTGAGCGACTGCAGTACAGCCTTGGTCTCGCTGTAGAGGCGCTCGCTTTGGGCTTCCATAAGGCTGCGTGTCTCCTCATCCAGATCGCGGCCGCTGCCGCCGGATCGGTCCTTGGCCAGCGATCCGAAGTTCAGCCGTGTTTTGCGGTACATGCCCATTTCACCCACCGCGTGGTACAGCAATTGCGTCACGCGGGTGATGTCGTTGTGCGCGCCGTTGGTGGTGCCGTCTTCGCCAAAAAACAGCTCCTCATTGGCCATGCCGCCCAGCAACACCCGCACATCGTGTTCGATGTCGCTCTTGGACTTGAGCAGGTTGGCACCTTGTTTGTGGATGACAAAACCCATTGCATTGGTGCGCGCATTGGCCTTGAGCGAAATCTTGACGGTCTTCATGTCGGCCTGGATCTGCGCCCAATTGTCTTGGGTCAGGCGTCGTTCATGCTCCAAGTCGACCAGAAAGTGCCCCCACTCGTGCACGGCGATGATGCGGCGGTCGCGATCACGTTCCTGGGTCGTGTGGTTGTTGACATTGCCCACCAGCACACGCTCGGCAGCCTGCATCAGCGTGTCGGCGCCAATCATCTCACCCGCCTGAACCGCCGTGATGCCGGCCTGGTTGACGATGGTCTCCAGGTCTGCCGGGCTGCGGCCCTCGGACACGTCTACCAGATGGCGCAGATCCAGGTCGGGTAGCACCTTGTCGGCGCGCTGACCCAGGTAGTGGTTAAAGATCGCCAGCCGCTCTTCACGGTTGGGCATGCGAAAGTCCACCTTCATCTGAAAGCGGCGCAGCATGGCCTCGTCCATCTCCATGGTTTCGCTGTTGAAGTTGCTGGCCACGATCCAGATGATTTCCGTATCAAGCTTGCTGCGTACACCATCGAGCACGGACAGCAGCGTGTTGGCGGTGTCGTCGTCAAACTTGCGGCGGCCACCACGCTTCATGAACAGGTCCTGCGCCTCATCCAGAAAAACGATGCATTGGCGGCGTCGCTTGGCCATGGTCATGATGCGGTCCAGCGTGTTCGAGCCACCGGACACAAAACCCGTTTCCAGGTTGGCCGCCGAATGGAACAGGATCGGCAGACGCAACTCTTTGGCAAGGTAGCTGGCCAGTTTGGTCTTGCCGGTGCCGGCCGGGCCGCTGAACATTACATTGAAGGGCTTGCTGATGCCGTACTCTGCATATTCTGTGCGGCGGCGGTATTGATCCTTGATCTGAGCGACCTCGGCCTTGATGTCGTCCATGCCCACCAGATCGTTGATGGAACCGTTTACCTGGTCGGGCTCAATAAACTTGAGTGACTTGTATTGGGCCTTGAGCTGCACATACAGGAATGCCAGCACGCCCAAGGTCAGCGCCACCGACAACACGCCGCTGACACCCGCCCGCCAACTGTCTTTTTCAGACGGTGGCCGGGCGTCGGCAAAACGTTGGTCCAGGCGTGCGAACAGGTCCAGGGCGCTGGCCTGGATCTCAGCGCGGGGGATGAATACCAGCTTGCCACCCCAGGGTGCGCTGACCGCCTTGTCGGCAACGATTTTGCTCTCCATATCGCTGGGGTAATACGCGTATTGCCGTCCCTGTGATTCGATCAGGAAGATGCGCTCCGATGTATTCCACAAGCGTGGTTCATAGACCACCGTGATGCGCTCGACCGGGCTGGTTTCCAAAAAGCCCAGCACGGAGCCGGTGCCAAACACTACCGGTAGCTTGTCATTAAAAGTCCACATCCCTTCGCCGCTTTTTCCTGCAGCGACCATGGCTTTGACCTCGGCGGCGAGGGTGGCCTGCTTATAGAGAAGCGCGAACGAATAGATGCCGGTGGCCGGAATCAGTGCGGCCACAACCAGCACCGCTATTCTGATAACCAGGGGTTGGATGGTGAACCAATCCAGCAGCCAGCTGGAAACCTTCTTGATGGCCATCCAAAGAGGGTTAGGGGCCGGTGCTGTGTCGCCAGTTTTAGACAAATCTGCCATAGCCGTTCTTTGTGGTCATACCACGCCAAGTTCCGGGAGGGTGCTGCCGCCATTGCGGAATCACGTCGGGCCAATGCCCAATGAGCCGCGACTGGTTTTTATTCTAGGCACCACCTTTAAAACATTGTGTGCGATGTCAAACCGACCGCATTGCCGGTGCGCGTTTCAATGACCTCGCTTTCTGAACTTTTTATATCCACCACAAAGGAGAACTCCATGAACCGTATCGTCTACCTCATTGGCGCAGTCGTCGTCATCATTGCCCTCTTGTCATTCTTCGGTTTGCGCTAGTGGCGGGCGGCTGAACCCGGCGATGGGTTCGGCTCCCCGACACATATGGCTTGACGGCAGGCGCTTTGTGACAGGCCTGTTACGCAGTCATGCAATTCGCACATAATCTCAGGCATGGAAACCAAATGGCTCGAAGATTTTGTGTCGCTGGCCGAAACCCGTAGTTTCAGCCGTTCTGCGCAACTGCGCCACGTCACGCAGCCCGCGTTCTCACGGCGCATCCAGTCGCTGGAGGCCTGGGCTGGTACCGATCTGGTAGACCGCAGCAGTTATCCCACGCGCCTTACGCCTGCTGGTGAGACCTTGTATGACCAATCCATGGAGGTGCTGCAAGCTTTACAAAGCACCCGTGCGATGTTGCGGGGGCATACCTCGGCGGCGCAGGACGTCATCGAATTTGCGGTGCCACACACGCTGGCTTTTACCTTTTTCCCGGCCTGGGTCTCCAGCCTGCGCGAGACCTTTGGCCCCATCAAAAGCCGCCTGATTGCGCTCAATGTGCACGACGCGGTGCTGCGCATGGTGGAAGGCAGTTGTGACCTGTTGATTGCCTACCACCACCCGTCTCAACCCTTCCAGCTGGATGCCGAACGGTATGAAATGGTGAGCCTGGGTGAAGAGGTCGTGGCGCCTTACGTTAAACCCGACGCCCAGGGTGCCCCCATGTTCCAGCTGCCCGGGCGTGTGGGCCACCCGCTGCCGTATTTGGGGTATGCACCGGGTGCTTACTTGGGGCATATGGTGGAGTTGATCCTCAAGCAATCCAGCACGCCTATCCATTTCGACCGCGTCTACGAGACCGACATGGCCGAAGGCCTGAAGGCCATGGCGCTGGAGGGTCATGGCATCGCCTTCCTGCCGCACAGCGCCGTCAAAAAAGAGCTGCGTGCCAAACGCTTGGTCAGCGCCGCGCCGCCCGAAACCCGAGGCCTGGACATCACCATGGATGTGCGTGTCTACCGCGAGAAGCCGGTGTTGAAAGACATGCCGCGTGGTGGCTCTCCTGCCACACGCGGACCGGCAGCCGCATCCAAAAACGCCGCGCAGGCCCTGTGGGATTACCTGTTAGCCCAGGCCGCACGCAAGTAACCCATACCAACAACACCATGCAAGAAATCACCCTGTCCCGACCCGATGACTGGCACCTGCACGTGCGCGACGGCGATGCCCTGCACACCGTGGTGCCACACACCGCCGCGCAATTTGGCCGCGCCATCATCATGCCCAACCTGCGCCCGCCCGTAACCACCGCGGAACAGGCGCTGGCCTACAAGGCGCGTATCCAGGCCGCCGTACCCGAAGGCGTGGCCTTCGAGCCACTGATGACGCTGTACCTGACCGACAACCTGCCGCCCGACGAGATTCGCCGTGCCAAGGATGCCGGTGTGGTTGCACTCAAGCTTTACCCGGCCGGTGCCACCACCAACAGCGATGCTGGTGTGACCGATCTGCGCAAGACCTACAAGACGCTGGAAGCCATGCAGCGCGAAGGCATCCTGCTGCTGGTGCATGGCGAGGTGACATCCAGCGACATCGACCTCTTTGACCGCGAAGCCGTGTTCATCGACACACAGCTCATCCCCTTGCGCAAAGATTTCCCCGAGCTGAAGATTGTGTTCGAACACATCACAACGAAAGAAGCTGCGCAGTATGTGCAAAGCGCGGACAGCTTTACCGGCGCCACTATCACCGCCCACCATCTGCTGTACAACCGCAATGCCATTTTTACCGGTGGCATTCGTCCGCACTATTACTGCCTGCCGGTGCTCAAGCGCGAGACACACCGCCTGGCGCTGGTGCAGGCCGCCACCAGTGGTTCCAGCAAATTCTTCCTGGGCACCGACAGCGCACCGCACCCCAGCCACCTGAAGGAACATGCCAGTGGCTGCGCCGGCTGTTACACCGCACACACCGCCATGGAGTTGTATGCGCAAGCCTTTGAAGACGCTGGTGCGCTGGACAAGCTGGAAGGTTTTGCCAGTTTCCATGGTGCTGACTTCTACGGCCTGGCGCGCAATACAGGCAGCATCACGCTGCGCCGCGAAGCGTGGACGGTGCCCGAGAGTTTTGCCTTTGGTGAGGCTCGCCTGAAACCCCTGTGTGCGGATGAAACCCTGCAGTGGCGCATGGTCTAGAGGCGGTTGACTGGGGAGCTCCGTGGCTTGCACCCTGGTGCAATGTGGGAGTGGCTACCGCACAGTTGACCGAAGAGGGCGTGGGCTGCGCCGCAGCCCTGAATACGGTAGCCGAAAGCGCGAGTGGCTCCTCTAAGGCTTCCGTCCACTTCGTGCCGCAGTCTGCTTTGCCCATTGGCGAGGCGTACGAAGCCTATATATTCCGCACCCGCCAGGTCCCGACCCGCGACGGTTTGCACGACTTTTTCAATGGCCTGTGCTGGTTGCACTTCCCCGACACCAAGACGCGGCTCAACCAGTTGCAGGCCGCACAGATTGCTACAGCCGGCATTCAGCCTGTGCGGGGCCCGGCGCGGGATGCGTTGACGATCTTCGACGAAAACGCGGCCTTCTTCCAGGGGCCGGACGCGCTCTGGGACGCGCTGGCCGCCAAAGACTGGCATGCGCTGTTTGTGACGCACCGCCCGCTGTGGGCCCAGGCCCAGTTGGTATTGTTCGGCCACGCATTGTTGGAGAAACTGGTGTCGCCCCGCAAGCCGATCACCGCCCACGTGTACCGCGCACATGCCGCCAGGGCGTCTTTAACCGACCTGGATGCCTGGATGGCGGCTGACCTCAACGCCGACAAACTGGCGACCAAGCCCTTTGCACACTTGCCGGTTCTGGGTGTTCCCGGTTGGTGGCCCGAGAACAGTGACCCGATTTTTTATGCCGATACCAGTGTGTTCCGCCCGCCCCGGGTTGCAGCGCAGCCGGTATAAACACCCAATCCCCCTGCGGATTTGGGTCCATTTAGGGTCGCGTTGGCTTGAATTGGGGTGTTTCGACCTTACCATTCACGCTGTTGCCTTGTCCATACAGGGCCGAAATCTATGAGGAAGCTATGAAACGCATTATTTTGTTTGTCATGACCAACCTGGCCGTGATGGTGGTCTTAGGGCTGGTGGTCAGCCTGACGGGTGCCAACCGCTTTATCGGCGCCAATGGCATGAACATCGGGACCCTGATGGTGTTCTCACTGATCATGGGTTTTGGTGGCGCCATCATTTCTTTGCTGATCAGCAAGCCGGTGGCCAAGTGGTCCTCGGGTGTGCGGGTGATTGACCAACCCGCCAATGCCGACGAGGCCTGGATTGTGGAGACTGTGCGCAAGTTTGCGGACAAAGCCCAAATCGGCATGCCCGAAGTTGGCATTTTTGAAGGTGCCCCCAATGCGTTTGCCACGGGTGCGTTCAAAAACTCGGCCCTGGTGGCCGTGAGTACCGGCCTGCTGCAGGGCATGACCCGTGAAGAGGTAGAAGCCGTCATTGGTCATGAAGTGGCCCACATCGCCAATGGCGACATGGTCACCATGACGCTGATCCAGGGCGTGATGAACACTTTCGTGGTGTTCCTGAGCCGTGTCATTGGTTACGCGGTGGACAGCTTCCTGAGCAAGAATTCCGAGCGCTCTGGCCCCGGCATTGGCTACTATGTCACCACCATCGTGCTCGATATCTTGTTGGGCTTTGTGGCTGCCATCATCGTCGCCTGGTTCAGCCGCCAACGCGAATTCCGCGCGGATGCCGGTGCTGCCCAATTGATGGGGCGCAAGCAGCCCATGATGAATGCATTGGCCCGTTTGGGTGGCATGGTGCCTGGCGAGCTGCCCAAGAGCATGGCGGCCATGGGTATTGCCGGTGGTATTGGCCAGTTGTTCTCGACCCACCCGCCGATTGAAGAGCGCATTGCCGCGCTGCAAAACCAGCAACAAGTTTAAAGGGGAAAGGGCCGGGGGTATCAGCCCAAGGGTGTCGGCCCGCTCTCGCGGCCGGTGCGCAAGACCAAGTCGGCAAGCATCTCGCTGGAGACATCCAGTCGTGACGACAACACGCGTGCGATATTGCGGTAGATGATGTGGGCACTGTCGGGGTAGGCATCCACCCGTTCGCGGTCAAAACGCATGGTGGCACTATCCCGGCTGGCCCGGACCGTGGCACTGCGCAGGTGGCCACCCACCAGAGCCATCTCGCCAAAACATTCGCCTGCAAACAGCGTCGCCAGTGTCACCACCCGGTCGCCACGGGTTTTCTCCACGACCATCTCACCGGCAATTAACACGTGGAACGAGCTGCCGATATCGCCCTCGTTGAACACCACGTCGCCCGCTTTGTGCGGCATGTGTTCGGCCATGGCCAGCGTGCTGATCAGGCAGTCTTGTGTCATGCCCTGGAAGACCTTGACCTTGTTGGCGATCTTTTGCACGATGGCCGAATCCAGGTTCAAACCCGCAGGCCGCACGATGATGTCGGCGCGCACATTCTCGGCAAAAATCTTGACGACGGCGGGATCAACTTTCATGGCTGACGATGGTACACCTTGGCTACGCCAGCAGGCTGCGGGCCACGGCCTCGGCAACTTTGATGCCGTCCACTGCGGCCGACAAAATGCCGCCGGCATAACTGGCCCCTTCACCTGCGGGGTACAGGCCCCGCACATTGGTGCATTGCAGGTCTTCGCCGCGCGGAATCTTCAGCGGTGACGAGGTGCGGGTCTCCACCCCGGTCAACACCGCATCGGCCATGTCAAAACCCTTGATCTTGCGGCCAAAGGCGGGCAAGGCTTCGCGGATGGCGGTGATGGCGTAGTCCGGCAGGCTGGGGGCCAAATCACCCAGCAACACGCCCGGTTTGTAAGACGGTGTCACCGTGCCGAAAGTACTGGACGCGCGGGCCGCAATGAAGTCCCCCACCAGTTGGCCCGGCGCCTCGTAGCTGCTGCCGCCCAGTGTGTAGGCACCAGATTCCAGACGGCGCTGCAGTGCGATGCCAGCCAGCGGGTGTGTGGCGGCCGCACTGCTGGGCGCATGTTCGGTGGCCAATGCTGCGGCTTGTGTGGCGTAACGCGCCCCGTCTACGGGCCCGAAGGCATGCACAAAGCTGGCCACATCCGTGGGGAAGTCCGCAGGCTCAATGCCCACCACGATGCCAGCATTGGCATTGCGCTCGTTGCGCGAATACTGGCTCATGCCGTTGGTGACCACACGCTCGGGCTCCGACGTAGCCGCAACCACCGTGCCGCCGGGGCACATGCAAAAGCTGTAGACGGATCGCCCGTTGGCGGCGTGGTGCACCAGCTTGTAGTCCGCCGCGCCCAGCATGGGGTGGCCGGCGTGGCGACCCCAGCGCGCACGGTCGATGACGCCCTGCGGGTGCTCGATGCGAAAGCCCACCGAAAACGGTTTGGCCTGCATGGCCACGCCGCGGTCGAACAGCATCGCAAAGGTGTCGCGCGCGCTGTGGCCCAGCGCAATCACCACTTGCTCGGCAGGCAGCTCTTCCACGGTATCTGTCTTGAGGTTTTTGACCGCTAGCCCACGAATCGATTGGCTATCGCGCTCATTTTTTAATAGCACATCAACAACACGCTGCTCGAAGCGCACCTCACCTCCCAGTGCGATGATCTGCTCGCGGATGCTTTCCACCACCTTGACCAGCTTGAAGGTGCCGATGTGTGGATGCGCCTCGTACAAAATCTCGGCCGGGGCGCCAGCCTTTACAAATTCCTGCATGACCTTGCGACCCAGAAAACGTGGGTCCTTGATCTGGCTGTACAGCTTGCCGTCCGAAAACGTGCCGGCACCGCCTTCGCCAAACTGCACATTGCTCTCGGGGTTCAGTATCTTCTTGCGCCACAGGCCCCAGGTGTCCTTGGTCCGTTGCCGCACCGTGGTGCCGCGCTCCAGCACGATGGGGCGGAAACCCATCTGCGCCAGCACCAAGGCGGCGAACATGCCACAGGGGCCAAAACCGACGACGACGGGGCGCAGTGCCAGATCTGTCGGGGCTTGCCCTACCGGGCGGTACACCATGTCCGGCGTCGGACTGATGTGGGGATGCGTGTCGTGGCGCTGCAGCAGCGCGGCTTCTTGTGCTGGGTCGGCCAGTGTGAGGTCCACGATATAGACCACGACTAAATCGGCCTTGCGCGCATCAAAACTGCGTTTGAAGACATCCAGCCTGGCGATATCGCTGGCGGGAATGCCCAGCGCCTTGGCGGCCAAATCTTGCAGCGCGGCAATCGGGTGGGCAACCGGTGCGCGGTCCTCGTCCGTTTCGCGGGGTGCGTCGGCGGCACGGCGCTCTTCAATGGGCAGGGCGGAGAGTGGGAGTTTGAGTTCGGTGATGCGGATCATGGTGTGGCGGGCTCGTGGTTATCAAGCAGGCGCCAATGATAAGTGGCTGCGCGCAGGCTGCGCCTGCACCATGGCGATGAAGGCGCGCAGTGGCGCCGGCACCAGGCGGCGGCTGGGGTAGTACAGAAAGAAGCCGGGGTCGTCCGGGCTCCAGTCCTCCAGCACCTGGACCAGACTACCGTCTTGCAGCGCGCTCTGGGCGTACTGCGCGTACACATACGCAAAGCCTAAGCCCTGTTGCGCGGCCATCACCATCAGGCGTGCGTCCCCCAGTACCAAGGGGCCATCCACCTCCACCTGCAAGGCTTCGCCATCTTTGACAAATTCCCAGCGGTAACGCACGCCGCTGGGAAAGCGCAGACCAATGCAGGGCAAACCAGCCAGCGCGCGGGGCGAGGTTGGGCGGCCATGGCGCTGCACCAGGTCGGGTGCGGCCACCACCACAAAACGTTGGCGCGAACCTATGGGAATGGCCACCATGTCCTGCTGCAGGCTCTCGCCGTAGCGCACACCTGCGTCAAAGCCGGCTTGCACAATGTCGACAAAGGCGTCGTCCAGTACCAGCTCCACTGTCACATCGGGGTGCTGCCGCAGGAACTGGGTGACCAGCGGCGCCAACACCAGTTCGCCCGCCGGGCGGGGCGCGTTCAGGCGCAGCAGGCCGCGCGGTGTATCCCGGTAGGCGTTGATGCCATCCAGCGCCTCAGCGATCTCCTGCAGGGCCGGGGCTATGCGTCCCAGCAGCTTCTGGCCGGCTGGCGTCAGCGCCACGCTACGGGTGGTGCGGTTGAAAAGGCGCACGCCCACTTTGGCCTCCATGGCGCGCACGGCATGACTCACCGCCGATGCCGACAGCCCCAGTTCATCGGCTGCTTGCCGAAAGCTCAGGTGCCGGGCAATACATGCCAGCAGTTTTAGCTCTGCAAGGTCTACATCCATGGGTATTGATGAAAGTGTTTCATTGAATCAGCCAATGTAACGCTATTTATTGTTCATCCATGCATCAATAAGCTCCAGTCTTTCTAACCAAGCACCAGGAGTAAACATGCAAGATTTCAGCAACAGCCACGCAGGCAAGACCTACCTCATCACCGGCGCATCGTCCGGCATCGGCGCCAGCACGGCCTTGGCATTGGGGCGCGCCGGTGCCCGGGTGGTGCTGGGCGCACGCCGGCGCGAGCTATGTGATGCATTGGCCGCGCAAATCCAGGCCGATGGCGGACAAGCGCTGGCCCTTACGCTGGATGTGACGGACGAGGCCAGTGTGCAGGCCGCCGTGGCCCAGACCGTGCAGAACTTTGGCCGGTTGGATGGTGCCTTCAACAACGCTGGCGCCCTGGTGGGCGGTACACCACTGCACCAGACCGAGACAGCGGCGGTGGAAGAGGCCTTGCGTGCCAACACCCTCAGCGTGTTCTGGTGCATGAAGCACCAGATCGCCGCCATGTTGGCCACTGGTGGAGGCGCCATCGTGAACAACCTGTCGGTGGCGGCCCTGGTGGGTTATGCCGGTATCGGGCCCTACACCACGGCCAAACACGCCGCCTTGGGCTTGACGCGTAACGCGGCGCTGGAGTACTTCAAGCAGGGCATACGCATCAACGCGGTATGCCCCGGCCCTACGGCCACGCCCATGGGCTTGGCAGGTTTTGGCGGTTTGGAGGCCATGCAGACCGCGACGGCCGCGTCCCCCGCTGGCCGGCCCGGGCAACCCGAAGAGATTGCGGGCGCTGTGCTGTTCCTGTTGTCGGGCGCGGCCAGTTTTGTCAGTGGCCACGCACTGGCGGTTGATGGCGGCTACACGGTGGCCTGAGGGAGGAAACCCGTCGCCGGGCCGTCCCAAGGCGGGTTCACCCCCTCGGGGGGCAGTGACCCGCGCAGCGGCGGAACGTGGGGGCCTGTGCCTTAGGCGGGCAAGAACCCCTCAATCGACAAATACCGCTCACCCGTGTCGTAGTTAAAGCCCAGCACGGTGGACCCGGCCGGCAGATCCGGCAACTTCTGCGCAATGGCGGCCAATGTCGCGCCACTGGAGATGCCCACCAGGATGCCTTCTTCAGCAGCGCAGCGGCGGGCGTATTCGCGGGCGGGCTCGGCGTCCACCTGGATCACGCCGTCCAGCAACTCCGTCTTCAGGTTGGTGGGGATGAAACCCGCGCCAATGCCCTGGATGGGGTGGGGCGAAGGGGAGCCGCCAGAGATTACCGGTGAGGCGCTGGGCTCCACCGCATAAACCTTGAGTTTGGGGAATTGGGCCTTCAGCACTTTGGCCACGCCGCTGATATGGCCACCGGTGCCCACGCCGGTGATCAGAACGTCGATACCGCCGGGAAAGTCCGCCAGGATTTCCTGTGCCGTGGTGCGTTCATGCACCTCGATATTGGCGGGGTTGTCAAACTGCTGCGGGATCCAGGAGTTGGTTGTTGCTGCTGCCAATTCCTGGGCGCGAGCGATTGCGCCTTTCATGCCTTTTTCGCGCGGCGTCAGGTCGAACGTTGCGCCATATGCCAGCATCAGGCGGCGGCGCTCGATCGACATGCTGTCGGGCATCACCAGCACCAATTTGTAACCCTTGACCGCGGCCACCATGGCCAGGCCCACGCCGGTGTTGCCGGATGTGGGTTCGATGATGGTGGCGCCGGGCTTCAGCGCGCCGCTTTTTTCGGCCGCCTCCACCATGGCCAGTGCAATACGGTCCTTGATGGAGCCGCCGGGGTTGCTGCGCTCGGACTTGATCCAGACCGTGTGCGTGTCGCCAAACAGGCGGTTGATACGCACATGGGGCGTGTTGCCAATGGTCTGCAGGATATTGTCGGCTTTCATGGGGCGTGCTCCAGTGTGTTTATGGGGGCTAAAGAGGGCTGGAGGTGCATTGTGAACCTCTTGTTCCACCGGCTCGGGTATATCGATATGGGCTGCGGCGATAATCGCTGTGTGAAGCCCGCCAGACCACCGCTGGTGCAATCTGGGAAACCAGGCACTGGAGGAACGTCCGGACTGCATAGGGCAGCGTAGCAGTTAACCACTGTCCACTGACAAGCTGTGTGCGCAAGTACATGGCCCTAAGGTGAGGATTAGAGCAACAGAGACGAGCCCATTAAGTTGGGGTGAAACGGGCAATCTCTACGCGCAGCAATACCAAGTAGGCCAACGTTGACGGGGCCCCCGGAGTTGGCGGGTAGGTAGCACCGAGCCGTTGGGTGACCAGCGGCCCAGAGTAATGGTGGTCACACGGAGGGCAACTTCCGTGCACAGAATCCGGCTTATCGGTGGGCTTCACACTTTTTTTGATGTATGGTTAGGCTTAAGTTCCCACCCAAGGAGGAGGCAGCATGCGACCCATACTCGATTTGTTAAAAAAGCGCGCACCCGTCAACTGGAGCCTGAGCCCACAGGACACCGTGTTCGACGCGTTGCAGACCCTGGCTAACCACAATGTTGGCGCTTTGATGGTGCTGGACAACGACAGGCTGGTAGGCGTGTTCTCCGAGCGCGATTACACCCGCAAGATTGCCCTGGCCGGCAAGTCCTCCAAAGACACCAAGGTGAAGGACATCATGACGTCCAACGTGGTCTCGGTCGCCCCTACGGTGCGCACCCGTGATTGCCTGGCCCTGATGGGCCAGAAGAAGATCCGCCACTTGCCGGTGGTCGACGGTGACAAGGTGCTGGGCATGATTTCGATTCGCGACATCATGGACGACATCATTGCCGACCATGAAATGACGATCAACCAACTACAGCACTACATTTCCAGCTGAGTTCAGTAGTGTTGGGTAAGTACTCCCCGGCGCGCCCCGCCGCCCGTGTGTTGACCAGCGCCGTTGCCACCTTGGTCTTCTCACTGGCCGCCTATCCGGCGGTCCATGCGCATGAGTTTTCGGCCGCCATCAAGGCCAAGAAATACGCCGAGGTTGAGCAGGCCGCCAATGCCAAATTGGCAACCGACCCCCAACACGCCGATTCGCTGATAGCCCGCGTGGAGTTGATCGCGACGCAGGGCCAGGAAGACCGACTGAACGAAGCCGTCAAGCTGGCCGAACAATGTATTGCCGCCCACCCGCAAAAGTCGGAGTGCCATGAAGCACTGGGCACCGCCTTGGGTACCAAGGCCATGATGGGCGGCATCATGTCGGCCATCGGTTATGCCACCAATATCCGCGATGCGTTCAAGAAAGCCGTTGAGCTCGACGCCAAGAACCTCGACGCTCGGTTTTCATTGTTCACCTACTACCAACAGGCCCCGGCAATTGTGGGCGGTGGCAGCGGCAAGGCCAAGGATCTGGCGGCGGATACCAGCAAGATCAACCCCGAGGCTGGCAAGCTGATGCACGCCGCCATCGCACTGGCTGGCGAAGAATTTGCGAAAGCCGAAGCACTGTCCCTGTCGGCCAACCCCAAGGGCGCGGATGTGCTGGCGCAGACGCAGCGCAGTACCTTGGTCGCTATAGGCAGCCAGTACGCCCGCGCCAAGCAGTTCACCGAAGCGCAGCGTGTATTCACTGACATCGAAAAGCGCTACCCCGACAGTAACTGGGGTGCCTACGGCCTCGCGCGCGTGCTGCAGGAGCAGGGCAAACACCAGGAGGCCCTGCCGTTGTTCGAGCGGGCGTTGTCTGTGGAGGCGGCTGCCCACATCCACTACCGGCTGGGTCAAAGCCTGCAGGCCGTCAGTGACAAGGGCCGCGCCATTGCTGCCTATGAGAAGGCGCTGGGTTTTAAACCCGCGCTGGGCAAGAAGCAGCGCTCGGATGCGCAGGACCAGTTGAAGACGCTGAAGGGCTGAGAGAGTCGGCCCTCAGAACTTCTCATGTGGCGCCAGATAGCGCCACTGCCCCACCGGCAGATCGGCCAGCGCCACGCGGCCTAGCCGGATGCGGCGCATATCAATAATCTCCAGCTTCGCACGTTCGCACAGGAAGGCAATCAGGCCGCGGTGCGCGCCCTTGATCGCAAACCGCAGCTTGCTGCGCTCGGGTGTGTTGCTGTTGATGCTGACCTTGGCGTGTGGAAGGCTCTCGTCCGAATCCAGTGTGCGGTTCAGCAGGTGCAGGGCCTGGGGTGTCACCTCGCCAGCCACGTCCACAATCACCTCGTGCTCCATGGAGCCCATGTCCTCGGTCAGCTTGCGCTCCACGCGCCAGTCCTGCGTGAACACGATCAGCCCGCTGGCGGCGTTCTCCAGCGGCACGGCGGCGGTCAGGGCTTTGAAGTGGCGTTGCAGCATGCGTATGCCCGAAGGGTCTTTGGCCATGTGTTTGGCCGCGACCAGCAGCGTGCGGGCATCGTCAAAATGCGCGCGGCGGGCGTTGCGGTTGAGCTTGGCCAACGATTCGTCGGTTCCGTCTATCCAGTCGGCGGGTTTGTGCATCACGATGGTGATGCTGTTCAGCTCCAGCAGGCTGGCGTTCGGATCGATCGTGATGGTCTGGTTCTGGATGCGGAACTGGGGTTCCTCCACGACCTGGCCGTTGACGCTGACCCAGCCGCCTTCAATGTATTGCTCGGCCTCGCTGCGTGAGCAGGGCACCATCAGTGCCACACGTTTGGCCAGGCGGTCGCCCGTGTCTGCTTGCTGCTGGGCTTGCAGTTCGGCAGGCTGCGGGGCCGCCGGTGGCTTGGTGCGCAGCGCGGTGACGGGGCGTTGGCGTGGCTTTGCGTTGGGGCGCTTGGCTGGATTGGCAACGTTGATGTCTGTACGGGCCGCCGGGTTGTATTGTGGCCGTGCCGTCCGGGGTGCAGGGGCGGGTCGCGCTGCAGGGGGCAGTTGGGATACAAGGGGTTCGGAGCCTGCATCTGCCGCGGGCTTCACGAAAACCGGGAACTGGGTGGTATCCAGCATGGGTTTGGCTGCATGCGGAATGGCGGCTGCTTTGCCGGGTCGCAGGGCAGGGCGTGCCTTGGCGGTGGTCGTTTTGGCGGGTTTAGCGCCCAGGCGCAGGGTGCCGGGAGTGGTTGGGGGCTTGGTGGTCATAGCGCGGTGTCCTTTTTGTTATTGTCGTTATGGGTGTTCAAACTCTGGATGTGTTCCACATGGGCCAGCAGCGAACGTTTGGCAACTGGCCAGACGTGGGTATCCACGTCGTCATAGGCCAGTGGCACCCAGTCGTCCAGCGTGCCCTGCGGATGGGCGGCCATCACGGCGGCGATCTTGGCCTCGCGTTTGAGGCGGTGCGCCTTCAGGTGGGTGATGACGCCGCTGGCCGCTGCGCTGGAACCACCCAGCACGTGGCCGTGGGCTGGGAAAATGAATTGCACATCGTGCTCTGCGCAGGCCGCCAGCAGCGTGTCCAGCGACTGCAGGTAGTCGCCCATATGGCCGTCCGGCGGGTCGATGACCGTGGTGCTGCCGTTGAGGATGTGGTCGCCGGAGAACAGCAGGCCGTCTTCCACCAGCAGGAGGCAGACATGGTTGGCAGCGTGGCCGGGGGTATGTATCACCTGCAGCGTATGTCTATAAGTCAAATCAGCCTCTAGCCCCCGAGGAATAAGCGTGAGTAGCTCATTATTTTGTAGCAATCTGTCTGGCGTGAAGGCACTGTTGGCGCGTGCCGTCGGTGCCGATGGCAGGCCCAGGATGGGTGGCGTGGTGGCACACAGGGCCTGCAGCGGCTTGGCGCCGGGTGAATGGTCCGCGTGTGAATGCGTGCACACAATCATCTGAATATTGCCGCCACTGCCATCCGCATGGACTGCGGCGCGCCACAGGCGTTGAATGTGGTCGGCATCCGCCGGGCCGGGGTCAATCACGATGAAGCCGGTATTGGTATCGCCCACCAAGTAGCTGTTGGTGCCGGGGCCGGTCATAAAGCCAGGATTGGGCGCGGTCAGACGCTGCACATTGCGCAGGAGTTGCACGGACTTTTCACTCTGCCAGTCCAGCGCGTGGTGCGGCTCGGTGCCCGTGGGGCAGACCAGGGCCAGTTCACCAAAAGCCATGTCGTGCTGCAGGAAGCGCGTGGCGGTGCCGGCGCGCAGGCCAGTGCGCTCGGCCAAGGGTTGTTCGGAGGAGGATAGGGGAAGGGCCTGCGTATGCAGCCGTTGCTGGGGTCGTACCATGCAGGCATTTTGCAACAGTGGCCAATGCATCGCCACGCTGGGCTGATAATCCACGCCATGCGCATTCCGTTCACCAAAATGCAGGGAGCCGGTAACGACTTCGTCGTGCTGGATGAAACCCGTGGCCGTCTGGGCTTGACCGCGGCCCATTACCGCTTCCTGGGTGACCGCCACTTTGGCGTCGGCGCCGACCAGATCCTGACCGTGCGGCCCTCGCCCGGGCCCGGCATCGATTTCGAATACCTGATCCACAACGCCGACGGCGCTGAGGTTGAGCAGTGTGGCAACGGCGCACGCTGTTTTGCCCGCTTTGTGCATGACCGGGGTTTGACGGACAAGGACGTGATCCGTGTGCAGACCATGAAAGGCATCATTGAGCCCCGCCTTACCGCGGACGGCCGTGTCACCGTCAACATGGGTGCACCGGTGTTTGACCTGGACCAGATTCCGTTTGATGCCACCGGATTGGTTTTCCAGCCACAAGGCAGTTGGGGAAATTGGCCTCTAGCCCCCGCGAATGCTGATCAGCACGCTACTTTTTTGCTAGCGCCTGTGTCCATGGGTAACCCGCACGCCGTGTTGCTGGTGGGCGATGTGGACACCCATCCGGTGCTGGTGCAAGGCCCCCAGGTGCAGGCCAGCCCGCGTTTCCCGCAGGGCGTGAATGTCGGTTTTATGCAGGTGGTAGACCGCCGCCACATCCGCCTGCGTGTGTATGAACGCGGAGTGGGCGAAACGCTGGCCTGCGGCTCTGGCGCCTGCGCCGCCGTGGTAGCCGGTATACGCCTGGGCCTGCTGGACGCGGGCACGCCCGTGCAGGTGCAGACCCGCGGCGGCCTGCTCAGCATCGCTTGGGCCGGTGATACTGCCCCGGTGCTGATGACCGGCCCGGCCACCACGGTTTTCCAGGCTGAAATCGAGATCCCAGACAACTTATGAACATCAACAATCCCGCCATGAACAACCCCATCACCGAAGACGACATCGCCCACTACCTGAGCAACACGCCGGACTTCTTCTTGCGCCATGCCGAGCTGCTGGCCGCGGTGCAGTTCACCAGCCCACACAGCAACCGCACCGTGGGCCTGCAGGAGCGCCAGGCGGAGATGCTGCGTGAAAAGATCAAGGCGCTGGAACACCGCATCATGGACATGATCCGCCATGGCAGCGAAAACGTGATGTTGTCCGACAAGGTTTTGCGCTGGGCGCGCAGCCTGCTGACCACCACCGATCTGCAGGCTTTGCCGGCGGCCATCGAACACGACATCCAGTCGCAGTTTTCCGTGCCCCAGGTGGGCATGCGCCTGTGGGGTGTGGCGCCCGAATTTTCGGGCCTGACCGTGGCGCAAGAAGTCAGTGATGACGCCCGTGTGTTTGCCTCGTCGCTGATGGAACCCTTCTGCGGCCTGAACACCGGTTTTGAAGCGGTCAGCTGGTTGCAAGACCCCGGCACGGTCAGCTCGCTGGCTCTGATCCCGCTGCGCGGTGCGGCGGCTGCGGATGGCATGCAACCCGCCTTTGGCATGCTGGTGCTGGCATCACCCGACGCCCACCGCTTCCACAGCGGCATGGGCACCGACTTTCTGGCCCGCCTGGGTGAGCTGGCCAGCGCTGCGCTCTCAAGGCTGAAGTAAACCGTGGCCACCGACGCTGCGCTTGTAGAGGGCTACCTCGAATATGTGCGCGTTGAGAAAAGGTTGGCGGCGCGTACTGTCGAACTGTATGCGCTGGACCTGCTGAAATTAAAAGAGTACGCCGCCAAAGTCCCGGTCGCACTGACCGAGGTGCGCAATGCCCATATCCGCCGCTGGGTCGCGCAGATGCACAGTGGCGGTCGCAGCGGGCGCGGCATTGCGCTCATCCTGTCGGGCTGGCGCGGCTTCTACACCTGGCTGGGCCGCCAAGCACTGGTGGCCAGCAACCCGGTGCAGGACATCCGTGCGCCCAAGGCCCCCAAACCCCTGCCCAAGGCACTGGGCGTGGACGAGGCCGTGCAACTGGCCAACTTCAAAAAAGATAGCGCAATCATCAATGCCGACGGGGGCTACAGGCCAATTTCGCCTACAAGCATTGCGCCACACGTCTCTGACGAGGCCCAGCTTCTGGAGCTGCGTGACGTTGCCATGGTGGAGCTGTTGTACTCCAGCGGCCTGCGTGTGGGCGAGCTGATTGGCCTGGACGCCCAGGCCAGCGCGGTGGGCAACGCCCAGGGAAAAGGCTGGATCGATATGGACGCGGCCCAGGCCCATGTGTGTGGCAAGGGCAGCAAGTGGCGGGCCGTGCCGGTGGGGCGCCAGGCTTTGCAGGCGCTCCAGGCCTGGCTGCAGGCACGTGCCGCGTTTGTGGCCGGCCAGCCGGAGGCGGCCACCACCAGTGCGGCGCTGTTCGTAGGCCGCAACGGCACACGGCTAACCGCCCAGTCGGTGTGGCAGCGCCTGCGCAGCCGCAGCCTGCAGGCCGGGCTGGCCACACCGGTGCACCCGCACATGCTGCGCCATTCGTTTGCCAGCCATGTGTTGCAGTCCAGCGGGGATTTGCGCGCCGTGCAGGAACTGCTGGGCCACGCCAATATCAGCACCACCCAGGTCTATACGCGGCTGGATTTCCAGCACCTGGCCAAGGCCTATGACGCGGCCCATCCGCGGGCCAAACTCAAGGGTACCAACAACAAGACCTGACGCTCGATGGGCGCCACCCGGCTTAACCCAGCAGTGCCCGCACCCGCGCCAGCACATCGACGGCCTCAAAGGGTTTGCTGATGTAGTCCACCGCGCCCAGGGCCAGACCCACATCGCGTTGCGCAGTGTCGTGCGCAGACACCACCAGCACCACCGGGATGTTGCGCCGCTCGGGATGCGCCTTGATGCGGCGGCAGACTTCATAACCGTCCATGCCGGGCATCTGGGTGTCCAGCAGGACGAGGTCGGGGGGGGCATCCGACAACACAATCTTCAAGGCCTTTTCACCGCTGATGGCCACCTTCAGGTGGTAAAGCCCTGCAAGGATGGGGCGCAGCTGGTCAATGTGTTCCGGGGTGTCGTCCACCAGCAGCAGCGTGGGCAGCCCACTTGGCGCAACCGTGCCCGCCGCGCCTGCAGGCGCCAACGCATCTGCCGGCGGCCGGGGACTGAGCCAGCGTGCCAGGGTGCTGAGCAGCACGTTGACATCAATGGGTTTGGCGATGTGGTCGTTCATGCCCGCGGTCAGGCACTTCTCGCGGTCACCCGCCATGGCATTGGCCGTCATGGCCAGAATCGGCAGGCTGGCAAAACGGGGCTGGGCGCGGATGCGGCGGGTGGCCTCAAAACCGTCCATCACCGGCATCTGCCAGTCCATCAGCACGGCGTCGTAGTTCTTGCGCGACACCATGGCCAGACCCTGCGCACCGTCTGAGGCCACGTCCACCCGCACGCCGGCCTGGGTCAGCAGCTCAGCCGCCAGCTCCTGGTTGATTTCGTTGTCTTCCACCAGTAACACGTGGGCGCCCTTCAGCGTGGCCGCCATGTCGTCGTCGGTATTGCGCCCCTGGGTGGCCGAAGTGATGTGCAGGGTGCGCCCCAGCGCGGTGGTGATTGCGTTGAGCAGGGACGAAGGCGTGATCGGCTTCTCCAGAATGCCGTCCAGCCGCAGGCCCTGGGCCTGCTCCACCAGCTCGTCACGGCTGTAGGCGGTGACCATCACGGTGGCCAGTGTTTCGGCAATGGCCTCATGCGAACGGATGCGGCGGATGGCCTCCACCCCGTCCATATCAGGCATCTTCCAGTCCATGATCGCCAGGTGGTAGGGCGTGCCGCGTTGTTGTGCGGCCTCCAGTTCGGCAATGCCTGTTTCCGCGCTGCCGGCGGCACACACTTCGATGTGCAGGGATTCAATGGTGTCGGCCAGGATTTCGCGTGAAGCGCTGTTGTCATCCACCACCAGCACCCGCAGGTGGCGCAGCTTGGGGTCGGCCAGCAGGGGAGAGGCCGTTGGCTGCTGGTTGCGCTGTAGGCCCAGCTTGGCGGTGAAGATGAAGCGGCTGCCACGGCCCAGTTCACTCTCTACCCACACCCGCCCCTCCATCATGTCCACCAGGCGTTTGGTGATGCTCAGGCCCAGGCCGGTGCCCCCGTACTTGCGGGTGGTGGACGAGTCGGCCTGCACAAAGGCCGTGAACAGTTTGTCGATTTGTTCCTGGGAGAGGCCTATGCCGGTGTCGCGGACCTCAAAACGCAGCAGCACATCCTGCGCTCCGGGCAAAACGGGTTCTTCACACGTCACTTTGACGCATATCTCGCCCGCAGTGGTGAACTTGATCGCGTTGTTGACCAGGTTAAGCAGCACCTGGCTGAGCCGCATCTCGTCGCCCACCAGCGCGGTTGGCACGTTGGGGGTGATGTCAAACAGCAGCTCCAGCCCCTTGTCCTGCGCCTTAAGCGCGCTCAGCGCCGCCAGGTGTTCGAAGGCGTGGACCAGATAAAAATCGTGGTACTCAAAATTGAGCTTGCCGGCCTCGATTTTCGAGAAGTCCAGTATGTCGTTGATGATGCCCAAGAGGCCGTGGCCAGCCGTGTTGACCTTCTCCAGGTAGTTACGCTGCTTGGGGTTCAGGTCGGTGCGCAGGGCCAGCCCGGTCATGCCGATGATGGCATTCATGGGCGTGCGGATCTCGTGGCTCATATTGGCCAGGAAGTCGCTCTTGGCCTGGTTGGCAGCTTCGGCCACCTGTTTGGCGTGCACCACGGCCTGCTCGGCCTCCAATTGTTCGGTCACGTCCAGCCCGAAGGAGATCAGTGCAAACAGGCCGAAGTCGGCATCGTCATTGGTGCTGTTGCGCCAGGAGATGACCCGGCGTTGCCCGGCCTTGGTCCGTATGACCTGCTCCTGCACGGGGGGGACGCTGTCGAACGTCAATGCAGCCGGGTCGATGCGCTGCCATTCGGACAGGTTTTCCAGAATGCCACACTCGGTCCAACGTTTGCCCATCACCTGGTCGCGGCGGTAGCCGGTGATCTGCTCTGCCGTGGTGTTGAACAGGCTGACCTCCCCCTGGCGGTTGCAGCCCACCACCATCACATTGGCGGTGTCTATCAGTTTCTCCAGCAGGTTGCTGGTCGTACGGGCAGCCGCCTCGGAGGCATTACGCGCCCGGTTCGACTGGTCCAGGCTGTCGGCCATGCTGCGCAGCGCGTTGTGCAACTGCGCGGCCTCGTCGTGGAAGGGTTCCAGCGTTATGCCGTCGAGCTTGCCCGCGGCAATGTCGCGGGAGATGGTGACGGCTTCACGCAGCGGGCGGATCACACTTAGCCGTATCAGGATGGCCAGGCCAATGCCCAGCACCATCACGCTGAGCAGCACTTTCCACTGCTGGCCGCTGACGGTTTCTATGCGCGCGGCGGCCCAGGACTCGTCGTGTTGGGTGCGCTGTTTGGCCTGCACCACCACGGCGTCAATCGCAATGCGGTGTTGTGCATACAGGGCCGTCAGCCTGGACAGGGCCTGCTCGGTGGCCGCTGTGTCGCGGCCCTGGATGGCGGGCAGAAAGTTGCCAAACGCCACCCCGTAAAAGTTCTGGGCTGGTATGTGGGCCTGGTTGAGCAGCGTGTCGGACAGACTGGTGCCCAGAGCCGCGCGCAACCAGTGGGCGTGGCGTGCCTCGTACTCGGCACGCAGTACCCGCAGTCGGTCTGTCAGTTCACCCTGTTGCGGTCCGTCCATGGCGCGGGTCATTTGCAGGCACACCAGGTAGGACTCGATGATGTGCACGGGGGGGGGCAACACATCGGCCACCAGTTCCTGGCTCTGGTTGATGCGCTGGTAGACCGGGCCACCGACCTTGACCTCGTTCAGCGTGGTGAAAGACCAGATGCCGTAGCCGCCCAAACCAAGTGAAAAAATCAGTACCAGCAAAGCCAGCCGGGGGCCGATTCGCAAGCGCCGCAAAAAAGTCATGAACTGGGGTCCTTGAGGTCAATGGCCCAGTTCTGTGCCAGGGCCTGCAGCGCCAGCAGGGCGGCATCAAAATCGTAGGCCTTGGTGTGCCTGCAAACCGGGGCGAAATCCTGCGCCTTGGGGTGGCCCTGCAGCGTGTCGGCAAGGGTCTGGGCCAGGGGGCCGGCGTCGGCGTCGTCGCGCGCCAGCAGCGCAGCCAGTGTTTGCAGTTGCTGTTGCACTTGCGCCGGGTCGGGCGGAGCTGCACCAACCGCAGGCGGAGCGCCCTCAGGCGTACGGGCCAGTTCGGCCGCCACGGCATCCAGCAGCGGTTGCAGCGTTTGGGCCAACTCGCCCTGCAGCGCAGCAAGCTGGTCGAGGACGCCAAGGGTCAAAGCGTGCTCCAGCGCCTGGGCCGCCTGGCGCAAGGCCTCGGCACCCAGGTTGGCGGCCAGGCCCTTGAGGGTATGGGCGAGGCGCTGGGCCTGGTCATGGGCACCCGTGTCCACCAGTTGGGCCAATGTTGCCGGCGTCTGCGCGTGGGCTTCAACAAACCGCTGCATCAGCTTGCGGTACTGGCGCACATCACCGCGCAGGCGCGCTAGTGCCGGGCCTATGTCCACGCCTGGCAGCGCGGCCAACTCCGCAGGGAGGTTGTGACCGTGTGCCGTGGCGGCGCCTGTCGGCATGGTGCCTAGCGGCGTCGGTCCGGCGTCCGGGTTGCGCCGTATCCAGTGCGCCAGTGTGGACAACAGCTTGTCTATGTCCATGGGTTTGGGGATGTGGTCGCTCATGCCGACAGCCAGGCAGCGCCCCCGGTCGCCAGACATCGCATTCGCCGTCATGGCCAGTATGGGCAGCGTGGCAAAACGCGGCTCGGCGCGTATGCGCCGCGTGGCCTCAAACCCGTCCATCACCGGCATTTGCCAGTCCATCAGCACAGCGTCGTAGGCATTTTCTGCCACCATGGCAACGGCTTCAGCGCCGTTGTTGGCCACGTCCACCACCATGCCGGCGTCAGTCAATATGTCGTAGGCCAACTCCTGGTTGATGTCGTTGTCGTCCACCAGCAGCACACGTGCACCCCGCAGGTGGGCGCGCCGGGCCTCGCCGGGCGTGCCCCGGTGCAGGCTTTTGGGCTCATGCGATGCTGCTTGGGCAGCCGGTGTGGTTGTGGGGGCTAGTGGGGGCAGGCCCAGGTGGGCGGTAAAAAGGAAGCGGCTGCCCTTGCCGGGCTCGCTTTGCACGCGGATACTGCCATCCATCATCTCGACCAGGCGCCGGGCAATCGTCAGACCCAGACCGGTGCCACCGTACTGGCGTGTGGTGGACGAGTCACCCTGCACAAAGGGGTGGAACAGCTTGGCGCATTGTTCGGCGTTCAGGCCAATGCCGGTGTCACACACTTCAAAGCCCAGCACCACGCTGTGTATATGGCGTTCCAGGCATTGCACGTGTACCCGCACTTCGCCTTGGGGGGTGAACTTGATGGCGTTGTTGACCAGGTTGGTCAGCACCTGGTGCAGCCGCATGGCGTCGCCGACCAGGGAGTCGGGCACATCGGGGTCCACATCCATCGCCAGCGCTAGCCCTTTCTCCTGGGCGTTGAGCAGCGTCAAGGCTGCTAGTTGGTCGAGCGACTGTTGCAGCGAAAAGTCATGGCGGTCAAAGACCAGTTTGCCGGCGTCGATCTTGGAGAAGTCCAGAATGTCATTGATGATGCCCAGCAAGCCGCGCCCCGCGGTATTGACCTTTTGCAGGTAGTCACGCTGCTTGGGCGTCAACTCGGTGCGCATCGTCAAATCCGTCATGCCAATGATGGCATTCATGGGCGTGCGGATCTCGTGGCTCATATTGGCCAAGAACTCGCTTTTGCTCTGGTTGGCCGCTTCTGCCAGTTGCCGGGCCTGTTGTGCCTCGTGGGTGCGCTCTTGCACGCGCGACTCCAGCGTGGCGTTGTGCAGGGCGACTTCGGCATGGCTGTCAGACAAGGCGCGCATCAGCTGGTTAAAGCCCTGTTGAAGCGTAGCGATCTCGGCCACCTGGGTGTCGCCAATGTCAATGACCTGGCCCTGGCCGCTAGCGGAGAGTGCGCTTACCTGGGTCGAGAACCCGACCAGTGGGCGCACGATGTGGGCGCGCACAAACTGCCACAGCAGCAAGCCAAAGAGCATCAGCAGTGCAATGGCAGATATGGCCCCCGCGCGCAGCGTTTCTTCGAGTTGCTGGTAGACCGCCTGGTTGCTGGACGCGATGTGCAGATGCCCCACCTCGCTTTTGACCTGGTTCTTGGTTCTAAACAGCGGCTTGTTGACCGACAAGGCGGCGCTGGGCAACATGTTGTTAGGTGCCCGCCACGTGGCAACCACTTGGCCACCGGGCTTGACCACGTCCACCTGAACCACCACCGGATGGGCGCCAATGCCGGTGACGATAGAGTTCAGCAGCGATTCGTCAAACTCCCAGATGGCCAGCTCGGTGCCGGGCGCAAACGTGGTGGCCAGGGACTGCAGCGTGTTGTGGATGTAGGAGCGGGCGCGCTGGTATTCAATAAAGGACTGGACGCCTACCACCACGGCGGCAAACGCCAAAAAGCTGGGCAATAACTTGCGGAGAAAGACCTGGGTCAGTGGGTAACGTATCGACGCGGGCATGGCGTTATGCAGGCGCAGTTACGGCGCGTTGCGGGGGATACGCATCACGAAGCAGGTGTCTCCCGGCTGGCTGGTCACTGAGATGCTGCCGCCCAGCACATTGGTCACCAGGTTGTGCACCACATTGAGCCCCAGGCCATTGCTGCCGGTACCCATCTTGGTGGTAAAGAAGGGGTCGAAGATGCGGCCCAGGTGGGCTGCTGGTACGCCACCCCCGTTGTCCGAAATGCGGAGGGCGATCCATGCATCACCCTGTGCTTCGAAAGTCACGCGTACCTCGCCGGCGGGGGTGTGCGCCATGCCATGCAGCTGCGCGTTGTGGATCAGGTGCTGCAGTGCCTCGTCTACGGCCTCCGGGTAACTGTCCATGGTGATGCCAGCGGGCACGTCCACCCGTAGCGCTATGGGTTGGCCGTCCAGCGCCTGGGTGGCGGCGTGGGCAATGTCCGCCACATGGGCGGCCAGGTCAAAGCGGCGGCGCTCGGAGCGCGCCTCGGTCAGGGCAATACGTTTGAAACTGCGGATCAGGCTGGCGGATTTGTTCAGCGTACTCAGGATCAGCTCACAGGCCTGTGAGGCGTTGTCCATGTACTGGTGCAGCTCCGAGCGTTTAATGCCGGTCTGCAGGGCGTGCGCCAGTTGTTGGGTCTTATCGTTGAGAGTGCTGGCCGCCAGCAGCCCGGTGCCAATGGGGGTGTTGAGCTCATGGGCCACACCGGCAACCATGGCACCCACGGCCGCCAGGCGTTCTGACTGGGCAATTTTGTCGCGCGCAGCGCCCAGTTGGGCCAGGGCCTCAGTCAATTCGGCATTGGTCTGGTTGCGCATCACGATCTGACGTTCCAGCTCGCGCGTGCGGTCGTGCAGGGCCAGGTGGGTGCGGATGCGGGCCAGCACAATCGGGGCGCTGAACGGCTTGGTAACGTAATCCACCGCGCCCAGTGTCAGGCCGAACTCTTCGTCCTTCTGCTCGTCCATGGCCGTCACAAACACCACCGGTATGTGCTGGGTTTGGGGCCTGGACTTGATCTGGCGGCAGACCTCGTAGCCGTCCAAGCCCGGCATCACCACGTCCAGCAGCACCAGGTCGGGCGGCTGGTCGGACTGGATGATCTTCAGCGCTTTCTCGCCGCCCGTGGCCACCTTCACGTGGTAATGCGGGTGCAGGATGGCGTGTAACAGATCAATGTTTTCCGGTGCGTCGTCGACCACCAGCAGGGTGGGTTTGTCCACTTCTTAACGCAGCGCCAAAGCGCGTGACTGCATGCTGCCCGACGGCAGTTGGAACACCGCAACCGCCCGCACCTGGTCGCCCGCCAGGGCCTTCAGGCTGCTCGCCGCGGCAGCCATTTCCTCCACCAGTGCGGCGTTTTGTTGCGTCACTTGATCCATTTGTTGAACCGCTTCGCCGACCTGCTGCACACCCATGGCCTGTTCGCCGCTGGCCGCACTGATCTCACCCATGATGTCGGTCACGCGGCGTATGCTGGTCACCACCTCGGTCATCGTGATGCCTGCCTTGTCTACCAGCGCGGTGCCCTGTTCGACGCGCTCCACGCTGGTGTTGATCAGGGTCTTGATTTCCTTGGCGGCTTCTGCCGAACGACCAGCCAGGGACCGCACCTCCGAGGCGACGACTGCAAAACCGCGCCCCTGTTCGCCAGCACGTGCCGCCTCGACCGCCGCGTTCAACGCCAGGATATTGGTCTGGAAGGCAATGCCGTCGATGACGCTGATGATGTCGCTGATGCGGCGCGACGATTCGTTGATGCCCTTCATGGTCTCGACCACCTGCCCCACCACATTGCCGCCTTGCACCGCGACGGTAGAGGCGTTTTGTGCCAGCTGGTTGGCCTGTTTGGCGCTGTCGGCGTTTTGTTTGACGGTGGAGCTGAGTTCTTCCATGGATGCTGCAGTTTCCTCCAGCGCGCTGGCCTGTTGTTCGGTGCGCATGGACAGGTCGTTGTTGCCCTGCGCGATCTCGGCGCTGGCATCGGCCACGCCCTCACTGCCCACCCGCACGGTGGAGACCACGTCCACCAGGTTGCCCTGCATCTCTTTCAGCGCGGCCAGGGCTATGCCCGTCTCGCTTTTGCCAGTGCCGTCAATCTGCAGGGTCAGGTTGCCACTGGCCACGCTGCGGGCAATGTCCACGACCTGGTTCAGCGGCCCGGTGATGGCTTTGATCAGCATCCAGCCGATGGCGCTGGCCAGCGCTATGGCAAGCACCACCACCACGCTGAACAGCACAACGGTTCTCTGGTAGTTATCGGAGGCGCGGTCGTACTCTGCCTTGGCTTCCTTGAGCTGCACGTCGATCAGCGTGGAGATGGCGGTACTCATGGGATCAATGGCTTCGTAGAGGGGTTTGACCATGGCGGTCACTTTGTCCTTGTCGCCGGATTCCATGGCGGCCCTGGCCTGGGCGACGACCGGTTGCGCCTTGGCGATCAGGTCCGTGGCCTGTGCCACCCCCCGCTTTTCTTCCTCGGTGAGGGAGGTGGAAATATAGGCTTTCCACTCCGCTTCAGCCGTGGTCAGTGCGTTGTTGACCTCTTTGACGGCGGTTTTCGGGTCCATGATGCCGGCAGACACTTTGTTGGTGGCGTCCACAATGCCCACGGCGTACATGTCGCTGACGATCTTGAGTTGTTTCAAGGGCACGACCCGATCGGCGTAAATCGTGCCGATGGACTCGTTGGTGCTCTTGACCTTGATGAAGCCAAAACCTGCCATCATGGTGACCAAGGTTACGAGGACTGCGAAGCCCAGCGTGAGGCGGGTCGAGATTTTCATGTCGTTCAGGTCCATACGATCTCCTAATAGTGTGTAAGTCTTTGCAGCTCTAGCGCAGACTAGCATCGCCGGGCAGTCCTGCCTAGTGGGTATAAGCACTTGTTTGCAAAACCCGCCGCCGGTTCAGTTACAGGGCGTTGCGCAGCTAACGCACAATCGGTATCCATGAAAACCATACGACTTCGCGCCGGCAAAGAGCGCTCCCTGCAGCGCCGCCACCCCTGGATTTTTGAATCCGCCATTGCCAAAGGCAGCGCCGACAGCGGCGAAACCGTGCGGGTGGAGTCCGACAGCGACGCCTTCCTGGGTTGGGCGGCCTTCAGTCCCACATCCAAAATTCGCGCACGGGTCTGGAGCTTTGACGAGGCTCAGCGCATAGATGCTGCGTTTTTTATAGCGGCAGTCGCAGCTTCCGCGGGGGCTAGAACCCGATTTGACATACAGAGCAATGGCCTGCGCCTGGTCCACGGAGAATCCGACGGCCTGCCCGGTCTGATCGTGGACCGGTATGGTGACACGCTGGTGGCGCAGTTTTTGTCCAGCGGTGCCGAACGTTGGAAAGCGGTGTTGGCAGATGCCCTGCTGGCGCAGACCGGCCTGACCAAACTGTACGAACGCTCGGATGCCAGCAGCCGGGGGCTGGAAGGTTTGCCCGAGGTCAAGGGTTGGCTGCGGGGCGGCGACACGAGCACTCCCACAGACTTCGTACTGCGTGAACATGAGTGGCAACTGGGCCTGTCGATTGCGGACGGACACAAGACCGGCTTCTATCTGGATCAGCGCGATAGCCGCAAGAAGTTTGCCGACTACGCGCGCCGTCTGGGTTTTCAGCGGGTGCTGAACTGCTTTTGTTACACCGGTGGCTTTACGGTGGCGGCATTGGCCGGGCTCCGGGCTGGCGGTTTTACGGGTGGGCATGTCACGTCCATCGACTCCTCCGGAGCCGCGCTGGCGCAGGCCCGCGCCAATGTGGAGCTCAATGGCCTGGACACGACCCAGACCACGTTTATGGACGCGGACGTGAATGCCTCGTTGCGCCAGTTTGTGCAAGAGGGCCGGACCTTTGACGCCATCGTGCTGGACCCGCCCAAGTTTGCCCCCACGGTGGCGCATGCCGAGCGCGCGGCGCGGGCGTACAAGGACATCAACCGTTTGGCCCTGAAGCTGCTGGAGCCGGGTGGTGTGTTGTTTACCTATTCTTGCTCGGGCGGTATCAGCGCCGATCTGTTCCACAAGATCGTGGCCGGTGCGGGGTCGGACGCCGGGGTGGATGGCTTCATCACCGAACGTATGGGTGGGGCGCCGGATCACCCTATGACGATTGCTTTTCCGGAGGGCGAGTACCTCAAGGGCTTGGTCGTCATGCGTAAATAGTAAGGTACTGGCTGTGTACCCGCAGCAGAGCTGGGGTGAGCGCCGCCGTTCGTGTCCTTCGACCTTCGACCTTCGGCCTCCCCCTTGACCTCACTTTGGCGCTCACCCCAGCTCTGCTGCTCTGTCCGTTGCGAAGACCCCGCCGCGAAACAGCGCCGTAACCTGTAAGCGCAGGGCTTGAAATGGCCGGTACACTCCCCACCTGCTGAATTTTGGATTGCCACATGAGTTTGATTCCCGCGACCATCCTGACCGGCTTTTTGGGCTCGGGCAAAACCACGCTGCTCAAGCGCGTGCTGGCAGAGGCCCATGGCCAAAAAATCGCTGTTATTGAGAACGAGTTCGGTGAGGAAAACATCGACAGCGACATCCTGGTCAGCGACACCAAAGAGCAGATCATCCAGATGAGCAATGGCTGCATCTGCTGCACGATCCGCGAAGACCTACGCGCCACGCTGCGTGACCTAGCCGAGAAAAAGCGCAAGGGGGAACTGGATTTTGAGCGCGTGGTGATCGAGACGACTGGCGTGGCTGACCCCGGCCCGGTGGCCCAGACTTTTTTCATGGACGACGAGATTGCCGAGTCGTACCTGCTGGACTCCATCCTGACGCTGGTGGACGCCAAACACGCCGAGCAGCAGCTCAACGACCGCCAGGAGGCGCGCCGCCAAGTCGGCTTTGCGGACCAGATTTTCATCAGCAAAACCGATCTGGTGTCCAAGGACGAGACGGATGCGCTGATGCACCGCATCAAACACATGAACCCCCGGGCGCCGCAAAAGGCGGTGCATTTCGGTGAAGTGGCGTTAAGTGAGGTGTTTGACCTGCGCGGCTTTAATCTGAACGCCAAGCTGGACATTGACCCGGACTTTTTGAAGGACGACTCTCACGATCATGGGCATGACCACGACCATGGTCACGACGACCATGAAGGCCATGACCACGCGCCCGGTGAACATTGCGACCATCCTTCGCACGCACCTGGCGCGGGGCACCATCACCACCATGATGACGACGTCAAGAGTTTCGTCTTCAAGTCCGAGCGGCCGTTTGATCCGGCCAAGCTGGAGGACTTTTTGGGTGCTATCGTCAATATCTATGGCCCCCGCATGCTGCGTTACAAGGGTGTGCTCTATATGAAGGGCACGGACCGCAAAGTTATCTTCCAGGGCGTGCACCAGTTGATGGGCAGTGATCTGGGGCCACAATGGGCCGAGGGGGAGCAGCGGTGCAGCAAAATGGTCTTTATTGGTATCGACCTGCCCAAAGAAATTTTGTTGCAGGGAATGGAGCAGTCTTTGGTCTAAGTGCTGGGGCCGGTGAGGGGCGGGGATTTGCTGTAAGTTTTTGAAATGTCTTTTTTCAGATTGAAAGCCAAATGATTGTCTCGATTTTGCAACGTATGGGTTTTGCCAAGGGGAAGCCTGTACACTCGCGCGCCGGAGAAGCCCAGCCAAAAAAGCCTGTCAAAGGCAAGGCTGGGGTAGCAGGCCCCACCGACCATGCGCAGGAGATTTCTGCCAGGAGACACGAAGTGAAAGCTAAATCTGGAAAAGATAGCAAGGCTGCGGCCGCCAAACCCAAAGCAACGGCTGTTGCCAAGCCCAAGGGGAAACCTGTCGCCAAACCTAGCAAGCCATTAGCCAAGGCGCCGGTCAAGCCAGCCAAATCGGTCGGCCCATCCAAGTCCAAGGTCGTTGCAAAAGTGGCTCCCAAGGTCGCGGCAAAACCCGCGGCCAAGCCAGTTGCTAAACCCGTGGCTAAGTCCATAACGAAAGCCAGCCCTGCAAAAACAGCCCAGCCGGTAGCGAAAGTCAGCGCAAAATCAACGGCTAAGCCAGCTGCCAAAAAGGTAGCCCCGCCCAAAGCCGTGACGGCCAAGAAGGTCAACCCATCGGATTCAAAACCCGTTATATCCAAACCCCGGGCTGTTGCCAGCCCTGTTCCCATGCCCGTTTCCAAAACGTCAGCCAAGCCAATGCAGACAACTGTTTCCTCCAAGTCAAAATCCCCTGTGGCCGCACCCGCGGTGGCCGAAAAAATCGCTGCTGCCCCTGTGGCGGCTACTGTGCCCGCTAAGGCGGGGCGGCCATCGTCCCGTTTGGCGCAGTTGACCGTGCCTTCCATGGCGCAGACCGTGGCTTCCACAGCGGCCAAGGCCAGCTATACACAGTCCGCACCTGTGCCTATCATTGTTCCAGCCCTGCCCTCGTCGATTAAAAAAGACCCCAAGCTGGCAAACAACTGGAAGACAACACCCGTGGCCGATCTTACCGATGCGGAATTGATGGCCATGCCCGACTCCGAATACATGAACACTGTTCAACTGGCGGCATTTCGCCTTAAGTTGACCAAACTCAAGCTGGACATTCTCAACAGCGCCGGTGAAACCACCGAGCACTTGCGCGAGGACACCTCGGTGGTTCCTGACCCGGCCGACCGCGCAACCATTGAGGAAGAACACGCACTGGAGTTGCGCACCCGCGACCGTGAGCGCAAGCTGCTGAAAAAGATCGAACAATCCATTGGCCGCATCGACGCAGGTGACTATGGGTACTGCGACGAAACCGGTGAAGCCATTGGTGTGGGCCGTCTATTGGCACGCCCCACTGCGACGCTGTCGCTGGAAGCGCAACAGCGCCGGGAGCTCAAGCAGAAAATGTTTGGGGATTGAAGCGACGGCTGACACATCTGTCCGTTCTGTAAACTGAGCATATGGCTACCAAAGGCGATACTCCGGGATTGTTGTCCAAGATGGCGATGTTCGTCCGCAACCCGACCAAGGACTGGTCGGAACTGGAGCGGGCCCAGCCGGACCAGGACAGCAGTTTTGACAAGCAGGTGCTCAAGCAGATGATTGAGCGCAAGCGCCAGAACGATTTCATCCGCAAGCGCGAGTTCGACCAGTTGCGCAAGCTGCGCAGCCGTGGCGTATCCGCTGTGGCGGGCATGGGCAGGCCCTCGGTCTTTCAATCCAGCATGGCAACCGACCCCGATGGGCGCGCCGTGACCTTGAAGAAAATCGACGAGATCGAAGCCCAGATGTCCAAGCAGTGGTGGAAGGGCAAGCAGGATGCCGCCAACGCACAGGGCACGGGTGTGCCGGTTACTAACACTACCAGTGTGGAGCCCACGGCGCCCATGCCTATGGCTCCTGCGCCCAACCATGCTTCCATCTCCGAGCAGTTTGATTCGACGGCGTCGTCAAATTTGAACCTGGGAGAGGGGGGCGCTGGCGGAGCCGATTTCAAAGCCACTGAGATGGGTGATGGCATGGAGCCCATGCCGCAGCTCCCACCATCCGGTTCCAAACCGCGTCCCGGTGTTGGCCAAATACCGATTCTGGGCACGCTGGCGCAGAGCTACGACGGGTCCGACCACAGTTTCTCCACTTCCAAGATGTTTGCAATTGACGTCGAGGACATGGCGACCGACCCGGAGCTGGAAGAGGCCGCCATCCGTTTTGCCAATGGTGACGATGAGGGCGCCGAGAGTGGTCTGTTGGCCGCCCTGCGGGGTGACGCGCTGATGCCCGAGGTCGCACAGTCCTGGGCTGCCGCACTGCTGGACCTCTACCGCGCCACGCAAGACCGTGCACGTTTTGACGAAGCATTAGTTGAATTTGCCCACCGCTTTGACACCGTGATCCCTCAATGGAGTGCCATTGGTGAGGCCACGTCCGCCGCGGCGGTGACCGATGTGCCAGGCGGGCTCAATGCTACGCCACAGCGTGCAAGCCGTGACTATTCAATCGGGGCCATTTGGAGCAGCCCGGGTGATTTGAATGCCCTGGCGTTGGAAGACTTGCGTGACGCCATGGCCTCCAACCCTACCCCCTGGCATCTGGATTGGTCTCGCTTGGTGCGGATAGACGCTGACGCCATGCCTTTGCTGGCTGGCCTGTTCAGCAGCCTGTGTGACGAGCCCGTGGCGCTGCGCTTCAGCGGCGCCCAGCAACTGGTGGATACGCTGCGCACCATGATGCCGTCCGGTGACCACAGCATCAACCCCGATTGGTGGGCGATGCGGCTCAATGCCATGCGCACCTTGCAGTTGCACGATGATTTTGAATTGGCCGCATTGGACTATTGCGTCACGTACGAGGTGTCTCCGCCAGCCTGGCAGGAGGCCCGTTGCCAATACGAAAATGTCGAAGCAGAGGATGCGGCGGCTCCGCCCACACAATCTGGTTACTGGAATTCGGGCTTTGCCCAAGCGCCCACTGCGCCCATCGGTCTGGACAGCGCGCAAGCCATCAGTCTGGAATTGAAGGGCAGTGTGCTGGGTGATGCTACACACGCATTTGATGAGTTTGACGCCGAGGAGCACAAGGGCGAGGGCATTGTTGTATCTTGCAAGGGCCTGGTGCGTGTCGACTTCTCGGCGGCTGGCAGCATCCTTAACTGGGTGGCCATGCGGGAAGCCGATGGTTGCCATGTGCAGTTCCGCGACGTGCACCGCCTGGTGGCAGCATTTTTCAACGTCATCGGCATCAACGAGCACGCCCGCGTGTTGCCGCGACCCATCTAAGCCTTTTTCCAATGGACGCCTTCCACGGCACCACCATCATCAGTGTGCGCCGCAAGACAGCCGAAGGTTATTCGGTTGCCATCGGCGGCGATGGTCAGGTCACACTCGGCAATATCGTTGTCAAGGGCACGGCACGCAAGGTCCGCAAGCTCTACCACGGCAAGGTGCTGGCGGGTTTTGCCGGTGCTACGGCCGATGCCTTCACGCTGTTCGAACGTTTTGAGGCCAAGCTGGAAAAGCACCAGGGTCACCTGGTGCGCGCGGCCATCGAGTTGACCAAGGATTGGCGCACCGACCGCGTACTGCGCCGCTTGGAGGCCATGTTGGCCGTTGCCGACAAAGACGCATCCCTGATCATCACCGGCAACGGCGATGTGCTGGAGCCCGAGAACGGCATCGTCACGATTGGCTCTGGTGGCGCGTATGCACAGGCTGCAGCTGTTGCGCTGCTGAACCATACGGAACTGTCAGCCGCTGATATCGTGAAACGCTCTCTGGAAATCGCTGGCGAGCTATGCATCTACACCAATATGCACCACACCATCGAAACCCTTGGGCCTACCGATCCCACATGACACCCCAAGACATCGTCGCCGAGCTCGACAAACACATCGTTGGTCAGTCCCAGGCCAAACGCGCTGTCGCCATTGCGCTGCGCAACCGCTGGCGGCGCCAGCAGGTTGCAGGTGAACTGCGCGGTGAGATCACGCCCAAGAATATTTTGATGATTGGCCCCACCGGCGTCGGTAAAACCGAAATTGCGCGCCGCCTAGCACGCCTGGCGGACGCACCCTTTATCAAGGTCGAAGCCACCAAATTTACCGAGGTCGGTTACGTGGGCAAGGATGTGGATTCCATCATCCGTGACCTGGCCGACATCGCCGTTAAACAGACCCGCGAAGCCGAGAAGCGCAAGTTCCGCACCCGAGCCGAGGACGCCGCAGAAGACCGCATCCTGGACATCCTGATTCCTCCGGCGCGTAATGACTTTGGGTTTGTGAACGCCGAGGACCAGCCGCAGAGCGCCGCGCGCCAGAATTTCCGCAAAAAGTTGCGCGAGGGCCAGTTGGCTGACCGCGAGATAGAAATCGATGTGGCCCAGCCTGCACCACAGCTCGAAGTGATGGGGCCGCCCGGCATGGAAGACATGACCGAACAACTGCGTGGCATGTTTGGCCAGATGGGCCAGGCCAAACGCCAGACGCGCAAACTCAAGATCAGCGAAGCACACAAGCTTTTGATTGATGAAGAGGCTGCCAAGCTGGTCAACGAAGATGAGATCAAGGCCCGGGCGATCCATATGCTGGAGCAAAACGGCATCGTCTTCATTGATGAAATTGACAAGGTCACCTCACGCAGTGAAGGCAGTGGCGCCGAAGTGTCTCGCCAAGGCGTACAGCGGGATTTGTTGCCGTTGGTAGAGGGCACCTCGGTGTCCACCAAATACGGCGTGGTCAAGACGGACCATATCCTGTTCGTGGCGTCCGGCGCTTTTCATCTGAGCAAGCCCAGTGATCTGATCCCCGAGTTGCAAGGGCGGTTTCCGATCCGTGTGGAACTGCAATCGCTGTCGGTGCAGGATTTCGAGGCCATCCTGATGCAGACCCACGCATCCCTGGTCAAGCAATACCAGGCCCTGATGGCCACCGAAAATGTGACGCTGGACTTCACCGCAGAAGGCATTACCCGCCTGGCGCAAATTGCGTATGACGTGAATGAACGCACCGAGAACATAGGCGCACGCCGCCTGGCCACTGTGATGGAGCGTCTGCTGGATGACGTGAGTTTCGACGCAGCGCAGCTGTCGGGCCAGACCATTTGTATAGATGCTGCGTATGTCAACACCCGTCTGGGTGAGTTGAGCAAGGATGAAGACCTGTCGCGTTACATCTTGTGACACCTTTGCCCGTTGTCAATTGACCCTCTCAAAAAGCACATTTGCCGTGTTGCTTCTCAAGCGTTACTTTCAGAGCAAGCGCTAAGTCCTTCATTTAGAACGATTTTTGCCACCCGATTGGCTTCAAAATCGCTTCTAAGTCCTTGATTTCATTGGAAAAAATTCTCGTTAGCCCTCTTGCGATATTCACTTTTGCTGATACAGTGCAAAAAAGTGCAATTAAGTGGTGAAAAGTGTCTTTAAAAGGAGCTTTTTGCCTGTCCGTGCAAGAAAAGGTGGATTTTGGTGTTTCAAGGGGCTTCGTCTCTCAGTCTGGATGCAAAGGGTAGGCTCTCCGTGCCAACCCGGCACCGTGACGTCCTGAGCGCGACGGCTGCTGGCCAGTTGACCATCACCAAACACCCGCACGGCTGCCTGATGGTGTTTCCCCGCCCCGAGTGGGAAAAATTTGCGGCCCGCATTGCCGCCCTGCCCATGGAAGCCCAGTGGTGGAAGCGCATCTTCCTCGGCAATGCCATGGACGTGGAGATGGACGGCACGGGGCGCGTGCTGGTCTCGCCCGAATTGCGCGAAGCCGCGGGCATTGCCAAGGACACCATATTGCTCGGCATGGGCAACCACTTTGAACTGTGGGACAAGGCCACGTACGACGCGCAGGAGGCCAAGGCCATGCAAGGCGACATGCCGGATGTCTTCAAGGACTTCTCCTTCTAAGGCCGGGTGGTGGAAACTCCATGGAACCATGCCACCGTATTGTTGAACGAAGCCGTGGATGCCTTATTCAACAATACGACGGACCCTTCTGCCCCCGAGGCTGATGGGACCTACGTGGATGCCACCTTTGGGCGTGGCGGCCACTCCCGTCTGATTTTGTCGCGCCTCTCGGCAACGGGGCGCCTGATTGCGTTTGACCGCGACCCTGAGGCGGTCGCCCAGGCCAACACTATTGCCGATGAACGCTTCTCCATTCGGCACGAAGCGTTTTCGCATGTGGCAGAGCTGCCCAACGCCAGTGTTTCAGGAATTTTGATGGATCTGGGCGTGAGCTCACCCCAGATCGACAACCCGGTTCGCGGGTTCAGCTTCCGTTTCGACGGACCGCTGGACATGCGTATGGACACCACGCGTGGGGAGAGTGTGGCGCAATGGCTGGAGACGGCTGAAACCAATCAAATCGCGGAGGTGATACGTGAATATGGTGAAGAACGGTTTGCTGGCCCCATTGCAAAGGCGATTGTTGCTCGCCGACAGGAACGGGGCCCAATTTCAACCACCACCGACCTGGCCCAACTCGTGGCTGACACGGTCAAAACCCGCGAGCCGGGCAAGGACCCTGCAACGCGCACATTTCAGGCTTTTCGGATTTTCATCAACGCCGAGCTTGAGGAGTTGCAACAAGCGTTAGAGGCCTGCCTGCACATTCTGGAGCCGGGTGGGCGCCTGGCGGTCATCAGCTTCCATTCGCTGGAAGACCGCATCGTCAAGCAGTTCATCGCCAAACACGCCAAGGATGAGTACGACCGCCGTGCGCCTTTTGCTGCGCCCAAGGTCATGAAACTCAAGACCTTGGACCGTATCAAGCCCAGTAAAGAAGAGGTCAGCGGCAACCCCCGTTCGCGCAGCGCCATCATGCGTGTGGCGCAGAGGACAGCGGCGTGATCCGGTTGAACCTCGTTCTGTTGCTGGCGGTGCTTGCCAGCGCCCTCTATCTGGTCAGCGTGCAGTACGACTCGCGCCGCCTGTTCACCGAGCTGGACAAGGCCAAAACCGAGGCGCACCGCCTTGAAGTGGAAAGCGAACGCCTGCAGGTGGAGAAACGTGCACAAACGACGCCCGCGCGGGTGGAGAAGCTGGCGCGCGAGAAATTGCAGATGAGCCAGGCCAAGCCAGGCATCACCACCTATGTGACCTACTCCGAAGCCCCGGCCGCGGCAGCAGCTGAGGTGCAGCCACCCCTGCCTGCGTCCACCGGTAGCGGGGTGACGCGATGAGGCGCGGCGTGCAGTACACCTCCAGCCCCTTGCTGGCCAGCCGCACGCCGGTCTGGCGCAGCAAGCTGGTGGTGGGCGCCATTGCGCTCGCCTTCTTCGGCCTGGCAGCGCGTGCCGCCTACATCCAGGTGGTGGCCAATGATTTCTTCCAGCGCCAGGGCGAAGTGCGCTTCGCCCGCACACTGGATTTGCCGGCCAACCGCGGTCGCATTCTGGACCGTAACGGGCTGATACTGGCGTCTAGCGTGCCGTCCCCCAGCATATGGGCCATTCCCGAAGATGTTGAGATCGACAAGGCCAAACTGCACAAGCTGGCCAAGCTGCTGGAGATGCCGGTTGCCGATCTGGCCAAAAAATTCGCAGACGAAGACAAGACTTTTGTCTGGGTCAAGCGCCAGGTGGACGAGCCGGTCGCCAAACAGATCGCTGCGCTCAACATCAAGGGCATCTACCAGCGCAAGGAATACAAGCGCCAGTACCCCGAGGGGGAGTCGGCCGTGCACGTGGTCGGTTTTACCAATGTGGAAGACAAGGGCCAGGAAGGTGTGGAGCTGACCTTCAACCAGGACCTGGCTGGTCGCAATGGCTCACGCCGTGTTATCAAGGACCGCTTGGGCCAGGTGATTGAGGACGTTGGCAACCAGATTCCCCCCGTGGATGGCAAGGACCTGCAGCTCAGCATTGACAGCAAGGTGCAGTTCTTCGCGTACCAGAAGCTGCGCGAAGCCGTGCTGGAGCACAAGGCCAAGGCCGGCAGCGTCGTGGTGCTGGACACTATTACCGGCGAGGTGCTGGCGCTGGCCAATTACCCCAGCTACAGCCCGGACAAGCGCCGTAACCTGACCGGTGAACAGTTGCGCAACCGGGCGTTGACCGACACCTTCGAGCCGGGCTCGGTGATGAAACCGTTCACGATAGGCCTGGGACTGGAGACCGGGCGTGTGACACCGCAGTCCATGATTGATACATCCCCTGGACGCATCACCATCACCGGATCCACGATTTCCGACTCCCACCCCAACGGCATGTTGACGGTGGAGGGTGTCATCCAGAAGTCCAGCAATGTGGGCACCACCAAGATTGCGATGCAAATGCAGGCGCATGAAATGTGGGACCTGTTCACCCAGGCTGGCTTCGGGCAAAAGCCGCAAATCAGTTTCCCGGGGGCGGTATCGGGACGCCTGCGCCCCTACAAGACATGGCGGCCCATTGAGCAGGCCACCATGTCCTACGGTTACGGCCTGTCAGCGTCGCTGTTTCAGATGGCACGGTCTTACACCGTGTTTTCGCACGATGGTCAGATCATTCCCGCCACTTTGATCAAGAGTTCCACCCCCGCCGTGGGTGTGCAGGTGTTGTCGGCTCGCACTGCAGGCCAGGTGCGCAAGATGCTGCAAATGGCGGCAGGGCCTGGCGGCACGGGTCAAAAGGCACAGACCATCGGTTACTCCGTAGGTGGCAAGTCCGGCACGGCCTACAAACAAATCGGCAAGGGGTATGGCACGGACAAGAACCGCAAGTACCGTGGCTGGTTTGTTGGCATGGCCCCCATCGACAACCCACGCATTGTGGTGGCCGTAATGATTGACGAGCCCACCAATGGCAAACACTACGGCGGCGATGTGGCCGCACCGGTATTTGCCGAAACAGTTCAGCAATCCTTGCGCATCCTGGGTGTGCAGCCCGATCTGGCGGTGCGCCCCCAGATCGTGGCCCAAGCGGCAGAGGAGAGCCTGTGATGCAGGAGCTACACACACCCGCTCAGGCCGCACAGTGGTTGCGCCAGCATGTCACGGGCACGCTGCAGTCTGACAGCCGCAAGCTGCAACCGGGTGACGGATTTGTTGCCTGGCCTGGCGCGGCGGTGGATGCCCGTCAGTTCGTGGGAGACGCGCTAAAGACCGGGGCCGCAGCCTGCTTGGTCGAACACACCGATGTGGCCAGTTGGGGTCTGGATGGTGAACATGTCGCCAGTTACCTGAACCTCAAGGCGGATACCGGCGCCATTGCCGCTGAATTTTTTGGCGCCACATCCGAGGCCTTGCACGTGGTGGCGGTGACCGGCACCAACGGCAAAACATCGACCGCCTGGTGGCTTGCACAAGCCTTGTCGGCATTGCCGGACGTACTGGCGCTGCCCTGCGGCATGGTTGGTACTCTCGGCGTTGGTCGCCCGCCCGCAAGTGGTGCCGCTGACGCCGCATCTGGTGGTGCTTCGGTCATTTCCACCGGCTTGACCACCCCAGACCCGGTGTTGCTGCAGCGCACGCTGCGCCAGTTCAAGGATGAGGGGCTCAGGGCCTGCGCCATGGAAGCCTCGTCGATTGGTATTGAAGAGCGCCGCCTGGACGGCACGCACATACGGGTGGCCGTGTTTACCAATTTCACACAGGACCATCTGGATTACCACGGCAGCATGGAGGCCTATTGGCAGTCCAAGCGCCGCCTGTTTGCCTGGCCTGGTCTGCAAGCCGCCGTCATCAATGTGGACGATGCGCAGGGCCTGGGGCTGGCAGAGTCTTTGACCGCGTCCGAGCTGGACGTATGGACCATCTCCTGCCAGAGTGATGCGCGTTTGCAAGCGCGTGCCATTGCGTATAACAACCTGGGTTTGAGTTTTGACGTGGTTGAAGGTGGCAGATCATGCCGCTTGCAGACCCGCACGATTGGCAGCTACAACGTGTCCAACCTGCTGGGGGTAGTGGCTGCGATGCGCGCCCTGGGCGTGCCCTTGCAAGACGCCGTGAACGCCTGCAGCACCCTGCACCCGGTACCGGGGCGCATGGAATGCCTGGGTGGGGTGGATGCGCCATTGGTGGCGGTGGACTATGCCCACACGCCCGACGCATTGAGCCAAGCGTTGGCGGCACTGCGGCCGCTGGCGCAGCAGCGCGGCGGCCGTCTGTGGTGTGTGTTTGGTTGTGGTGGCGATCGCGATGCCCGCAAACGTCCGCTGATGGGTGCCATTGCATCCCAAAAGGCCGACCAGGTGGTGGTGACCAGCGACAACCCGCGCAGCGAGAAAGCCGAAACCATCATTGCCCAGATCCTGTTGGGTCTGGCAAACAACAAGTCTGTGGACGTGCAGGCCGATCGTGCACTGGCCATTGCAGAAACCATCACGCGGGCCGCGCCCCAGGACGTCGTGCTGCTGGCCGGCAAGGGCCACGAAGAAACACAGGACATTGCGGGCACCAAACATCCGTTTTCGGACCGCGACCACGCTCGGCGCGCTCTGGTGAACCGCCCGACCCCGTCTTTGGAGCCACGCGCATGAGCCACATGATGACCGCCGTCCAAGCAGCCCAGTGGCTCCCGGGTTCGCAGCTGTCCGGCAATGGCGGCGCCCTGGTTCAGCGTGTGCACACCGATACCCGCAGCGTGGAGCCCGGAGACCTGTTTGTAGCCCTGAAGGGCGATCGCTACGACGCGAACGCTTTCCTGTCAGAGGCTGCACAGCGTGGCGCCGTGGCCGCCATCTGCCACCCTGGAGCAGACCGCAGCGGCGTGGGAAACATGGCCTGTATTGCGGTGGACGATACGCGGCTGGCGCTGGGCACCTTGGCCACAGCCTGGCGTGCGCAGTTCAGCATCCCGGTGATTGCGGTGACAGGCAGCAACGGCAAAACCACTGTGACGCAAATGCTGGCCTCCATCCTGGCCGCCTTTCGCCCAAACGACGGCTGGCTGGCCACACGTGGCAATTTCAACAACGACATCGGTGTGCCGTTGACGCTGCTGCGCCTGCGCCCGCAGCACCAGATCGCCGTGCTTGAGCTGGGCATGAACCACCCTGGCGAGATCGCCGCGCTGGCCGCCATGGGGCAACCCGCCGTAGCCGTGATCAACAACGCCCAGCGCGAACACATGGAGTTCATGCACACCGTGCGGGCTGTGGCGCTGGAGAATGGTACTGTCATTGCCGCCGTAGGCCCACAAGGTGCGGTCGTGTTTCCCAGCGACGATGAATTCACGCCCGTGTGGCAGGAACTGGCCGGCCAGCGGCGAACGGTCACGTTTGCGCTGGATGGTGCCCAAGACGCCGCTGCGCTGGCCTGTGTCCAGGCGCGCTGGGCCGATGGTGCCTGGCATGTACATGCCCGTGGTATGGGCCAGAACCTGCATTACCAATTGGCCATCGCCGGCCAGCACAACATCAAAAATTCATTGGCCGCCGCTGCAGCGGCTTTGGCCGCTGGCGTGTCTGCCGCCGCTGTGGTGGCCGGCCTGCAGGCTTTTGAGCCCGTCAAAGGCCGCTCCAGGGTTGTGCGCCTGGCCGTGCAGGGCCGTAGCGTGACCCTGGTGGACGACACCTACAACGCCAACCCCGATTCGGTACGCGCCGCCATCGATGTGCTGGCTGGTTTGCCCGGCCCACATGTGCTGGTGCTGGGCGACATGGGCGAGGTGGGCCATCAGGGCGCGGCATTCCATGCTGAGGCCGGGCGTTATGCCAAGGCCAAAGGCATCCAGAAGTTGCTGACGCTGGGCGAGCTGGCCCAGGTGGCCGCCAATTCTTTTGAAGGTGCACAGCACTTCGATTCGGTCGAAAACCTGATCGATGCGCTGATGGACGCCTTGCCCCACCAACACAGCGTGTTGGTCAAAGGCTCCCGTTTCATGCGAATGGAGCGGGTGGTGCAGGCCATGGAGCCCATGGCCATCAAAACCGACTCGCAGCAGGAGCATCTCCATGCGCCGTGATTATTCGTTCGGAGCGTCCCTACTATGTTGTTAAGCCTGGCCCAATGGTTGCAAGCCCTGTCGCCGGAGTTTGGCTTCTTCCGGGTGTTCCAGTACCTGACCTTCCGGTCCGTGATGGCCGCCGTCACTGCATTGCTTATAGGACTGGCCGCTGGCCCCTACGTCATCAACCGTTTGCGCGCCCTGAAGATTGGCCAGCCCATCCGCGGCTACGGCATGGAGACCCATCTGCAAAAAAGTGGCACGCCCACCATGGGCGGTGTGCTGATCCTCCTGTGTATTGCCGTATCCACGCTGCTGTGGGTAGACCTGAGCAACCGTTTTGTCTGGATCGTGCTGCTGGTCACGCTGGGTTTTGGCGCCATTGGCTGGGCCGATGACTGGCGCAAGGTGGTGCGCAAAGACCCCGAGGGCATGCCATCGGGCGAAAAGTATTTCTGGCAGTCCGTGATCGGCCTGTTGGCCGCGCTGTATCTGGTGTTCAGCATCTCCGAAAATTCCAATCTGCGGGTGCTGGAGCTGTTCTTCAACTGGGTGGCGTCTGGCTTTGATGTGGACCTGCCGCCCAAAGCCGGGCTGTTGTTGCCCTTTATCAAAGAGGTCAGCTACCCTCTGGGCGTGCTGGGCTTTGTGGTGCTGACCTACCTGGTCATCGTGGGCTCCAGCAATGCCGTCAACCTGACCGACGGTCTGGACGGTCTCGCCATCATGCCGGTGGTGATGGTGGGCTCCGCACTGGGTGTGTTTGCCTACGTCACTGGCAGCGCGGTGTACTCCAAATACCTGTTCTTCCCCCATATTCCAGGCTCGGGCGAGTTGCTGGTTTTCTGTGCGGCCATGGCCGGTGCCGGTCTGGCGTTCTTGTGGTTCAACACCCATCCGGCGCAGGTGTTCATGGGCGACGTTGGCGCTTTGGCGCTGGGTGCTGCGCTGGGCACCATCGCCGTCATCGTGCGCCAGGAAATTGTGCTGGCCATCATGGGCGGCATTTTTGTCGTCGAAGCCCTGTCGGTGATGCTGCAGGTCGGCTATTTCAAATTTACGAAGAAGCGCTACGGCGAAGGCCGCCGCCTGCTGAAGATGGCGCCACTGCACCACCACTTCGAGAAAAACGGTTGGAAAGAAACCCAAGTCGTTGTCCGCTTCTGGATCATCACCATGCTGCTGTGCCTGGTCGGCCTGTCCACCCTCAAACTGCGATGAACCCCGAAGACCCGCCCATCCACGACCACGCCCCGGGGCCTGTGCCCGAAGGTACAGTGGAGCCGCGCGTGCCTGATGCTGCGGACGTTGTGGATGCGGTTGAGATGGTAGACAGCGGCCTGCCCGATGGTCCCGCGCAGGAAGTCGAAAACGCGCCCGTGGAACACTCCGACCTGGCCCCAGAAGACGAGCAGGTCAAGCCTACCCCGGTTGCTACTGCAGAAGCCGGCCGTACCTTGCCAACCACCCTGACCGCTGCTGCGGATGCCGCCGCGTTTGTGGCGCAGATCTTTGCCGACACCAAGGCCGAACAGGCCGCGCAGGCGGACAAGGCGCAGAAGGCCGAGGCTTTGGCATCCGAAGTCATTGCAGACGATGTAGCGATTGAGCCGCAAGCCGATGCACCTTTCCAACCCCTGCTGGGCCAGAACACTCTGATCCTGGGCCTGGGCGCCTCGGGTCTGGCCATGGCGCGCTGGTGTGTACGTACCGGTGCCGCCAGCATCACCGTGGCTGACACACGCGACGCGCCTCCGCAGCTGGCGACCCTGCAGCAAGAGCTGCCCCAGGTGCGTTTTGTCGCCGGGCCTTTCAACGCGGCCCTGGTGGAAGGGCAGAACCTGCATGCAGTGTACCGCTCGCCAGGTTTGAGTCCCGAAGTGATTGCTCCCGTATTGGTAGCGGCACAGGCAAGCGGTACAGGGGCTGGCGGCGAGTTGAGCTTGTACGCTATGGCACTGCAGGCCTTGCGGGAGACCCGTGCTTATGCACCGGCCGTGTTGGCCATCACCGGTACCAATGGCAAAACCACGGTCACATCGCTGACCGGCCAGCTCGTAGCCCATGCCGGCAAGACCGTGGCTGTGGCCGGCAATATCGGCCCCACACTGCTGGATACGCTGGCCGCACACCTGGACGCCAACACCCTACCCGAAGTCTGGGTGCTGGAGCTGTCCAGCTTCCAGCTCGACGGTGTGACCGGTTTCGAGCCCACTGCTGCCGTGGTTCTGAATGTGACCCAGGACCATCTGGACTGGCATGGCAGCATGCCCGCCTACGCAGCCGCCAAGGCCCGTATCTTTGGCGCCACCGGGCTTATGGTGCTCAACCGCGATGACGCGGCCGTGATGGCCATGCTGCCGCAGCCCGTGCGCGCCAAGTTGCAGAAGCCGGTGGAACGTGCCCACACCAGCTTTGGCACCGACATGCCGCAGCGCCCCGGCGACTTCGGCATCGAAGAGGTCAACGGCATGGTCTGGTTGGTGCGTGCGCTGGAGGCTGACGAGACGCGCCGCAAGCGCAAGGAAGTCGCCGAAGAATTGCACTTCCAAAGGCTGATGCCGGTGGACGTGTTACGCATACGCGGCCGCCACAACGCCAGCAACGCGCTCGCGGCACTGGCCTTGTGCGCCGCCGCCGGTTGTGCGTTAGGCCCCATCCTGTTTGGCCTGCGTGAATACCGTGGCGAGCCCCACCGCGTGGAGCCCATTGGCATCCTCAATGGCGTGGAATTTTTCGACGACAGCAAGGGCACGAATGTGGGCGCCACCGTAGCCGCGCTGCAAGGCCTGGGCGCGGACCGCAAGGTGGTGTTGATTCTGGGTGGCGAAGGCAAGGGCCAGGACTTTGCGCCACTGGCCGCACCAGTGGCGCGGTATGCCCGCGCCGTCGTGCTGATTGGCCGCGATGCCCCGCTGATCCGCGAAGCGCTGGAAGGCACCGGTGTGACGCTGACCGATGCGGAGTCTATGGACGCCGCCGTGGTGCAAGCCAACCAGCGCGCCCATGCGGGCGACGCGGTGCTGATGTCACCAGCCTGCGCCAGCTTTGACATGTTTGACAACTATGAGCACCGCGCCCGTGTCTTCGTTGCCGCGGTGCGCGACCTGGCTTTGGCTGCGGGTGTGGACCTGGAGAACATGGCATGAGCGCCGCAGGGCCGTCCCAAGGCGTGAAGGCCCCCTCGGGGGGCAGCGCAGTACACGCAGTGACAAGCGCGGTGGTGCATCTATGACCGCCATGGCGCAGTCGATCTCCAAATGGTTCTCCGCCCGCATGGGCGCGTCGTCACGGGCATTGCCGGTGCGTCTGGGTGGGCGCGGCTCGTTTGCCGCCACCACCTCGGTGCCGCAGGTGCGTGGTTTTGACCAGCCGCTGGCCTGGGTGGTCGTGGCGCTGCTGATGTGGGGCCTGGTGATGGTGTATTCGGCATCCATCGCCATGCCGGATAACCCCAAATTTGCCAAGTACACCCACACTTATTTCCTGGTGCGCCACGCCATGTGGGTGGCCACAGCGTTTGTCGTGGCGCTGATGGCCTTCCAGGTGCCGGTGGCGGTATGGGAAAAGTATGCACCCTGGTTGCTGGTGGCATCGTTGGTGCTGTTGATTCTGGTGCTGATTCCCGGCATCGGCAAGGTGGTCTATGGCGCCCGCCGTTGGATCGCGCTGGGGCCCTTCAGCTTCCAGCCCTCGGAGCTGGCCAAGCTGGCTGTGTTGCTGTACGCGGCTGACTACATGGTGCGCAAGATGGACGTCAAGGAGCGCTTCTTCCGCGCCGTGATGCCCATGGCCGGCGCGGTGGCCGTCATTGGCCTGCTGCTGCTGGCCGAGCCAGACATGGGCGGCTTCATGGTGATCGCCGTGATTGCGATGGGCATTTTGTTCCTGGGCGGCGTGAATGCCCGCATGTTTTTCCTGATCGCGACCATCCTGGTCGTTGCCTTTGGGCTGATGATTGCCTTGAGCGAATGGCGGCGCGAACGCATCTTTGCTTATCTGGACCCCTGGACCGAGAAACACGCGCTGGGCAAGGGTTACCAACTGTCCCACTCGCTGATCGCCATCGGGCGCGGCGAGATTTTTGGCGTGGGGCTGGGCGGCAGTGTGGAAAAACTGCACTGGCTGCCCGAGGCGCATACCGACTTTTTGCTGGCTGTTATTGGTGAAGAGTTTGGCCTGATTGGTGTGTTGATTGTGATTGGCCTGTTCCTGTGGCTGACCCGCCGCATCATGCACATCGGTCGCCAAGCCATTGCGCTGGATCGTGTTTTTGCCGGCCTGGTGGCACAGGGTGTTGGCATCTGGATGGGTTTCCAGTCCTTCATCAACATGGGCGTGAACCTGGGCGCACTGCCCACCAAGGGCCTGACCCTGCCACTGATGAGTTACGGCGGCTCGGCCATCCTGATCAATATGGTCGCCATTGCGATTGTGTTGCGCATCGATTTCGAGAACAGGCAACTCATGCATGGGGGGCGTGTATGACGACCCCTCAAAAGTGCGCATTGATCATGGCTGGCGGCACCGGTGGCCACATCTTCCCCGGCCTGGCCGTGGCGCAAGCCCTGCGCGAGCGTGGCTGGCGTGTGCACTGGATGGGCGCGCCCGACGGCATGGAGAGCCGTCTGGTTCCTGCCAAGGGTTTTCCGCTCGAACCCGTGGATTTCTCGGGTGTGCGGGGTAAAGGTTTGCGCACACTGCTGGCTGTGCCACCGCGCCTGTTGCGCGCTCTGGCCCAGAGCCGGCAGGTCATGCGCCGCGTCAAACCCAATGTGTTGGTGGGCCTGGGGGGCTACATCACGCTGCCGGGTGGTGTCATGGGTGCGCTGATGGGTAAACCGGTGGTGTTACACGAGCAGAACTCGGTGGCTGGCATGGCCAATAAGGTCTTGTCACTGGTGGCACGCCGTGTCTTCACCGCCTTCCCCAAGGTCATGGCCAAAGGCCAATGGGTGGGCAATCCGCTGCGTGCCGAATTCCTGAAGCAGGCCGAGCCCCAGGACCGTTTTGCCGGGCGTACAGGCCCGCTGCGTGTGCTGGTCGTGGGTGGCAGCCTGGGCGCCCGCGCGCTCAACAGCGTGGTGCCACAAGCCTTGGCGCTGATACCCGAGGCGCAACGCCCCATCGTCACCCACCAGAGTGGCGAAAAACAGATCGAAGAGCTGCGCAACAACTACGCCGCCGCCGGCGTGCAGGCGCAGCTCACACCTTTTATTGATGACACGGCCAAAGCCTATGCCGACGCCGACTGGGTCATCTGCCGCGCGGGTGCCAGCACGGTGACTGAGATCGCAGCCGTGGGCGCGCCTGCGCTGTTCGTTCCTTTCCCGGCGGCCGTGGACGACCACCAGACTTCCAACGCACGTTTCCTGGTCGACCAGGGCGGCGGTTGGCTGGTGCCCCAAAACGAACTGACCCCCAGCTTGCTGGCAGACATGCTACAAAAAACAGAGCGCTCTGTGCTGTTGGCACGGGGGCTAGAGGCCAAAAAGATGCAGAAGCTTCAAGCCACAGAGGCCGTGGTGGCCGCCTGTGAGGAGTTGTGTTCATGAAACACGCGATCCACACATCCATTTTGTCGCGCAATAGAACGACCGCCGAAATGAAGGACGTACTGTGAAGCACGCTATTAAACACATTCATTTCGTCGGCGTCGGCGGCTCCGGCATGTCTGGTATCGCCGAGGTGCTGTGCAACCTGGGCTACACGATCTCGGGCTCCGACCTGTCCGACAGCGCCACGCTCAAGCGCCTGGCCGGCCTGGGCATCAAGACCTATGTGGGGCACGCGCCCGAGAACGTGGTTGGCGCCGACGCGGTTGTTACATCCACCGCTGTGCAGAGCGACAACCCCGAGGTGATCAAGGCGCGCGAGATGCGCATCCCCATCGTGCCCCGCGCGCTGATGCTGGCCGAGCTGATGCGCCTCAAACAAGGCATTGCCATCGCCGGCACCCACGGCAAGACGACTACCACCAGCCTAGTGGCAAGCGTTTTGGCCGAGGCGGGGCTGGACCCCACCTTCGTCATCGGCGGGCGCCTCAACAGCGCCGGCGCCAATGCGCGCTTGGGCAGTGGCGACTACATCGTGGTCGAGGCTGATGAGTCCGATGCGTCGTTCCTGAACCTGTTGCCCATCATGGCCGTGGTGACCAATATCGATGCCGACCACATGGAGACTTATGGCCATGACTTTGGTCGGCTGAAGAATGCTTTTGTGGAGTTCTTGCACCGCATGCCGTTTTACGGCGTGGCGATTTTGTGCACCGACGACGCGGCTATACGTGAGATCGTGGAACAGGTCACCTGCCCGGTCACCAGCTACGGCTTCAACGAAGAGGCCCAGGTGCGCGCCACCAATGTGCGCGCGGTAGATGGCCAGATGCATTTCACGGTACAGCGTCGCAACGGTGTGGTGCTGCCTGATTTAGATGTGGTGCTGAACCTGCCCGGCCTGCACAACGTGCTCAACGCGCTGTCGGCCATTGCCGTGGCGGTGGAGCTCAACATCACTGATGCGGCCGTGCAAAAGGCCTTAAGCGAATTCAAGGGTGTGGGCCGTCGCTTCCAGCGGTACGGCGACCTGGCTTTGGCCGGCGGTGGCATCACCACCGTGATCGACGACTACGGCCACCATCCCGTCGAGATGGCGGCTACCTTGGCTGCGGCACGCGGGGCATTTCCCGGCCGGCGCCTGGTGCTGGCCTTCCAGCCGCACCGCTTCACCCGCACACGCGACTGCTTTGAAGATTTCGTCAAAGTCATGGGGCTGGCCGATTCGGTGTTACTTGGCGAGGTCTACGCCGCCGGTGAGGTGCCCATCGTCGCAGCAGACGGGCGCGCGCTAGCCCGTGCGCTGCGCATTGGTGGCAAGGTCGAACCCATTTTTGTGGACGACATCACCGCCATGCCCCAGGCCATTGTGGACAACGCGCTAGCGGGTGACGTGGTGCTGTGCATGGGCGCCGGGTCCATCGGTGCAGTTCCTGCCAAGGTGGTTGAACTGCTACAAAATAATGAGCATAGTATTCAGGAGGGTCGGGGGCTATGAGCCAATTCGGTAAAGTGGCAGTGCTGATGGGCGGGGATTCCAGTGAGCGCGAAGTCTCGCTGATGTCCGGCGCTGGCGTGCTCAAGGCGCTGTTGTCCAAGGGTGTGGACGCCCATGCCTTTGACCCCTCCGAGCGTGACCTGTCCGAGCTGAAGCGTGATGGTTTTGCGCGTTGCTTTATCGCGCTGCACGGCCGATTGGGTGAAGGCGGCGCGGTGCAGGGCGCTTTGGAACTGCTGGGCATTCCCTACACCGGCTCCGGCATCATGGCTTCCAGCATCGCGATGGACAAGGTCATGACCAAACGCATTTGGCTGTCCGAAGGCATCCCCACGCCGCGCTACACGCTGTTGCGCCGCGGCGCGTTCGATAGGCGCCAAGTGGTGGAAGTGCCGGACACGCTGGGACTGCCGGTCATCGTCAAACCCGCCCGTGAAGGTTCGTCCATCGGTGTTACCAAGGTGGTGGGTTATTCCGGTATGGCGGGCGCGGTGGAGGCTGCTGGCAAGCTGGATGCCGACATCCTGTGCGAAGAATGCATCGAGGGCGAGGAGGTGACCTGCCCCGTGCTGGGCACCGGCGACGGCGCACGTGCGCTGCCGGTCATCCGCATCGTGGCGCCCGAAGGCAACTACGACTACCAGAACAAATACTTCACCGACACCACGCAATACCTGGTGCCTTGTGGCCTGCCAGCTGGCGAGGAAGAAGCCATCCAGGCCCTGGTGCTCAAGGCCTACCGCGTGCTCGACTGCCGCGGCTGGGGCCGTGTGGACGTGATGATCGACGGCAAGACGCGCAAGCCGTATTTGCTGGAGGTCAACACCTCCCCTGGCATGACCAGCCATTCCCTGGTGCCCAAGTCTGCGCAGGCGGCGGGCATTTCGTATGAAGACCTGTGCGTGCAGTTGTTGGCGACTGCCGCGCTGGATACCGGAGAACCTGCGTGAATCCCACCGTGGCCACCCCGCTGGAGGTCAAGCTGATGAACATCACCGCTACGGTGCTGTTCCTGGCTTTTGCCGTCCTGGTGGGTTTGGCCACGGCGCGTTGGGCTGCACGGCTGGCGGTGTTTGACATCAAGGGCATTGTGGTCAGTGGTGAGATCAGCCGCAACAACGCGGTCACGCTGCGCGCCAATGTAGCGCCGCGCCTGTCGGGCACCTTCTTCAGTGTGGACCTGGGGCGTGTACGGGCCGCGTTTGAAGCCGTACCCTGGGTGCGCCGCGCCACGGTGCGCCGCGAGTTCCCCGACCGCCTGCAGGTGGTGTTGCAAGAACACCAGGCCGTGGCCTATTGGGGCAGCGAGGGCGAGCTGCGACTGATCAACAGCTTTGGTGAAGTGTTTGAAGCCAATGCGGGTGAGATCGAGCAGGAAATTTTGCCGCGGCTGAACGGCCCGCAAGGCCAGAGTCCCGAGGTGTTGGGCATGTACCGCGCGTTGGCACCGCTGTTTGAGCAGATGGACCTGCCCGTGGATGAGCTGAGTCTGTCGGTGGGCGGCAGCTGGCGCATATTGTTGAAGAGTGGTGCCAGCATCGAAATGGGGCGTGGCGGGGTGGGGGAGGTGTCGGAGCGTCTGCGCCGCTTCCTCGCAACGCTGACACAGGTCACGTCGCGGTATGCGCGGCAACCCGGCGCCCTGGAGTCGGCCGATTTGCGGCATGAGAACGGTTATGCCATCCGTCTGCGTGGTGTGAGCACGGTGGCAGCAGTGGTACCCAAGAAATAGCAAGCAGTGAAAAAAGAACCCAGCAGGTAATCCATATGGCAAAAGAATACAAAGACCTGGTCGTAGGACTGGACATCGGCACCGCCAAAGTCATGGTGGTGGTGGCCGAGGTGTTGCCTGGCGGCGAGCTGAAGCTGGCCGGCCTGGGTGTGGCACCCAGCAACGGCATCAAGCGTGGTGTGGTCGTGAACATCGACGCCACGGTGCAAAGCATCCAGCAGGCCCTGCGCGAGGCCGAGCTGATGGCCGACTGCAAGATCACGCGGGTCTACACCGGCATCACCGGCAGCCATATCCGCGGCATCAACTCCAGCGGCATGGTGGCGGTGAAAGACCGTGAGGTGACGGCCGCCGATGTGGCCCGCGTCGTGGAGACGGCCAAGGCCATCAACATCTCCACCGACCAGCGCCTGTTGCTGGTGGAGCCGCAAGAATTCATCATCGACGGCCAGGATGTCAAAGAGCCCATCGGCATGAGTGGCATCCGTCTGGAAGCCAAGGTGCACATCGTGACCGGTGCACAAAGTGCGGCCGAGAACATCATCAAATGTGTGCGTCGCTGCGGCCTGGAGGTGGAGCAGCTGATGCTCAACCCGCTGGCCAGCAGCCTGTCGGTGCTGACCGAAGACGAACGTGAGCTGGGGGTGGCGCTGGTGGACATCGGCGCTGGCACCACCGACATCGCCATCTTCACCAACGGCGCGATACGCCACACGGCCGTGATCCCGATTGCCGGTGACCTGATCACCAGCGATATCGCGATGGCACTGCGCACACCAACAAAAGACGCGGAAGACATCAAGGTTGAAAGCGGCCATGCCAAACAATTGCTGGTCGACCCAGAGACGCAGGTGGAAGTACCTGGCCTGGGCGACCGCGGCCCGCGCATGCTGAGCCGCCAGGCGCTGGCCGGTGTCATCGAGCCGCGCATTGAGGAAATCTTCTCGCTGGTGAACCAAGTGATGCGCGAATCGGGCTACGAAGAAGTGCTCTCCAGCGGCATCGTGTTGACCGGTGGCAGCTGCATCATGCCCGGCATGGTGGAGTTGGGCGAAGACATCTTCCTCAAACCCGTGCGCCGCGGTGTACCCAAGTACTCCAGCGCGCTGGCCGACATGGTGGCCCAGCCGCGTGCCGCTACCGTCATGGGCCTGCTCGAAGAAGCCCGTGTGGCCCGCATGCGCGGCTACAAAGTGGCGCAGAAAAACGGATCGATGAAAACAGCATTCGGATCAGTCAAAGACTGGTTCATCGGGAACTTCTGACCATGGAACACAAGATGTGGTTGGCAAGGGGGAGCCCGCATGAGCGGTTGCCGGGCGCGGGCCCGCCACCGACTTTCGCAGATTACTGCAATAGCAAAGAACCCAAAGTTTTGAATTTAGTGAAACATCAGGAGAGAAACATGGCCATAGAAATGATTGAAGAAGAAGCGTTTAACCAGGGCACACAGATCAAGGTGATCGGTGTCGGCGGTGGCGGCGGCAACGCTGTGGAACACATGATTTTTTCAGACGTGGGTGGCGTGGAATTCATCACCGCCAACACGGATTCGCAGGCCCTGAGCCGCAGCACCGCACACAAGACCATTCAGCTGGGTGCCGGTGGCTTGGGCGCTGGTAGCAAGCCCGACAAGGGCCGCGAAGCCGCCTTGCTGGCCGAGGCCGACATCCGTGCCGCCATCGAAGGCGCACACATGTTGTTTATCACTGCTGGCATGGGTGGTGGTACCGGTACCGGCGCTGCACCCGTGATCGCGCGCGTGGCCAAAGAGATGGGTATTTTGACCGTGGGCGTGGTTACCAAGCCTTTCGACTTCGAAGGCGGCCGCCGGATGAGCAATGCGGATGCCGGCCTGATGGAGCTGGAAGCCAATGTGGATTCGCTGATCGTTGTGCTGAACGAAAAACTGCTCGACGTGTTGGGCGATGACGTGTCGCAGGACGAAGCTTTCTCGCATGCCAACGACGTGCTGAAAAACGCGGTGGGCGGTATTGCCGAAATCATCAACGTGCCTGGCCATGTGAACGTCGACTTTGAAGACGTGCGCACCGTGATGGGTGAGCCTGGCAAGGCCATGATGGGCACGGCTTTGGCCAATGGCCCAGACCGTGCACGTATCGCGGCTGAGCAGGCAGTGGCTTGCCCGTTGCTCGAAGGTATCGACCTGTCCGGCGCCAAGGGCGTGCTGGTGCTGATCACGGCTGCCAAGGGTTCGCTGAAACTGAGCGAATCCAAGTTGGCCATGAACACCATCCGTGCCTATGCATCGCCCGATGCCCATGTGATCTACGGCACAGCGTATGACGACGCACTGGGGGACGACATCCGCGTGACTGTGGTCGCCACCGGGCTATCCCGTCAGGGCATTCGCCGCACGGCGCCACCGCTGCAGGTGTTGCGCACCGGTACCGACAACGTGCCCTTCCATGTGCCTACGCTCAACACACCGGTGAATCACCAGGCGCCTGGCTCCGGTGCATCCATGGGTGTTGCCCAGCCAGATTACGCCGGCATGGGAACACCCGCCGTCTGGCGTGGCCGCACCTCGGCTGCGGCCAAGGTGGATGCACTGTCCAACGGCGGCATGGACGATTACGAAATCCCCGCGTTTCTACGGAAACAAGCGGACTAGTAAAATCACAGGGTGCTACAACAACGAACCCTCAAGTCCCTGACCCGCGCCGTCGGTGTGGGCCTGCACAGTGGGCAGCGGGTGGAACTCACCCTGCGGCCTGCGCAGCCTGACACCGGCATCATCTTTCGCCGGGTGGATCTGCCGGTGCCGGTGGAGATACCGGTGTCAGCGCCATCGGTGACCGATACCCGCATGGCCTCCACCATTTCCAATGGTGGGGCCAAGGTACAGACGATTGAACACCTGATGTCGGCCTGCGCTGGCCTGGGGTTGGACAATCTGTACGTGGACATCACGGCCGAAGAGATCCCCATCCTCGATGGCTCGGCCGCATCCTTTGTGTTCCTGTTGCAAAGTGCCGGCATTACCTTGCAAAACGCGCCCAAGCGTTTCATGCGCGTCAAGCGTGTCGTTGAGGTGCGTGAGGGCGAAGGCCTCAACCTCAAGTGGGCCCGGCTGGAGCCGTACAACGGCTACAAGCTCAGTTTTGAAATCGTGTTCGACCATCCGGCAGTGGACGCCACTGGCCAGCGCGTCGAGTTCGACATGGGTACCGACTCCTACTCCCGCGATATCGCCCGAGCCCGCACCTTTGGCTTCACCAAAGACGTGGAGATGATGCGCACCAATGGCCTGGCCCTGGGTGGCGGTCTGGACAATGCCATCGTCATGGACGACTACAAGGTGCTCAATGCCGATGGCCTGCGTTACGACGATGAGTTTGTCAAACACAAGCTGCTCGACGCCATTGGTGATTTGTACTGTGTGGGTAAGCCGCTGCTGGCCAGCTACAGCGCCTTCCGCTCCGGCCACGCCCTGAACAACAAGCTGCTGCGTGAGTTGTTGGCCCACCCGGATGCGTGGGAGCTGGTGAGTTTTGAAGACGAGAGCCAGGCGCCTGCCGGCTTCTCGCAACTGGCGCCCGCCTGGTAAGCGGATTCGGCGCAACCGCCATGGTTTTTCTGCGCGCTCTGTTTCTGTTGCTGTTGCTGGCTGCGGCCGGCTGCTTCACCTGCTTCCTGGTGACCGGGCAGCAACGTTACAAGCAATACGGCCTGCGGGTACTGCGCTGGACGCTGGTAGCGGCCTTTGTTTTCTTTGGTGTGCTGATCCTGGAAAACCTGGCCTAGGCTTGCGGCCAACGGCCGTTCGTCAATGGTCGTCCGCGATGATCCAGTCCGGTTTGTGTTTCTCCAGGAAGGCAACCAGTGCATTCAGCACATCCGGGTCAAACTGCGTGTTCCTGCGCTCCTGCAGATAGACCATGACATCGTCCAGCGCCCATGGCTCCTTGTAGGGCCTGCGGTGCAGCAAGGCATCAAACACATCCACCACAGCCACAATACGTGCCGCCAGCGGTATGGCATGGCCCTTGAGCTTGCGCGGATACCCGGTACCGTCAAAATGCTCGTGGTGTCCGCCAGCAATCTGCGCGCCCATGCTCAGCGTGCTCACGCCTTCCACCATTTTGGAGGCGCGCGTTAGGACAGTTTCACCGATCATTGCGTGTTCTTCCATGATGGCGCGTTCTTCCGGCGTGTGCCGAGCCGGTTTGAGCAACACCGCATCCGGCGTGGCCACTTTGCCCACGTCGTGCAGGATGCTGGCCAGCCCTACCAAGGACAAAAAGGTTGGCGTGGTCTCTTGTGGAAACTTGCCCGCAGCATGCAACTCGGCAGCAATGCCATCGGTAAGCCGGCAGACCCGGCGCACGTGGCCGCCAGTTGTTGCGTCGCGGGACTCGGCCAGATCAGCCAGGGCCACCACCGTTGCCTCCTGCGTGGTCTTGAGCATGCCAAACATGTGCAGGTTGTCAAAGGCGGCCGCAATGCGGTCGCAAAACACTCCCAGCAGGCTGCGTTCTAGATCGCCCAGCGGCCAGGGCGGTGAGAACGCCACAACAAACAGATGGCCATGCGGCGCGTGGATGAATAACACATCCACCGCATCGGAAAACACGTTTTTGCGCTCGTGAAATGCCTGGTGGATTTCGGATGCCCAGACATGGTCGGCTGGCAGCGTCGTATGCTCCTCCAGCTGGGTCGCGTGGGCACCGGTGGATGCAATCACAAAGGGTTCGCTGGGAACCCCAGGCGACTTGTTCTGCATGATGCACAACACCCCCTCAGTTCCAAAATTCAGAATGGCACCTATTTGTGTCAACACGCCGGAGGCCAGTTCTTTCAGCGAATCCAGTTGGTAGAGGTTGCTGGCGGCCTCCAGAATACGCGCCAAGCCTTTACGGTTGGCCTCTATGGTCTGCAGGCCTTCATAGCTGCGCAGCGACGAGATCACCGTGGTGAACAGCTTTTGCGCGGTAAGCTCGGTTTTGGCCTTGTAGTCGTTGATGTCAAAGTCAACGATGACCTTTTGCTCGGGGGCCTGGCCGGGTTGGCCGGTGCGCAGCACGATGCGTACCAACTGGTTGTCCAGCTCCTCGCGTATGCGCCGCGCCAGGCGCAGCCCGGCATCCTCTGTTTCCATGACCACATCCAGCAGCACCAGGGCGATGTCGTTTTCAGTGGCCAGCAGCTCAAAACCCTGGGCTCCGGTGTACGCGGAGATGATCTCTATACCCCGCCCCTTGAAGCTGACACTGTTCAGCGCCAGGCGGGTTACGGCGTGGATGTCCGGCTCATCGTCCACCACCAGCACACGCCAAGGCTTGGCAGTGACGGCCGGGATAGCAATGTCTTCGTCTTCGGAAAGCCAGTCGCCATCGTCCGCATCGGTGAGCGCCATGTCTACCTTTCAGGAGTTGCCCAGCCGGTCGCAAGTGTTGCGCCGCTTAGGTACTAGCTTAGCAAGTTTTCAAACTAGCGGCTACGTCCGCCCTTGTAGTTACCGCCTATTTTTCCGCCCAGTCCGCTGGCCTGCGCCAGGCGTGCCATCGCAGCTCCTGCATGGGCATGGGTGATTGCCAGGCCCAGTGCATCGGCCGCATCCGGGCCAGGCAGGCCGGGCAGGGTCAGCAGGCGCTGCACCATGGATTGCACCTGGGTTTTGTCGGCTCGCCCATAACCGACCACGGCCTGCTTCATCTGCAGCGCGGTGTATTCGGCCACCGGCAAATCACTGGACACCAGCGCGGTGATGCAGGCACCCCGCGCCTGGCCCAGCAGCAGCGTGGACTGGGGGTTGACGTTGACAAACACGATCTCCACCGAAGCGCAGTCCGGCGTGTAGCGCTGCACCACCTCGCGTATGCCGTCGAACAGCACCTTGAGCCGCAGCGGCAGTGCCCCTATGTCCAGGTGCTGGGTGCTAATGGTGCCGCTGGCCACATAACGCAGCGCAGCACCCTCCACATCCACCACACCAAAGCCGGTGGTCCGCAGGCCAGGATCAATGCCCAGTATTCGCATGCTATTGCTTTAGTAGCTACTTGGCCAATGAATTCGGGGGCTAGAGGCCAATTTGGCTAAACACCAAAGTACCAGCGTGCTGAGTGGAAGAACACGGGTGCTGCAAAACACAGGCCATCTACCCGGTCCAGCAGGCCACCGGCGCCGGTGACGGACTGCCCCTCTGCGCCCCAGCTGGGTATGCCACGGTCACGCTTGAGCGCCTTCATGACCAGGTGGCCCAGCGAGCCGGCGACACAGGCCACAAACGCTGCGGCAAATGCGGTACCGGGAACCCAGGGCGTGATGCCGGCCAGCAGTGCCCCCAGCAGGCTGCCGGCGGCTACACCAATGCCCCAGCTGTGCCAATTGAAACTGGTGCTGATGGCCGGCGCTACCGGTGGCCGCTGCAACTTGCGCGATGCGACGTGCTGCGTGACCATACACACCTGTACCACCAGCACCAGAAAAAACACCAAGAAGGCATTGCGGTTGTCATAACCCGGGAACTTGAGCAGCAGCAGCGCAGGCACGTGGCTCATGCCGTAGATGCAGACCATGATGCCCCACTGCAGCTTGGCGTTGCGCTCCAGAAAACGCAGGGGGTCATTGGCCAGTGCGCTGACCAGCGGCAGCGCCAGGAAGACATAGACCGGTATGAACACCGTGAACAGATCAAAGTGCCCGCTACCTATCAGCCAATACTGCACGGGCAACACCACAAAAAATGCCAACACCAGGCTGCGGTGGTCACCCAGGCGTGTGGGTGATAGTGTCAAAAATTCGCGCAGCGAGAAAAACGACACCAGACCAAACAGCGTCAGCGCCACCCAGTCACCTGTCACCCAGCCTATCCAGAACACCAGCACCATCAGCCAACTGGTGCGGATGATGGCAGACACGCTGTGCAGTTCCTTGCGCCAGGCTTCCGCATGGGGCGCGTCGCCATGGTCACGCACGGACAGCAAAAAGGTGACCGCGCTGGCCACCACCAACAAGCCAAACACGACAACAAACAGCGCGCCGATCTGCTGCGTAGGCGTCAGGTTCTTGAGGTAGTAGTAGACATCAAACATGGCGTGGTTTCCTCAAACGTCGCGCAGTGCCACTACGGCGGCGCGGGCGCGTTCCAGAAACACGCGACGGTCTTCACCCGCTTGCAACTGCATGGGGGCTCCGAAAGTCACAGAACACAGCACCGGCACCGGCACCACCTCACCCTTGGGCAATACGTGTTGCACATTGTTGATCCAGGCCGGCACCAGGACCACGTTGGGGCATTTCAGCGCCAGGTTGTACAGGCCGGCCTTGAAGGGCTGCGGGTCACCGGTGAAGCCACGTGTGCCTTCGGGGAACAAGATGATGGAGTCACCATTGGCCAGCGCATCGAACAGCGGCTCCAGCGGGTCCTCGTCACTCGTGCGGTCGCGTGACACGTAAATGACGTTGAACACCGCCGTGGTCAGCCATTGCTTGAAGGGTGTCTTGGTCCAGTAGTCTTTCGCGGCAATGGCCCGCGTCACGCTGCGCAACTCCAGCGGCAGGGCTGCCCAGATCATCACGAGGTCGGCGTGGCTTTGGTGGTTGGCAAAATAAATGCGCTGTTCGGCCTTGGGCGGGCAACCATGCCAGCGGGCCTGCGAGCCAGTGAGCACCCGTATCAACCCCAACAGAAAGTAACTCATTAACTTGGCAAGCATGGGCGGATGATACAGAGCTACATGACGCTTTGATGTGGGTTTATGAGGTCTGGCGTTGAACGTGCTGGATGCGCCGTTCGTGTCCCCCGCCCTTCTGCGAGCCGGTTACTTCGGCAAGGCTTTCCGAAGAGCCGCGTAATACGCAGCGCGATCCGCGTCGCCCCTCTCGCGGTACAGAATCTCCAACTCTTCGAAAACGTAAGGATCAGGCTGCTTGGCAATGTCACCCTCCCGCTCCAGCCGCAACTGGATTGCAAGTGCTTCATCATTTTTTTTCAACGCCCGCAGCGTCCAGGCGACCATCCAATGGGCTGTGCGTGTGGCGACTGCGTTTGTACCGCGCTCACGGATAGCCAGTGCCAGTTTGAATTGCACCAACGCTTCTTCATATTGGCCAAGCTGGTGCAGCGCGTAGCCCAGGTTGTTGCGAACGGATGCCTCCCACTTTTTGGCAGCGGCCTGGTCCGAGGCCTCCACAACCGCCAACGCCGCCTGCGCCCACTTGCGTTGGTCAGCGGGTGCCGTATCGACAAACGCCAGCATGTGTATGGCGTCGATGGCCAGGGTGTCCAGATTTGCTTCACGGGTTATTGATAGAGCGGACTCAAATCGTGTACGCGCAAGCGCCCTGGTGGCGTCGGTCTGGGTTTCTGGCGGATGGGTTGCTGAAACGAGTGTTCTGCCGTACTCCAGTGCGAAGCGGGCGCGTGCTTCCGGTCCGGCCGACGCGATCTTGGGTTCCATCTCGGTCAGGATGGCTTGTGCGCGGCCGAAGTCTTTGCGCAAGCCGTAAGTTCGGGCTATCTGAGTGGTGAGGACGAGTGCGTCGTCGCCCGTGGACTTGGCCAGCTCCGTTCGGAAACGTTGCTCGCTGAGCTGTGGATTGCTGAAGTCCCAAAGTGGTGTGAGGTCGATGGCCATGGCGAGTGGTGCAAACAGGATGCTGGCGACAAGTAGGTAAAAACGTTGGTGCATGGGGTGTCCTCGGTGGGCCCTTATGGCAACTGCGCATCCCCCATGCGCCCGGTGATCACCCCTGCACGGCTGGCGAGGTACCCGGAGTTGGAAAGCTTTTCATAATGGCGCGGCCGCGGCAACATCACCGCTAGTCGCGCCGCTTCATACGCACTCAGTTGTGACGCAGGCTTGCGGTAGTAATGCTGCGCCGCAGCCTCCGCACCAAATATGCCTTCACCCCACTCCACACTGTTGAGGTAGATCTCCAGAATGCGTTGTTTGCTCAGCAGGTTCTCCATCAGCACCGTCAACACCAGCTCCTGGCCCTTGCGCAGCAGCGTGCGCTCGCCGGACAAAAACAGATTTTTGGACAACTGTTGGGTGATGGTGGAGCCGCCCACGATCTTGGGAGGCTTGGGTGTTTTTCCGGGTGTGGCGTTGGGCTTGGCGGGCGCCTGCTTGGCGGCGCGGGCCTCGGCCTTGGCATTTTTCTCCCAGGCTTTCTCCAATGCGTCCCAATCCACACCTTCGTGGTTGGTAAAACCATCGTCTTCCGATGCAATCACCGCACGCTTCAGGTTGTCGGATATCTGGGGGTAGGCCACCCACTGCTGGCGCCAGCGCAGGCTGCCTTTTTCATTCGCCAGACGCCAGGCCTCAGACCGTTGGAAGCTGGTCGACTGCGGCGCCACCACGGCCATGGTTGCAATACGCGCCACAAAATACAGCTGTAGCGCCAGGAAGGCGACCACCAATAGCCCCAGCCAACGCGCGAAGGTCTTCATTTAATTTTGTGTGGAAATGGACGCTTCCAGCGTTTCGTCGCGGGTGAACTTGAAGCGCGAGACCACCAAGATCTGGTCCGCCTGGCGGCGCATGGCCGCGCTGAAGTTGCCAAACGGCCCTGCGGACCGGGCAATGGCAGCGGCCTGGCGGTCCAGCGTGCGGTTGCCCGAGCTTTCCACAATTTCGGTGTCCAGCACCTTGCCGTTGTGGTTGACGGTGACGATCATGGTCAACTCGCCGTATAACTTTTTCCCGCCGGACTGCGGGAAGTTTTCGGTGCCTTTGTCTTCAATGGCATGGCGCAGGGCGTCGTAATACACCGCGTACACCGCTTCGCGAGCCGCTGGGCTGATGTAGCGTTTCTTGGGCCGTGCGTTTTCCTGGTTGATGCGGCGCTCGATCTCGGCCAGGATTTTGACCAGTTGGCGGCGCTTTTCTTCACGCTCCATCTGATCGGTCTTGTTCGCAGCCTGGTTGGGGTCGGGTGGGGGCAGGGCGGCCAGTTGGCTCTTGACCTGGGCCAGCAAAAGCGTTTGTTGCTCCTGCAGGTTTTGCAGCTTGCGCGCAGCCTCTTCTTCGGTGGCGTCACCAAAGTCGGTCAGCGCCGAGGGTGGCAAGGGGCTGGTGGCGCGGCCCTTGTCGGCATCACCGCCACCGGCCAAAGAGTTCTGCGCGATGACCTGGGCCTTGTCCGGCTTCTCATTGGTTTTGGCGTTGACCAGAATCACTTCCATGGGCGTGTCTTCAAACACGCGGTTGAAGGACTCAGGGTCGACAAAACGCACGGTCAATAACACCGCATGCACCGCAACGGATGCAAACAGTGCTATTTGGAGGGTGCTGATGGACCGCAGGTTCACGGAGCAGGATTATCCACGGCGGCTTCGGCTGTTTCAGCCGGTGTTTCGCTGACGTCAACCGCAATCGCAATTGGGCCGGACACCTCGTCGTCGTCACCGTCATCGCCCGTCTCATCAGAAGAGGCGTCAGTGGCCGTGGGTGTGTCGAGGCGCTCCAGCACCGTGCCGCTGATGTCCAGCGTGATCAGGTCCATCTCACCCAGCTTGACGCGCACCCGCGCGCCGCGTGGCAGGTTCTGCGCACCCATGACCGGCAGCACCAGGGGCAGTGTGTCGGCGCGCACCATGTTCTCCTTGAACACCGTTGCCTCCAGCTCGGTGATGCCGTTTTGCCGCAGGTACTGCAGCGTCCAGAAGCGTTCCATGCCACCCTGGTAGCCGTTGTACGCGCTGTAGGCCTCGTCAAAGCTGGAGATGATGGAAAACAGGCTGGCATCCTTGGGTTTGAAGGGCGCGGCCAGTGCAGCGGTCTTGCCATGCTGCACACAGGCGATGATCTGCCACTGGTTGACCAGGTCGACATAGCGGCGCAGCGGGGAGCTGCTCCAGGCATAACTCTTGACACCAATACCGGCGTGCGGCTGGGCCTTGGTGCCCATGCGCACCTTTACGCCGGGCAGCAGGCTGGCTTGGCTGCGGTAGATGCCGGGCACGCCCAGCTCCGCCATCCAGCTGCCCCAGGTGCTGTTGGCCAGGATCATGGCCTCGGCCACGATCAGGTCCAGCGGCGCGCCGCGCTGACGGGTGCTGATCTGCACGGTTTCGTCGCCCTGGGGCTCATTGCCATCGTTGCCGACCAGGCGGAAGTTGTAGTCCGGCCGGTTGAAGGTCTCCGGTTTGCCGCGCACGACTTCGCGTTTGGCCTTCAGGTCTTTGGCCAGGCGGTATAAAAATGATAGCTGTTCACGCAATGCTGGCAGGGGCTGCGGCTCGTTTTCGTGGTTGAAGGCTGGGTCTAGCAACCAGGGCTCGGTGACGATGCCATCCAGCTTGTCGTGGCGCAGGTTGTGCGCAATCGGCACACGCTCGATTTTGGATTCGTGGCCTTTGATCTCCAGCGTGGTTTCGTCCAACGTCACATACAAGGAGAGCGCCGGGCAGTCGCGGTCGGCCTGCAGCGTGTAGGTCTGCACCAGCGCGTCGGGCAACATGGTGACTTTGTAGCCAGGCATGTAGACGGTGGACAGGCGGGCACGGCCGAGGAGGTCGACTGCGTCGCCGGGCTGGATGGCCAGGCCGGGTGCGGCAATGTGGATGCCCAGTGTGACGGTCCCGCTGCCCAGGCCTTGCACCGACAAGGCGTCGTCAATCTCGGTGGTCTGGGAGTCGTCGATGGAGAAGGCCTGCACGGTGGCCAGTGGCAGTTCTTTGTCGTTGACGGCTGGCGCGGCAATCGCCGGGAAGCCCGTGCCCTTGGGGAAGTTCTCCAGCAAAAAGCGTTTCCAGTGGAACTGGTAGGGCGACGCAATGGCGCCCGATTTTTGCAGCAGCGCCAGCGGAGCTGTGTTGGTAGCGCGCGATGCCTCGACCACGGCCTTGTATTCGGGAGCATTCTTGTCGGGCTTGAACAATATCTTGTACAGCTGCTCGCGCACTGGCGCTGGGCATTGGCCGGCACCCAGTTCAGTCGCCCACTGCGTGATCTGCAGCGCGACCAGCTTCTTCTTTTCAATGGCGGCCAGGGCCTGGGCAATCACGTCGGCAGATGCCTTGCGAAAACGCCCTTTGCCAGCGCGGCGGAAGTAGTGGGGGGATTCGAACAGTCGAAACAGCATCGCGGCCTGCTCCGACAGCGGGGCCTGCGCGGAAAAATAGTCACGCGCCAGGTCGGCAAATCCAAACTCTTCGTCCGGCGCAATTTCCCAGGCCATTTCCAGCTCGATGTTCTGGCTGGCGGCCTGGGCCGCGGCAATGAACTCGGCTGGCGACGGCTTCTCAAACTTCAGCAGCATATTGGCGGTCTTGACCTTGACCCGCTTGCCGCTGTCCAACTCCACCTGCGCCGAAGCATCCGCTTCCGACAGCACCCGACCGGCCATGAATTTTCCGGCTTCTTCAAACAATAGAAACATAGGGCGGCATTGTCCCATGCCGCCAGCGCCCGCTTTGAGAAAAGGGCAGCGACCCACTCAGCGGCGGAGCGTTGGGGTCACAAATCCGCGCCGGGCCGCCCCAAGCGGATTTAGCCCCCTCGGGGGGCAGCGACCCGCGCAGCGGCGGAGCGTGGGGGCTCTTTTTGTTACCAAGTTCCCCTGTTTATGGGAGTTTTTGCGCGCCATCACACTATATGCTTGGGGCAAACCGATTCGGCGTACCACGGCATTGCGGCGACAAAAGGGGAGGCAAATTTGTGTGGCGAGTATTGATTGTTGAAGATGACCCGCAGATGCGGGCGTTTTTTGCGGCCAGCGTGCGACGCAGTGGCCAGCTGGAGTTGATCTGTAGCGTGGGCAGCGTGTCTGAAGCCAAGGCCCTGCTGGACGACGACCAACAGAGGGTGGACGTCTTGCTGACCGACCTGGGCCTGCCCGACGGCAGCGGCCTGGAGGTGATACGCCACGCGCGCCTGCGCCACCCCGACTGTGAGGCCCTGGTCATTTCCATGTTTGGCGACGAAGACAATGTGCTGGCCAGCATTGAGGCAGGCGCGCTGGGCTACATCCACAAGGACGCCGCCCCCGACGACATCGCCACCACCATTTTGCAGATGAAGGCCGGTGCCTCTCCCATTTCACCCATGATTGCGCGCAGGGTGCTCTCCAAGTATTTGTCTCTTCAGTCCAATAGCGTTGTAGCCCCCGTATATGTTGATAGTGGCGCTATAAAAAGAGAAGCAAATGATGGAAGCAAGGGCCTGCTGTCCCGGCGCGAGCAGGAGGTGCTGGAGCTGGTATCCCGCGGGTTCTCCTACGCCGAGATCGCCGACCAGAAAAACCTGAGCGTGCACACCATACAGACCCACATCAAGAGCCTGTATGGCAAGCTGGAGGTGCACTCCAAGATGGAAGCCGTGGTGGAGGCCACCCGCATGGGCCTGTTGCCGCGCCAGGCCGAGGCCGCTTTCTCCAAGTAGGTCGGCGCAAGGTCTTAGAGCCGCCCCGCCCGCTGCGGGATAATTGCGGCACTGTATGGCCTCTGTTTTTGATAAACCCTCTGTTTGGCGGCGCATCGCGCCCTGGTTCAACGGCTTTGATGGTCCGTTGGCCTTTGCCGTTTTTATATTGGCGTGTGCCGGCATGTTGACGATGTATTCGTCGGGCTTCGACCATGGCACCCGATTTGAGGACCATGGCCGCAATATGCTGATTGCAGCCACCATCATGTTTGTCGTGGCGCAGATACCGCCCCAGCGTCTGATGGCGCTGGCTGTGCCGCTGTACGTGGCGGGCGTGGCGCTGCTGGTGGCAGTAGCCATTTTTGGCATCACCAAAAAGGGTGCCAGGCGCTGGATCAACATCGGTATCACGCTGCAGCCCAGCGAAATTCTGAAGATTGCGATGCCACTGATGCTGGCCTGGTGGTTCCAGAAGCGCGAGGGCCAGTTGCGCCCGCTCGACTTTGTAGTGGCTGGTCTTTTGCTGGCCGTGCCCGTCGGGCTGATCATGAAACAGCCCGATCTGGGCACCTCGCTGCTGGTATTGGCCGCGGGCATGGCGGTTATCTTCTTCGCCGGTATGAGCTGGAAACTGGTCATACCGGTGGTGCTGCTGGGGGTGATTGGTATCACCCTGATCGTCGCCTTTGAACCCGCGTTGTGCGCCGATGGCGTGCGCTGGCCGGTCTTGCACGCCTACCAGCAGCAGCGCATCTGCACCCTGCTGGACCCCACGCGTGACCCGCTGGGCAAGGGTTTCCACATCATCCAGGGCATGATCGCCATTGGCTCGGGAGGGCTCACTGGCATGGGCTTTATGAAGGGCACACAAACCCACCTGGAATTCATCCCCGAGCGCACCACCGATTTCATTTTTGCTGCCTATTCCGAAGAGTTCGGCTTGGTCGGCACGCTGTTCCTGATCGTGGCTTTTATCTTCCTGATCCTGCGCGGGCTGGCCATTGCGCTGGATGCACCCACGCTGTTCTCGCGCTTGCTGGCTGGCAGCGTGACCATGATTTTCTTCACCTACGCCTTTGTGAACATGGGCATGGTCAGTGGCATCCTGCCCGTGGTGGGGGTGCCATTGCCCTTTATCAGCTACGGTGGCACGGCCATGGTGACCCTGGGGCTGGCGGTGGGGATTCTGATGGCCATTTCCAACTCCAAACGCCTGGTGCAATCGTAGCCATGGCCGACTTGAGTGCCGCTGGGCCGCCCCAAGGCGCGAAGGCTCCGGTGCGTAGCGACCCCTCCGGTAGTGGGGGCAGCGCAGCACACGCAGTGGCAAGCGTGGGGGCCATGTTTAGGGTCGGCATCGTTGGCGTTGGCAACATGGGCGGCGCCATGGCGCAGCGCCTGGGCACGCTGGACTGGGCGCCCTGGGTGCACGATGTGGATGCCACTAGGGCCCAGGCCCTTATGGAATTTGGGGCTGTAGCCCCCGTCGATATTCATGGTGCCGCTAGTAATTCTGTAGCAACCATCATCTGTGTCGTAGATGCGGCACAAACCCGCGACGTGCTGTTTGGCCCGCACGGTATCGCCCCCCACCTGCAGCCCGGCCACGTGGTCGTGTTGTGCCCCACGATTGCGCCAGAAGACGTGGAAGCCATCGCCGCCCAACTCGCCCGTCAGGGTGTGGACACCATCGATGCACCCATGTCGGGTGGCCCGGTCCGCGCGCGGGACGGCAGCATGAGCCTGCTGGTGGCCGGCACGGATGCGGCCGTGGCGCGCTGCGATCCGCTGTTGCAGGCCTTGTCCAGCAAGGTCTTTCGCATCAGTACCCGCCCGGGTGACGGCGCGCGCACCAAGCTGGTCAACAACCTGCTGGCCGGTATCAACCTGGTGGGAGCTGCCGAAGTTATGGCGCTGGCCCGCTGCATGGGGCTGGACCTGGAGCGCACGCTGGATGTCTTTGGCCAGTCCAGCGGTCAAAGCTGGATTGGCACTGATCGCATGCACCGCGCCATAACCGGTGACTTGGCACCCCGCGCCCATATGACGCTGCTGGCCAAGGACACTCGGTTGGCGCAGGAAGCCGCTCAGGCCGTCGGGTTTGACGGTGCTTTGGGGCCTATGGCCGCCAAGGTATTTGCGGCAGCACTGGATGCGGGCCTGGCAGACTTGGACGACGCGGCCTTGCTGCAGTTTCTGGAGCAGCGGCCACGCTGAGTCTGGTCAGCCGACAACAGCGCGTTGCCCAGAGTGACCCCGGGCGGATGGAGGCCGGTTCAGAAGCCTAGAATCGCACCATGATTGCACGCGAACCCACCATCGAACGGCTGGCTATTGCCCAGCGCCTGTTGCTCACTCCCTTTGGTCTGGATGAATCCCATCTGGCCCGCGCCCTGAACGAGATCAAGGCGCACCAGGTCGACGAGGCCGACCTCTACTTCCAGTACACCCGCTCCGAAGGCTGGAGTCTGGAAGAAGGCATTGTCAAAACCGGCTCCTTCAGCATCGACCAGGGCGTGGGCGTGCGCGCCGTCAGTGGCGAAAAAACAGCCTTTGCCTATTCCGACGATATTTCCGAGGCCAGCCTGCTGGATGCCGCCCGCACCGTGCGCACGATCTCCAGCGCAGCCCAGACCAAACGGGCCAAGGTGGCCACGTCAAAAATAGCGAAATCGCGCTCGCTGTACACCGGGCATGACCCCATCTCCACACTCGATAGTGCGACCAAGGTTGCGCTGCTGGGTAAGGTTGAAAAACTGGCCCGCGCCAAGGACCCACGCGTAGCCCAGGTCATGGCCGGTTTGGCCAGTGAATATGACGTGGTTATGGTGGCCCGCGCCGATGGCACCTTGGCGGCAGACGTGCGCCCGCTGGTGCGCCTGTCCGTCACCGTGATCGCCGAGCAAAAAGGCCGGCGTGAAGTCGGTTCAGCCGGCGGCGGTGGCCGTTTCGGCCTGGCCTATTTTGATGATGCCCAGATCGAAAAATACGTGGACGAAGCCGTGCACGCTGCGTTGACCAATCTGGACGCCCGCCCGGCCCCTGCCGGTGAAATGACCGTGGTCTTAGGCCCAGGCTGGCCCGGCATCCTGCTGCACGAAGCCATTGGACACGGCCTGGAAGGCGACTTCAACCGCAAAGGCTCCAGCGCCTTTAGTGGCCGTATTGGCCAGCGCGTCGCCGCCAAAGGTGTGACCGTGTTGGATGACGGTACGCTTGCCGATCGCCGCGGATCGTTGAATGTGGACGACGAGGGCAACACCAGTCAGCGCACCGTGCTGATAGAGGACGGGATTCTGAAGGGCTATATTCAGGACAGCATGAACGCCCGTCTGATGGGTGTGGCCCCCACCGGCAATGGCCGCCGCGAGAGTTATGCGCACGTGCCCATGCCACGCATGACCAACACCTATATGCTGGGTGGCGACAAGGACCCCAAGGAAATCGTCGCCAGCATCAAGAAGGGCTTGTACGCGACCAACTTTGGCGGTGGGCAGGTCGACATCACGTCTGGCAAGTTTGTGTTCTCCGCGTCAGAGGCTTATTGGGTCGAAAACGGCAAGATTCTGTACCCGGTCAAGGGCGCAACCATCGTCGGCAGCGGGCCGGAATGCCTGAAGCGGGTCAGCATGATGGGCAACGATATGAAGCTCGACAGCGGTGTGGGGACCTGCGGTAAGGAAGGTCAGAGCGTGCCGGTGGGCGTGGGTCAGCCTACACTGCGCATCGACGGTTTGACGGTGGGCGGAACGGCTTGACAAGGTTTGGGCGGGCATGTGAGCATGGCGCCTGACATGAGCACAGAACCCCAGCCCGCCACTCCCGCGCAAGAGGCCGAGGATCCGGCCGCTGCGCAGGCGCCAGCCACGGGGGACCCATCGACCGGGGCGGTGCCAGCCTCATACACCCCGTCCCAGGCGCCATCTCAGGGGCCCTCACAGTCCCATAGTTTCCAGTCGTTTGGCGAGTACAGCCAGTTTCTGCGCTCGGCCGTGGCCGACGAGGAGTCGCTGCAGGTGGGTGAGAGCCTGCAGGCCTTGGCCGTTCAGATCGAAGCCTTAGTGGCCATGCTGCAGCAGCGCAACACCGAACCCCGGCCCCTGTCGCTGGCGCTGATCAACCTGGTCGGTGATTTGCGCACACACCGTGCGCTGTTGCTCGGGCTCAGCGACGACTGGCACAGCAATTACGAGTTTGATGCCCACTTCGCCGCGCTGAACCATTTCCGTATTCTGGTCACGCAGTGGGCTATGGAGGCGGCACCGCCGCGCAACAGCGCGCCGGTGTTGACCGACTTTGATTTGAACGCCTGGCGCGTGTTGGGCGCGGGGTCACTGTTGCTGGACGTGTATGAACAGTCGCGCCTGGCCGCGGCGGACGTGCCGGACGAAGAACGTGCGCCGCCCTCGGCCTGGAGCCGCTGGAGCGCCTGGTGGAAACGCCGCCAGATCAAACGCACCGTCGTGCGCCAAGAGGGCCGTCGGGGGCGCCGAAAAGATGACTAAAAGCTGTTGCCCCCACGCTCCGCCGCTGCGCGGGTCGCTGCCCCCCATGGGGCTAAATCCGCTTGGGGCGGCCCGGCGCGGATTTGTGGCCCGATCTTCTGTGCTACATTCGGGCTCATGCATTTCGGCCGTTTCTTTTTTAGCTACTTTTGGTTCTCAAGCGCTTTGGCGGTAGAGAGATCTGAACGTACCTGAACACCAGACGTCCCAAATCCTCACTAAACCGCCGGCTACCGGCGGTTTTTTTTTGCCCGTTCACTTTTCACTTCACTTTTTCAATCTGTTTACCTAAGGAGCCACCCGATGACCGCTAATGCCACCTCCCCATCCGACGCCTGGTATCCACATGCGCCCCAGCAGACCGACCGCACCAGCCAGACCGATGACGAACGCATCAAGGACATTACCGTGTTGCCCCCTCCCGAGCATTTGATCCGCTTCTTCCCCATCCAGGGGACTGCGGTCGAGAAGTTGATCAGCCACACCCGCCACACCATCCACAACATCATGTCTGGCGAAGACGACCGTATGCTGGTTGTGATTGGGCCCTGCTCCATCCACGACCCGGCCGCCGCACTGGAATATGCGCGCCGCCTGAAGGTCCAGCGCGAGAAGTACAAGGACACGCTGGAAATTGTTATGCGGGTTTACTTCGAAAAACCCCGCACCACCGTGGGCTGGAAAGGGCTGATCAACGACCCCTACCTGGACGAGAGCTTCCGTATTGACGAAGGCCTGCGTATTGCGCGCCAGTTGCTGATCGAAATCAACCGCCTGGGCCTGCCCGCCGGCAGCGAATTCCTGGACGTGATCTCGCCGCAGTACCTCGGTGACCTGATCGCCTGGGGCGCGATTGGTGCACGCACAACCGAGAGCCAGGTGCACCGGGAACTGGCTTCTGGCCTGTCGGCACCGATTGGTTTCAAAAATGGCACCGACGGCAATATCAAGATCGCGACCGACGCCATCCAGGCTGCGGCCGGCGGTCACCACTTTTTGTCGGTGCACAAAAACGGCCAGGTAGCGATTGTGCAAACCAATGGCAACAAGGACTGCCACGTCATCCTGCGCGGTGGCAAGGCGCCCAACTACGACGCTGTCAGTGTCGCCGCCGCCTGCAAGGATCTGGAAAAAGCCCAGTTGCCGGCAACGCTGATGGTGGACTGCAGCCACGCCAACAGCAGCAAGCAGCACGAAAAACAGGTAGAAGTGGCGCGTGATATCGCCACCCAGGTCGCAAGTGGTTCACGCAGCGTGTTTGGAGTGATGGTGGAAAGCCACCTCAACGCTGGCGCGCAGAAGTTCACACCCGGCAAGGACGATGCCCATGCGCTCGACTACGGCAAGAGCATCACCGACGCCTGCCTGGGTTGGGATGACTCGCTGCAGGCGCTGGACGTGTTGTCAGCCGCCGTCATGACGCGCCGGTCACGATAAAAAGCAGGCGCGGCGGGAGACCGCCGCGCCTTCTGGCTTCACTGGGAGTTGATATTGGTGCCGCCCTGGCCCACGGCTACGTACTGCGCTAATCCGCTGATCACGGCGTGCAGATCGGCCGTTGTGCCGCTCGAGCGCACGGTCCAAGCTGTGCCCGTGGGGCTGGTGATGACACTGCCGCTAGCACCGGTGATGAGCACCTGATTGGCCGTGGTGCTGATCGCCAACAGGGTGGCAGTGGTGCCCGAGGACTGGGCGGTCCATGTCGCGCCACCGTCGGTGCTGGTGAGCACCGTGCCGCCGTTGCCTGCGGCCACAAACACATAACTGGTGGAGGCCTGAACCGCCACGGCATTCAGGTCAACCGTGGTGCCCGAACTGACCAGTTTCCAGTTCGTGGCATCGGTACTGGTCATTAGCGTGCCCCCAGCGCCCGCGGCCAGCCAGACACCGCTGCCGGAATAGGCGACGCTGTGCAGGTTTTGGGTGGTTGGAACCGTAGCGGCCGCTGCCCAGGTAACGCCGTCCGACGAGGTGCGCACCGTGCCGTTGTTGCCCACCGTGACCGCCATCGCGCCATTGCTGGCAACCGCGTTCAGGGTTTCCGTTGTGTTGGATGTGCCTGCAGACCAGTTCGACATGTCGGTGCCGTAACGGATGCTGCCATTGGCGCCGACCACAATAAACTTGCCCAGGCTCAGGCTGTAGACCGCAGCGTTCATGTTGGTGCTGGCGTTGACGGCTGGCAGACCCGCCCAGGTGATGCCGTCGGTGCTGCGATAGCTGCTGCCCGCATCGCCCACAGCGAAGTAGTAGCCCAAGGTGTCAGAGCCGGTGCCATAGGTGATGCCGCGAATGGTGTTGCTGCCCAGGCTGGTACCGGCTTTCCACGTGGCGCCCGCGGGCCTTGGCACGATGGTCACCGTGGGGCTGCCGGGGCCGCCAGGGCCGTCGCCGTTGCGGCCGTTGACGGTGAAGGAATAGTTGAAGCCATTCTCCAGGCCGGTCACAACATAAGGCGACGATACGTTCAGCATCGCGCGTGCCCCAGGCACGTTGATCCAGTCGGTGGTGGAAATGGTGTTGGACTTCGCGTAGAACAGCCAGTACTTCACGCCGGGGGCCATGGTCCAGGTGACCGTTGCAAAACCATCACCCGGCGTCACGGTGATGCCACCGGCCGGAGGCGGGGCAGAACTGCCGCTGCCGCCGCAGGCAGAAACCAGCACGGCAACCATCAATGTGGCGAGTGTCTGGCGCAGGGAAGAGAAGAGCATGAAGAACCACCTGGAAGAAAGTAGACCGCCGATTTTACAAGTGCTGGCGTGGGTGCCGCCCAGCAATGGTTTTCTTTACCCGGACTTGCGCTGGGTTGCGAACCACGGCAACCCGATCGCTTCTGTTTTTATAGCGGTACCGCTATATCCGACGGGGGCTGGCGTCAGATATTGGGAGATTCGAGTTTGGCTTTCAGGAACCCGCCCGTGCCATAACGGGTCACCCTGCTGTAGAAGCGGTCGGTCAGGCGCTTGACCATGGCCGAGTAGTCGTCGATCAGGGGCGGCAGGATGCTGCAGTTGTCGTAGTTGACAACCACGGCAACCCGCTCGCCCAGTGGTGTCAGCAGGGTGATCAGGTGTTGTTCGATATCGCCAATGTCACTGGTCGCATCCACTGCCAGGCCTTCGAAGTTGATGAACAACAAACGGTGCTCGCGGTCCAGTTCAAAACGTTTGGCCAGTGGCGTGGCCAGCAGGCGCTCGCGCAGGCCCATGCTCTCCATCGCAAACAGACCTGCATCCATCAGGCGCAGATGCGGACTGATGGTCGGCATGAAGTCCATCTGGCCCAGCACGTCACGTTCCAGATCGACACCCGGCGCAATCTCAACCAGTTCCATACTGCCCTGGCCTGCGGCGTCAGCCCGGAGCTGGAACACACAGCGCTCGGTCACATACAACACACGTTGGCCGCGTTTGCAGGCTTCGCGGCCGCTGAAGGTACGGTGTTCCACGTCCTTCAAGAACTTGCGGGTGTCGCCTTCGCGGCGAATCTGCAGCCGGCCTTCATCCAAGCGCACGTCCAGCCCGCCAGTGGTGAAGGTGCCGACCAGAACCACGGTCTTGGCGTTCTGGCTGATATTGATGAAGCCGCCGGCACCTGCCAGGCGTGGGCCAAACTTGCTGACGTTGAGGTTGCCTTGTGCATCGGCCTGGGCCAGACCCAGCACCGCAACGTCCAGGCCGCCGCCGTCGTAAAAGTCAAACTGGTTGGGCTGGTCTATGACGGCATGGGCGTTGGTTGCAGCGCCAAAACTCATGCCGCTGGCCGGAACGCCACCGATGACACCGGGCTCGGCCGTCAGCGTGACCAGGTCTATGATTTTTTCTTCCGCCGCCACGCTGGCAACCCCTTCGGGCATGCCGATGCCGAGGTTGACGACGCTGTTAGGCCGCAGCTCCAGCGCCGCGCGGCGGGCAATCACCTTGCGTTCGCACAGCGGCATGGTCGGCAATGAGTCCTGCGGCACGCGGATCTCACCAGCGTAGGCTGGGTTGTACTGCTCCGAGAAAGTCTGCATGTGGTGTGCCGGTTCAGTGGCCACTACCACGGCGTCCACCAGAATGCCGGGCACCTTGACCAGACGCGGATGCAGCGTGCCGCGCTCGGCAATACGTTCCACCTGCGCAATGACGATGCCGCCAGAATTGCGCGCCGCCATCGCAATGGCCAATGCCTCCAGCGTCAGGGCTTCGCGCTCCATCGTCAGGTTGCCATCCGGGTCGGCTGTCGTGGCGCGGATGATGCCGACCGAAATGGGAAAAGCCTTGTAGAACAGGTACTCCTTGCCATCGATCTCCATCAGGCGCACCAGGTCTTCGGTGGTGCAGGCATTGATCTTGCCGCCACCCCAGCGCGGATCGACAAAAGTGTCTATGCCGACATGGGTCAAGGTGCCGGGTTTGCCGGCAGCGATGTCACGGAACAGGTGGGCGATCACACCTTGCGGCAGGTTGTAGGCCTCAACCGCGTTGGCAATCGCCAGTTTTTGCAGTGCGGGCACCAGGCCCCAATGGCCACCGACCACCCGTTTGACCATGCCGGCATGGCCCAGGTGGTTCAGCCCTCGGCTGGCGCCGTCGCCCTGGCCGGCGGCATAGACCAGGGTCAGGTTGCGCGGCGCGCCACTACCGGTTTCCTTTTCGGTCTCCAGAAAGCGCTGCTCCAGTGCCACGGCCACGGTCTCGGCAAAACCGATGCCGACGAATCCACCGGTGGCCACCGTGTCGCCGTCGTGGATCAGGCGCACGGCTTCTGCTGCGCTGACGACCTTGTTGCGTTGCGCGCCTTGCGGAGCAGAGTCTTTGAAAAGGGAGTGCATGGCCGTATCCGTTCAACAAGGCGGTGAAGCCTGCGATGCTACTGGCACGGACCCGGCGCCGTCTATGGGGCGACACCTCCCATTCAGGTCGCCGTCAGCTATCTATTTATCTGTTCTGTAGTGCCGCAGCCAGCTTCAGATGGATGCCGCCAAAGCCGCCGTTGCTCATGCACAGAATATGGTCGCCGGCTTGTACCTGGGCCAGCACCTGGCAGATAGTGGTCTCCACGTCGCTTGCCACGCTGGCCCGAGCGCCCATGCTGGACAGGGCCTCGATCGCGTCCCAGTCCAGGCCACCGGCATGGCAGAAGGCCAGATCCGCTTCTTCCAGGCTCCAGGGCAGTTGGGATTTGACGGCGCCCAGTTTCATGGTGTTGCTGCGCGGTTCGAACACGGCCAGGATACGCGCCGCGCCGACTTGGCGGCGCAGGCCGTTGATGGTGGTGCGGATGGCTGTGGGGTGGTGGGCGAAGTCGTCGTAAATGGTGACAGCGGCCGGGTCTTCGCCAGCGGTTGTCGCGCTGCCCAAACTGACCTGTGCCCGCACTTCCATGCGGCGTTTGACGTTGACGAACTGGCCCAGCGCCTGTGCTGCCACGCTGGGCGCCACGCCCACATGTTCGGCTGCTGCGATGGCGGCGAGTGCGTTGAGCTGGTTGTGTACGCCGCTTAACGACCATTCCACGCGGGCTACCGTTTTGCCGGCCTGCACGATGTCAAAGGCATGGGGTTCACCTACGGCTGTGAAGTCGCTAACCGTGCTGCCAAAGCTGCGTTGCTCACTCCAGCAACCCTGGTGCAACACGCGGGTCAGGCTTTCTTCCAGGCCGTTGATGACGATACGGCCTGAGGCCGGCACGGTACGCACCAGGTGGTGGAACTGGCGCTCGATGGCTGCCAGGTCGTCAAAGATGTCGGCATGGTCGAATTCCAGGTTGTTCAACACCGCGGTGCGGGGGCGGTAGTGCACGAATTTGCTGCGTTTATCGAAGAAGGCGGTGTCGTATTCGTC
>JAYSZJ010000133.1:0-11290 GCA_043738115.1 Rhodoferax sp. | reverse complement strand
GCGACCAAATTCAGATGAAATTTTCCGTCTTTCAGGTTAGCCGTAAAGGCGGCCGAGAAAAAAATGAAGACCGCATGGGGTATTGTTATACCAAGACATCGGGTCTCTTTTTGCTGGCCGATGGCATGGGTGGTCACCCTGAGGGCGAAGTAGCCGCCCAGATGGTGCTGCAAACTATCTCGGCGCTGTACCAAAAGGAAGCCAGACCCGAGATCGAGGACCCCAAGGCCTTCTTCAATATGGCCATCATGGCTGCGCACCGCCAGATCCTGCGATACGCCGCCGAGAAGCATTTGATGGACACGCCGCGCACCACACTGGTGGCGGCCATTGTGCAAGGTGGCACGGCTCACTGGGTGCACTGCGGCGACTCACGTCTGTATTTTGTGCGCCACGGCGAACTGCTGGCCCGCACGCGTGACCACTCTTATATTGAACAGCACCAGGACACCAAGCCCGATGTGCCACTGCCCGACAAGTTCAACCGCAACGTGCTCTACACCTGCCTGGGGTCCCCGACCAAACCCGTGTTTGATGTGACGGGCCCGGTGCCCTTGCAGCAGGGCGACCGCATCATGTTGTGTTCCGACGGGTTGTGGGGCAGCCTGGACGATGCTGACATCGTTTACCAGTTGGGCCAAAAACCCGTAGGTACCGCGGCTCCCGAGCTGGTGGAGCGCGCGCTGCTGAAAGCCGGCGCGCACAGCGACAATGTGACCGTGATTGCCATGGAGTGGGAGACCCCGGACACTTTTGAGTCCACCCGTGGCAGTATCTCGACCGACTCCATCGAGGACGGTGTGTTCGCCTCCACGGTGCAGGCTGGCTGGCTGGATTCGGGCGTGGACGATCTGGATGACGCGGCCATAGAGCGCTCGATCGCCGAAATCAACGAGGCCATCCGCCGCTCTGCCGCCCGCAAGGCCTAACCGCCGCTGCTCCCACCCAACAAACGGCGCGGGCATTGCTGCTGCGCCGTTTTTTTGCATTTTTTGATCGATTTCTTTTGGAATATCTATGACCGAATTTGCCCGCTCCAGCGCCCGCGCTGCCGACCAGTTGCGCCCCGTACGCATCACCCGCAGCTTCACCATCCACGCCGAGGGTTCGGTGTTGATCGAGTTTGGCAATACCAAAGTGTTGTGCACCGCCTCGGTAGAAGAGCGCGTCCCGCCCCACAAACGTGGCAGCGGAGAGGGCTGGGTCACCGCCGAATACGGCATGTTGCCCCGCGCCACCCATACCCGCAGCGACCGAGAAGCCGCGCGCGGCAAACAAAGTGGCCGCACGCAGGAGATCCAGCGCCTGATCGGCCGATCCATGCGCGCCGTGTTCGATTTGAAGAAACTGGGTGAGCGCACCATCCAGCTGGACTGCGACGTGATACAGGCCGACGGTGGCACGCGCACCGCCGCCATCACTGGCGCTTTTGTCGCCGCGCAGGATGCGGTGAACGGTTTGCTGAAGGCTGGCAAGATCACCGAGTCACCCATCACTGCAGCGGTGGCCGCCATCTCGGTGGGCATCGTGCAAGGCACACCGCTGCTGGACCTGGAATACACGGAAGACTCCGCCTGCGATACCGACATGAATGTGGTGATGACCGGTGCCGGTCATTTTGTGGAAGTGCAGGGCACGGCTGAGGGCGCCGCCTTTACCCGCGCCGAGATGGACAAGCTGCTGAGTTTGGCTGAAAAAGGCATCACCGAGCTGATGGATCTCCAGCAGCGATCATTATCAATTTGATAGCTAAATAGGCATATTTCTCGGGGGCTACAGCCTCAAAACGCTTAGATGACTTTCATGAAAATCGTTCTTGCATCCAACAACAAAGGCAAACTCGCCGAGCTGCAGGCCATGCTGACACCGCTGGGCTGCACGCTGCTGCCGCAGGGTGAGCTGGGCGTGCCCGAAGCGCCCGAGCCCTATCGCACCTTTGTGGAGAACGCGCTGACCAAGGCCCGCAACGCCGCGCGCCACACTGGCCTGCCCGCGCTGGCCGATGACGCCGGCCTGTGCGTGGACGCCTTTGGCGGCCTGCCGGGTGTGGACACGGCCTACTACGCCACGCAGCATGGTTATGCCAAGAGCGACGACAACAACGTGCTGGCCTTGCTGGCGCAGATGCAGAACATCGACAACCGCCGCGCCTCCATGGTCAGCACACTGGTCGCCGTGCGCAGCGCAGACGACCCCGAGCCGCTGATCGCCGTGGGCCGCGTGGTGGGCGAGATTGCCCGGGAGCGGCTGGGCAGCAATGGCTTTGGTTTCGACCCGGTGATGTGGATCCCTGAATTCGGCCAGACCTTTGCGCAACTGCCGAACGACGTCAAAAACGCCCACAGCCACCGCGGCCGCTCGGCCAAGGCCATGTCGGCACTAATACGTGAACACTGGCTGCTAGGCGCTGCTGCATAAACGACACGAGACCATGATCCCCATTGTCCCCGCGACGCCCCCCAGCCCGACCGGCGAACCGGCGACCCGACATGACATCCAGCACTACATGCGACCCGGCATGCTGCAATTGGCCGCGCTGCCACCGTTGTCGCTGTACGTGCACCTGCCTTGGTGCCTCAAAAAATGCCCGTACTGCGACTTCAATTCACATGAGAAGCCGGGGGGCGAATTACCCGAGCAGCGTTATGTGGACGCAGTGATTGCCGACCTGGAAGCTGCTCTGCCGCTGATCTGGGGCCGCACCATCCACAGCATCTTCATTGGTGGTGGCACGCCCAGCCTGTTTGCACCGGCCACGATAGACCGCCTGCTGGGCGACGTCCGTGCACGGCTCAAGCTGGAAGCCAATTGTGAGATCACGATGGAGGCCAACCCCGGCACGTTTGAGAAGGACCGTTTCCGTGCTTTCCGCCAGGTGGGTGTCACGCGCCTCTCGATCGGTGTGCAGAGTTTCAACGACGCGCATTTGAGGGCCCTGGGCCGTGTGCACGACCGCGCCCAGGCGATAGCGGCGGTGGAAGAGGCGGCGCAGTCGTTTGACACCTTCAACCTGGACATCATGTACGCGCTGCCCGGCCAGACGTTGGAGCAGGCGGGTGAAGACATGGCCATGGCGCTGCAGTTTGGGCCGCCACACATATCCATCTACCACCTGACGATAGAGCCCAACACCTACTTCGCCAAGTTCCCGCCGGTGATTCCCGAGGACGACACGGCCTACGCCATGTTGGACCACATCACCGACCTGACCGGTGCCGCGGGGCTGGAGCGTTACGAGGTGTCGGCCTATGCAAAGAGTGGCCACCGCTGCAAACACAATCTGAACTACTGGCAGTTTGGCGATTACTTAGGCATAGGCGCAGGTGCCCACACCAAGCTCAGCTTTGCCCACCGCGTAGTGCGCCAGGTGCGCTTTCGCGAACCACGCCTGTACATGGACCACGCGCTGGCCGGCAACGCGGTCGCGCAAGACGAAGAAGTGTCGCGTGCTGACCTCCCGTTTGAATTCATGCTCAACGCACTGCGGCTGCGCAATGGCTTTGGCTTGCGCGATTTTTCCGAGCGCACCGGCCTGGGTGTAACGGCCATTGCAGCCGCGCTGGAAGAAGCCGAACGCAAGGGGCTGATCGAGCGCGATTTTGCCCGTGTACGCCCTACGCTAAAGGGTTACGATTTTTTGAGTGACTTGCAGGCGCTTTTCCTGCAAGAATAGATGTCGCCCCCACGGTCGCGCACTGCGTGCCGCTTCCTGCCCCCCGAGGGGGCCGCGTTTCACCTTGGGGCGGCCCGGCGGTGAAACTGTCCCCCCCCCGCCCCGCCGCTGCGCGGGTCGCAGTGAGCCAATTGGAGGATCACGATGTTCTCGGTCTACGGCAAAACAGGTCGCACTTTCAGGGGGACGCTGGAAGAGTTACGCCAAGTGGGCCCCATTACCCGGACCACGCGCAGCGCGGTGGTGGCGCCCATAGGCACGGACCCACAGGACCAGAACCCCAGCCGTTTTTCCGATCTCGTGCCCGCGGCACCCGCTACCCCGCAGGATGTGGCCCACCGCACCGCCCTGGCCGCCTATGAACAGACGCGCAACCCCGGCCTACCACGCCACCCGCTGACCCGTGTAGATGCGGTCATGAGCAGCGCGGTGGTCACTATTGCCGACACCTCCACGGTAGAGCAGGCTTGGCAGGTGCTGGCGCAGGGCAACCTGGGACAGGCCCCCGTGGTGGATGCCCGGGGCATGCTGATTGGCCTTTTTACCCGCGCCGAGCTGTTGCGCCCCGAGCACCTGCCTGGGCCGGACGGCCATGCGCAGGCCTGGGCCGAGATGTTGGCCCAAAGTGTGGTGGAGGTGATGTGGTCGCCGGTACCCAGTGTGTCGCCGGAGGCGGACATTCGCCGTGTGGCTCGGGTTTTACTGGATTCAGGCCTGCCCGGCTTGCCGGTGGCCGACGATGAAGGCAGGGTCATAGGTTTTGTATCGCGCTCGGACATCCTGCGCGCTGTGGTGGCAGACCCACCACTGGACCTGTGGACTTGACCGTGCTTCTACTGGATGCAGGTCTTGCCAATAAAGCGGGTGCAGGGCCTGACAACGGGCGCCGTAACGGGAATCCTGCCGACGTTTAAGGGCGGCATCGGGGTGACAGGTCTGACCAGGCTGGGCGGTGTGCCCCTGGTATTGGCAGATGCACCTGCCCCGGTCTGCGGTGCTGGGTTCACACGGTTGCCGGCGAACACGTTGTGTGCAGGCGTGGCCAATGTGACGGGTGCTGCGTTTCCCCCACCTACGAAACTCACTTGCCGGGGTGCCAATGCTGCCACCTGGTTGCCATTGGCCACGTTGGCAGAGCCCGCCAGCAAACGCTGGTAACTGCCGGGTGCCGCCGCGGCCGCGCCGCCTGCACCGGCTGCGGGCTTGGCATCGGGCTTGACCACGGCCGATTCCAGATCTGCCGCCTTGAGGCTGACGGTTGCCGTGCCCGATTGCAGCGTGAAGTTGGATATCTTTTTGCTATCCATCAGCTCCGCTCCGATCACCCGCGCCGAGCCGCTGATCAGTCCCACCACCGGCGCCTTGCTACCGGACCCGGATGGTGCAGGGGTGATTTTGAGTTCAGACTCCGGGCGCATACCGATCAGGCTCCCGTCGGGTAGCACCACTTGGGAGATCGACCCGGCCGGGGTCACCAGACGCTCTCCTGTTTGCAAGACATCACCTTTGACAGCGGCCCGGGCTACCCCGGATTCGCCCACGATCTGGGTGCCCGGCTGCGCAAACAACACGGTGCCAGCGGTCTCGCCTATTGCGCCCTGTGCACAACCGAGCGCTGCGAGGGTGCAGCTGGTAATGCGTAAAAATTGGTTCATGGGTGTCTCCGGCAACGGTAAAAGCTATCTAGGCCCGGGCACTGGGGCATTGGGCGCGGTCGGCGAAGGGGCCGTGGTGGTGGGCGTAGTGTTATTGGGTGCCGTCGGCGTGATGGCCTGCAAGATCGCGCGCCTTTGCTCCGTCGTCAGGGGCTTGGTGGTAGCGGGGGGAGGCGTTAGTGGTGTGGGCGCGGTCGGGGGCTGAGTGGTTTGCGTTGGCGGGGTATTGTTGGTGTTGTTGGCTGGCGCCGGACTGGTGCCACTAGCGCCGCCTGCCTGTGCTTCACGCCGCGCGGCGACCGACGGGCGCAATGGGTTGCCGGTGCCAGCCCCCTTGTTGCCGTCTCCGCTACCGCCGTCTTTGGGGTCGCGCGCGTCCGTCTTGAGGTCTATTTTGTAAAAGTCCGGGACCTTCAGCAAGACCTGGGGCGGTAGGTTGGTCCCCAGCGGGGCAAAACCGACGTCACCGCGCCGCAGCGCCAATACCCCGCCCTTGCTGCTGATAAAGGTTTCACCATCATTGACCTTGTCGTACAGACCCGGTGGGGCCTGGGTCTGCAACTGGGCTTCGGGTGTGTCCAATACCAGCACCGGCTCATGGTCGGTTCCGCGGATGCCAATGGTGGCCGTGGAGGAGCGAATCTGGTAGCCACCCGGGTTGACGCGCCCAATCAGCCCGGTAATGGAGCGAAAGCCACCGCGCAACAACGACACCAGAAAGTTGGATTTGCCCGGGTCTTTTTCGTCATACACAAACTGGTCAATCACCAGCTCGGTATTGGCGCGCACGGACAGATAGCCGCCGTCGTTCATCCGAACCTGCACCAGTGAGGCGTCTGACGTTTGCACCTTGTCACCGGTAAACAACTCGGCGCCTTTTTCCAATACGCGTTCGCGCCCCTGCGTGTCTACAGCCTTGGCCAGGCCGGATACCGACATCACCTTGGCGGCGCTGTTCTGGGCCCAGGCTGCACCACCGGAGAACAGGCAGACAGCGGCGGCCATCAGCAACCAGGCAGGCCAGGTGTACTGGGCGTACTCGGGGTGGCGGGAAGCAAAGGGGGGAAGGGTATTAGCTGTAGGGTATGGCATGGCAAATGCGGGTGGGTCGGCTCAGTAGTCCAGGCGGATGTTGACGGAGAAGTCATTCTTGTCATACGAGTACAACTCGGCATTGCTGGTGTTGCGGGTGGCGCTGAACTGTGGCCGCACCGACAGGCCCTTGCCCATGGAGAGGCTCATGCCCAGCGCAATGTCGTACAACGATTCGTCCCGGTTGATCAGGTACAGGCTGTTGGTGCCGGCGTATTTGGAGAACGTGGCCCCCAGCGATGCATAACCACCCAACTTTTCTGCAAAGCTCTTTTGCAACGTGAGCCGTGGCCCGTAAAAGCGTCGGTCACCATCGTCACGCCCGCCCACTGCGCGCTCTATACCGTAGGCCCCGGTCAGGCTGAAGACCGCGCTCCCGTCACCCAATGACATCAACCAGCCAGCCGACAGCGTGGTGGTTTGGGTGTCCTGGCTGCTGTAGATGGGCAGCTGGTATTTGGCATCGCCAAAGGAGCCGCTCATCGATATCTGGCTGCTGCTGTTCAAGGCCATGCGCCAGTCCATGGCGACGCCCAGCGTGTCACGCAGGCGTGACCGGTTCAGCGCGTATTGTCCAGCCGTGAGCCCGGTGCGCAGCAGCCAGCTGCCCCCGGTGTAGCTCAGGCCAAAGCGCCCGTCCAGTGTGGCGTAGTCAGAGTCTGAAAACTGTTGGTAGGCACGGCCCCGGTAGTCGGCGCCACCGTACAGGCCCCATTTATCGGTCAATTGGTGGTTGATCTCGCCCCCCAGGCCCAGCGTGCTGTAGTTGTCCTGTGTTTTCTGGCCTGTTGGGGGTGCGGGGGCATATAGTCCGGTGGACGGCAGGTTGACCGTTGCCAGGGCCGTGGCGCTGCCGATGTTGGTGTCGGCACCCACGCCCAGCTCGGCATAACCGCTGGCCACCGTGCGTTTGTTTTGCGCACGGGCCTCGGCGGCCTTGGCATATTGCTCCACCGTGCTGCGCAGGTCGGGGGGAAGGTTTTGTATGGACAGCACCGATTCAAACTCGATTTTGGCGCGACCATAGTCGCCCAGCGCAAGGTAGGCGCGGCCCATGTCGGCCCGCACGCCGATATAGCCGGGAGCCACGGCCAGAATGCGCTCATACACAAAGCTGGCTTTGCTGGGGCGGTTGCTCTCCAGCGCAGCAGTGCCCAGCAGGTAGTCATACACCTGGTCGCCGGCACCGGCTACCTCCCAGGGTTCCAGCAGGGCGTAGGCCTCCTCAAATTGGCTGGCTTTTATCAGGCCCTCGGCCTTTTCCAGCAGGGCCTGGTCCACATTGGCCCAGGCCAGGGGCGTGAGCAGCGCCATACACAACAGCCCCACGGCGCTGCGCTGCCACCGTTTAACGCCGCCAACATCTTCTGGATAGGCCATGCCAAGAGTCCTTTCAAAGCCCGCGCGCACCGCGGCGAGGCCTGTTAGTGTCTAGATAGGTCCAGTATAGAAAAGCAACGCCGGCTTGGGTAAAAATTTTGCCGGGATGTTGTTTGCTATCAAAAAAATAGCGTACTTGTCATGTTTCTCAGGGGCTAGAGGCATATATCTCTTGAATCACTCCTGCAGCGGAACATGCAGATTGCCACCCGGGGATCGCATTGCAAGCACCTCGGGTGAGACGGCTGTCAGCGTACCGGCGGAGTGGCCGATATAAAGGTATGCACATCCTCTAGAACCGGTGCGATCCAGCGCAGCGGCCAGGCAAATGCACCGATCAGTGTGGTGTGGCTGGCGTGGGGATAGAGTTTCAAGGTAACGGGCACACCAGCGGCTTGTAATTTGTCTGCCATCTGCACGGCGTTGCGCTGCGGATTGACCAGCTTGTCATCCGCCGCTGCGGCTAGAAAGCTGCGCGGCGCGTTGGGTGAAGTGAACGCTATGGGTTGCGAGTTCGGTGGGTAGTTCGGGTGGAAAAACACTGGCTTGGCTTGCGGGTTGATGATGGGATAAAAATCGTAGGGGCCCGCCAGACCGATCCAGCCAGCAAGGTCGCTCGGCGCGTGACCAGCGGCCTTGAGCCAGCGCGCATCGAGTGCCAGCATCGCTGCGTTGTAGCCGCCCGCACTGTGGCCCATGACGAACACCCGCTTCGGGTCGCCACCCAGCCGCGCCGCATGTTCCAGGCCGAAGGCCAATGCCTGCGCGCTGTCGCTCAGAAAGTCGGGGTAGCGCACCTCCGGATACAACCTGTAGTCAGTCACTAGCGTCAGCACACCGCGTGCAGTCAAGGCCTCGCCGACGAACTGGTATTGCGTCCGCGCGCCGTCGTTCCACGAACCGCCATAAATAAACACCACGACCGGCCACCCCTTTGGTGGCGACATGGCCGTCGGCGTGTAGATGTCGAGCTTTTGCCGGGGGTGTGTGCCCTAGGCTACACCGGCACTCAGTGCGTAAGTGTTGCCAGTGGTAACCGCGTTCAATACGCCGGTGGCCGAACAGCCACCCATTAGAAAGGTCAGCACGATCGTGAGCAGGGCGAAGACTCGGGCGAGATGTGGGGCCATCGGGTGAGAGGGCAATGGATCAATGCCAACTGTAACCGTCGATGGTGCGACCGACTGTGCGATCGAGCACCGTTTGTAGTGGGCTGCGCGGGAGGGGAGATGGGTAGAACTACCCAAGTGTCCGGGAGGCTGTGAGGACAAGGCCCGGTGGCGGAAGCTGTGAATTACGACATAGATCACCAGTGACCACCGGTGACAACCATACCAATACGGTACGCGATACGTTACCGGAAGTTTGTCTCAGGGGGTCGTCGGTTATCCTGCCACAGTCACGTTCGACCTGTAAGTCAAACTGTATCGACTATGGCCCGCAAAATTGAAAAACTTACCGATGAGGACATCGCTAACGCTGCTCCGAGCAGCACCCCCAATACGCCAAAATTACTGTCGGATGGGGGCGGACTGTACCTGCAAGTGACGCCAAGTGGGTCCAAATCTTTCCTGTTTCGCTACGCTTTCAATGGCAAACAGCAGACCATGGGCTTGGGGCCAACCCATACGGTTGGACTGGACGAGGCGCGAAAACGGTCGCAAGAATATCGGAAGCTGGTGCTGGAGGGGATCGATCCGAGGGTTGAGAAAGATAGGCAGATAGCGGTCGCGAGCGCTGGGGCCAGCAGAAGCTTCAAATGGTGCGCAGAGCAATACATAGAGGCGCACAAAGATGAGTGGCGAAATAGCAAGCATGCACACCAGTGGGGGCAGTCACTAAGAGATTACGTATATCCAATTTTGGGTGAGGTACCTATCCGCGATATCAACGTCCAACACGTGATGAAGGTGTTGTTACCCATCTGGAAAACAAAAAATGCGACAGCAACGCGTGTACGGGGCCGGATGGAGAAGATTTTTGGTTGGGCTTCGGTCAATAATTACCGAAGCCAAGAAAATCCAGCCCTCTGGAAGGCTTACCTCAGCACACTGTTGCCAAACCCAAGCAAAGTCAACAATGCAGAACACCACCCAGCAATTCCGCATACTGAAATCGCATCGTTTGTTGAAAGACTTCGTCAGCAACCAGATGGCATTTCAGTTAGGGCGCTAGAGTTCCTTATCTTGACTGCTGCTCGTACCGGAGAAGTCATCGGAGCACGCTTTGAGGAGTTTGACCTGGAAAAGAAAATTTGGACGATTCCAGCAACTCGAACGAAGGCCAGTCGCGTTCACGTGGTGCCTTTAAGTGACCGGGCGGCTGAGATAGTAAAGAGCATTCAGCATTTACCCGATGAGCAATTCGTTTTTCGTGGCGTGAAACTGGGTCAACACATTTCCAACATGGCAATGCTTCAGCTAATGCGAAGAATGAAGCTCAAAGTCAAAGCAGTGCCACACGGTATGCGTTCGACCTTCCGCGACTGGGCCGCGGATATGACTGACTTCCCTCGGGAGTTGGCGGAGGCGGCGCTAGCTCACGTAATTGGAGACAAGACCGAGGCCGCGTACCTACGAACAAATCGACTAGCTCGACGCAGGGCGATGATGGACGCTTGGGCTGCTTACTGCATGCCAAAACAGTGAGTTGTAGGCATTCAGAGAGGCCGCATTAAGAATGAGGTCGCGAATCGTATATTTTGAGGTCGGGACTTGAGCGATATCCTAGAGCAACTTCCTAGAAGTTCGCCAATGCCAAAGTTATTTAAGCACCAAATGTCAAAAGTTTCCGGCTATGATTTAAATGCCACGTCGGCACAAACCGCCGATTTGACACACCGGCGCAGTGCAGCGCCAGCCAAATAGCGAACCGGGCACTTCCGCGCGGACCTCGCAGACCGACTCCCTTATTTCGTTCTTTCAACCAGGGCAACCAACCCAGGCTGGGCCGCTGCATTGCGTTTCACATCCAACCCTAACAGGAGAAACCCACATGGCATCAGCACCTTCGACTAAAACCACCAACGGAGCCTTACCGGCAGCCAGTCCCTTCAAGCGAGTAGCAATGCAAGGCACCCACGATGACCTGCTGGCATGCGCAGCGGTACTGTGCGGCAAGACCATGGAAGAGGTCAAGAAGATGGCGGTCACACTTGGTATGCGAGCCAACGGACCGTTCTTCATGGACGTGGCCCTGTTCCGAAAGATACTGTTCAACCTCTCGAATCTTGCCGTCAGCGACTACAAGGACTTCAAGTCTGTTGCCGTTATGCCGGATGTCGCAGTCCTGTGCGTGGACTATGAAGATGTCAATGAGACCTGCAGACATTTGGTATGGCATCACGTGAGAGCACAACCAGACGTACCATCGTTTTCCTACGTGATCGACGTTGCGCCATGGGTGGGAGTCAATCAGCAGATGACCACGGACCTGAGCCACCTCAATATGCAGCCCGCTTGGTATTTGGAAATCACCCAGCGGCCAAATC
>JAYSZJ010000132.1:0-11313 GCA_043738115.1 Rhodoferax sp. | reverse complement strand
CACACCGGTGTCCACCGAGAAGCCGCTGTGGTAGGCCAGCATGTCTTTACTGCGCAAACATGGAAGTGCACATGCCCGTTCAGGCTGGAGCCGAACCGTTGGATGAAAGCAGGCATTGCCGCAGGCGGCACCTCCTGTGAAGACCCGCCCGGCTGGCGCGAGGGCTCGGTGGGCAAGCTGTATCTGGCCTATCTGCGCGACCCGGATGGCAACAAGATTTGCGCGTTGCACCGCCCGCCAAAGGTTTGATGCTCCTGTTTTTTAAGGCGCCAGTTCGGCCGTCTTGCCTGGCGTGTTCACGGCACCTCCGCCAAACACCAATACCTTGCCAGCATGGACGCCAGCGGTCACGCTGGTTGCGGTTGCGCGCACGCGCGGAATGGCCATGCGGGCATAGAGCGAAAAGCTCAGCGTCGCGGGGTTGAACACTTCGACCGTGCCGCGCACCAGAGACTCGCCGCTTTCGCCACCAAAAATCAGCACCCGCCCATCGGCCAGCGACGCCGCTGCATGGTGAATGCGCGTGACAGCCAGGAGCGACGCGACATTGCTGAACGTGCCGCTGGTGGGGTCAAAGATTTCGGCGCTGGAGCTGACACTGGCATCGCGGTCACCCCCCACGATCAAAACCCTTCCGTCGGGCAGGCGGCTGGCCGTGTGGCCATAGCGCGCGACGGTCATCGACCCTGTAAAGCTGAACAGGCCGGTCACCGGGTCGTATATCTCTGCTGAAGCCAGGGTGCCGGCACCTGGAGACGGCTGTAACCCGCCAACGATGAGCACCCGGCCATCGGCCAGAACGGTGGCCGAGAACAAGCCACGGGCCGTCTTCAAACTGCCGGCGGTGGCGCTGAAGTTGTTGCTGACAGGGTCAAACAGATCTACCGAGCCACTGGCCAGCCAGCTGGGCACGCCGTAGGGCACGGGGCCATTGAAGCCGCCCATCACCAGCACTTTGCCGTTGTTGGGTCCGCTGCCAAGTTTCACCATACGGTGGTGAATGCGCAGCGTGCTCATGGCATTGGCGGTGGCTGTGCTGGTACCGGTCGCCAGGTTCAGCACTTCGGCGCTGCTGCGTGCGGTTTGATAGTCTTCCTCGCCGCCTGTGACCAAAACGCGATCGGCGTCGAGCGCAATGGCCTCAGGGTGGATGCGTGGCACGCTCAGGGCGGGGCCTGTGCTGAAGCCACCGCTGCCTGGGTTGAACACGTCGGTGCTCAGCAGCGGGTTGTAGCCCTGGCGGTCGGGCTGACCCGCCACCATCAATATCCGACCATCGGGCATGGCTGCCGCCGCATGGTCATAGCGCATGGTGGATGGCGCCGCAGCCAATGCAGTCAGCGCTGTTCCCGGGGCTGCGGTGACCACGACCGGAATGGCCCCGGTCTTGGAGGGATCGGCCACGCTGACGGCACTAATGCTGTAGGCGCCGGGCGATGCAGGCGGCAGGTAGCCACGGAAATAGTCCACCACGATCACGCTGCCGGCGTCACCGCCCGGCCCGGTGGTCCAGGTGACGTCGCTGTTGATACCCTGGGGTGAAATGCTGGCGTTGAATGTCAGCATGTCAGCGGCAGTCAATGTGGCCGCCGCCGGTGCGGTCAGCGTCAGAATGACTTCGCTTGCAATCGTCAGTTGGTAGGTGGCGCTCTGAGTCGGGCTGGCCACGTTGGTGCCGCGCACAGTGACACTAGCCACGGTGCTGCCCGCGCTGAAGAGACCGCTTGCACTGATACTGCAGGTGCCACAAGCGCCCTCTATAGCCCAGGTGGCGTTAGTCGGCTGACTGTTCAGGAAGGCGGTGAACTGTGTTGATGTGCCGGGCGCGATACGCGGGCTGCCACTGGCATTGATTATGAAGCCGGTCGCGGCAGTCACCGTGACGGATGCGGTCGCCTTGCTGGTCGGGTCTGCCGTGGCTGTTGCCACAACCTGATAAACACCTGGCGTGGCCGGTGCAGTGTAGGTTGCGTTGGCCGACCCCGTGGCCACCACGCTGCCATTGGCAGCACCCCCGGTGACACTGAAAGTGGCTGCGCTGTTGGCGCTGAAATCGACGGTGCCGCCAGCGACAACTGTGGTGCTGGCGGGGTTGATCGTCAGGGTTACTCCAGGCGTCACGGGAACTACGGGAACTACGGGTGCGGGCACCGCCGGGCTGCTCGCCGACCCTCCGCCACAGGCGCTGATTGCCAGCACCAGGAAACCGACACAAAGGGGACGGGTCAAGCAACGGATCGACAGCATGGAAACCTCCAGATTGCCTGCAGGGCAGGCGACGGATAGGAAACTTAATCGCGATGGCCGGAGTATGGCATGTAAGGCGTTCAACGGCGCGGCGGGCAAGCTTATCTAGCCTATCTGCGCGACTTCGCCCTGCGCAGGCGCCATTTACTCCTAAAACGATAGCGTGTAACGCATGTTTCACGGGGGCTGCAGCCCGATTTCTCTCAAGAACCCGCCAACAAACCCTATTTGGGATGAATGTAGTCGTTTCTAGGCCCTCTCCCCCGTCTGCAGCCGCCACAGCGCGGCATACCCGCCACCACGCGCCACCAGTTCGTCGTGTGTGCCGCTTTCCACAATACGTCCAGCCTCCAGCAGGTGGATGCAATCCGCCTGGCGCACCGTGGACAGGCGGTGGGCGATAACGATGGTGGTGCGGCCTTTGCTCACCACGTCCAGTGAACGCTGGATGGCGGCTTCGGTCTCGTTGTCTACTGCGCTGGTGGCTTCGTCTAGTATCAGCACCGGCGGGTTCTTCAGGATGGCGCGGGCCAAGGCTAGGCGCTGGCGCTGGCCGCCGCTGAGCTTTTGGCCGCGTTCACCAATGCGGGTGGCAAAACCCAGGGGCAACTGGTTGATAAATTCGGTGCATTCCGCAGCCCGTGCAGCCTCGGCGATTGCCGCATCAGTGGCACCGGATGCACCGTAGACAATGTTCTCTGCCACCGTGCCGTCGGTCAAAAAGGTGTCTTGCGACACATACCCCACGGCGCGGCGCAAGTCCTGCAGGTTCAGGCCGTCAATAGCTTGGTCGTCTAGCAGAATGCGGCCAGATTGGGCTGTGTAAAAGCGCAGCAGCAGCTTGACCAGCGTGGACTTGCCCGAACCCGTGGAGCCGACAAAGGCCGTAGTCTTGCCGGCCGGGATCGTCAGATCAATGTCTTTCAACGTCGGCACTGTGTCATAGGCAAAGCCCACATGCACAAAGCGCAGCTCGCCCTTCACCTTGTCGATCGGAAAGTGTTGGCCTTCGTAGGGAATATTGATGGGCGTATCCAGCAGCGCCATCGCCCGGTCTATCGACGACATGGAGCGCTGGTACATGTCCGCCACCTCGGCCAAACCGGTTAGCGGCCACAACAGGCGCTGGGTCAGAAACACCAGCACCGAATACGCGCCCACCGCCAGTTCACCCTGGATCGTCAGCCAGCCGCCATACAACAGTGTGGCGGTAAATCCAGCCAGGATGGCGGTGCGGATGACGGGCGTGATGGCGGAGCTGAGGCGAATGGCGCGGGCATTGGCCGTGCGGTAGCCATCACTGGCCTGCGCGATGTGATCAGCCTCGACGTTTTCCGTGGCGAAAGCCTTGATCGTGGCCAGGCCCAGCAGGTTGTTGTTCAGTCGGGCGCTAACATCACCGGCAGCCTCTCGCACCTCGGTGTAACGCGGTGCCAACCGGTTCTGGAACCAGAAGGCGCCAAACAGTATGGCCGGCACAGGCAGCAGCGCAATCACCGCAATGCCCGGCTGCAGCGCGAAGAACACGGCGCTGATCATCAATGACGAGCAGAACACCTGGATGATCTGGTTGGCACCACCATTCAGGAAGCGTTCCATCTGGTTGATGTCGTCGTTCAGGATGGACATCAGGTTGCCAGTGCGCTGGTTCTCAAAATACGCCATCTCCAGCTTTTGCACATGGCGGTAGGTGTCCAGTCGCAGGTCGTGCTGAATGTCTTGTGCCAGCCCGCGCCACTTCAGGTGATACAGGTATTCAAACAACGACTCCCCACCCCAGATCAACACATTTAAGCCACCCAGCACCAGCAACTGGTGCCATGTGCTGGTAATGCCGAAATCGACGAGGATGTGGCGGGCCAGAAAACTCTGGTCACCTTTGACGACGACGTCTACCGCCGCGCCAATCAACACCTCGGGCAGGATGTCAAAAAACTTGTTGAGGACGGAGTAAAAAGTGGCAAGGCGGATGTCGCGACGGTAGCGGCCGGCGTAACCTAGTAATTTTGGTATGGGGTGCATAGTTGTCATTATTGTGTCTGACCGCTTTGCCTAGAATCAGCAGATGCCCTCCCGCATCCCCCTGTTCCCCTTGTCCCAGGGTTTGTTACCCGACGGCATGCTGCACCTCAATATTTTTGAAGTGCGTTACCTGGACCTGATCAAGCGCTGCCAGCGCGAGACCATCCCTTTTGGTGTGGTGGGCCTGGTGCAAGGCCATGAGGTCCAGATTCCGGACGAGGTGCCGCAGTTGCACCGCATCGGCACACTGGCCCACCTGCACACCTTGGATACCGTTCAGCCCGCACTGTTGCAGGTGGTGTGCCAGGGAGGCCTGCGTTTCGAGTTGATCAGCCACGAGCGCGGGCCGTTTGGCGTGTGGTACGCCCAGGTGCGCTACCTGCCTGTGGACACACCCGAGCCCATCCCCACCGCTCTACAGCCATTGGCCAATATGCTGGGCCGGCTCATTGCCGATGGGCAACAGGCCGGGTCACAGCAAGCCCTGCCCGTCTTTGCGCCCTACCGACTGGACGAATGCGGATGGGTGGCCAACCGGTGGACCGAGTTGTTGCCCATGCCCCCAGATGCCAAGCAGGGCTTGCTGGCAGAGCCGGACCCGGTGCAACGGCTGCACCGGATCGCAGGTTTTGTGGATCTGTAAAAAAGGGCCGCTACAAGCTTGAGCACTGGCGCGAAATCTCACCAGGCCGGCTGGGCTTGGATTCTGCGCACGCCAATCCACTCTAGCTCGACAAACACGCCCACAGTGACTGCCTGTGTGATCAAAAATGACACACCGAACACGGTAGGTGCAACCAAGTTACTCGCCAGCAATCCCAGGCAGCCCAATACCCACAAGGCGTTGCCACCTATCAGCAGCCAGACTGCCCCTGGCGGAATGGTGCTGCGCGTGGCAATCCAGGCAATGCCCAGCACAAACGCCGCGAGGATGTAGCTGGACCACAGCAATAGTTCGGCGGGCAAACCCAGCAGCGGCGCCAGGGCATCGGCAAACCCAAACTGCAGCAGGCCGGTTGCCACGCCGGTAGCGGCATCCAGCCACAGGACGCGACGCAAAAAGTGGGGCGAGGCAAAAAACGACGACAGAACAGAAGTAGATGAGGACATGACGGACTCCTTGGGTTGGTGACAGTCGCAACGCGGTGTCTGGTGTGAATCATCATGGTGCAGACGCCGCAAGGCGATGACCTGGGAGGTAATGGGCGCCTAACCACCACACGCTTTACCATCGCGCCATGACTGCCACTACCAGCCCACAACCCGTCATCCGTACGCCACGCCCGGCGCCCCAACCCTTTGGCGCACACCTGCGGCACTGGCGCCAGCACCGGCGCCTGAGCCAGCTGGATCTGGCCATGGACGCGGCCATCTCCACACGCCACCTGAGTTTTGTCGAAACGGGCCGATCTGTACCCAGCCGCGAGATGGTGTTGCGCCTGTCCGAGCGACTGGATATCCCCTTGCGCGAACGCAATACCCTGCTGGTGGCCGCCGGCTACGCGCCCATGTACCGCGAGCGTGGCCTGGACGACCCCGCGCTCAGCCCGGCGCGCCAAGCGGTGGAGTTGATATTGAAGAGCCACGAGCCCTACCCCGCCATTGCCATAGACCGGCACTGGAACTTGATTGCGGCCAACAGTGTGGTGCCGCATATGCTGGCCGGCGTTCAGGACGCCGCCTTGTTGCAGCCACCCATGAATGTGTTGCGCCTGAGCCTGCACCCACAAGGCCTGGCACCCCAGATTGCCAACCTGGCCCAATGGCGCGCACATTTGTTCGAACGGGTACGCCACCAAATTGCAGCCAGTGCTGATCCGGCGTTGGTGACTTTGCTGGAAGAGCTGCAGGCCTACCCCATGCCGCCGGGCGCCGACCTGCACCTGGACGGGGAGCACCCTGGTGTGGTCATGCCCTTCCAGTTCAGCACCCCGCAGGGCGTGCTCAGCTTCATCAGCACCATCACCATCTTCGGCAATCCGGTGGACGTGACGTTACAAGAGCTGGCCATGGAAACCTTCTTCCCGGCGGACGACTTCACACGACAGGCACTGCAGGCACTAGCAGCACAGGGCTGAACGGCTGGGCAGCAGGTCGCGCCGGGCGGGCGCGCCAAGCACTAGAATTTGCCGATAACCCTGCAGCACCGCCCACAGCATGTCCAGCCCCACTCCCCCACGCCCGATCCGCTCCCAATACGAAGACTTCATGCGCCACGTGTACACCACGGGCGTGGCCAAGACGGACCGCACCGGCACCGGCACGCGCAGCGTGTTTGGCCACCAGATGCGTTTTGACCTGAACGAAGGCTTTCCGCTGGTGACCACCAAAAAGGTGCACCTGCGCTCCATCATCCAGGAGCTGTTGTGGTTTCTGACCGGCTCATCCAGCAACAACTGGCTGAAAGAACGCGGCGTCAGCATCTGGGACGAATGGGCACGGCCAGATGGCGACCTGGGCCCGGTCTACGGTGTGCAGTGGCGCAGTTGGCCCACGCCCGATGGGGGCCATATCGACCAGATCGCGCAGGTCATCCAGACACTTAAAAATAACCCCGATTCGCGCCGCATCATTGTCAGCGCGTGGAACGTGGCTGAGTTGGACAAGATGGCGCTGATGCCCTGTCACGCGTTCTTTCAGTTCTACGTGGCGCCTGCCACCGAGCCCGGCGGCAAGGGCAAGCTGAGCTGCCAGTTGTACCAGCGCAGCGCCGATATCTTTTTATTTCACTACCATCGGGCTTTTGTACAAAACGGACCTTTTGAATCTCATTTCGTTAGGCCGCCTGGCTTTCTAGAGACCAATCAGTTGCTGCATTGATTCGCTAACCTGACTTCTTCGAACCTTCAAACCGCCATTGGGGCTGTCAAATGAGCATGGTGCTCGTATCCACGCAGTTGAAAGTCGCTTGGCTCCACCTTTTCCAGCCACTCTGGCTCATATTTACCAGTCACTGAATAGTCAGGGATTCGGTCAGACAACACCAATTTAGGAGCGGGGTAAGGACTCCGCAGCAATTGCTCTTTAAGCATGTCCACGTGGTCTTCGTAAATATGAGCATCACCGATGAAATAGGTGAACCAACGTGGGACGTACCCAGTCAATCTTCCAATCAGGTGTAGCAACGCTGCGCCTTCACTGAGATTGAAGGGAGTGCCAAGGCCCACGTCGTTTGACCTTATGTAGAGGCAGAGAGAAATTTCTTTCTTAGCTTGATTGACTAAGAACTGATAGAGCAAATGGCACGGTGGCAAAGCCATTTCATCTATTTGAGCCCAGTTCCACCCATGAAACAGGATGCGGCGGTCACCAGGGTTCTTAATAATGGTATCCAAGCACTGGCGCAATTGGTCTACGGCTTTATAAAGTAAAACGCTCTGCCCAGTAGACTCCGAACCGGCATCGTCGATTACTCCAAGCCTCGTGTAACCACGCGCAACAGCTTCTTCAATCTGCGAAATGCCGCAAGGACTTGTTGGGTTAATGAGTTTGTAAGCGGGCCATTGACGCCACTGCACGCCGTATACAGGCCCCAGGTCGTCAGTTTGGAGCCGAAATGGGTTTGCCAACCACTGAGCGTTTTCATTTGCATTTTGGTCCCATACCTTACAACCAAGACTACGAAACTCAGCTGCGTCGCGCGAAGCACGAAGGAAGCCGACAAGCTCTCCTACGGAAGACTTGAAGGCAAGCTTCTTAGTTGTAACGGCCGGAAACCCTTCCTGAAGGTCGAACTTCATCATGGCACCAGGAATGCTTAGGGTCCGTTTCCCCGTACGATTGTCTTGCCAACTTCCGTAGTCGAAAATGTTCTGAACGAGGTCTTGATATTGCTTCATAAAACGTCTTGAGGAATTTAGTTTCGTATAGTCACGTACGAGTGGATGTATTTACCGGTCACCGCAAATTCGACACCTTGCTTGCGCGAGCCAACTTTCGAAGTCGAGCGTTCTCAGCTTCTAAGCCCGCAACTTTGTTAATTTGCACCCGAGTGAGATTCAATTGGGCCTGGTAACTGTCTGAAATGTCATCGTGCTTGTTTTTCCAGACAACTATTTCATCCCTACTGTCATTCAATTGCTTTTCAAGGCGCTCAACTAAGTTTACCTCTTGCTCGATTTCCGAGGATTCAGGCTCCAATGGCATTTTTGGGGACTTTCGCTCCCTTTTAATGCGGTCTAACCACTCGACGGGCCAAACTCGGTTGTTTACCGTCCCTCGGCTGCAAGAAGCTAACTCGCAGAGCACTTTCTGGGTTGCCTTAAGTCTCGGGGAGCCTTCAATCTTCTTCAACGCCTCCGTGAGGCGGTTGGTTATCCCCTCGAAGTCGTCCGCATTCCTCTTATCTCGTTCAAGGTTCCGTTTATCCGTGCTCACAACCCAACTCCTCAGCCAACCACTCCGAGGTCTCGCAATACTTCCTCGGCATTCTTTATTGCGGCACTGAAAACCTGCTCTGCGTGAGCCATTCGTGGGTCTTTTGCCATCTCCCTGTTGTGCCTTGCAATTTTCACCCACAGTGGTTTGTGAACTTCGGTGACTACTGCCTGCTTGCAAGCATTAGGACTGCATTCCATGCTTCCGAGGCACGGTGGAAGCTCTTTGGTCCCATCTTTGAGAAGAATTTCGCGCTTCCCACCGCAATAGGCAAGGCCAACGCTTGCATATGGAAGTCCCTGCCCTGCAAGGTTTTCAATGATTTCATCCTCAGTCCATCCTTGAGCTGCCAAACCAGAAAAGTAGGCCTTTCTTCTCTTCTTGAAATCTTCCGCACCTCCGCCGGCAATGGGTCGGTCCGCCCCATACAGGGCTTGAATGGCTTCTCTATGGGCAGCCCCCGACTCCATTGCGCGCTGCTGGGTCAGTTCTCCGATATTTCCGTACTCGGAAGTCACACCTGGCGGCAGAGCACTGAGCGCTGTGTGGAGATGCTTCATCTGGTGAGCAATATGGAGCAGACCAACATCTGCACGGGACAACTGACGCGCCAGGGTGTGGCGCAGTTGATGAGGGTTTATGCGCCACTTTTTCCACCTACCGGTGGTGTCAATAAGTTGCAGATAGCCATTGATGGCGGTTGCAAATCCTGTAAGGGAGAGTGGCCTGGGTGTCTCGCCAATTGCAATTGTGAAACTTCCGGATACCAAGTACGGATTGAAAGTGACTTTGGAAATCTCTTCGAGGCAGCGAATGGCATCTCGCATGATTGGAATCGCAGGCCATAGGTCATCGTATTCCCGCGCATTCAGCGGTTGATTTTTAGTGACGGTTCCCGAAAGCACATACTGGTTGTAGCGGAACGCGATGCAATTCGTTTTGAAGGAGGTTAGGTCACTGTAACGACCTCCTGTGTATAGACCAATCACGGTATAAGCAGCTCGTTGCACACGATAGAGATAGCGCTGAAAGTCCTGCGGAGTAATGCTGTATTTCGCCTTGAACGCTCGCCTCTCGATGCCGGTTACACCCTGTTTTTTGCCCGTCTTCGCGCACGCACTCCTATCAGTCTCTCTAATCTCGACATAGTCTTTCATTGCCTGCATTCCGTTGGGAATGCCTGCAAACTGATGAACTTCTTCAGGATGGGTGGTGGGGTCGCAGGGAGTCACTCCAAGAAAATTCAGAAAGGTCGTGACGTCATTGCACGCCGTATTTGAAAGCAGTCTGAACAGGTCGTTTGGCATCGCCCGCTCATAATCACTTCGTGGCTGGGGGTAACGAAGGTCTAGGCCTTTAATGTCCTCTGGATTCCATTGCAAAAGACCTCCTGAGAAGTTGTTCTTCATGACTGCTGAAGCAAGGTCTGAAAGCCCTTTCTTTAGAGCCGCACCGTCCGTCCGAGTGGAGAGACTCAGGCCATGCCTGACGTCAGCAAGCGAAAAATCCGCTATCGACTGTAGGGGTGAACGATTGACCTGAGTCAAACTCAGGTCCACCACATACTCTTCCTGTATTTCGGTGAAAAGCCTAACTAGTGCTCGAATGGTTGGCGTGACCGTCTGCGGCTTCACCGACTGCTTTCCTGTTCTAGGAAATGCGGAGGGCAATTTAATGTTCAAAAATGCAAGTACCCTCAGCTCCTCCAACATCGGCTTTGGAAGAGCGGCCGACAGATGTGACACCAATTCGTCGCCAATTTCATTCGATTCGTAGGCCTTCCACGGAATCTGCAGACGGGCTTTTGGCACGGAATCTAAGCGCTTGACACTGTCATCCGAGAAGTCCCAGGTGTCGTCGGAATAGACCGATTTTTTTGATACGCGGGTATTAGCGGCTGGCCTGTACATCGGCTTCAGTACATCCTCAAGGCTTGGGCCTTTGCCGGGCACTGCTTCCGACAACTTAGTCCGTCCACGCCCCCCCTTTTTGGCATCGCCGGAACCGCCACTTGTTTTGACTTTAGGCAACTTTGTCATTCTTCAACCCCTCTGTAGAGCACGGGGTCAATGATGAAGTCCGCTGTTTCTGCAAGTTCAATGGCCCACTTGATTTCCTCGGGCGAGAAGGGGCTCTCATCTGGGTCCATGAGTGCCTCAATAACATCAAGAGAGTCGCGGTACTGAGACGCGTGTGGGAGATTTTGCACATTATTGTCTTGCGCTGTCAGTATCTGCAATCGATATGAAAACAGTGTGGGAAGGTTCTCTCGCAGTACAACTACGTTGTGGCAAAACAAGCAAATATTGAATCGATTACAAGGCTGGCCCGAAACGTATTCTCGTGAGTTCCTTACTCTCTGGGGTGGGTCAAAAACATTTTTGCAATCGCTGAGAATTCCTTTGAACGGGTGAATAGGAATAACTCCAGCCTTCGAATCCAACTTGATGGAAACCTGGGTCTGATTGTCGCGAATGGTTTGCAGCGCTTTTGCTACCTTGGCCCTCGCTTCAGTATCAAGCCGCCTCTTAGAAATGTAGGCAATTGTTTGCGTGACACTCTTGTGTCCTGTTGGCGCCGATTGAATCTTGACAGTGAGTGCCAATCCAATTTTGATAGGGGGCTTGTAGCCAGCAGTTTGCCTGCTGACTGTGGATAACTATAGTC
>JAYSZJ010000131.1:0-47372 GCA_043738115.1 Rhodoferax sp. | reverse complement strand
GATGTTCTCCAGCAGGTAGCTGCTTAGTAGCTGCTACGGCCACCGCCGTAACCACCACCACCGCCGCCACCGCCGCCGTAACCACCGCCGCCACCAGTGCGGGGAGGACGTGGCTCCATTGGACGAGCTTCGTTCACAACCAAGCCGCGGCCGCCGAACTGTTGACCGTTCATGCCATTGATAGCCGCTTGTGCTTCAGCGTCGCTGCCCATTTCCACAAAGCCGAAGCCTTTGGAACGGCCAGTGTCACGTTCCATCATGACTTTGGCGCTGGAAACGGAACCGTAAGCTGCAAACGCTTGTTGCAAGTCTTCATCACGGAAGGAATAGGGCAGATTGCCCACGTAAAGTTTGTTGCCCATGTAAGGACTCCTCAAAAACTAACTCTCAAAACGCGATGGTGTCCAAACCCGCAATCAACAAACCAATGAAGACTTAAAGCAGACGCGAAACTGGTAAATCACCGCAAACCCGTACTCCGAATTTTCGGCAATACTGCACCATTATGCAGGGTATTTTGGAAACTTGCCTAATTTTTCTTTAGGCGAGTGATTTATTTATCTTTTGACGCATCGTCTGGCCCGCTGTCGTTGCGCCAGGCACGCAGACCGTTGCGCATGGTCAACATCTGGCGCTCGAAACGGGGGCAGGCATCGCAAATCGCCATATGCATGCGCAAGGCCAGGCGGTCCGCCAGACTGAGATCGCGGTCTTCCCGGGCCACGACCAAGGCTGTGACTTCCTTGCAGGTTCGTTGGAATGGATACGTCATGTTCACGCGTTGGCGGTGTTGAACCAATGGAGTTCCAGGCATTCCCGCAAACGCAGGCGGGCCCGGTGCAGTTGCACATACAGGTTGGTCGGGGTCAGCTGTAATTCCTTACAAATCTCTTCGCTCGATAGTTCCAACCATTCACGCATCAGGAACAGGCGCCCCTGGACTGTGGGCAGTTTGCTGGCACAGGCTTCCAGAATGGCGAAGAATTGCTGGCTGCTGGCCTGTTCCTCTGGGTTACCCCAGTCGGCCGGCTGTTCGGCAAAATGGCCGTCGGCCTTGAACGCGATGGTTTCCAACGGGTCGGCGCTGCTGTCATCGTCTTCGCTGCTTCCCTGGCCACTGACCTCGCGGTGGTGGTGGCGCAGCGCGTCGACCACCTTGTGTTTCAGAATGCCCACTAGCCAGGTCTTGAGCTGAGAACGGTTGCCGAACGCCTGCGGCTTGGCCAACGCCGCCAGTACGGTTTCTGACACGGCGTCTTCTGCCCATGCATCGTTGCGCAACTGCAGGCGGGCAAACCGGAGCAGGTAGTCCCGCAGGCCCACGATCTGGTCTTCAAAACTGTTCATGGGATGATTTTTTTCCTCAAGCCTGTAAGAATGGGCGCCTGCACCAGACTAACTGTCAACCAGCGAATGGGTGCATGTGTGACAAGCGCCATCTGGTTCAACTTTAACCTGTCCTATTTAGGAGTTTTCAAAATGTCCCAACGTGCCATGATCGCTGCCACTGCAGCCGCTGTAATGTCTCTGTCTTTTGTGGCGATGCCCGCCGCTGCACAAGAGAAAGAAAAATGCTACGGCATTGCCAAGGCTGGGCAAAACGATTGCGCCAGTATCAGCGGCAGCCATTCCTGTGCCGGCCAGTCCAAGGTGGACATGGACAAGACCGAGTGGAAGTACGTGGCCAAGGGCACCTGCAAGAGCATGAAGGGTCTGACGCAGGACGAAGCCAAAGCCGCCAAAAAGGGCTAAGGGCATCCGGTGAACGATGGTTTGGGCGTCGGCATAGGCTGGCGTCACCCCCATTACGCCGAACTTCTGGATCGCCAGCCCGCGCTGGCTTTTCTGGAAGTCCACTCCGAGAACTTTTTTGCCCCTGGTGGGGCGGCCTTGGCCGTGCTGGAGCGGGGGCGCGCCCACTACCCTGTCAGCCTGCACGGTGTGGGCTTGTCGCTGGGGTCGGCCGCGGGGCTGGATGCCTGGCACCTAGACCAATTGGCGCGCCTGGTGCAGCGTACAGACCCGGTGCGGGTCAGCGACCACGCCTGTTTTGCGCGGGGCAGCTTCCAAGGAGCGCCGGTGCATGCGGCCGACCTGCTGCCTATACCCTTTACAACCGAATCGCTGGACGTGTTGTGCACCCATGTGGGCCAAGTGCAAGACCGATTGCAGCGTGTCTTCATGGTCGAAAACCTGTCGGCCTACCTGCGCTGGAATGTCAGCGATGCGGAACGTATCTGGACCGAGACCGAATTCCTGGCCACCCTGGCGCGGCGCACTGGCTGCCAGTTGCTGGTTGACGTGAACAATATTTATGTCAATGCCCTGAATGCCCAAACGCGGTACGGTGAGACGGCCGATGCGCTGCACAGCTGCCGCGACTGGCTGGATGCCATCCCTGCCGATGTGGTGGGCGAGATACACCTCGCGGGCCACTGCCAGGTAAACGATGAACATGGGGAGATCGTCATCGACGACCACGGCAGCCGCGTGTGTGATGCGGTGTGGGAGCTGTACCGCCACGCCATCGGCCGCTTTGGCCCGGTACCGACACTGATCGAATGGGACACCGACGTGCCTGCGCTGGACGTGTTGCTGGACGAAGCCACCCGCGCAAAAGTGTATGGAGCCGGAGCAGCTGTCCACGTGCCGGAGTGTTTGGCGTGAGCGGTCTGGCCCAGCAGCAGCGGCTGTTGCTGGATGCCCTGCTGGCTTGGCCCGCCACGCATGCTACTAAATCGATAGCTAATGAAGTAATGGATCCAGGGGCTAGGGGCCTAAAAGCCTACAAGGCCAATGGCCATGCGCTGGCCCACAGCGCTTTGCAGTCCGTCTACCCTGTGGTGGCGCAGCTGTTGGGCGATGAGAGTTTTGCGGATCTGGCCCAGGCCTTATGGCATGCCCAGCCGCCCACACGCGGGGATATCGCCCAATGGGGCGCAGACCTGGCCGTGTTTCTGGAAACCAGCGCACAGCTGCAAGACGAGCCCTACCTTGCGGATGTGGCACGTGTCGAGTGGGCCTTGCACCAATGTGCCGGTGCACCAGATGCCGACGCCGATCTGCCATCGTTGGCACTGCTGACCAGCCATGCACCAGAGTGCCTGCAATTGCGCATGGCGCCCGGGTGTGCCGTGGTTTGCAGTGCCTGGCCAGTGGCAAGTATTGTGGGTGCGCACCTGGACGGCAGTCCGTCCTTGCAAGAGGCTGGGGTCCAACTGCGCAAAGGCGAAGCGCAAAACGCTGTGGTCTGGCGCGCCGGGTTGCGCCCGCGCGTGCGCCTGGCGCTGGCGGGCGAGGCCGAGGGTTTGCAGTTGCTGATGCAGGGCGGCTCTTTGGCACAAGCCCTGGATGCGGCACCAGCGCTCGACTTTGGTCAATGGCTACCGCTGGTCGTGCAAAGTGGGCTGGTCCTGGGTGTTTTCACGGTGGACCCAGCCGGTCTTGTAGCGCAAACTTGAGCGTATGGCACAGCAACCCACGGCCCCATCGCTTACAACCGCGACTGTGACCGCGCCCCGTGGACGGCGGTTGGGGTGGCCGCGGCGCATCGGCTGGCGCCTGGCGCTGGGATTTGGTGTGCTGGTGGCGCTGATGCTGGTCGCCCTGGCCCAGGCCATCTTTCAGATCCACAACATCACCGGTGTGACCCAGCGTTTTGCCACCGGCGATATGCAGCGTCTTTTACGGGTGCAGGCGCTGAGTTTGCAGACCGAGGGCGTGGGCAATGCGCTGATCCGCCTGATCAATGCACCCTTGCAAAGCCGCGTCAAGGAATACGCCGATGTGGACGAGCGCAACCGCCGCATCGACGGCATCGTGGAGTCGCTGGCCAACGACATGCGTGACGACGATCAGGAGCAAAACCTGAAACGCCTGGTGCAGTCGCGTGCTACCTACGCTGAGGCATTTATCGCCACTGCCGATGAAATCGAGGGTGGTAACCGCGACGGCGCCCTGCGCCTGTTGGACGAGCGCGTTAACCCGTCACTCAAGTCCATGCTGGTGGAATCCAACGCCCTGTTGTCGCGCGAGCGCCAGCGTATAGAGATGCGGCTGGAGGATGCGCAGCGCCTGTTTGACCGCGTCGCCCTGTGGGTGGCGGGCCTCTCCATGCTAGCGGTGGCACTGGCTGTGTGGCTGGGTGTGCGCACCACGCGCAGCGTGGTCGGCCCGCTTGCCACGCTGGAGCGTGCGGCTAAACGCATTGCGAATGGTGACTACACCAACCGCGTGCCCACGACCAGCACCCAAGAAGTGGACCGCGTGGGTCTGGCGCTGAACACCATGACCGAAGCCGTGGCCCAGCGCGAGCGCGACATCGTGCACCTGGCCTTCCATGACCCGCTAACGGGTTTACCCAACCGCACTGCCTTGCTCAATCCCGTGGCTGGTGCCAAAGAAGCGCCCAATTGCCTGGCCCTGATGGACCTGGCCCGTCTCAAGGCGATCAACGAGACTCTGGGTTACACCACGGGCGACACGCTGATCGTACAAACCGCAGAGCGCGCCAGCCTGGCCTTGCAACAGGCTGCGGCGGACGGTCTGATTGGCCCCGACCCGGTGGTCGCCCGCCTGTCGGGTGGCAGCTTTGCCGCGACCTTTTCTGCCCCCAACCGCGCCGCGGTCGAGACCCTGCGCGAGCGTATCGAAATGGCCATGGGTGCACCGGTGCATTGCAGCGGCCACAGTGTGGATTTGAGCCTGACCTATGGCCTGGCCGATTCGGGTGATCCGACGCCCGAGGGTGCAGCCAAGGCGCTGCCAGTGGACACCTTGCTACGCAATGCCGAAGTTGCGCTGCACAGCGCCAAACGAGCCGCTATGGGTTTTGCCTGGCACAGCGCGGCGCAAGAGGCCGCACGCCTGGGCCACCTGAGCTTGTTGTCTGATTTGCGCCAGGCCGTGGCCACCTCGCAGTTGCAAATGTGGCTGCAACCCAAGTTCTCGTTGGCGACCGGCAGGGCCGTGGGTACCGAAGCCCTGGTCCGCTGGCAACACCCCACACGCGGCTTTGTGTCGCCGGCCGAGTTTGTGCCCTTTGCAGAACAGGCCGGCTACATCACGATGGTGACAAACTGGATGCTGGAGCAGGCCCTGCGCACGCTGGCCGCGTGGGCACCGACGCACCCCGAGCTCAGCATCGCCGTCAACGTGAGTACGCGCGACCTGCAGCACAGGGGTTTTGCCGAGCGTGTGGCCCGTATGGTCGAGGCCAGTGGTGTGCCTGCCAAACGCCTGCGATTAGAGATCACCGAAAGCGGCCTGATGGACGACCCTACGCACAGCGTGGCCCTGCTGCATGCGCTGCGCGAGATCGGCATACCGTTGTCGATCGACGACTTTGGCACGGGTTATTCGTCACTGGCCTACCTGCAAAAACTGCCGGTCAGTGAACTCAAGATAGACCGCAGCTTCATCGACAAGCTTGACCACTCCCCCGGCACGCAAAAGCTGGTGCGTGCCATGACCGAGATGGGCCACGGCCTGGACCTGATGGTGACCGCCGAAGGCGTGGAGACCGAGGCCGAGCGCGAGGCCATCACCCGACTGGGGGTGGATGTGATGCAGGGCTATTTGGCCAGCAGGCCGTTGCATGGGGACAAGTTGCAGGCTTGGTTTGATGCGCTGCCTGTCCGTACAGGCTGAGAACTACCCGTTTAGTAGGACGCTGGCAATGGCGTTTTGGCGACCGCCAGCGTGGCAAAAACCGATCAGGCTGCTTTGCCAGTGGCCTTGGCTTTACGGGACACACGACGCGCCACGTTCGAGGTCTCGGTGGCGGTGTCGGCCACAGCATTGACCACCTGATCGCCGGCGGACTTGATTTTGCGCGCAGCACGGCGTGCAGCGTTGGAGGTCGCGTTGGCGGTGTCAGCGGCAGCCTTGATTGCCTGCTCGCCGGCAGACTTGATCTTGCTCGCAGCGCGGCGTGCAGCGTTAGAGGTCTCGTTTGCGGTTTCAGCGGCAGCGTTGATTGCCTGCTCACCGGTGGTCTGGATTTTGCGCGCAGCACGGCGTGCAGCGTTGGAGGTCTCGTCAGCCGCCTCCGCAACGATGGCGCTGACTTTTCGCGTCGCTGCCTTGGTCACGCGTTTGCGATTGGCCGTGGCTTCGCTGGTGGCGGCCTTCAGCTTGATGGTGGCCAGTGCCTTGGCGGGCATATCTTTGCCGGAAACGCGGCGAACCAGTTCGCTGCTGCCTTCTTCGATGCGCTCGGCGACCTTGTTCACCAGTTCTGCGGCTGGCACGGCCGCGCGGCTCAAGCTGGCCAGTGCATTCACGTTGATGGCACGGTCGAAGCGCTCGGCGTTCTCAGCCAGCAAGCTCACGCCCTTGGTGGCCAGATCGACCGCCACGCCAACGGCGTTTTCAGCCTTGTCTGTGCCCAAATGGATGCCTTTGACGTAGTAGCCTGTGACGCGCTGCTGGGAATCGATCAGGTTAGAGCGCAGGTCTTGGCGCAGCGCTGACGCGCCACGGTTGACTGCTGCTGCAAAGCGCTGGTCGACAAAGCCGGCAATGCGCTCGCCGCCAAACCGGTACGAATTGATGACGTTGGTTGCGGTAATGCCGTAAGTTGCAATGACATCGGTGGCTACGGTGGAGAGGTTTTTCTGGGACATTGGGGATTCCTTTGATTGAAGTGGGCCGACCTGATGGCGTGTGCTTGCAGGCCACAAGCCGGTTCGCAACAGGATTGGGACAAGTGTGCTTGCAAAGGTCTAGAGGGCGCACCTCAAGTTTCGGGTTTTTCCTAGGCAGGGCACTCTATTGCGTCAGGGCCGATTTCGCTGTGGCACTGCCAACTTGACGCCCCCCTTTTTGACCAACGCCAGGATCTTTATCTCTCACACATTCCCACTGAACAGCCGCCGAATCAACAAGTCCTTGAAACTGTGTGCCTCCGTCAGGCCCAGGCGCTCCAGGTAGGCGGGTGGGGCCTCTTTACCTTCCCACAGCGCCCTGATGGCCATGGTCAGCAGTTCGGTGGGGTGTTGGCTCGCGTGTTTGATTTTTTGCATGGCGCGCACCATGCGCAGCTCGTCGTCGGTCAGGTCGGTGCCAAACGGGTAGTCGGGCAACATGCCGGCGGTTAACCAGGGGTGCAGGGTGTGCTCCAGCGCCTCGGGCAGGTTTTGGCGGTAACAGTCGGGCACGGTGTAGCTGGCCTCTAACTTGCCGTTGGCCTTGGCCTGCTCGACCAGTTCGTCCTGGAAGCGGGAGTCGGCCACGGCGATCAGGCGTTTGACCACCTCGCTGTCGGACTGGCCGCGCAGCTCGGCCACGCCGTACTCGGTAATCACCACATCGCGCAGGTGGCGGGGGATGGTGGTATGGCCGTAGTTCCACACGATGCTGCTCACCGTGCCGTGTTTGGTCTGGTGCGTAGCGCGTAGCATCATCATCAGGCGCGCATCGGGCAGGGCGTGCGACATGGCGACAAAGTTGTATTGCCCGCCCACCCCGCTGACCACCTGGCCGGTGTCCAGCGCATCGCTGACCGCAGCGCCCAGCAGCGTCACCATCATCGTAGTGTTGATAAAACTGGCCTTGACCCGCTGGGCGCGTTTGAGCGCGTCGTCTCCATACAACTGGTTGATGAAGTCGATGCGGGTCATGTCTATCTTGGCCAGTTCATGCGGCGGGTTGGCGCGCAGGCGCTGGTAGAAGTCGTTGGGCCCCAGGAAGAATCCGCCGGTCATGCAAATGCCGCCTTGCAGGCGCGCGCCCAGCATGCGTTCGGTGATGACCGCTGCACTGGCGGGGTCGTGTATGTCATTTGCGCAGGTGATGCCATCCACCGTAAGGGTGTTGTCCTGCAACGCGACGCCCATTTTTAGCAGACCAAATGTTTGCAGGAACTGCAGGTCCTGGGCCGTGAGCTTGCGTTGGATGCGGCCGGCTGCCAGCAGCGCGAGCAGGCTGTCTAGGGTTACGGTGTCCACCGCCACCGTGCCGTCGTTGATGCATTGCTGCAGCACCGTATCGGCAAACACCTCGCGGCGGATGATGCCGGCCTCCATCAGTTTCAGGAAGGCGTTGACAAACATCTCGGAGCAGCCGTAGAGGCCTTGGTCAAAACGCCCGAGTTCGCGCCCGCCGGTGCCTTGGGGGCATAACGATTCCAGCATGTTGCGAAAGGCATCGCCATGGCGGTCGCGCACGATCAGGGCCTGGCCTATGGCGTCGCCCAGTGAACCAATACCGATTTGCAGGGTGCCGCCGTCGCGCACCAGGCTGGCCGCATGCAAACCAATGGCGTAGTCGGCGGCGCTGACCTTGGCATTGGGTGGCGCAAATACGGCATGGGTGGCGGCGGGGTCGGTGACCAGCAGGTCAAAGTAATCACCGGCTACCTCGGCACCGTTGGGCATAAACGGCATGGCCTGGTTGACCACACCCACCGTCAACAATTGCCCGCCTGATTGGCGCAGGCGCTCCACCACTTCGCGGGTCACATCGGGGTTGCTGGAGAGGCTCAGGCGCAGGGTGCCGGCGTCCTGGCGGCTTGCGACCGCTTGCGCCAGCACGTTGATGCCTTGCACCGCCATGTCGCGCGCGACAAAGGTGTAGTTGGTGGAGATATAACTTTGCTGTGCGAGGTCATTGCCCAGGTAGTCGCCGGTTTTCAGGAAAAACTCGCGCACGTGGATGTGGGGTGGCAAGTGGCCTGCACGCGAATCCTTCACATAGTCCAGGTCTGGGTAGTCGGTAAACACCCGCTCCACCAGCGGCTCCAGGAAGTGGCGCTCCAGGTCGCTGTGGCCCACGGGCTTCTCCAGCGACAGCGCCGTAATGATGGTCATCTCCCGCGTGGCGCTGTTCTTGATGCGGCGGTACAGGGCGTTGACAAAGGGGTTGGGCTTGCCCACACCCAGTGGTATGCCCAGCACGATGGGGCCTTTGATGGTGTCCAGCACGTGGTCCACGGCGGCGGCAAGCGTTGTGATGGTGTGTGTCATGGGCCGTACTCTGCGCCCATTCCATTGCGCTTGCCTTGATATTGCGCAAACAGTCGCGTCGGGCTTCGCGGTACAACTGATCAACGGTCAGGAGCCACGATGAAACACATTGTCAGTATCAGCCTGGGGGCGTCCCACAACAATTTTGAACTGCATACCGACTTCATGGGCCAGCCCGTACACGTGCGGCGCCTGGGTACGGATGGCAGTGCCAGCAAGGCCGTGACTTTGTTGCGCCACTGGGAGTCGCGCGCCGATGTGCTGGGCCTGGGTGTGGCCCGGGACCACTACAGCGTGGCCGGCAAGCAGTATGCCGAGCCCGACAGCGTGGCGCTCAAGCGGGCGGTCACGCTTATACCGGTGACCACCGGCGCACGCCTGCAAGACATTCTGCAAGAGTGGGCGGTACGCCACGTGCAGACCAGCCTGCCGCAGTTTTTCAGCAACGCGCGGGTGTTGTTCTGGTCGGGCAAGGAGCAATACCGCCTGGCCCTGTGCCTGGCCGAATACACGCATAACCTGCAGTTTGCCGACCCGGTGGTGCAGCACGGCGTGCCCAAGATTTTGCAAAGTGTGCATGACCTGGAGTTGTATACACGGGGCGCGCATCTGGTATCGGGCTGGCTGCCCGATGTGGTGACCGACAACACCCCCGTGCAGCAGTGGGCGGACTTTGTGCTGCAGTCCGCCTTGCAGGAATCCACCGTGCTGGTGGCCATGCCCCATGAAGTAGATGGCCTGACCGCCCGTGCCCTGGCGGGCAAGGTGGTGGTGAGTGTGGGGGTGAATGCCGAGCGTGCCGCCAAATGGGGTGCGCTGGGTGTGCACACCATTGTGGATGCCGCCCCCGCCATAGCCGGCCATGTGCTGAGCCCCGCCACGCTGGATGCCATGTTGATAGCGGCCACCGGCCGTGATGGCCAGGACCTGGACACCGATGACTACCTGGGCATGCTCACACAGCAGGGCCTGCAGCCGCGCATCCTCTACCCCAACGGGCCGACCCGCATCAACCGCTTTGCGTTTGTGATCCACCCGCTGTCGCAGGAGTACTTCAAGAAGGTCAAGCCGATTGAGCTGTTATCCCATGTGTCACCCCCGGTAGTCATGGACACGCTGGAAAAGGCAATGGCCTATGCGCCACCGTTTGTGTATTCCAAAGTCACGGGCATACGCTCGCCCACCGGTGCGCAGGCTGAGGGTTGGTTGATCTCGGTGGGGGGCACGCCAAAGGAGATCATGGCGCACGACCCCGAATTCACCTACCGCCGGCTGCTGGCCGCCGCCGAACTGGCCCGGGGGCTGGGCGCACAGATCATGGGGCTGGGCGCCTTTACCAAGGTGGTGGGGGATGCGGGTGTGACCGTGGCCAAACGTGCCCCCTTACCCATCACCACCGGCAACAGCTACAGCGCCTCGGGGGCACTGTGGGCGGCACACGATGCCATGCTCAGGCTGGGCCTGGTGCGCGCACCGGCCAAAGGTAAAAAGGCGGCCTTCAAAGCCATGGTGGTCGGTGCTACGGGTGCCATTGGGTCGGTTTGCGCCCGCTTGCTGGCCACCACGGCGCAAGAGGTTTATATGGTGTCGCCCGAGCCGGCCAAGCTGCTGGCGTTGCAGGAATCCATACTGCGCGAGACCCCCGATGCCCGCCTGTTCCTCAGTGCCCGCGCGGACAAACACATTGCCGACATGGACATGATCGTGACGGCCACCTCTGGCGCCGGCAAGAAGGTGCTGGACATCATGCTGGTCAAACCCGGTTGTGTGATCACCGATGTGGCCCGCCCGCTGGACCTGCCGCCCACAGAGGTGGCCAAACGCCCCGATGTGCTGGTGGTGGAGTCGGGCGAGATCCGGCTGCCGGGTGAGGTGCAGATGAAGAACATCGGTCTGCCGCCCAACGTGGCCTATGCCTGCCTGGCGGAGACCATTGTGCTGGCGCTGGACGGGCGGTTTGAAAACTTCACCGTGGGCCGCGAGATTGAATGGGAGCGGGTGCGCGAGATCTACCGCATGGGGCTCAAACACGGCATGCAGCTGGCCGCCGTGTCGGGTGTCAACGGCGTGTTCTCGGATGCCGACATTGCACAGGTGCGCAAACTGGCACTTGCCGCCCGCAAGGGCAGCCTACCCAAGCTATCTCGCAGGGCCAGCGCGCCCAAGGCGCCCCGTAAGGCCAGCACAGCAAAGCCCCCACGCAAGACCAAAGGGGCACAACATGGCACGCGCTAAACGGGTAGCCCATCCGGTGGCGGATTGGGAACAAGCCCTGGCCATGGTGCCCGAGCAGCGCGTGGTGCCCATGGGCGCCGTGGATACGGCCTGGCTGCGTATGGACAGTGCCGTCAACCGCATGGTGATTGTGGGCGTCTGGGTGCTCAAGCCCGGCATCCACCGCGACGCCTTGTGCGAGCGTGTGCAGGCCACGCTGCTGCGGTACCCGCGGTTTGTGCAGCGTGCCCAACACGGACCGGACGGTGGTGTGCACTGGGAGCCCGATGGCGACTTTGCGCTGGACCACCACGTTGTTTCCGAAACCCTGCCGCGGGCCCGCGCTGGCCAACAGCAGGCCCTGCTGCAGGACCGGGTGGCCGCACTGGCAGTGCAGCCGCTGGATGACCGGCGGCCGCTGTGGCAGTTCCACCTGGTGGAGCGGTATGCCGGGGGCTCTGCGCTGATTGTGCGTATCCACCACTGCATTGCCGATGGTGTGGCCCTGGTGGCGGTGATGCAGTCGCTGGTGGATGGAGGTGTGTTGCCGCCGCGCAGCCCCCGCCGCTCCCACGGCCACGGTTTGTTGGACCGGGCCGAGGCACTGCTGGACACCTGGGTCTTTGCACCCGCAGGGCGTGCCTCCACACTGGCCTGGGGTGCCGCCAGCCTGGGGGCCAAAACATCGTGGGCTTTTGCCCATGCCCCGCGCCGCACGCTGGAGCATGGCTTGCGCAACGTCTGGGCATCCACCAAGTGGGTGTTGCACGGGGTGAGTGACGCCGCGGCCATGGCCCTGATGCCCGACGATTCGCATACCCGCCTCAAGGGCACTCCCAGCGGCGTGAAACGCGTGGCTTGGTGCAAGCCGCTGCCATTGGCACGGGTGAAGGCCCTGAGCAAACAGATGGACTGCTCGGTCAACGATGTGCTGCTGACTTGTGTGGCTGGCGCTATCGGGCACTATTTGCAGGACAGTGGTGACGATGTACATGGCGTGGAGATTCGAGCTATGGTGCCGGTCAACCTGCGCCCGATCGAGCAGGCCTACCAGCTGGGCAACCAGTTCGGCCTGGCGCCGCTGCTGTTGCCCATAGGCATGCGCAGCCCCGTTGCCCGGGTGCGTGAGGTGCACCGCCGCATGGCCGAGCTCAAAGGCAGCCTGCAGCCGCTGATGGCCTTTGGTTTGCTGGCCGTGGCCGGTGCGCTGACCCAACCGGTGCAGGACGCGCTGCTGGCGCTGTTTTCGCGCAAGACCACGGCGGTGATGACCAATGTGATTGGCCCCAAGGAGAAGATGCGCTTTCTGGGTGCCACCGTGGAGCAGTCGCTGTTTTGGGTGCCGCAGTCGGGCTCGGTGGGGTTGGGTGTGTCGATACTGAGCTACGGCGGGGGTGTGCAGTTTGGCGTGATTGCCGACGCGGCGTTGTGCCCCGACCCGCAGGCCATCATCGACCAGTTTGCGCCGGAGTTTGAACGGCTGGTGCGGGCGGTGGGGAAGTCTAGTCTGTAGCTCACTATAAATACGATAGCGATACCGTTATATTTTACGGGGGCTAGAGCCCATTCGGCTTAGGCCTCTTAAGCCGGAGCGTGGTGCGAGCGCCATTGTTCGGCTGTGATGCGGTGCAGGATATGGCGCTTGAGTGGCCAGTCTGCCGGCACACGCGGGTGGTCAAAGTCTGCACTGGGGTCGCGCACCATGCCGATGCGCTCCATCACCGCGTGCGAGGGGGTGTTGGGTGGCACCGACATAGCAACCACCTGCGGCAGTTCCAGGTGGGTGAAGGCGAAGTGCAGCGCAGCGGCCGCGCCCTCTGAGGCGTAACCCTGGTGCCAGGCGGCGGGGGCCAGGCGCCAGCCGATCTCCACTGCCGGCATCCAAGGTGCCTCGTAGCCGGGGACGTTCAGGCCCACAAAGCCGGCGAAGGCATGGACGCCGGGAACCTCTACTGCCCACATGCCCCAGCCGCGCTGGGTGATGCTGGCGCGGATGCGGTCGGCCTCTCCCTGGGCCTCCGTGCGGTTCAGCACGCTGGGGAAAAAGCGGCGGACCTCGGGGTCTGCATTCATCACGGCCCAGGCTTCCAGTTCGCTGTCTTTCCACTGGCGCAGCAGCAGGCGCGGGGTGCGTAGTTCCACCGGCGCCGCAAAGGTGCGCAATATCAGGGTCGGTACGTGCATCTGCTGTCTCCTGCGATCAATTTACTTCGGCAAGCCTCGGCCTTCATGGCGGCCCCCACGGCAGGGCGGCTTTTCGCTTACAGATGGCTTGACGGAATGTCGGACCACTCCAGCTCGTCCAATTCCGCGACGTTTACGTCCAATGGAGTGGTCGTGCCCTTGGGGACGGTCTTTGGCTCAGGTATGCGCATGGGTGGTGGCTCAAACTTTCCGGGGTCTGCCGCCCCGTGAAGGAATTGTGCCTCATAGGGTTCGGGTTCGTCGGACGGGTCTTCCTGCCGCACGTTGGGTGTGGCGCGACGCTGCCACAGCGCGACGATGGCCGCAACACAGAGCACCACCACCGCCAACAGGCTGTAGAACAACGTTGCCGATACCCGTTCGGACTCCGCTTGCTCAAGGCGCTTGCGCATAGACAGCAGGGTCGCTTCGTTGGTAGCGGTCTTTAGACGCAAACCCTGCAACTCACCCTCCAGTTGCAGTACACGTTGCGCATCCTGGCTCCCACTTTCCACGGGCGCGGCCAGTGCCACCGGAGTGGTCACACTGGTGGTTTCCAGCGTTTTGACGCGCTCGATCAGGTCTGCAATTGGGTCCAGCCGTAGACGGGAGCTTTGTGGGACAAGAGTTTTTGCACCCAGCGTGGATTCGGGTGGTTTGGTATTTGGGGCCGCTACTTTGCGAGTCTGTTGACGCTTCGGTGGGACATCGATGGGGGGTGGTGCAGTGGCCGCCACCTGTGGCCTGGGGGTTGGCAGTGCCACCGACAGTTCTGCGGGCTGTGGTCCGGGGGGTATGTTGGTGACGACTGGCATGATCGGAAAATCCGCCAGCAGTACGAATCGTCGTTCGAATATTTGTGCGCAGCCGACACGCAGGATTACCCTGACAATCGGTTCATTCACCGGGGTACTGGAGCGTACCAACAGTATGGTGGTATCAGCCTGTTCAGTTGGCTTCTGTTGTACCTGGACATTGTCTTCATCCTGTCGGATGTCGCCGTACACAACGTCCGCTTGTGCGCACAATTCAGTCGCTTCCGTCTGCGCATCACGCACCACCGTAACGCTCAACTCCAGTCGCTCTCCGATCCAGACGCCCTCCCTTGGTGATCCAACGGTCAGCGCCGTGCTGTGGAGCGCGACACTGACCAACACCAAACCCAATGAGACCTCTTTGCCAAACATAGCAGTCCCTCCCCGCAATGTTTTTACATCTTGTCACAATTGAGGGGGGCTAACAAGTTAATTGCGGGCGAACCGCAGGTACTGCCTTTCGTTCAGGCCAGCGTGACTTCCTTGCCGGTGAGGCGTTTGGCCAGGCCTTGCGCCAAGCGGTTCACGTTGCCGTAGATGGACAGCTGCGGGTTGGCGCCGATGCTGGTGGGGAAGAGGGAGCCGTCGTGGATGGACAAATTTTCCAGCTGCCAGTGCACACCGTCGGGGCGGGTCACGCCGCGTTGGGCGTCCGCTGCCAGGCCGCAGCCGCCCATGACGTGGGCGCTTCCGATTTTGGTGATCAGCGGTTTCATCGGCAGGGCTTTGATGGCGGCTTTGGTGTCTGCCCAGGTGGTCGTGCCTTGGGCCAGCTCGTGGCCGGGGTAGACGGTTTTGGCGCCGGCTTCGAACTGGATCTCGGCCATGGCCAGCATGGAGCGGCGGGCGCCTTCCATCAGGTAGTCGGTCAGCGGGTAGTCCAGCAGGGGCTGGCCACTGCTGCGCAGCTCGACCTTGCCACCGACGGCCTGGTCGTGGAAGCCGTCGCGCATCAGCGCCAGCATGACGTTGGCGTTAGGGTATTGGCGGAACAGCTCGGCCTGCTTCTCGCCAAAGCCAGGCAGGTTGGCGCCAAAGAAGACGGGGTGCAGCGGGGCCACCTCCAGCTTGAAGCCGATTGGGCCGTCAATGGGCTGGGTGTTGAGGTAGTGGTCGGAGTAGATGGATTGGGGCGCACCGTCCCAGGCCTGCACCGTGTTGGCCATGATGGCGGTGGTGATGGCCACCGGGTGCAAGAAGGTACGCGTGCCCAGCTGCTTGTGCGGGTCTGGCGCGTTGGAGCGCAGCAGCAGGGCGGGGGAGTTGATGGAGCCGCCGGCCAACACATAATGCTTTGCTACGATTTGTGTAGCTACACTATTAGGATTGGCGGGGGCTGCATTGGGTTTTACCGCAATGCAACTCAGGCTCTGGACACGCCCGTTGACTATCTCGAACTTCTCGGCACGTGTCTCCACCAGCAGTGTGGCGCCACCGTCCAGTGCAAACGGTATTGTGGTCACCAGCATGGACTGCTTGGCGTTGACGGGGCACCCCATGCCGCAGGAGCCTAAGTTGTAGCAACCCTTGACGTTGCGCGGAATGACCTCGGCCTTGATGCCCAGCTTGGCGGCGCCGCGGCGCAGCAGCTCGTTGTTTTCGTTGGGCGAGGTTTCCCAGGGCGCGATGTTGAGGCGTTCTTCGGCCTGCTTGAAGTAGGGCGCTAGCGCCTCGGGGGTGTAGTCCGTCAGACCAAATTTTTCCTGCCAGTACTTCAGCGTGGCGGGCGGTGTGCGAAACGAGCTGGTCCAGTTGACGGTGGTGGTGCCGCCCACGCTGCGGCCTTGCAGGATGGTGATGCCCTTGTCCTTGGTCTGGCGGCCGGCGGCCTCCTGGTACAGGGATGCGTAGGCTTCGGGCTCGCGCTGTTTGAAGTCCGTGCTGCTCTTGAGCTGGCCTTCTTCAATGATGACGATCTTCAGGCCGGCCTTGGTCAGCAGTTCGGCGGTGATGCCAGCGCCTGCGCCCGAGCCGATGATGGCCACGTCGCAGGTGATGCTGGGGGGTAATGCGCCGTGTGCGCCACCCAATACTTTCCAACCACGGGCTAGGCCTTCTTTGATGGGGTCCGGTAAGCTGCTCATGCCATGCCTCCCGACGAGCCGCCTCTAGCGGAGGCATGCGCCCCCTCGGGGGGCAGCGAGCGAATGTGAGCGTGGGGGTTCATTGGGGTGTCTCTTTTTTTGTTTTGTTCAGACGGCGCGGGGGCCGGGGTAGCCCAGCGCAGCCCAGGATTCCTGGCCAGAGAAATACGAGGCGCTGACGATGTCATGCAGGGCCTGGTAGGCCTGCACACGCAGCGACACGCTGGATTCACGCATGGTCTGGAAGGCGGTGGCCATCTCGGGCACGGTGGCGTCATGCCAGCCGGTTGCCAGGCCCACCACGCCACGGCGCCCGGCCGCGGTGCCCAGCAGGCCCAGCAGTTGCGAGAGCTCGGCCTGCACGTGCTCGGGTGTGCCGGCGATGAAATTATCAATGCGGTCCAGCAGCGCGTTGATGGCGATCTGGTTGGGGCCGTCGTCGGCTGGCAAGGTGCCGGCCAGAATGGTTTGGCCCGCGCGGGCGAAGATCAGCCGTGCGTCTTCGGTCAGCTTGCCGTTTTGCAGGCCGGGCTGCATCAGCGCGACTGCGCCGCCGGCCACAGCCAGTACGACGGCCGAGGCAATGCCCAGTTTGAGGAGTGTTCTTCGTTGCAGGTGTGGAGGTCCGTAATTGCTCATGGATGAGAGTCCCTGTTTTTTTAGTTAGTCAGTTTGGGACAGAGCTAAAGATCTGTCCCCAAGTTATTTACTTTGTCAGAAAGTCGAGGTACTTGGTGGCGAACTTGCCGTACGGTGGGTACAAGAATTTGATCGCGCTGAACGGTGCCTGGTAGAACACCGGCCGCATCTTGGAGAAGGTCACAAAACCTTCGTAGCCGTGGTAATGGCCCATGCCGCTGTCACCCACACCACCAAACGGCATGTCGTGTTGTGCGGTGTGCAAGATGCCGTCGTTTACCGTGACACCACCCGACATCACATGGGTGATCAGGTGCTGGATCTTCTTCTTGTGGTTGCTGAAGGGGTAGAGCGCCAGTGGCCGTGGGCCGCTGTTGATGGCGGTGATGACGACTTCGATATCGGTGTATCCAATGACCGGCAGCACGGGGCCAAAGATTTCGCGTGTGCGCAGCGCGCAATCGGCGGGCGCGTTCAGCACCACGTGCGGTGCGATTTTGCGCGTCTTTTTGTCCCAGGGCTTGCCGGGTATCAGCTGCACCAGCGTGGCGCCGCGGTCTTTGGCCTCCGCCAAGGCTTCGGTGATGCGGTTGAAGGATCGATCGTCGATGATGGACGTGTAGTCCGCCGTGTCCAGCGTGGGGTAACGGCCGCTGATGATGGTCTTGGCCATGTCCACAAAGGCATTGACCTTGCCCTCTGGCACGTACAAATGGTCGACCGTGGTGCAGACTTGGCCCGCGTTGAAACACTTGCCAAACAGCAGGCGCTCGGCCGCGGTGCGCAGTGGGAAATCGTCCAGCAGAATGCCGGGTGATTTGCCACCAAGCTCCAGCGTGACTGGGCACAGATTGGTGGCGGCAGCGGCCATCACCGCGCGGCCGGTCTGGCCCGAGCCAGTGAAGATCAGGTGGTCAAACTTGAGCTTGGAAAACTCCACACCCACGCCGCCGGTTTCGTCAAAAAAGGCCAGCTTGTCGCGCGGAAAGTAGTCGGGAATTTTCTCCATCAGCAGGGCCGTGATGTGGCGCGAGTTCTCTGACATCTTGACCATGGAGCGGTTGCCCGCGGCGAAGGTACAGATCAGGCCATTGAAGCTAGTCCAGATCGGGAAGTTCCACGGAATGATGGCACCCACCACACCCAGCGGCTGGGGGATCACGCGGTTGGACGCGCCTATGAAATTTTTGATGTCGATGTGACGGCTCTGCGGCTTCATCCACTGCTTGAGGTGTTTGAGTGTGTGGCCCACGCCGTCGATGATGCTGAAGATTTCGGCAAACAAAGACTCGTGGCGCGAGCGGTTGCCATAGTCCTTGCTGATGGCTTCCACGATGGCTTCGCGGTTGTCCACCACAAAGGCCTTGAGCTTGAGCAGGTCGGCCTTGCGCTCGGCAAACGTCGGGTTGGGGTTGGCCAGGTAGGCGGCGCGTTGCAGTTTGAGCGTGTCTTCGAGGTCGATGCGGATGGCGTCGATGGGTGTGACAGCGTGGAGTGATGGTGCGGGCATGGTTTGGGCTCTTAGGGTCAGAGAGAAAGAAGTTTGGATCAAGTCTTGTAGCTGGGGTCCAGCCGGTCCGCCTTGCGGATCAGCGCAGGCCAGGCAAAGGCACCGCCCATGCCACCAGTCTGCACACGCATGGCCTCGGCCACGCCTTTGACGATCAACGGGTTGACCTGGGTGAGTTCACCACCGCCGGCCTGGGCCGCGATCTGGATCTGGCAGGTGGACTCAAACGTGTACATGGACAGAAAAGCATCGGCAATGGTCTTGCCCACGGTCAGCAGGCCATGGTTGCGCAGCATCAAAAAGTTGGCATTGCCCAGGTCGGCCTGCAGGCGTGGCTTTTCCTCGTCGCGGAAGGCCACCCCTTCGTATTCGTGGTACGCCAGTGAGCCCAGTACAAAGGTCGACTGCTGGCTGATGGGCAACACGCCGCCCTTCTGCGCGCTGACGGCCACACCGGCGCGCGTGTGGGTGTGCATGACACAACCGGCGTCTTCACGCACCTCGTGCACGGCGCTGTGGATCACAAAACCGGCCGGGTTGACGGGGAAGGGCGAGTCGATCAGCTTGTTGCATTGCTGGTCCACCTTGACCAGGCTGCTGGCGGTGATTTCGTCAAACATCAGCCCATAGGGGTTGATCAAAAAGTGGTGCTCGGGGCCGGGGATGCGCGCACTGATGTGGGTGAACACCAGATCGCTCCAGCCATAGGCGGCCACCAGCCGGTAACAGGCCGCCAGATCGACACGCAACTGCCATTCTTCGGGGCTGACCTGGTTTTGGAGCGAAGGAATGTGCATGGGCGTGGGCCTTGGGAAGTTCGGACGTTCACCTTAACCGCCTGCAAGCTGTAAGACTGTTAAAAATCTTACAATTTAGGGTAATCACCGGGAAGAAATGGATGGCCGACTCAAAAGGCGAATTGCTGGGAACTTTGTCAACAAACCCCTGGTTCGGCGCACTGCCGTTGGCGGAGCGCAAGGCCATGCTGGCGGCGGCAGACATCGTGCCCGTGCGGGCCGGTGAAATGCTGTACCGCAAAGGGGATGCCACGGGCGGCTTCTTCTGCGTGGTGCAGGGCGCCGTCAAGGTGTCGACCCTGGGGGAAGACGGGCGCGAAGGCATTTTGTCGGTGATCGAGGCTGGCAACTGGTTTGGTGAGGCATCCCTGATAGACGGCCTGCCGCGACCCCACGACGCCACGGCCGTGTTGGCCAGCACCCTGCTGGTGATTCAACCCCAAGGTTTCAAACGCCTGATGCAACGCAGCGCCTTTGCGCGTGCCATGGCCGTGCTGCTGTGTGGCCGGGTGCGCGTGTTGTACGGCATGGTGGAAGACGCCATGCTGCGGTCTACCCGCACCCGAATCGCACGGCGCCTGCTTACTCTGGCGCGGGGTGATGCGACCCAGGCCAGCGACGCGCGGGCCAGCGTGGCAGTGTCACAGGAGGCACTGGCGATGATGCTGGGGATAACGCGGCAGACACTTTCAAAGGAATTGAAGGTGCTGGTGCGGGATGGGGTGCTGGGGCTGGGTTATGGGCGGATTGAGATTGTGGCTATGGGGGAGTTGGAGGTTAGGGGGGCGTTGGCTTGAGGGGTGGGCTATCACCAAACGCCTAAGACTCATTGTGGACTTCGAGAAGGTAGAGGTGACTGCCGGTGACCCAGAACATTTGATACGTTGGGCCGTCAATGTATGGCGAACATGGCCGCCGTCTTTCGGTACTTGCTTTTATTGAATAGCTGAACTCAGGCTCGACCATAGACAGACGAGTCAAGGCTTCAGCTAGCGGTTCACTCGGCCATCGTTCTTCTTGCTTTATGTCCGACATTGCATGTGCGATCAGTTGAGCGAGGGCACTAGCGTTGCTCAACTGGAAGACCGTGTTTGGCAGCCACTGCTCCAATGGAAGGCTACCCGCAGGATTGCCGGTCAGCGCGCGCGCCAGGAGCAACGCCAAAGAAGCATTCGAATTCGCAACAAGCTCGACGAGGCGAACGTGGCTGGCTTGCCAAGTTGAGCGAAAGAGGTCGTTGGCAACGTCTAGGTAAAGGTGCGGCAGATCAGATCGCATAGCCAAGACTTCGTGTGGGGAAACAGACATATTCACGGCGGTTAGCCACATTGGTGGCGAGAAACCAGAATCGCATCGAACCGGTTTGCCATTTCGGAGATGGGTGATGCTCCTGAGAAGTGCTTGGAGTCGTGCCCAAAAACTTCGATGAATCCCACCTTGGTTTCAACGTCGTACTCGCCCAATGCCTCGTCTAAAAACAGATAGCCAATTTGGCCGAAATCAACATCGCGTTCTTGCATATAGCCCCGAACAAAGAGAAGTACTGCAACCTTACGTGGGTCGTCGTCTTTCACGAAATGGAAGTACACATCCGATGCGTTGATCTGAAGATCGTCGTACTCTATATTCATAGGCTCTCGTCTTGGCCTGAATCTCGTGACCTTAAACCGAGTGTGACCAGGGCTCGCATCGGCAACAGCACTGACGGCGTCAAATGCATCGCGTTGCCCACCTGCGCTGATGACAAACTCACGAATCCCACCTTTTATTGGCCCGAACTCGAAAGTTAAGCCAGTGTGAACCTTGCCTAGCTCCTCTGAAAGAGCATCGAAGCACGACCCCAGATCACCATCGAGAGCGAAGTAAGTGGGTTCATTCTTGGAGAACCAGTTCCAGAAAGCGGATTCTTTTGACATGGGGCGCACGGTTGACGTAATTTTCAGAGCATAGAAAAGTGCTCATTTAGTTGGACTCTGATCGATGAGTTGATTGTGGAATGCACGCAGGGGCTTGCACTCCTGTTTTTGTTACTTTAATTTCGCCAAACCCATGACGCTATTATTTATATAGCTGTGTCTTTATATTTGACGGGGGCTTCAGGCTTTTCTCATGGGCAACGTAACAGCCAGAGATTCCTTTTCGGTCTCTGGCTGGTCTAGCCGCTCAGACGCGCCCACTACTTCGTGGGATTTGATTGCAAGTCCGACGTTGCCTGTTTCACCGCTCGCTCGATCTCTTCGCGGAACATATAGTGCTTATCAACGACCTGCCATCGTTTGGAATGTGCCGACGCGCCGATAGGACTGGAAAAGAAGTCTGCCAACGCTTCTAGCTCCTCAGTTGTGTATATCGACACAAGTAAGTCGATATACGTTTCCAACAGCTTGTCGTTGTTCAGTCGACTTCGGACTTCATTGACTACATTCATCTTTCCCTTGAGCGGTACGTTGCGGAGGTAGTAGCCAAGCATTTCATCGACCACTTCCTGAATTGGAATTGCCTTGGCGTACCTCCGCGCCGAATCCCGACTCGCTAGCGGTTCCGCGTATGCGTAATCTACGCAGAGTACAAGGGATAGAAAAAGTGTGAAAAGCGCTTTCATGTTCGGTTTCCTTGTGATGCGAGATAAGACGTACAACGCAACTTCCAGAGCATAAACAGCCGCTCGCTCAGCTAGTCAGCCGCTCCGCCGCCCACAACACCTGTTTCACCACCGCCAACACGTTGTCCCGTTGCGCTGGCAGTTTCAGCTCGCCGTTCTCATCAAACGCATCACCCGCCCGGCTCAGCGCAAACTGCTTGGGTGCGACCCAGCATTGGGCATTGGCCATCAGCGGGTTCAGATGGCTCAGGGAGCGCAGGCCGCCCAGGGCGCCGTTCGATGCGCTCATCAGGCCGACGATCTTGCCGCGCATGGAGCGGTCGCCGTCGGACCAGACGGGGTCGCCTTTGACGGGGCTGCTGATCCAGTCGATCGTGTTTTTCAGCAGGCCGGTGTAGGAGCCGTTGTACTCGGGTGAGCAGATGATCCAGGCGGGGTGGTCATAGGCGATGGCCTTGAGACGCATCACGTCGGCCGGCGTGCCGCGGGCTTCCAGGTCGGCGTTGTAGAGCGGCACATCAAAGTCGCTCAGCTCGATGTGGGTGACGTCGGCACCTTCGGCCCGCGCCATGGTGGCGGCGGCATTTGCGAGGCGGCGGTTGAAGGAGAGTTGGCGGGTGCTGCCCGCGAAGATGAGTAGTTTGGTCATGGGGATATTGTCACCAATTCAGTTGAGTGTGGGGCCTTGCCTGTCGCTGGAGTGTGTTGAAAACGGGCTGTTTGAAATTTCGTTCGGCGGGCCTGTGCGCTACGTCCGATTAGTTGGGTCGTGCGTTTTGCGTAGGTAAAGGGGGAGGACCTGCTTGCAGGTCCGGAGGACACGGAGCAGAACGTGCGGCCCAACTGATCCACCCACGTAGGCAGCAGCGTGAATTCTCACCACGTGCCAAAAAACCAGGCAGCCGGTAAAATCACGGGCTATCTCCACACCGGGCGCACGCGAACCTGCCTTGCGCCCACAAACTGAACACCATGCTTTACCCACAAGAATTCGACGTCATCGTCGTTGGCGGCGGCCATGCCGGAACCGAGGCTGCGCTGGCGGCTGCCCGCATGGGCAGCAAGACTTTGCTGCTCAGCCACAACATCGAGACGCTGGGACAGATGAGCTGCAACCCATCCATCGGCGGTATTGGCAAGGGCCACCTGGTCAAGGAAGTGGACGCGCTGGGTGGCGCGATGGCGCTAGCCACGGACGAGGCGGGCATTCAGTTCCGCATTCTCAATTCCAGCAAGGGTCCGGCCGTGCGTGCCACGCGGGCGCAGGCGGACCGGGTGTTGTACAAGGCGGCCATTCGCCGCATGCTGGAAAACCAACCGAATTTGTGGTTGTTCCAACAGGCGGTGGATGACCTGATGATTGAAGGCGATCGTGTGGTGGGCGCGGTGACCCAGGTGGGCATCCAGTTCCGCAGCAAGACCGTGGTGCTGACGGCAGGTACTTTCCTGGACGGCAAGATCCACGTGGGGCTGAACAATTACGCGGCGGGCAGGGCGGGTGATCCGCCCGCTGTGTCGCTCAGCGCACGGCTCAAGGAATTGAAACTGCCGCAGGGGCGCCTGAAAACCGGCACACCGCCGCGACTGGATGGTCGCACGATCGACTTCAGCAAATGCCAGGCGCAACCCGGTGATGGCATGCCCGGCGGCATGAGTGCCACGATGCCGGTGTTCAGCTTCATGGGCCGGCTGGACATGCACCCGCAGCAGATGCCTTGCTGGATCACACACACCAACAATCGCACACACGACATCATCCGCAGCGGCTTTGACCGCAGTCCGATGTTCACCGGCAAGATCGAAGGCGTGGGCCCGCGTTACTGCCCGAGCGTGGAAGACAAGATCAACCGCTTTGCCGACAAGGACAGCCACCAGATTTTCCTGGAGCCCGAAGGCCTGACGACCAACGAGTACTACCCCAATGGCATCAGCACCAGCCTGCCGTTTGATATCCAGTACGACTTGGTTCGTAGCATGGCCGGACTGGAGAATGTGCACATCTTGCGGCCCGGGTATGCCATCGAATACGACTACTTTGACCCGCGCTCGCTGAAGAACAGCTTTGAGACGCGCCAGATCAACGGCCTGTTTTTCGCAGGCCAGATCAATGGCACTACTGGGTACGAAGAGGCGGCGGCGCAGGGCTTGTTCGCTGGTGTCAACGCCGCGTTGCAAGCCGGTGCACCGGCAGCCCAGTCCGCGGAGTGGGGCCAAGACATCTGGGTGCCCGGCCGCAACGAGGCCTACCTGGGTGTGCTGGTCGACGACCTGATCACCAAGGGCGTGACCGAGCCCTACCGCATGTTCACCAGCCGGGCGGAGTTCCGCCTGCAACTGCGCGAAGATAACGCCGATGCCCGCCTGACCGAGACCGGCCGCAAGCTGGGCCTGGTGGACGATGCCCGCTGGGACGCCTTCTGCCGCAAGCGCGATGCTGTTTCACGTGAAACAGAACGCTTGCGTGGCATCTGGGTTAGCCCCAAGAACCTGGCGGCCAGCGAATCCGAGCGGGTGCTGGGCAAGGCTATTGAGCATGAATACAACCTGGCGGATCTGTTACGGCGGCCGAACATTGGCTATGCGGCAGTGATGTCGTTGGACGGTGGGCGGTATGCCAACCGGGATTTACCGGCGGTTGCCGCCGATGTTCCACGTGAAACACTGGATGGTTCTGAGGCTGTCGCCGCGACCTTGGCTCAGGATGTGTTTGTGGCTGCCGTTATTGAGCAGGTAGAGATTGCTGCCAAATACTCGGGCTACATCGACCGCCAGAACGACGAGGTCGAGCGCGCTGCCCATTACGAAAACCTGCGCCTGCCCGCCGAGCTGGACTATATGCAGGTGACGGCCCTGAGCATTGAGGCCCGCCAGCGCCTGAACAAACAACGCCCCGAAACCCTGGGTCAGGCGTCACGCATGTCGGGCATCACACCTGCCACCATCTCCCTGTTGCTGATCCATTTGAAGAAGGGCAACTTCCGCGGCTTTGTCGAAAAAGTGGCCGCGTAAACTAAGCCCATTTCGGCTGAGCAGATGGGGAGGGCAGTGCCTGCCGGGAGCAGTCGAAAATGCACCCCGTCCATAGGTGGGATGCATCTGCCTGACCAATAAAAAGGTGGCCGTTGCCGCCCAACTAAACGAGGTTTCTATTGCCTGCCGCTAACGCCACTACTATCGCCCCTGTCAACCACCGCCATGTGCTGGAGCAGGCGCTGCCCGTACTGGGCTTGTCGCTGGATGCGACCCAGATCACCGCATTGCTGGCGTATCTGGAGCTGATCCAGAAGTGGACCAAGGTCTACAACCTGACCGCCGTGCGTGACCCGGCCGAGATGCTGACCCACCACCTGCTGGACAGCTTGGCGGCGTTGACGCCGCTGGATCGGCAGCTGAAACTGTTGCATTCAGCGGCCGAAGCCCAGGCACCCGCTGGGGGAGGCGATACAAAGCAACTCGCAACCCGTCTGCTGGATGTGGGCTCTGGCGCCGGCCTGCCCGGCATCGTCATCGCCATCTGCCGCCCCGACATCACCGTGCACTGCGTGGACACGGTCGCCAAAAAGGCAGCGTTCATCCAGCAGGTGGCAGTTACGCTGAAGTTGCCCAATCTGCGTGGCGTCCACGCCCGCGTCGAATCCCTGACGGATCGCTACGACGTAGTCAGCTCCCGCGCCTTCTCCTCCCTGGTCGACTTCACCAACTGGTCCGGCGATGCGCTGGCAGAGCAGGGTATCTGGATGGCCATGAAGGGCAAACACCCTGCAGACGAGCTGGCAATCCTGCCTGCAACCATTGAAGTGTTTCACGTGGAACAACTGACCGTCCCCGGGCTGGATGCCGACCGCTGCATAGTCTGGATGCGCAAGCGAGCGGGCTGATCAGCGATCCCGCCCGCTCTAGTGGGATACAACCGGCTTCGCAATCTCGCACTCCCCACCTTTAAAGACGCGGCCACATATGGCTGTTCAGCTCCCTCTCTCGCCCGCCGGGGCGAGAGAGGGCGGGAGGAGAGAGTGGGGGAAATGAAGCGTATGGTTTTCTGAACCGCCTCAGTCAATGTGAGTTTTGTAACCCCCCCCTATCCCCCAACCCCTTTCCACCCCCGCCGGGGCGGAAAGGGGAGCTCAACAGCCATATGTGGCCGCGTGTTTAAAGGTGGGAAGTACACGTGCAATAGTTCGCAGGGGCAACGGCGCGCAGCGACGCCAAAATCCTCACGTAAACTCGGCGCTCCACCCACTGAAAGAAACCCATGCTTGGCGTCACCGACTACGGCACTTTTGTTGTCACCATCATCGTGTTTTTGTTGATCCCTGGTCCGGGTAATCTGGCTTTGATTACGTCCACCAGCAAGGGAAAAATTCGCGGAGGACTGGCGGCCACTATGGGGGTGATCGCTGGAGACCAGGTGCTGATGTGGTCGGCCGTCGCCGGTGTGGCTGCCTTGCTGGCCGCCTATCCGGATGCTTTCCACGCGGTGCAGTGGATTGGTGCAGCCTACCTGGCCTGGCTGGGTGCCAAGATGTTGCTGGCCAAGCCTGGTGCGGCACCGGTGCTGAACATCACGGCCGGCCACTACTTCCGCCAGGCGCTGATGATCACGCTGTTCAACCCCAAGGCCATCCTGTTCTACATGGCCTTCTTCCCCTTGTTTGTGGACCCGGTCAGCCAGCGCGGCTTGCTGACCTATGGTTTCATGGCCGGCACCATCGCTGCGATCACCTTTATGTATGGCCTGATTTCGGTGCTGCTGACGCACTTCCTGGCCGAACGCATCCGCGCCAACCCCGTCATCTCCAGTGGGCTGGAGAAGATTGCCGGGTTGTTCCTGATTGGTTTTGGCATCAAGCTTGCAGTTTCACGCTGAACCAGCCCCGGCGGTTCCACGTGAAACATTGACGTCTTAGCAGCAGCCCGTTTCCTTCCTTCCCAGTAGCACCCAAACTCCATGGCCAAAATCTTCTGCGTTGCCAACCAAAAGGGTGGCGTTGGCAAAACCACCACCACCGTCAACCTGGCAGCCGGTCTGGCCAAGGTCGGGCAGCGTGTGTTGATGATCGACCTGGACCCGCAGGGAAATGCCACCATGGGATCGGGAGTGGACAAACGCAAGCTGGCGCTGACGGTGTACGACGTGTTGCTGGAGTCCGCCTCCATCACCGAGGCCCGGGTCCAGAGTGACAAGCTCAAAGAGGGCGGTTGCAGCTACGACATCCTGGGCGCAATCCGCGAACTGGCCGGTGCCGAGGTCGAGCTGGTGGAAGTGGAGCGGCGCGAGAAACGCCTGAAGCAGGCCATTGCCGCAGTTGATGCTGAATACGATTTTGTGCTGATCGACTGCCCACCGTCGCTCTCCATGCTGACGCTGAACGGCCTGTGCTGTGCCCATGGTGTCATCGTGCCCATGCAGTGTGAATACTTTGCGCTGGAAGGCCTGACCGACCTGGTCAACACTATCAAGCAGGTCAAGGCCAACCTCAACGACGACCTGCAGATCATCGGCCTGCTGCGCGTCATGTTTGACCCGCGCATCACCTTGCAGATGCAGGTGAGTGAGCAGCTCAAGGCCCATTTCGGCGACAAGGTGTTTGACTCCGTCATTCCGCGCAATGTGCGCCTGGCCGAAGCGCCCAGTTATGGCGTGCCCGGCGTGGTGTTTGACCCAGCGTCCAAGGGCGCGCAGGCTTTTGTGGCGTTTGCGCAGGAAATGGTGGCGCGTATTGCGGCCATGTGAGTGCGGTTGCAGCCAAGTCATTTATATGAAATTGGCCTGTAGCCCCCGTCGAATATAACTATTTCGCTCCTTAAACAATAGCAATCCTCTGATCCGCCCCGTGTCTACCGATACCACCACCGCTACCATCCTGATCCTGCCCGGCTGGCAGAACTCCGGCCCCGACCACTGGCAGAGCCGCTGGGAGGTTTTGTATGGCGACAAACGCGTGCAGCAGCACGACTGGATGCAACCCCTGCGTGGCGACTGGATGATGCAACTGGAAGAAGCGGTATTGGCCGCACCACCCGGCCCCATCGTGCTGGCCGCCCACAGCCTGGGCTGCATTCTGACCGCTGCCTGGGCACAACATTCGCGCAATGCGGACCGCGTCATAGCCGCTCTGCTGGTGGCACCCGGCGACCCCGAGCGTGAAGAGCTGCGCGCCGCGTTGAAGAGCTGGTCGCCCGTGGTGCTGCAGCGACTGCCGTTCCAAAGCACGCTGCTCAACAGTCTGAATGATCCCTACTGCAGCCGCGCACGCGCACAGCAACTCGCCAACGCCTGGGGTTCGACCTTTGTCGACTATGGCAACAAAGGCCACATCAACTCCGAATCCGGCCTGGGCGACTGGCCCGAGGGCCGGGCGCTGCTGAACCAATTGATTACAGATACCAAGAAAGAGAACGCATAAGCATGGTCACGAAAAAACCCAAGGGCCTGGGCATGGGTCTGGAAGCACTGCTCGGCCCCAAGGTGCAGGACCGCGCGCCGGTGGAAGAGGCCGTGGCCAATTCCGGCACGCCCAGCACGCTGCTGCTGACCGAGCTGGTGGCCGGTCAGTACCAGCCCCGGACTCACATGGACGAGGGCGCGCTGTACGAGCTGGCCGAGAGCATCAAGGCCCAGGGCATCATGCAGCCGATTCTGGTGCGCCGCCTGGCCGAGGGCGCGAACGCGGGCAAGTACGAAATCATCGCCGGTGAACGCCGCTTCCGCGCTGCCAAACTGGCGGGTCTGGATAACGTGCCGGTGCTGGTGCGTGATGTGAGTGACCAGGCCACGGCCGCCATGGCGCTGATCGAGAACATGCAGCGCGAAGACCTGAACCCGCTGGAAGAGGCCCATGGCCTGCAGCGCCTGATCAAGGAATTCGGTCTGACCCACGAAACCGCCGCCCAGGCCGTGGGCCGCTCGCGCAGCGCTGCCAGTAATCTGCTGCGCCTGCTGAATCTGGCCGAGCCCGTGCAGACCATGCTGATGGCCGGCGACCTGGACATGGGCCACGCCCGTGCGCTGCTGTCGCTGGAGCGGGGCACACAAATCACCGCCGCCAACCAGATCGCCGCCAAGAAGATGTCGGTGCGCGAGGCCGAAAGCCAGGTCAAGAAGCTGGGCGCTGAGTTTGAACTGACCGCGTCGGCCAAACCCAAGAAGGAAAAGTCGCGCGACCTCAAACGGGTGGAAGAAGAGTTGTCTGACCTGCTGATGGCCCAGGTCGAGATCCAGGTCAAGAAGCGCGTCAAACGCGCCGGCCGTATGGAAGAGATGGGCGAAATCGTCATCCAGTTCGGCTCGCTGGACGAGCTCAATGGTCTGATCGAACGCCTGTCGCCTGGCGCCAGCCGCTAATAAAGTGCTGCGCACCTGGCCGCTGCCCGCCGTGTTGACCTGGGCCGCAGCCTGGCTGTTGTTCAGGGGGCTGATGGGGCAGGGCGCTGCATTGCACATTTCGCTGGGCACCGCCACCGCCTTGGGTGTGGGCTTGAGCCTGTTGGGCAATACCTGGTGGCGCCGCGTGTTGATCGCCGGGGGCTTTCCGCTGTCGCTGGCTTTGAGCCTTCCCTCATTGGGGCTGGCTGCGGTACCGGCCTGGGCCTGGCTGGTACCGTTGGTCTTGCTGCTGGCGGTCTACCCGCTGAATGCCTGGCGCGATGCGCCGCTGTTCCCCACACCCGCCCAAGCGCTGGACAGCCTCTCACAACACGCACCGCTGCCCGATGGTGCCCGTGTGGTGGATGCCGGTTGTGGCTTGGGCCACGGCTTAAAGGCCTTGCGCCGTGCCTATCCACGAGCCCAGCTCCACGGCCTGGAGTGGAGTTGGCCGCTGCGCTGGTTGTGCGCCCTGCGCTGCCCCTGGGCGCAGGTGCGCAGGGCCGATATCTGGGCGGCGGACTGGTCCACCTATGACATGGTTTACCTGTTCCAACGCCCCGAGAGCATGCCGCGCGCGGTGGCTAAAGCACAGGCCGAACTGCGCCCTGGCGCCTGGCTGGTCAGTCTGGAGTTTGAAGCCCAAGGCGTACAAACCACTGCCCAATGTGGCGAGCCCGGTGGCAAAATGGTATGGTTGTACCAAGCGCCGCTGAACGGCCTTTCAGGAGAGTAAACATGCCTACCCCAAGCCCCACAACGCCTGCCGCCGACATCGACGCCGCCGAAGTCCAGCATGCACAACAGGTGCTGGTCTTCGCCATGGCAACCCTGGCCGAGCAGCGCGAGGCTGACTCCGAAAGCCACATCCTGCGCGTGCAACACTATGTGCTGGCGCTGGCCAAGGCACTCAGCAAACACCCCACATTTGAGCCAGTGCTCACCCCCGACTACATCGACACGCTGTACCGCAGCGCCCCGTTGTATGACATGGGTTCGGTCTGTGTGCCTGACCGCATTTTGCTCAAACCCGGGCGCCTGACGCCGGATGAAATTGGCATCATGCGCACCCACACCACGCTGGGCCACGCGGCCATTGAGCGGGCTGAGAAAACACTGGGCCGCGCCTCACCGCTGCTGGCCATGGTCAAAGATGTGGTGTTGTGCCACCAGGAAAAGTGGGACGGCAGCGGTTACCCGCGGGCGCTGGCCGGGGTCGACATTCCTGTGTCGGCCCGCATCATCGCGCTGGCCGACGTGTACGACGCGCTGATCACCAGCAAGGTCTACAAGCACGGCGTGCCCCACGACAAAGCGGCACAAATCATCTTCAGTGAACGCGGCGCGCATTTTGACCCCGACATGGTGGACGCCTTCATCGAGATCCAGGATAGCTTCGCCGAGATCGCCCAACGCTTTGCCGACACCGACGCCGACATGCAGCACAAGATCGAATACATGGCGAACGCGATCGCGGAGATCGCGACGCTATAAAGGGCAACAGCCGTCGCCAAATTGCCGGATCAGTCTCGGCCCCTTTTCATCTGGGTCGCCGAAAGCTGAGTGAGCAGAAGGCAAGGGCCGCCAGCAGGCTCCCCTTGCCACGCCCCTGCCGATGCTTTAGCTGCCGTTTACCAACAGCACAGTTGCTTCCAAGGTGCGCACACCTGCGCCGTTGGTGGACTTCAGCACATGTCCTTTCAGTCGACCAGAGCCCACGGTCCAACTGAACGAGGAAGTGGTCGTGCCATTGACAGTGACGTCGGTCTTGACTTTGCACGCGGCGAAGGTACCCACCATAGTGGTTATTTGCTCGGTGCTGTAAGTGCGCGTTTCTGTCTGCGTAATGGACGCCGACGAGCCCTGGCCAAGGACACTGGTGTCCGTGGTCACCGTGAAGGTTTTGGTGTAGGGCGTGTTCAAGCTGGGGTTGCTAGGCCAGACGGCAGCCGGTGCGTAGGTGATGGTGGACGTGGCGGTAATGCTGCCAACTGGGGTTGTGGATGTGAGGCCGTAAATGGTCGAGTCCACCCCGCCGAAGTTGAAGTAGCTATTGACCACTGTGGGCCCTACTGTGGTGCCCGACAGTGTGCCATTGGCAGCGGCCGAGGTGTAGCTAGAGGTGTTGGTCTGCTTTATTTCGGTCAAACCGCCGGTGCCCTTAAACGTGGTGCCCGTCGTGATGAGGAACTTGTTCTGCTGGCCAATGAGCACCGTGGTGCCGTCCGCGCCGTAGATGTTGTTGTCCATCTGCGCCGTGTTGCCGTTGACAGTGAATATGTTTCCACTTGAACTGCATTCCCCGTCCGACGAAGGCGGGGGCGTAGGGGTTGGAGTAGGTGTTGGTGTTGGTGTTGGTGTTGGTGTTGGTGTTGGTGTTACCAAGCTAATTAAGGGGGAACTTGCCATGGCGGCAGTGTTCAGCGCAGTTTGGGTAATGCCCCCGGCTTTGAGCTTGACAGCCAGGGCATCCAGCACCTTGTCGTCCGCGTCACCAACTTTGAAGACGCCAGTCATGATGTCGGTGGCCAGGGTACTCCCGGTGAGGGCGAGAACCTGGGTTTTCACATAGGTCTTAGCCGCCTCCATACCTGTCTTCAAAGTGTTTGCATGGGCGGCGGTGAAGTTGTCAAAAGCCGCCAGGGGGGTCACCGTTTTGAGACTGTTTGCGATGGCCAACTCTGTCAATGGTGTGATGTTGGCGCGACCGGCTTCTGCAGCAAAACCGTGAAGTTGGATAGCGGGCGTACCGCCAAACACTTGCAACATACAGGGCGTGGTTTGTCCGCCCGCCAATGCCAACGTGAAGGAGCCGTCGGCCGCCGTGGTCCCGGTCACTGGCGCACCAGTAGAGCACTTGGCGGTGACCGCGGCATTGCCCAAGGCCGCACCAACGGCGGCCACGCCGACTATCGTCGCAGATCCAGAGGGGGCCATAGCAGAGTCATTGTTGCCACCGCCGCCGCAAGCGACCAAGGCCATGGTGGCAGCGGCAACAGACGACAAGACCAGGCTCTTTTGGCGATAACGAACGAATACAGTCATAAATAATCCTTGGTTGGTTTGAGGGTCACGTGCAGCTCAAAATACGTCTGCAATGGCTTGCGAATGATGCATGTGTGGTCCCACCCATGTCATCATCCAAATGGATGAAGAAGTTCAAAAACAAACTTGTCAGGCTGAATAACCACCATGAACCGAGAACTGATCGACCGAATCTACGAATGCTCTTTTGTGCCCGAGTTGTGGCCAGAGGTGTTAGACGAGCTAGCGACCTTGGTTGACGCCCGAGGCGGACAACTTTTCGCCGTGCGAGAGAAGACCATGAATTGGGTCACATCACGGTCGCTGACCGAAACCTTCCAGGCCTATCTGGACGATGGTTGGTTCGCGCAGTGCAATCGCCGGGTGTGCCTATTCAGCCAGAACCAACCCACTTTTTTGTCGGAAGACGACTTCTGGAGCCGGGAAGAGCTGGATAACAATGTGATTTACCGGGATTTTTTTCGCCCCCGGGGTCTGGGATGGTCGGCCAGCACCGGTCTGGCCATGCCGACCCGGGACAATATTGTCTTTACCGTGGAACGCGATTACCAACGTGGCCCCATTGAAAAAGATGGTGTGGACGCGCTCAATGCCTTGCGCCCACACCTGGCCAGGGCCGGATTTATCGCCGCCCGCCTGAGCCTCAAAAACGCACAGACCGCAAACAACACGCTGGCCCTGCTGGGTATGCCCGCCTTGCTGATGGATGAAACTGGGGTGGTCATCGAGGCGAACGCTGCCATGAACGAGCTGCCAGATGGGGTGCGCTGGCGTGCGAATGACCACATCAAATTGGGCGATGACCGCGCCGACGAATTGATGCGCTCGGCGCTCTCCCAGCTCGATAGTCCGGAGCAGGCGGCGGTCCATTCATTTGCACTGCGCAGCCGGGACGGCGTGGCAGCACTGGTAGCCCACCTCGTGCCTATACGTCGCTCGGCACACGACATCTTTGGCCGCTCCTGCGCCTTGTTGATCTTCACCCCAGTCACTGCGCGTAAGGCCCCGCCAGTCGAGCTTTTGCGGTCGCTGTTCGACCTCACCCCTTCAGAGGCGCGTGTAGCCCGCGGCTTGGCTACTGGCGAGTCGCTGGACGATATTGCCGCAACAGGAGGGGTCACCCGCAACACGGTGCGCTCGCAATTGCAGCAAGTGTTGGAGAAAATTGGCTGCACGCGGCAGGCCGAAGTCACTGCGCTGTTGAGCAATATTGCGCTGGGACCAGACGTAGCGAACGCATAGCTCTAACGGCCGTTATGGCTTCCGGTTTAACAGGGCACAATCCGCACCATTGGCCAGCGCGACGAATAACGTTTCTGCGCAACCCGCTGGCGGTAGGTGTCGACACTGACGCGAACAGGGTTGCGCCGCACCACGCAGTCGAACAAATCTTCCAGCCCGTGTGGCGCAATCACCGTGATGGAGTCATCGCCTTCCAGCCGGAGGCCAACAGACGTTGCGTACTCTGGCCAGGAGGCCACGGCCTCCTCAAGTGATCCCAGCGGTGGTACCGCATGGCCAAAGTATTCCTCGAACCAATGGTGGACGGCGGCTTGGTTCGTGACCTCCCACGGAACCCCGGGCATAACTGCAACCAGCCTGCCTTGTAGGTCCGCGTCTTGTTGTGGCGCGAGGCAGTCTGCGTCAAAGTATGCGACATCTATATCTGCAAGTTCGGATGGGGCAGCTTTGTTGTGAAGATCGTCCCATACCAAGTTGCGGATAGCGCCTGCACCAATGCACCACGATGAAATTCCCTGGCCGCGCACGGCAACCAGGGCGTCCATGATCCACCTTGTGTCACGCGCAAGTGCAATCAGGCGGTCACTTCGCTCGGCATCGGAGGCGGTTTCCTGTACCAAGTTTGATGGGACGCCAGGATGCGATGCGCGGCTTATTTCGGCGCCTTGGTCGTACGCAGGTAGGGCAGCTTGATGTCGATGCTGCCGTACTTCTCACGGGCCTGGTCATCGTTCAGCGCCAGGGCGACGATGACATCCTGACCGGTGGTCCAGTTGGCGGGTGTGGCCAGGGGTACGTTGAAGGTCAGTTGCAATGCATCCAGCGCGCGCAACACTTCGGCGAAATTGCGGCCCACCGACATGGGATAGGTCATGGACAGCTTGAGCTTTTTGTCCGGTCCGATGATGAAAACCGAACGCACGGTGGCGGTGTCTGCAGCGGTGCGGCCATCGGGCAAATAGGCCTCGGCGGGCAGCATGTCAAAGGCTTTGGACACGGCCAAGTTTTCGTCGGCAATGATGGGGAAACCGGCCTTGGCACCGGCGAAGCTTTCGATATCAGCCTTCCACTTCTGGTGCGCGGCCACGCCGTCCACCGACACACCAATCACCTTGGTGCCACGCTTGGCCCACTCGTCCGCCAGCTGGGCCACGGCACCAAACTCGGTGGTGCAGACGGGGGTGAAATCCTTGGGGTGGGAGAACAAGATGGCCCAGCCGGAGCCTATCCAGTCATGGAAGCTGATGCTGCCCTGGTCGGTATCCGCGGTGAAATTGGGAACAAGGTCGTTGATGCGCAAAGCCATGGAAATGTCCTCCTGCTGTAGTGGTGTGTTGGGCTGCAAAGTTTGCCATAGTTCGACGACAGGGCGCGTTACCAGAACGCATCGCCCTCGCGCTGCGCCACCGTTCGCACGCAGTAGTCTGCGATGCTGCGGATCAGGTCCTCGGGCAGGGGCTGGTCGTAAGGAACTTTCAAAAAATTCTTAGTGGTCTGGTGTGGTTTCAGTTCCTTGCGAAACACTTCCAGCGCCTTGGCCGTGGGGGCAAAGCTCAGGTGTGCCTTGTGCGCTGAAAAGGCGAATACAAAACGTGGCTCTATGAAGAAAGGGTTGCCCCACTTGATGGCTTCCTCGGCCTTGGGCGCTGCCTTCTTCAGGATGGCATACAGCCGCCGCAGATGGGGCTGGCCCTCAGGTGGGGCGGCCAGGATGTATTCGTCAATCGTGCTTGCACGCATGCCATCTCGCTCCTTATTTTGCGGATGCCGCTACCGCTTCCGCCAGCAAATCCAATGCCCGGCGCACCGTGGTATCGGGCATCTGCAACAACTGGTCACCCACATACCATTCAAACATGCATTGGTCCGGCAATGCCGCGTGCACCGCGCGGCCGAACAACCAGATGCCGTGTTCTTGCGCGATGTGATTGCGGATGCCATTGGCCGTGTCTGCCGCCACCGGCAAATACAGGTGCAGCATATTGCTGTGTGGCGTGGCCGGGTTGGCCGTGAACGCGGGGTAGGCCTTCAGCAATTCGTACAACCACACGGTGCGCTGAAAACAGGCGGGCATCTCGGCCAGGCGTTTCTCAAACTGCATCGCCGCCGACACCACATAGGGTGACCTGCGGTACACACTGCCGCCCAGGCGCTGTATCCAAACTTTGGCTTGTGCAATGAAGCTGGCACTGCCCAGCAGCATGGACCCACCCATGCCTCCAATGCCTTTGTAAAACGACACATAGACCGAATCAAACCCGTCGGCGACGTCGTGCAAGCTCCTGCCAAAACCACAGGCGGCTTCCCATAAACGTGCGCCGTCCATGTGCAGGTGGATGCCTTCTGCGCGGCAGTAGGCTTTGATGTCGTTCAAGGCCTCCCACGTTGGCAGTTGCCCGCCGATCTCACGCATCGGCAACTCGTACTGCGCGGCAGCAATGGGTTCGTTCAATGCCTTTAGGTCAGCCACCGTCCAGGGCCGCAAGGCATCACCGATCTGCAACGCTTGGAAGTGGTCCAGCAGCTGGAAGTTGCTGCGCTCGTGTTTGATGATGTGTGAGGTGGGGTGTAGCGCGACCCGCCGGTTGTTGCCACCGCGCCCCGCGCAAGCCAGGCGCAATGCAGTGGCCTGCGCCATGGTGCCGGTGATGCAAAAAACGGCCGCTTCCATGCCGAGCAAGGTGGCGACCTGTTGCTCAAACTGTTGCACCAGTGCGCCATCGCCATACACGTCGTGCGCAATGCTTTTGTCGGCACACCACTGCGCCATCGCGGCGAATTCGTCTGCGGGTGTTGGTTGGGCATGGCCAGGCAAAAAGCTGTGGCAGGTCTGCCTAAGTGCCTGGGTTTCTGCGGGTGTCAAGTTCATGCTCGGAGTGTGACACCGCGCACCCCTACTGACAACACGCTGTCAGTAGCCGGTTTTTACACTGGGTCTTTACACACATCCCAGGAGCACTTCACCATGTCTTTTCACCGCGCATTCAGCACCACCACATCCGCATCCCGCTCCGCGATCTGGGCCTTGTGGACCGACGTCAACAACTGGTCAAGCTGGAACGCCGGTGTCGAGCAGGCCAAGATCACCGGGCCTTTTGTAGTGGGCGCCACCTTCAGCATGACACCGAGCGGCCAAGAGGCCATGACTGTCCGCCTGACCAACGTCGAAGAGGGCGTGGTTTTCACCGACGAAACCATGCCGGACGATATCTGCGTCACGGTGGAGCACCGCATTGAGCCAGTGGCTGACAGTGAAAAACTGCGCGTGGTCTACAGCGCGCAGGTGACCGGCCCGGGCGCTGAGCACGTGGGTGCGGTGGTGACGGAAGACTTTGACGATGTACTGGCAGCGCTGGTCACGCTGGCAGAACGCACAATGGAAATGGCCTGAGGCAGGGTGCGTCCCGGCGAGCTAGTCGACAAAGCTTTGTGCGCGGTCGATGCCTTATCGGCAGCCAGTCCTCTCAATTTTCAATCCACCTCAAACCGATACCCCACGCCATACACCGACGCCACACTGTGCCCCACAGCCCCTGCAGCGTCGAGCTTGCGGCGCAGGTTCTTGATGTGGCTGTCGATGGCGCGGTCGCTGACATCACGCAGGTCATGGTGTACATGGTCCAGCAACCGCGCGCGGCTGAACACATGGCTGGGGCGCGACATCAGCAGGCGCAGCAGGCGAAACTCAACCGGGGTGAGCGGCAGCAGCTGGCCGAGCCAGCGGATGCTGAGACTTGCGTCGTCGGCCACCAACGCGGCAGCTGATGCCACAGGGTCGTTGGGCGCTGCGTGTTGCGCTTGTGTCGACAGGCTGCCCTGTGCACGCCGCAGCAGCGCCTGGATGCGCGCCACCACCTCGCGCGGGCTGAAGGGTTTGCAGACGTAATCATCGGCACCCGTATCCAGGCCCAGCAGACGGTCGATCTCGTCCACACGGGCCGTCACCATGATGATGGGTACGGCGGAGAAGGTGCGCAGCTGTTCGCACACGGCGATACCGTCCTGGCCGGGCAGCATCAGGTCCAGCACCACCAGCGCAGGGGCGATGGCACGCACCAGTGGTACGGCGTCCAGGCCATTGCCGCACACCGTGGTTTCGAAGCCGTGCATGTGCAGGTAGTTAGTCAACATGTCGGCGATCTTGGCGTCGTCTTCGACGACCAAGATATGGCGCGTGACCACTGGCGTGGGTGCTGTGGGCGGGACGTTCATGCTGAGCCTTTCACAGCCGCCAATTCTGGGTTCACCGGCAGACGCACACACATTTGCAGTCCACCGCGCTGTGACGCACTGGCCGAGATCGTGCCCTTGTGCGCGTGCGCAATGGAGCGCGCAATAGCAAGTCCTAAACCGCTGCCATGTTGGCCATCACCACGTTGGCGCGCCTTGTCGCCGCGGAACAGCGGCTCAAACAGTTCACGCATGTCCGCATCGCTGACGCCGGGCGCGCTGTCGTCAACGGTCAGTGTCACGGTGCGGCCGTCGCTGTGCCAGCCCACGGCAATGCTGCCTGGTGCGTCGGTGTAGCGCAGGCTGTTGGTCAGCAGGTTGGCCAGCAATTGTTCGATGCGGCCAAAGTCCCAGTTCACGTTGATCGGCGCTGCAGTGCGTGGCGGCAGTTGCAATGTGAGCCCGCGCTGCTGCGCCTGGGGCTCGAAACGCTGGGTCACGCGCCATAGGTTTGCATGGGCGTCACCGGGCGCGAAGTCGCAGCGCAGGCCATCCACATCGGCCACCGACAGGGTGTGCAGGTCATCCACCAGACGCGTGAGCTGCAGCACCTCGTCGCGCAGGCTGGACATGACCTGTGGCGTGGGCTGGCGCGCGCCGTCTTCAATGGCTTCCATCTCGCCACGCAGCACCGACAGCGGTGTCCGCAGCTCGTGTGAAATCTGCGCGATCCAGACGCGGCGCGCGGTCTCCAGCCGCGCCAGCTCGGCGGTCATGGTGTTGACGTCTTCCATCAGCTGTGCAATCTCGCGTGCACCGGTGGGTTGCAGTGGCTCGGGGCGGCGGCCACGGGCGATCTCGCGGCTGGCGCTTTGCAGGGCCAAGAGCGGCCGGCTCCAGCGGCCGGCCATCCACCACGCTGCCAGCACGGCTGCCAGTATGGTGCCCAGCGCGGCCCAGACCAGGCGGCTGGTCTGGCGTTGCAAAAAGCGGGCGTCCACACCCTCGGGTTCTGGCTCGGGCAGCAGGTCGACGTAAGCGATCTCCACGCCATTGACCTTGATGGCGCGTGTGGTGCGCGGGGCACCGGGGGGCTGCGGCCGGCCGGCCAGGCGCTGGCCTTGTGCGTCGCGTACCAGCATGCGTTCGCCCAGGCTGCCTTGGCTTCCCGCGCCGCGTGGGGTACGCGGTGGAGGATCGTCGGCACGGCGTGGCGGTGGTTGTTGGCCGTGTGGCCCGTCCTCGTGGCGTGGCGGGCGGTCGAAACCGCGCTGCGGTGGTGGTGGGCGTTGGCCCCGCGGGGCACGGCCGCTGAATTCGTCCATCAGCGCACGCATGGGGTCGGGGTCCTGGCGCAGCCACTGCAGTTCGGTATCAAGCGCGGCGCGGCGCTCCACCATGGCCACAAAACGCATCAGTTGTTCGTCGTCGCGCACCTGCAAATAGTCCTTGAAGCCGCTGCGCAGATTCAGGAAGCTGAGGCCCCCCACCACCAGCACCGCTATCACGACAGCCGACGCGATCAGCAGCGACAGTTGCAGGGCTATGGGAAGTCGGCGGGGCGGGTGCATCAACGCATCTTACGGCGCACGGAAGCCGTCCGACAGCGTGCGCAGGAAGGCGACCACATCGTTCACTTCCGGGTCCGTCAGCAGCGGTCCGGCCGTGGGTGCGCGGTTGAATGGCGCCTTCACCGATTCGATGTTGCCGCGGTATTGGGCGGGTAGGTCGTTGGGCACACCGCTGGGGCCATACCAGCGCTGCGGATTCGTGTTGCGGGTGGAATAGAAGCGCACCACATCAGCCAGGTTGGTGAAGAATCCGTTGTGCATGAAGGCCGGGCGCTCGGCCACATTGCGCAGCGTGGGCATCTTGAACTTGCCGCAGAAGTGGGCAATGGTGGTGCCCGGCACCACGCTGGCAGGTAGGGTCAGTGTGGTGCGCTCGGGGCCGCACAGTCCCAGGTCAAAAAACGCGGGATCAGCATTGCGGGGGATGGCGGCATTGCGCGGGATGCCGTTGGCGTAGTAGGTGAACTCGGTGAACAACGAGTCTTCTGGCTTGCCGGTGGTGGGGTCCATCACATGGCAGCCGGCGCAGTTGGCGCGTGCCGGGTCCATGAACAAAGCCATGCCCCGCGCCTCCGCCGGTGTGAACGTGGCCTGGCCGCGCACCATGGCGTCAAACTTGGAGCTGAAGGGCTGCAGCGCTGCGCGCTCAAAGGCTTCAATGGCCACACCAATCTGCGTGAAGGCCGCATCGGTGTCGGTAAAGATGGTGGCGCCAAACTGCTGACGGAACAACGGTGCGTAACGCGAGGCTGCAATCTTGTCCACCACCGCACGGCGGCTCGGGTTGTTCATCTCCAGCGGGTTCAGGAAAGGCCCCAGAGCCTGCTGGGCCAGCGTGTCGACCCGGCCATCCCAGAAGTGGCCGCCAATGGCCTCGGTCTCTCCGTCTTCCGTCTGGAAACCAAATGCGGGAGTGAAGCCCTGGTAGCTGTTGGTCATGGAGTTGCGCAGGCCCAAGGCTCCGGGCCGGCTGCCCAGTGCCACGCCAATACGCGCGCCGTTGTTGCTGGCAAAACCCTGGTTGGGCTGGTGGCAGGCCACGCAGGCTGTGCCGCGAGGCTCGGACAGGTTGGGGTCGTTGAAGATTTGTTGGCCCAGGCGCGCGCGGTCGTCAGTCAGGATGGGCGCGGGTGGTGGGGCTGCTGCGTCCGCCTGCACGGTTGTGGTGGTGTCGGCGGCCACGGCCACTGGGGCATCCACCGCGCCTGTGCCGCCTCCACCCCCGCAGCCGCTGAAAAGAGTCAGTACTGCGGCGGCGCTGGCAGCCTGCAGGATTTTCCAGAAAGTGGGGCGGTCGTAGTCCATGGACAGTCTCCTTGTGGATGCCACCATGGCATCGGTAGGTAGCTACTGTCGCCAGCAAATGTGGAGCAAGTGTGGATGGGCTGCGTGGTCGAAGTGCTTGATGCAAAATGGGCCTCTAGCCCCTGAGAACATTGTATTTACAGCTATAAAAAGTATAGCGAACTTCTTCTGGAGTGATATCTTGCAATCCACCGACGTTGTGATTGTGGGTGCCGGCATGGCCGGCGCATCGGCCGCCTACTTTCTAGCGCCGCACTGCCGCGTGGTCGTGCTGGAGCGCGAGGCGCAGCCCGGCTACCACGCTACGGGGCGGTCAGCTGCCATGTATTCCGAGACCTATGGCAACGCCACCGTGCGTGCCATCACCACCGCGTCCAGACCGTTCTACTTCAATCCGCCGCCCGGCTTTGCGGAGCACCCGCTAGTCACGCCGCGGGGCTCGCTCATTGTGGGTGCAGCGTCTGACCACGATCACCTGCAAAGGGTTTGGCAAGACATGCGTGCATTGGTACCCAATGTGCAATGGTGGACTCAGGCCGACATTCTGCAACGCGTACCCGTGCTGCGGCCCGATGCGGCGCACTGCGGCGTGTATGAGCCCGATGCGATGGATATGGATGTACATGCCATCCACCAGGGTTTTCTGCGTGGTGCCAAGGCCGCCGGTGCACAGCTGGTGTGTGGGGCAGGTGTGCAGCGCATGCAACGCGAGGCAGGCAACTGGCGAGTGGAAACAGCAGTCGGCATCTTTTCAGCACCTATCGTCATCAATGCCGCCGGCGCCTGGTGTGATGAATTGGCGCGGCTTGCCGGCGTGACCCCGGTCGGCCTGATGCCCAAGCGGCGCACGGCCTTCACCACCGAAGCCCCTGCGGACTGTGACACCAGCAACTGGCCGCTGGTCATCGATGCCCGAGAGAGTTTCTACTTCAAGCCCGACGCCGGTGTGTTGCTGATGTCGCCCGCCAACGAAGACGCCGTGGACCCGCAGGACGTGCAGCCCGAAGAGCTGGATGTGGCCATCGCCGTAGACCGCATAGAGACCGCCACCACACTGCAGATCCGCCAGGTGCGGCGCAAGTGGGCGGGGTTGCGATCCTTTGTGGCCGACAAGTCGCCGGTGGTAGGTTTTGCGCCCGATGCGCCCGGTTTCTTCTGGCTCGCCGGGCAGGGCGGTTATGGCATCCAGACCACGCCAGCGATGGGCGAACTGGCCGCGGCGCTGGTGCGGGGTTTGCCTGTGCCACTCGCCATGGCCGCCCTGGGTGTGCGTCAGGAAGACGTCTCTGCAGGCAGGCTGTTGTAGCGATTTATGCCGCTAGCCCCCGTCGGGTGGATCTAAATAGCTATTAAATCTATAGCGTAAAGATTTTGCCCGGGTTCATGATGTTTAAAGGGTCCAGCGCCCGTTTGATCGCCCGCATCATGTCCACCGCGCCCATCCCCGTCTCGGCCACCAGAAAACCCTGCTTGTGCAGGCCCACGCCGTGTTCACCAGTGCAGGTGCCGCCCAGCTTCAGCGCACGTTCCACCAACTGGTGGTTCAGCCGCTCGGCGGTTTCGCGCTCGGCGGGGATGTTGGGGTCAATCAGGTAGCCCATGTGGAAGTTGCCGTCGCCCACGTGGCCGACCAAAAAGTAGGGGATGCCGGCCTCTTGCGCCTCGGTCACCGAATCCAGCAGCGCGTCTGCCAGGGCCGAGATCGGCACGCAGGTGTCGGTGGTGATGGCCTTGCAGCCGGGGCGCGACTGCACGCCGGCAAAGTAGGCGTTGTGCCGCGCCGTCCATAGCTTGGTGCGCTCCTCGGGGGTGGCGGCCCAAGCGAAGGCGCTACCGTTGTTGTCGGCGGCTAGTGTCTGCACGGTTTCCACCTGCTCCTGCACACCGGCAGGGGAACCGTGGAACTCCATCAGCAGCATGGCGCTTTCGGGCAGGCTCAGTTTGGAATGCTGGTTGACTACCTTCACGGTGGTGGAGTCCAGCAGCTCGCAGCGCGCAATAGGTACGCCCAGCTGGATGATCTGTATCGTGGTGTTGACCGCATCGGCCAGCGATGCAAAGCAGCAGGTCGCTGCCATCACCGCCTCGGGCAATGGGTAAAGCTTGACGGTGACTTCGGTGATCACACCCAGCGTGCCTTCGCTGCCCACCATCAAGCGGGTCAGGTCATACCCTGCGGACGACTTTTTGGCGTGGGTGCCGGTGCGAATCACTTCGCCCTGCGCGGTGACCACCTCCAGCGCCAGCACGTTTTCGCGCATGGTGCCGTAACGCACGGCATTCGTGCCGCTGGCGCGGGTGGCGGTCATGCCGCCAATGGTTGCGTCAGCGCCGGGGTCAATTGGGAAGAACAGGCCGGTGGACTTGACCTCTTCATTGAGCTGCTTGCGCGTCACGCCGGGCTGCACGGTCACGGTCAGGTCTTCGGCGTTGATGGACAACACCTTGTTCATCTGGCTCACATCCAGGCTGATGCCGCCCTGCACGGCCAGCAAATGGCCTTCCAGCGAAGTGCCGACACCAAAGGGAATCACAGGTACCTGGTACTGCGCGGCCAGCTTCACGACCTGGGCTACTTCGGCCGTGCTGTGCGCAAAGACCACGGCGCCGGGTGGGGGTACGTCGAACGAAGACTCATCGCGCCCATGCTGCTCGCGCACCACCAGGGCGGTGGAGCAGCGGGTGCCGAATAGCGCCTGCAGTGTCTCGACCAATTCCGGGGGAACCGGGCGCTGGTTCACTTCGGGCAACAGATGCAGGGGGGGCGTGGGAGCGTTCATCGTGGAGTTCTCCTGAGGGCAGCCGGCCGCGGAGCGGTAGAGCGTGGAGGTCACAATTTCCCGCCGGGCCGCCCCAAGGGAAATTCGCCCCCTCGGGGGGCAGCGACCCGCAAAGCGGCGGAGCGTGGGGGTTGAGTTTACGATGGGAGACTTTTTTTGTCCTTGCATGGAGCTGACTATGGGCAACCGCCTCACACAAATCGCCACCCGCACCGGAGACAACGGCACCACCGGCTTGGGCGACAACACCCGCGTCTCCAAAGACAGCCTGCGCGTACACGCGATGGGCGACGTGGACGAGCTCAACTCCCACATCGGCGTGCTGCTGTGCGAAGACATGCCGCAGCCCGTGCGCGATGTGCTGGTGGAGATCCAGCACCAGTTGTTCAACCTGGGCGGCGAGCTGTCCATCCCCGGTTATGAATTGCTAAAGCCCGAGGCCGTGCTGGCGCTGGACGACGCGCTGGCGGAACACAACGAACACCTGCCGCGACTGCAGGAATTCATCCTGCCCGCAGGCACCCGCGCCGCATCACAGGCCCACATCTGCCGCACCGTGGCCCGCCGCGCCGAGCGTGCGGTTGTGGCGTTGGAAGGGCAAGAGGCTTTGAAAGACACGCCACGCCAGTATTTGAATCGGCTATCAGATCTGATGTTTGTGTTGTCGCGTGTGCTGAACCGCTACCGGACCGATGGCACGGTGGGGGACGATGTGTACTGGAAGAGTGAGCGCATGGCGAAGGCGGCGCAGGAGTAAGGCAGAAGACGCAGCTGGTTTAGGGTGCCTGCGCCGGAAACTAATCATCGTCAATCCGGCCATTGCTGACCAGCCTTGTATTGAATAGTGCGTTCAGCCAAGGACCGGTAGAGCTTGGCTGGAGTCGATCCAAAGCGGAAATCCGAGAGTTCTAATTCAACTGCACAAAGCAGACATTGGATTGGGCGCGTTTAAGGTGCAGGCGACAGGTACAGAGCGGACTTAGTGCCACTCGACCCGTATCCATGGCTGTGAGTGCCGCCAGGTGCAGGCCATGTTCGAAGAAGAGAGTCCCATTCAGTGACTGCGGGCGATGCGCCTTTTTTTGCGAAAATTGACCCATGCGTATCCTCTACCTATCCTGCCTGCTCCTGCTGTCTTCCTGTTCATTTGTCCAAAATGCCATTGTTCAATCAGAGTACGCTCGGATTCAGGCGACCGATCCTTCGATGCGCAACCTGAAACACATGATTGATCGCGAGACCTATTTTGTGTATGGAAAAATAGGGCAGGAGAGCGATGGCTACCCCACGCCAATGCTCAGCATCGCGGCGTTTTCAGATGAATTCCAGAAGCATGAACTGGTTGATGCCATGCACCAGCTCACCCCAGGCGCGCATTACGGACTGAATTTGCCGTCTGGCAACTTTGACCTCGTAGTTTTTGCCGACCTCAATGGCAACGGTACCTACGAATCCCATGAACTGATAGGGCGCCGGAGCCTGCATCTAAAGGGCAACAAGAATGCCCCCAAAGTGATGGGCAATGTGGATATTGCGCTGGGCAATGCGAGCCGGTTGGATTGGCCCGTAGCTCTGAAAGTTGAACCGTCGGTGCTGCGGGAGCAGTCTTTGTTCTTTCCACCGAACACCATCCGTACTTTGGATGATCACTTGTTTGATCGCGACATGTCGGCGCTTGGCATGTACCACCCGGCAGCTTTTCTAGAGAAAGCCGGGACGATGTTCTATGCATTGGAAGAGGATATCGGCTACAAGATTCCGGTCATCTTTGTGCATGGCATTGATGGCAGCGCGCGCGATTTTTCGGCGGTGCTCAAGCAGCTGGACAGAACACGCTTCAAGCCCTGGTTCTTTCACTACCCATCCGGTGGCAAGTTGGACCAGATGGCAGACTTCTTTTTCAATATTTTCCTCTCTGGACGCGTGATTCCCGTCGACACTAATGTTCCCGTCATTGTGGTGGCCCATAGCATGGGGGGGCTGGTGGTGCGGGAGGCGCTCAACAAGCTGGAGGATGCTTTCCAAAGCAAGATTACGTTCATCTCCATTGCCACGCCGTTTGGTGGCATGCCGGCGGCAGAGGCGGGAGAGCGCAATGGCTTGCTGGTGATCCCGTCGTGGCGGGACCTCAACCCTGCCAATCCCTATATCAAAAATCTTTACCGAAAACCGTTGCCGTCCGCGGTGACGCACAAGCTGGTCTACGCCTTTGGCAATCCGGGTGTTGTCAAAGTCGGAGAGAACAGCGATGGTGTTGTGCCGCTGTCCAGTCAGTTGTACAAAATGGTGCAGCAGCAGGCGTCCGAGCAAATTGGCTTCAACGCCTCACACGCCGGCATACTGAAAGATCCAGAGGCTATTGACTATTTGATCGGCCAAATCTATCCGGTCAAAACGCTGTATCCCGAAGCCCACGTGTCAGCCGTCATGCAGGGAGGGTTCGACCAACCACTGGGTAGCCATTACAGCAAGCGAGAGATTTACTTCCTTCGGCACTACGGCAAGTACATTCGCGCATTGGTGCAGAAACAAGTGCAACCACTGGACTCTTTCCACCAGGGTATTCTCGATGCGGCCTCTGGCAAGAAGAGCGCTACGACCGCGCCTGAGACGGCATGGCTCAAGTTTGTAGCGGATTATCCGGAGGAGACAAAGCCCCTCTCGCTTCTATTGCGCTATCAGTGACTTCATAGATGGCTACGGTGGAGATTTCAAATAACTTAGCGCAGTTCTTTTAATATTTTCGAATACTAGAGACCCGCCTCAAAAAGCCAGCTTTTGCCCCGGTGCAGACTGGCAACTTGACTGCCGATTGCAGTCGTTCGCCAATGTCCTCCACTGGCCCAAACCAGGATGCGCTTTAGGACGAAATCCCGATAGGTGAATCAGCGGAACGAAAACCGACACTCGCTCATGGTGGTGTCAAGGAATGCCAACACTCGCTCCGATGCAGAGGGTAAAAGATTCGATAACAGAGGGGCACCCCCGAACGTTGAGGAGATGAAGCCATGAGCCAAAGCAGAAGGAAAACGCCAATCTTCGGTTTGACAGGTGCGAAGTCCGAGAGGCGGGCCAAGGTAAGGTCCGTGCTGACGGCGATGCCGCTAATGCAATTGGATGGGTATGTAGCGCCTATTGAAAATGAAGTTGGCAGCGTTTGGGAAATGGCCAAGGATGGAAAACATTACTTCGGCTCGGACCGGCAGGATGCAGTTGCAACCAGATTTGTTGCCGCCGAACGAAAATTGACTGTCAAGATTCAATCGGTGCCAATACCCTTGGGGTTTCAGCTTCTAGGAAGGGGTACCACCTATTGCTGAATTAATTGCCCAAGATCCCTAGGCCAAGATGCTGACCATCTGGCTGGGAAGAGAGGCAACAACCCCACCATGAGATTCCTACTCGACCTCACTGGCTGAACTCAGCGAAAGATGATGCGATAGCCGCGCCAGTTGCGTGGTGAATCTGTGTACGCCTCGAAGCTGGCGCCGTGGATTTCTGCGACCTTGGCAACGACGCGGTGTCCCAGCCCTAGCCCGAGCGCTGGCCCCCCGGAATGCCTGTTCACAGCATCCAGCGTGGGCCAAAGATCCCGAACCTGCAAGCAGCGCTCCCGCGCCTCAACGCGCACCTCCACGTGGGTTCCCTGCGGCGTGTGGCTAAGCGAGTTTTCCACTAGGTTGCGTATGGCAAGTTCGAGCAGGGTCTTGTGGCCTAGAACCTCGATTGGGTCATCTGCTGCAAACGACAACTCGCGGCCTCCCGCATGAGCCTGCGGCGCATATTCGCCCACAACATAACGTGCCAGGTCGGATATATTGACCGGCTCGGCCGCCTCGTCCATTACGACCCGCCCGGCGCGCGCCAGCGCAAGCAACTGTGTCAGTACCTCGCCTGCCCGCAAGGCCTCGTGCTCAATGCGCGTGATAGCTGCGTCACGCAAGGCGACCTCGTGCAAGCCGCGCGCATCGCGCGCAAAAAGGGTTAAGGATGTGCTGATTAAGGTCCACGCCCCAGAGGATTGACTCGTTAGATCCAGATGAAACAACAAACCCTTGCCATGGCAGCCGACCAGACGTTCG
>JAYSZJ010000130.1:0-47879 GCA_043738115.1 Rhodoferax sp. | reverse complement strand
CATGTACGTAGCTCCTCTAGTTAAATTGAAGTAAAGAGATAAGAAAAAGAAAGGACAGGCGATGCAATACAAACCCAGCTGTCCAGGCTGGATGGCATATGACGAATGAAAGTTGTTGGTTGTCTGGCGGGAGGGCCTAATTCGCCAGATCCACCTGCGGCGACAAGGCACGCTGTGCTTCGCTGCGGGACGCCAACCATTTGCCAAGCGCCACCACCAGCACCGCACCCACCGCCGGCCCCACCCATTGCGAAGCGGGAATGGCGTTCTTGATCCATGCAGCTACCGCCACATCACCAACCACCATCCCGCCAGCAATCCAGCCCAACAACGCACCGCCGGCCACCACCACGAACGGGAAGCGGTCCATCAGCTTGATGACCAACTGGCTGCCCAGCACGATGATCGGCACGCTCAGCACTAGACCGAAAATAATCAGTCCCTTGCTGTCACCGGCCGCGCCGGCAATGGCAATCACGTTGTCCAGGCTCATCACCGCGTCTGCAATGATGATGGTCTTGATAGCCGCAAACAGGGTCACACTGGCGTGAATGTTGTGTCCGTCGTCCGCCTCTGGCAGCAGCAGCTTGACGCCAATCCACAGCAGCAGCAGGGCACCAACAATCTTCAGATACGGTACCGCCAGCAGCGTGACCGCAAAAAATATCAGCATGACACGCAGGGCGATCGCACCGACCATGCCCCAAAAGATGCCGAGCTTGCGCTGCTGATCGGGGAGTTTGCGGCAAGCAAGCCCAATGACAACCGCGTTGTCGCCACCCAGCACGATGTCGATGGCGACGATCTGCAAGACCGCCACCCAGAATTCGGGACTACTGAAATCCATGGTTATCCTAATCAATAAAAGTAAAAATGAAGGTGCTGACGGGTCATGCGCCCTTAGGGAGCGTTCGCGTCAAACCCGGTTTCCTTGTAGATCGCCTGCAGCAGGTCTTTGCCCACCCGCTCAACCATCTTGTTGTGCACCGGTGCCATGGCCTTCTTCAATGCCAAGCGCTCCTCCTTGCTCAACACGTAGACCGTGGTCTTGCCAGCCTTCCTGACAGCTTCTAGGGATTGATCGTTCTCTTCCTTGGCGATTCTGTTGGCATAACTGGTGGCCTCCTTCATGGCCTGTTCCAACTGCCCACGCAGGTCAGCAGGCAGGCCGTCCCAGAACTTCTTGTTCACGATGACGGCATACCCGAGGTAGCCATGGTTGGAGATGGACAGGTGCTTTTGCACCTCATGCATCTTCTGGCTGTAGAAGTTTGAAATCGGGTTCTCGGTGCCATCCACCGCACCGGTTTGCAGGGCCTGGTACACCTCGGAGAAGGCCATCACGTGCGGAATGCCGCCCAGTGCATGGATTTCCTCTTCCAGGACTTTTGACGACTGGATACGAAACTTCTTTCCCTTGAAATCGACAATAGTCTTCAAGGGCGTATTGGCTGAAAATGACTTGAAACCGTTGTCCCAAAACGCCAGTCCCTTGACACCTTTGGCGTCGAGTTTGCTGAGCAGGCTTGCACCCACTGCGCCCTGGGTCACCCGGTGCAGATCGGCGGTGTCGTCAAAGATGAAGGGGAAGTCAAACACTTCAAATTCCTTGAAACCCAAGGGGCTAAACTTGGCCAGTGAAGGTGCCAGCATCTGCACAGCCCCCAACTGCAGTGCCTCCATCTCTTCCTTGTCTTTGTAGAGCTGGCTGTTCGGGTACACGTCAACCTTGACCTTGCCCTTGGTCAGCTCGGCCGCCCGCTTGGCAAAGAAATCCGAGGCCTTGCCCTTGGGTGTGTCGGCGGCCACCACGTGGCTGAATTTGATGGTGATGGCTTGCTGCGCATACGACAACATGCACATGGATCCAACCAACAATCCCAGAGCGGCTGCGCGAATTTTCATAGTGGTTTCTGTTATTGACGACACGGGTGTGAAGGTTAGTCGGATGGCAAAAAGTCACAAGTGTGGAGCTCCACTAAGTAGTAACCCTTGGCACCAAATCCGTCACGTACCATTGCTCCGTCCAACCCCCAAACAACTGGTCTCCAGCGTCCCGACATGTCCTTCATTGCGCCAATCTTTTCTGTATTCACCCAACCGCTGACCTGGATGTTGGTACTGTTGGCATTGAGCTTGGCGGCAAGGCGCAGACCCGTGCTCGGGCACTCATTGGTCGTAGCGGCGATGGCGTTGCTGTTGCTACTGGGCTGGCAGCCACTTCCCGACTTGCTGATACGCCAACTAGAGATCCAGTACGCCGAGGTACCGCCCGACGCAGACCTGCGCGACTATGTGGGAATGGTGGTTTTGGGTGGGTCGACGGAGCCTAGTTTTGTCGCCATTGCGCATGCCCAGCCCCTGCTCAACGACGCCGCCGAACGGATGACGGCGCCGCTGGCGATGCTCCAACGCAACCCCAACCTGCGCGTGGTTTACACCGGTGGTGGCACGGTTCAAGGGGCTGGCGTGATCAGCGAGGCGCAGCGCGCCAAAATCTTCTTCGACAGTGTGGGTGTATCAGGACCACGCGTGGTGTACGAAGACGCGTCTCGCACCACGCATGAAAACGCTACATTGACTGCGCAACTGCCGGGTGTGGACCCAACACAACGCTGGCTGCTGGTCACCTCGGCCTGGCACATGCCGCGGTCCATGGCCACGTTCGCCAAGGCGGGCTGGAATGTGACCGCCTATCCGGTGGACTTTCGCACTGGCCCCACAACGCCCTGGACCGAATACGCACTGGGGCCGGCGTTGCGCAGTTGGCAGCTGGGTTTGCACGAACGGCTGGGCTGGCTGGCCTATCGCTTAACCGGCCGGCTATAGGGCCCCGTCAGGCAGTGCGGGCCAGGACTTTGTCGATGCGCTTGCCTTCCAGCGCCGTCACTTCGAACTGCCAATAGGCACAATCGATGCGCTCGCCAACCCGGGGCAACTCGCCCGATACGGCCATCAGCAAACCAGCCAGGGTGTTGTAGCGCCCCCGGTCTTCCTGGGGCAGTTCCTCAATGCCCAGGCGGGCCTTGAGTTCACCCACGGGCATCAGCCCGTCCAGCGCCCAGGAGCCATCAGGCAACTCAGTGGCCCAGGCCTGCGTCTGGCCGTCCGGCTTCAATTCCCCGGTAATAGCTTCCAACAAATCGTGTGGCGTCAACAGGCCCTGCACCACACCGTACTCGTCGACCACAAACACCATGCGCCCGGACTTGGCACGGAACTGCTCGATCAACTCCATGCCACTGAGCGTCTCGGGCACAAAAGCGGCCGGCTCGGCAACCGATTCCACGCTGCCCACATGGCCGGCGCCCAGTTGCAACAGCCGCGCCACGCTGACCAAACCCACCACCTGGTCCAGAGATCCACGGCACACCGGGTACCACGAGTGTGTACCCTTGCCGCCGCCTTTGCCAAACAGAGCCAGACACTGCGCAACGGAGTCCGATGCCTCCATCCAATCAATGTCGGAGCGCGGCAGCATCATGGAGGCCAGAGTGCGGTCGTCCAGGTCAAACACATTGCGCACCATTTGGTGTTCGTGCTGTTCGATGATGCCGGCGTCCACTCCCTCTTCCAGGCTGGCAGTAATTTCTTCCTCGGTCACCCCGCGGGTGTGGGTCGTGTCGATGCGCAAGATTTTCAGCATGCCATGGGTGCACACCGACAGCAGGTGCACAAAAGGCTTGGCGACGGTGGCCACCCAGGTCATAGGCAGTGAGACGACACGCGCCACCGTCTCGGGATAGAGCTGGGCAATTCGCTTGGGTACCAGTTCGCCAAAAAGAATGGTAATGAAAGTGATCACGGTGACCACAACAGCGGTGGCAGACAGGTCTGCGGCACGTTCGGAAATGGGCAAGGTGTTGAGTAGCCACTGCGAAAGTCCATCGCTGAACGCCGCCTCGCCCACAATGCCATTGAGCATTCCGATCGATGTGATACCCACCTGCACAGACGATAGAAATTGTGTGGGATTTTGCAGCAACTCCATGGCAGCCTGCGCGCCTTTGCTGCCCTCGTCCGCCATGGCCTGGAGGCGGATTTTGCGGCTGGCCGCCAGCGCCATTTCCGACATGGCAAATGCACCATTCAGCAGCGTGAGCAGCACGATCAGAAAAAATTCCATGGATCCCAAGCGAGAATGAAGACATGGCACTTTACCTGATTGGCGATGTGCAGGGCTGCGACGCGGCGCTGCAGGATCTGCTCGACACCGTGGATTTTTCCCCCAACCGCGACACCTTGTACGTATTGGGCGACCTCGTCAACCGCGGGCCAGATTCCGCCGCCGTGTTACGCCGCCTGATGGCTTATGGCCATGCCGCACAATGTTTGCTGGGCAACCACGACCTGAATCTGCTGGCGGTGGCGCAGGGCGTGCGCAAACCCCACCGCAAGGACACGCTATCCGGGGTGCTGGACGCCCCCGACCGCCACGCCATGTTGCACTGGCTGCGCCACCAGAAGATGGCCATGTTGCTGGAACGCGGCGGCATCCCGCTACTGATGGTGCATGCCGGCGTAGTGCCGCAGTGGACGACGGGTCAAACCATGACCTTGGCGCAGGAGGTGGAAGCCGTATTGCAGGGCCCATTGGCCACCGAATTCTTGAAGACCATGTACGGAAACCTACCCAACCTGTGGAGCGAATCCCTGACCGGCATGGACCGCCTGCGCGTGATCGTTAACGCGCTGACGCGGTTGCGCTTTTGCACAGAGCAAGGTGAAATGGAATTTGACAGCAAAGAAGGCGCCGGCGGCGCACCCCTGGGCTATTTACCGTGGTTTGACGTGCCAAGCCGTCAGACGGCGCGGATCAGCGTGGCATTTGGCCATTGGTCCACGCTGGGTTGGCTGGACAGAAAGGATGTGCTGTCGATGGACACCGGCTGTGTGTGGGGGGGTAGCTTGAGTGCGCTGCGCTTCAACCTGAAGGACCAGACGCAAGAGCTCATCCAGGTCCAGTGTGAGATCTCCCAACAGCCCGGAGAACACTAAAACCAACTGGCGCGTGGCGCGCCAGCGTTACACCTTCAGGCGGATTTGAACAGTGCCGCGACCTTGACCTTGGGCTTGATATTGGCCGAGATGCCACGGGCCTGCGGGCGGGCAGAGGCTTCCCACGACGGTGCTGCAGCCGCTTCGCCAGCCACCGATGGCTCATAAGGCTTGTCAAAAAACGGGTCGCGCGAAGCCTGGGCCGGGCGGCTATTTTCGCTACGGGGTGCACGCGGTGTACGCGATGCAAAACCGTCATCACGGGCAGTGCGCTGTTGACCACGGCCACCACTGCGACCATTGTCTCCACCGCCGTTCTCGTTTTCTTGCGCGTACATGCGACGGCCATCGTTGATACGGCCCTGCTTGCGGATATCCGGTGCGTCTTCGTCGTACTCCACCGGCTCCAGTTCAATCTTGGTCTTGATCAGCTTCTCGATGTCGCCCACCAGGCGCGCATCGTTGTTCCCGCCCACAAAACTCACGGCCAGGCCGGTAGCGCCCGCGCGGCCGGTGCGGCCAATGCGGTGGATGTAGTCTTCGGCGTTGAACGGGATGTCGAAGTTGAACACGCAGGGCACGTCCTTGATGTCCAGCCCACGGGCTGCCACATCGGTACACACCAGCAGATCCACTTCACCTTTTTTGAAAGCATCCAGGGCCTTCAGGCGCTCGTCCTGGCTCTTGTCGCCGTGCAGCGCGGTGGTCTTCAGACCTTCGTGTTCCAAAGAGCGGGCCAAGCGGGCACAGCCGAGTTTGCTGTTCACAAACACGAAGGCCTGCTTCATGCCGCGGGTCTTCAGGATCTGGTGCAGTGCGTGGCGCTTTTCATCTTCGGGCACGCTGTAGAAACGCTGCTCAACCGTGGAGGCCGTCGCATTGGGGCGCGCCACTTCGATCGTGACTGGGTTTTGCAGGTAGCTGCCGGCCAGGCGCTTGATTTCGGGTGAGAAAGTGGCCGAGAACAACAGCGTGGTGCGCTGCTTAGGCAGGTAAGAGAGGATGCGTTGCAGATCCGGCAAGAAGCCGATGTCCAGCATACGGTCGGCCTCGTCCAGCACCACATATTCGACCTGGTTCAGCACCGCGTTTTTGGCTTCGATGTGGTCCAGCAGGCGACCGGGTGTAGCCACCAGAATTTCAACGCCGCGTTTGAGTTCCAGCGTCTGGGGCTTCATGTCCATTCCACCAAACACGACTGCGCTGCGCAGGTTGGTGTACTTGGCATACAGCTTGACCTGCTGGGCCACCTGGTCCGCCAGTTCGCGGGTAGGCAACAGCACCAGGGCACGCACCGGATGGCGGGCGGGCGATGTGGAGCTGTTCTCGTGTTTCATCAGGCGGTGCAGCAGGGGCAGCGAGAAGGCAGCCGTCTTGCCAGTACCGGTCTGGGCAGCACCCATGACGTCTTTGCCGGTGATAACCACCGGAATGGCCTGGGCCTGGATGGGGGTCATGGACTCGTAGCCCATTTCGGCCACGGCACGCGCCAGGGGGGCAGCCAGCTGCAACTGGGCGAACGCCATCAGGGGCGTATCGGCGTTCAGTTCGTTGGAAATTTGGGTCGGTGCAGGGGTAATCAGTTCAGTATTCAAGTCGGTCACGCATAGCGAAAAGGGGTGCTATCCGTCCGATAGCTGAATGGCGCCCAACGCTGGGAGCACCCCGTATTATCCCCTAGTCTCACAATTGGCGGGTTGAAAACGTGTCACAGGCCTGCACACTGCCGTTTTTCAGGCCGTTGGCAAACCAGCGCTGGCGCTGGGCGCTGGTGCCGTGGGTGAAGCTCTCCGGCACCATTGTGCCGCCGCTGCCACCCTGCAAGGCATCGTCGCCAATCTTGGCAGCCGCATTGATGGCCTCTTCAACATCGCCCTGCTCCAGCAATTGGCGCGCGTTATTGGCATGGTGTGCCCAAACCCCGGCAAAACAGTCCGCCTGCAGCTCCAGACGCACGCTCAGCGCGTTGTATTCGGCTTTGCTCACCTGACCGCGCTGCTGCTCAACCTTGTTGCTGATACCCAACAAATTCTGCACGTGGTGGCCCACCTCATGTGCGATCACATAGGCCTGGGCAAAGTCGCCGGGAGCACCCAGACGGTTTTTCAGCGTCTCATAAAAGCCTAAATCAATGTAGACATTTTGGTCGGCCGGGCAGTAAAACGGGCCCATGGCGGCCTGTCCCTGGCCACAGGCGGTGGGGGTCGCTCCGCGAAACAGCACCAGCTTGGGGTTACGGTAGGTGGCGCCGCCTTTGGCAAACTGGTCTTTCCATACGTCTTCGGTGTCGGCCAGCAAGGTTTTGACGAATCTTTTCATCGGGTCGTCCGCAGCGGAATCCTGCGCGGGCGCCTGTTGCACTTGCGCCTGGGGTGCACCGCCCTCACCGCCGCTCAGCGCGCCCAGGATGGTCAAGGGGTTGATGCCGAATATCCAGCCCCCCACCACCGCGATAACAATGGTGCCCAGGCCAATGCTGCGCCCACCGAGCAGGCCTCCGCCGCCTCTGCCACCTCCGCTCTCACCCCGACGGTCTTCTACATTGTCGGATTCGCGGTTGCCTTCCCATTTCATGCTGGCTCTCCTAATTTAAAGCGTCGGTCGCAACTATTGGGGGCTCAGCACTGGATGGTTGCCGGGTCAGGCTTTGGGCAGCGTTACGCCCACTTGCCCTTGGTACTTGCCCCCACGGTCCTTATAACTGACCTCGCAGACGTCGTCCTTGTCGCTTTCGAAGAAAAGCACCTGCGCACAGCCTTCGCCCGCATAAATCTTGGCCGGCAACGGCGTGGTGTTACTGAACTCCAGCGTCACATACCCCTCCCACTCGGGCTCGAAAGGCGTCACATTGACGATGATGCCGCAGCGTGCATAGGTGCTTTTGCCCAGGCAAATGGTCAACACATTGCGCGGAATACGGAAGTACTCCATGGTCCGGGCCAACGCAAAGCTGTTGGGCGGGATGATGCAGACGTCGTCGTTGAAGTCGACAAAACTCTTTTCGTCGAAGTTCTTGGGGTCCACCACGGTGCTGTGGATGTTGGTGAACACTTTGAACTCGGGGGCGCAGCGGATGTCGTAGCCGTAGCTGCTGGTGCCGTAGCTGATGATTTTTTTGCCCTCGGCCTGGCGGACCTGGCCGGGCTCAAAAGGCTCGATCATGCCGGTTGTTTCGGCCATGTGGCGAATCCACTTGTCGCTTTTGATGCTCATGGGGGGCTCCTAAATTGGGGCTGATTGTATTTGGTGCCCGCCTGGGTCCCGGCGCTAGCGTTGTTGGTGGCGGGATATGGGGCATTGCGGCGGGCTCATAGTGTCAAAGGCCCACAAATCGCCCGCCGCAACACCCCCTACCCCGCAGCGGAACTGATTTGAACGCGCAATCGAATACCCGTGCCTCGCGCCATGGTGGGGATTGCCGGGCGGCGATTTGTGGGCCTTTGACACCATGAGCCGCCCGGCAATCCCCGCCATGGCGTGCGTGAGCAACAACCATTGCTACCAAATAAATAGCAATATCCTCAGCATTGACAGGGGCTAGAGCATCAAATCGTTTGAGACACTACCGTACGCTCAACCAAGCGGTCATCCCCCAACACAATCATTGAGAACAACAGTTCATCCAGATTCGCAGCCAGGGCCGTCTTACGGGCCAGCAGCGGCGTGGCCTGGGGGTTCAACACCACAAAATCCGCCTCACAACCCGGCAACAGGTTGCCGACCACCCCCTCCAACCCCAAGGCCCGCGCCGCGCCCGCCGTGTGCTGCCACCACAAGTGCTGCGGATGCAAGGACAAGCCCGGTTTGGTCTGCCCTTCCCGCCCCACGTAATAGGCGCCCAGCATCGTGTGGAACGGGCTGAAGGATGTGCCGCCCCCTACATCACTGGCCAGACCGTATTGAAAACCTATACGGTCTGCGCCTGTGTAGTCAAAGAATCCACTGCCCAGAAACAGATTGCTGGTCGGGCTGATGGCCGCTGCCGTGCCGGTATCGCGCATCAGTGCCCGGTCGTCATCGTCGAAGTGGATGCAGTGGGCGTAAACAGCGCGCTTGCGCATCAGGCCGAAATCGTCATACGTGGCCAGGTAGCTTCGGGACTGCGGAAACAACTCGCGGGCCCAAGTGATCTCGTCTTTGTTCTCCGCCACATGGGACTGGATCCAAACATCAGGGTATTGCTTGGCTAATTCCCCTGCACCACGCAACTGCGCATCGGTGCAGGTGGGTGCAAAACGCGGCGTGATGGCATAACCGAGGCGGTCCTTGCCGTGCCAGCGCTGGATCAGCGCCTCGGTATCGCGCAGGCTTTGTTCGGTCGCATTGACGCTCCCGTCACTGGATGCGCTGTTCAACAAGTCGGCCGGCGCGTTGCGGTCCATCAGGCACAGGCCGGTGACGATGCGCATGTACCGGGTCTGGGCCTCGGCAAACAGCGCATTGACCGACTCAGTATGCGAGGTGGCAAACGTCAACGCGGTGGTAACGCCGTTGCGCAACAACTCCGCTACGAAAAACGTAGCAGCTTGTGCACTGTATTCGGGGGCTGCAAAGCGTTTTTCTTCAGGGAAGGTGTAGTTCTCCAGCCAAGGCAGCAGGCCATCGGCGGGCGAGCCCATCACATTCGTTTGGGGGTAGTGGATGTGCATGTCCACAAAACCGGGCGCGATGATGCGGCCGGAGAAGTGCTCCACCGCCACGCCGGGGTACTGAACGACCACATCACGGTAAGCACCCACCGCCTGCACCACCTGCGTACCTACAGCATTGGGGCCTACGACCAACAGGCCGTCTTCTTCAAACCGGGCGCGGACCGGCCCCTCGTTGTGCGGTGCAAACCAGAGAAGAGAGGCACGGTAGGCTTTCATATGGCCGCTAGCTTAAACCGGGAATTCCAGGTGGGCATATGGCGCCCTGCATAAACCCTATCGCCCCTACCCCAGCGTCTTCACAAACCCTGGCACTCGATCGTAAATTGCAACGTTATTTTTTTGCAACACCGCAACATACCAAGTGCAGAAAAAACTTGAGTCCCTGCACCAAGCACTGACAAAATCGCGCTTCGCTGATTCGAGACCGCCACGCAACGAGTGTCCTTGCATGGTCAACCCCTTGAAAGAGCCCACCCCATGTCGTTCATGTCTTTTACCTAGAACACACCTCTGCCGCCCCGGCTGGATGTGTGCCATACCGTCCAGCCAGAGCCCGTGCTGCATCCACACAGCCACAAGCCCTGGTCACCACAGCCGGGGCTTTTTGCTTTTAGGAGAGTGCACAATGGGTGCCGACGTTTTTTCGCGCGACTACGCGCTAGGCAAGGTCAAGAAGCTGCAACGCATGAAACAGCCCTTGGCCATCAAGGTAACGCTCAACCCGCCCCGCAACCCCGTGGTTTTCGCCTTGGCGCACCGTGCAGCTTCGTCTGGCGCGGGCAAGCACATACGCGGTCAGGGTGCGGTACGCCGCTCGGAAAAGGTGAGCCTGCAAAACCTGGTGCGCCGGCTGGAGCTATGAACGCCCAGCGCACCTGACGGACTACTTTCCGATGTTCGGACCTTGCCTGGCACGTGCGGCCTCACCAGCGAAGGCTCGACCGGCCTCCTTTTCCTGAGCGGATTCTTCCGCTGTTCTACAACGCCTGACCGGCATGTTCGACCCGGTAGAAACCTCCCGAATGCAACGGGCTGACGAGGCTGACGAAGCCGTTTCCTGTGTACCTTCCTCGGTAGACGCACACGCCACCAAGCTGAACACAATGGCGAGCAATGGATACATTTTCATTCTTCAGTCTTTCTTTGTTATGGACCATTTGGAATAGTGAGAACACTCCCTGCCGCGTCAATATGAACCGCGGCACACCATCGGCAATGCCGTGTGTGCTGAATTCTCGCTGGCGATTGTATATACAAGCAAGCAGTGTTTACACCGATCAAGGCCGACCAGTTTGTGCGCTAATGCGGAGCCAAAGACGCCGGAGCGTCCCACTACTATCCACCCGTGACGGCAGCAGCAATCAGCGTCTTGTCCCCGGCCACAAAAGAGGCCCTCTGGATGCGACCATCCACAACCTCGTAAATACACAACATCTCCAGTGTGCCAAGCCCCTCTGGGAAGTTACGTGTAATCAGCTCCGCGTCGGTAACCACATTGCCGATGATGATGCGCGACAACAATTTGGCGTGCAAGTCGGGCTCGGAAAACCGTGCGAGGTACCGCGCACGCATTTGTGCATGGCCCAGTGCAAGCAACTCACCATGTAACGTGAACTGCTCGGCATCGGGTGCGTAGGTCTGAAGCCAGGCGTCTATGTCTTTGGCGTTGTAAGCATCCAGTTGGGCCTGAACAACCGCAAGGGGCGTGGGATGGGTCATGGGATGTGCGTGGTGGGCAATAGGGTTTTGGCGTGTGACATGAATCCTGCAGCGGGGTTTACAGGGGTGATGCGGCGTCGTGTTTCGGCAACTGATCGTCCACCGGCCACCAGTTGGCCTTGGACCCGAAATAGGCGTGGAATAAGGGGCGGGTCAAAACAACGCCCTCTAGCGTGCCCGCGCGCAGCCGCAGCACACCGGGCAGTGCATCGCGCTGGCTGTACAAAGGTGATCCACATTGCTTGCAGAAGCAGCGGAACTTGCCCGGCGTGGACTCGAACTTCTGCACAAACTCCTGTCCGGATTGCAGGACAAATGCAGCGATCTTGACGGGAATATTGGTAGCGAAGGGACCACCTTGTGCCTGCCGGCACTGGCTGCAGTGGCAGACTTCAATGGGTGCCAACTCCCCGTGCACTGCAAAACGGATCGCGCCGCACAGGCATCGACCATGGGTGATCTGAGTCATATCTCGGTTCCTGGAAGTTTGCGCGCAGCAAGCCACTCGCGCTGTAGCAGGCCATACAACGCAGTGTCAGACACCTCGCCGTTCACAATCCAGCGCTCGCGCAAGAAGCCCTCGCCGGTGAAACCCAGGCGGTCCAGGCTGCGGGCCGATGCGTTGTTGCGGGGATCGATGTCTGCCTCTATGCGGTTGAGCTGCATTTCAGAGAAACCATAATCCAGCAAGGCGCGCAGTGCCTCGTGCATGTAGCCGTGGCCCCAGGCAGGCTGCGCCAGGCTGTAGCCCACCTCGGCGCGGCGGCATGCGGCGTTGATGCTGAACAATGTGCAGGTGCCAATCAGAGTGTCAGTGTCGGCCCGTACCAGGCCAAGCCGCAGGTAGTCCCCGGTAGCCATGGCCTGTTGGTCGCGCGTGACCATGGCGTGTGCTTCATCGATGCTGGCCCAGGGCGGCGAACTCCAGTAGCGCATGACCTCGGGGTCGGAAAAGATGGCAAAGAGCGCTGGTGCGTCGGGCTCGCGCAGCGAGCGCAGTACCAGGCGCTCGGTTCGCAATGGGAGATGCTCAAATGCTGGCATACGGAAACTAGTAACTAACAGGTCTTACTCCCACTTTCCGCCCTGCGCCTGACAACCCGACTTGGCGCTTGCCAGGGACTTGGCATCACGCTTGTAGTAATGGCTGCTCATGGGCTGACCGAAGAAGCCCACGCATGCCCCCTGGGCCGGGGCGGGGCAGGCTGCCAGGTACGTGACCTTGGCGGGTGGACCACCAAACGCTGCGGTTGCCTGTGCCAGGCTGTCGCATGTCTGTTTGAACTGCGCTTGGGGAACACCATTGTTCTGCAGGCAGTCTTTGATCTCCGTTTTATCGGCACCAATCACATAACTGCCCTCGATCAGACAGGCCTTGTGTTGCGCCAGCGCAGCGCCACAAAACATCAACAGTGATGCGCTAAGAACCAAGCTCGTTTTAAACATCAGGAATCCCCTCTACAAGGTACGGCGATAAAGCGTGTTTTTGGAGCTGCAAAGCCTACCATGCACCCCGTTGGGGCGATTCTGTCGCGAAAACGCCGCAGCCCAGGAGCCGCTGAACATATGCGTGCGCTGCCGTACAAACTGCTGCCGGCGATGCCCCTACTCTGAACAACCCCCACCCATGTTTCGTGCCCGGAGAATAGTATGGCCAGTCTGCAGAAGATATTCCCTTGCCTGTGGTTCGACCACCAGGCGGAAGAAGCGGCCAACTTTTACGTAGGCATTTTCAAAAATTCCCGCATCAAGAAAATCGCACGTTACGGCGAAGCCGGGCATGACATACACGGCATGCCAGCAGGCTCGGTAATGACGGTTTCATTTGAGCTGGTGGGCCAGTCCTTCACCGCGCTCAACGGCGGACCCACGTTCAAGTTCAATGAAGCCATCTCACTGCAGGTCGATTGCGCAACGCAAAAAGAAGTGGACGACTACTGGAACAAGCTGTCTGCGGGTGGGGACGTGAGCGCCCAGCAGTGCGGATGGCTCAAGGACAAATATGGTCTGTCCTGGCAAATTGTTCCCACTATCCTGCAGGACATGATCACCGATTCAGAGCACGAACGCTCACAACGCGTGATGACCGCCATGTTGCAAATGAAGAAGCTGGATATCGACGCTCTGAAACTGGCCTACGCCGGCACCTAAATACTATCAATTCCATAGCTGCTAAGTCCTATTTGGCGGGGGCTAGGAGCACTTTTTACTCAAACGTCTCAAATACAGCATCCAGCCGCTGCACATACTGGCTGCGCAAGGACGCGTCGATAAAACTGGCGTCAAAGCTGTTGCGTGCCAGCCGGTAGGCATGTTGGCTGGTCATACCCAGCGCAGCAAAGGTCTGTGTGAAGTTTTCGTTGATGTAGCCGCCAAAATAGGACGGGTCATCGGAATTGACGGTGGCCATGATGCCGGCGTCCAACATGCGCTGCAGATTGTGCTGGGCCAGTGTGGGGAATACGCGCAGCTTCAAGTTGCTCAGAGGGCACACGGTCAGCGGGATCTGGTCCTTGGCCAGGCGTTGCATCAGCGCGGCATCGTGTATGGCCTGCACGCCGTGGTCTATACGCTCCACCTTCAACACATCCAGTGCGCTCCAGATATAGGCCGGGGGTGCCTCTTCACCGGCGTGGGCCACCAGGCGGAAGCCCAGCTCGCGGCAGCGGGCATAAACCTTGGCAAACTTTTCGGGCGGGTGACCCACCTCGCTGGAGGCCAGGCCGATACCGACAATCTTGTCGCGCAGCGGCAGCGCTTCCTCCAGGCATGCAAAGGCTTCTTCTTCACTCAGGTGGCGCAGGAAACACAGAATCAGTGATGCCGTCATGCCAAATTTGGCTGGCGCATCGGCGCAGGCGCGGTGCAGTCCGTTGATGACCGTGGCGGCATCCAAGCCGTGGCCGGTATGGGTCTGGGTGTCGAAGAAAATTTCGGTGTGCAGCACGTTGTCGGCCTGGGCGCGAGCCAGGTAGGCGCAGGTCATGTCGTAGAAGTCTGCTTCAGTCTTCAGCACCATCGTTCCTTCGTGGTAGATGTCCAAAAACTCCTGCAGGTTGTTGAACACATAGGCGTCACGCAATGCCTGTTCACTGGGGAAGCGCAGCGCGACGTTATTGCGCTTGGCCAGGGCAAACATCAGCTCGGGCTCCAGCGAACCTTCGATGTGCATGTGCAATTCGGCCTTGGGCATGCGGCGCAGCAGTTCGGGCAGGCGGTCTTGGGATACGGGTTTGTGGGTCTTCGTTGTTGTCATGGCAGTGTTCTCGTATTGGTTGCAACAGTCTATTGCAGGTGGTCGGCCAGAAAGGCCTTGACCCGCTGTTTGGCATCTTCGCGGGCTTCGGGGTTGGGTGCGGTGGTCACTCCAGCGCCGGGGTTCACCCCATTGGGCACGTCCTTGCGCACACGTTTGGCTGTTAGCGCCGGGCTGTCGAAGTCGTGGTAGGTGTCGGCGTAGGTGACGATGTGCATGGGCTCGCCACGGGCGGCGACCGTAGCGGCCAACGCCTTGCACGGCGCGGCGGGCGTCCAGTCGTCTGCATCACCTATCAGCAGCAACAGCGGCGCATAGGGGTGAAACCGGTCCGCATGTTTGTTGCGCGTGGTGCAGCCGGGGTAGAAGGCAATGGCTGCATTGAAGCCAGCGTCGGGCGGGCGACGGCTGATAGTGTCCAGCGTGACGCCTCCGCCATGTGACCAGCCCAGCAGGGCAATACGCTTGGCATCCACCGTGGGCAACTGGCGCAGGTAGGCCAGCGCGGCATAGGCATCACCGACGCGGTCGCCCTCTTTAAGCGTACGTTCGCTGAACTTGGTGGTACAGATTTCCTTGAGCCCGCGGGAGCTGAAGCTGTCGAGCATCAGCGCCACATAACCCTGGCTCGCCAGATAGTCGCCCCACATCGCGTGGCGGGCGTTAAGCTGCCCGTCCCGGCCATAGGCACCGCCACAGCCGTGCACCATGACCACGGCAGGGCGTTTGGACGCAGCGGTGTCCGTTGGGCTGAACACAAAAGCGCGCAACGGTTCTGGCGACGAGGACAGGCCCGCCGTCGGAACCTGCGCGGGCTGTGGCGCAGCCTGGGCCGGTGCAGCCCCCAACACAAGACAAACACCCAAGGCGGTGAGCAGCTTCATGCGGGCTCAGCGGATCTTGGCCGCCTCGACTTCCATCTGTGTCACCAGCTCCTGCATCTGGTCCACCACGGCCTGCACGGTTTCGCGTTTGGACAAGTCCACACCGGCCTTTTGCAACTGCGCCATCGGGTGGTCATTACCCCCGCTGCCCAGCAGCTCCAGGTAACGCGCAGTGGCGGCCGTGCGGGATGCGGGGGCGCCCGTGGTCATGTCCTTGAACAGCTTGGCCGACGATGCAAAGCAGGTGGCGTATTGGTAGACGTAATACGGCGAATTGAAGAAGTGCGGGATGCGCGACCAGGTGTACTTGTAGGCATCGTCTATCGTCACCGCGTCGCCGTAATAGGTCTTCAGCAGGTCCAGGTAGATGCCGTTCAGCACAGCGGCCGTCACCGGCTTGCCCTGCTCCACCAGCTTGTGGGCCTGCAGCTCAAAGTCGGCAAACAACACCTGGGTGTAGAAGGTGCCGACGATGGAGTCCACCGCGTGCTGCAACAGCAGGAAACGCTCCTTGGGGTCCTTGGTGGTCTCCAACAGCTTGTTCAACAAAAACCGCTCATTGGTCGTGGATGCCACCTCGGCCACAAAGATGGTGTAGCTGGATGTGACGTATGGCTGCTTCTCGTACGACAGGATGGTGTGCATGGCGTGACCCCCTTCATGGGCCAGCGTGAACAGCGCGTTTTGTGTGTCGTTGTGGTTCAGCAGCATGTAGGGACCGACGCCATAAACGCCGCCCACATAGGCACCCGAGCGTTTGCCCTCGTTCTCGTACACATCAATCTGCTGGCCCGCCAAAAACTTCTTGTACTTGGCCACGTAGTCCGCGCCCAGCGGCGCCATGGACTGCAGCACCGTCTCCTTGGCATCGTCATACGGGTAGGTAGCCGTGGTCTTGTAGATGGGGATAGAGCCGTCGTACAGGTGGTAGCTGTCCAGCCCCAATAACTTCTTGCGCAGCTTGGCATAACGCTGCAGCGGCGCGGTGCCGGCGCGCACGGTGTCGACCAGGGTCTTCACCACATCGATGGGCACCGCGTGGTCATCCAGCGCGGCGTCCAGCACGGTGGGGAAGTTGCGGGCCTGCGCGGTGAACCAGCCCTTTTGCATGACGCCGTTGTAGATGGCGGCGTAGGTGTTGGAGGTGGCGGCGTAGGTGCCCAAAAAGGCTTCAAACGCCTTGGCACGGTCAGCCTGCACATAGTTGGTCTGCAACACTCCCTGGTACGTGCCAGGCGACAGCGTGATCTCCTTGCCGTCAGACAAGGTCACCTTGGGGAACTTGATGTCGGAGGTCGACAACTCCTGGAACGTGGCCTTGGGCGTGTCGTTCAAGCGGGATGCAAACGACAACAGTTTCTCGCCCTGCTCGTCCAGCACATGGGCCTGCTGGCGGTAGTTGTCCAGAATCGTGAACTTGTAGGGCGCCAGCGCGGGTGTGTCGCGTATCCACTGCTCCATGGTGGCTTGGGGGATCTTCAGCAACTCAGGTGTGAACCAGGCCGTGGTTGTGCCGAATTTGGCAAACACTGCGCCCACCCGTTGGAACTTGCCCGCCACCTCCTGGTTGCGCGTTTCCACATCACGCTGCAGCTGCGGGTAGCGGTAGACCTTGTACTGCAACATGCCGATCTCGTCGAAGGCCTGGTAGGCGCTCAGCACCGCAGCCGGGCCATTCTTCAACGTGCCCTTGCGTGCGGCAAAAGCATCCATCTTGGCCTCGATGCTGGTCATGGCGGCATCCCACTCGGCCCAGCTGCCGTAAATGGGCGAGAAATCCCACTTGTACTGCGCCGGTATCTCGGCGCGGTTTTGCGTGGCCGGTTTGGGTGCACTGGCGGCGAGCGCACTGCTGGCAAACAATAGGTGGACCGATGCGGCCACAGTGCCGAGCAGGAGTTTCTTCATGGTGTGGAAACCTCAGGAATGAGTAACAAAAAAGGGCCGCTCGTAAGCGGCCCGGATCTCAGTTGTACTGTTTATTTGCTGCCAGGAATCTTACCTTCCACGCCCTTGACGTAGAAGCTCAAACCACCCAGGAATTTATCGTCGGCCACGGTGTCCTTGGCGATCTGTTGCTTACCGGTGTTGTCCACAATCGGGCCCTTCCAGATATCAAAGGTACCGGCCTTCAAACCGGCCTTCACTTCCTCAACCCTGGCCTTGGTTTCAGCCGGCACATCGTCGGCCATGGACACGATGTCGATCGCGCCTTCTTTCACACCCCACCACGCCTGGCCCGTCACCAACTTGCCTTCCAGCGCATCGCGGGTGGTCTTGATGTAATAGGGGCTCCAGTTGATGATGGCGGACGCGAGGTGGGCTTTAGGGCCGTAGGCGGTCATGTCGGAATCCCAGCCAAAGGCGCGTTTACCCTTATCCTGCGCTGTCTTCAGCACGGCGGGCGAATCGGTGTTCTGGAACAACACGTCCGCACCGCTGTTGATCAGGCTGGTTGCTGCTTCGGTTTCTTTTGGTGGGTTGAACCACTCATTGACCCACACCACCTTGGTCTTGATCTTGGGGTTGCTGCTCTGTGCGCCCAGCGTAAAGCTGTTGATGTTGCGGATGACTTCGGGGATTGGCACCGATGCCACAACGCCCAGCGTGTTGGACTTGGTCATCTTGCCGGCGATGATGCCGGCCATGTAGGCGCCCTCATACGTGCGGCTGTCGTAGGTGCTCATGTTCTCAGCCGTCTTGAAGCCTGTGGCGTGCTGGAAGTGGACACCTTTGTGGTCGGCAGCCACTTTGAGCATGGAGTCCATGTACCCAAAGGTGGTGCCAAAAATCAGCTTGTTTTTACCTTCTGTGGCCATGTCGCGGATGACACGTTCGGCATCGGCCGACTCAGGCACGCTTTCCACAAACGACGTCTTGATCTTGTCGCCGAATTCTTTCTCCAGATCAAGGCGGCCCCGGTCGTGTGCAAAGGTCCAGCCGCCGTCGCCCACCGGGCCCACGTAAGCAAAGGCGATCTTCAGCGGCTCGGGCTTGGGTGCGGGGGCCGATGCCACCGGCACGGGCGCGGGGGTCGCTGCCACGGGCTCTTCTTTCTTGCCACAGCCAACCAGAGCAGCGCTCGCCACGGCCGTCATGGCTGCAATTCTCAGTAATGCGCGTTTTTGCAAATCTGTCATGTCAGTTCTTTCTTTAAAACTCGGGGTTGCGGATAAATCAGGCGGAACACGAAAGCAAAACTAGGAGCCGGGGTAAAACGGTTTTCCGATGGCAGCCGGCATATTAATGCGAATCCAGCGCGGATTACGCGATATCAGGGCCAGCACCACGATGGTCGCCACATACGGCAGCATGCTCAGGAACTGGCTAGGCACCTCCACACCCGCCCCCTGCAGATGGAATTGCAACATGGTCACGCCGCCAAACAGGTAGGCACCAAGCAACACCCGTGCCGGGCGCCAGGTCGCAAACGTGGTCAGCGCCAGCGCAATCCAGCCCTTCCCCGACACCATGCCCTCCACCCACAGCGGCGTGTAAATGATGGAAATATAGGCACCGGCCAGGCCGCACAACGCGCCCCCCACCACCACGGCGGCCAGGCGTATCCAGCGCACCGGGTAACCCAGCGCGTGGGCCGATTCGGGGCTCTCGCCCACGCTGCGCAGAATCAGGCCAGCACGTGTGCGGTACAAAAACCAGATCAGTGCAAACGCAAACAACACGGTCAGGTAGACCAGCGGGTGCTGGCGGAACAGGGCCGGTCCCACCAGCGGAATGTCAGAGAGAAATGGCACGGCAAAACTGGGCCGCTCGTGCATTTGTGCCTGCACATAGGAAATACCAGCGAAGGCCGAAAAACCACCACCAAACAGGCTCAGCGCCAGCCCGGTGGCATATTGGTTGGTGTTAAGCCAGATCACCAGCACACCGAAAATAGCAGCCATCAGCGCCCCGGCCCCCATACCGACGATAAAACCAACCGTGTCGCTGCCAGTGGCCACCACGCTGGCAAAACCGGCGATGGCGGCGCACAGCATCATGCCCTCGGCGCCCAGGTTGACTATGCCGGCCTTCTCGTTGATCAGCAGGCCCAGCGAGGCGATGGCCAGCACGGTGCCCGCATTCAGCGTGGCTGCGATCAGCAGTGCATAGGATTCCATTATTTGCTCCCCCAGCGCAGGCGGTAGTTGACCAGGGTGTCGCAGGCCAGCAGCGAGAACAACAGCAGGCCCTGGAACACACCGGTCAGGGATTTGGGCAGACCCAGCCGAGAATTCGCCAGCTCACCGCCGATATAAAACATGCTCATCAGCAGCGCCGAAAACACCATGCCCACCGGGTGCAGGCGCCCGACAAAGGCCACGATGATGGCGGCAAAACCATAACCCGCTGGCACATAAGGTGTGAGCTGGCCAATCGGCCCGGCTACCTCCAGCGCGCCGGCCAGGCCCGCCATACCACCCGAAATCAGCAAGGCCGTCCACAAGGCCCGGCGCGATGAAAACCCGGCGTAGCGTGAGGCCGCAGGCGCCAGCCCCCCCACCTGTTGGGCAAAACCTGCACGGGTGCGGAATAAAAATACCCAGATACCGACCACGCCCAACAGCGCCAGGATGACGCCGATATTGACCCGCGAGCCTTCAAACAACCGCGGTATCCGCGTCACCGCTTCAAAACCCTTGGTCTGCGGAAAGTTGTAGCCATTGGGGTCCTTCCACGGCCCAAACACCAGATAACCCAGCACCTGCACCGCCACATAAACCAGCATCAGACTCACCAGAATTTCGTTGGCATTAAACCGGTCACGCAGCAGCGCCGTCAGCCCCGCCCAGGCCATGCCGCCGAGCACCCCGGCCAGCAGCAGGGCCGGCACGATCCAACCGCCCGTGGTCTTGTCGGCCAACAGCGCCACGCCGCCTGCCGTGATGGCACCCAGGATGTATTGCCCCTCGGCACCGATGTTCCACACATTGGAGCGGAAACACACGGCCAGGCCCAGCGCAATCAGCAGCAGCGGCGTGGCCTTGACCACCAGCTCACCCATCGCATACCCGCTCTTGATAGGGTCCCAGAAAAAGACCTGCAGGCCACGCACCGGGTCCTTGCCCAAGAGTGCAAACAGGATGACACCAATGACCACCGTGCACAGCAGTGCCAGCAGCGGCGAGCCATAACTCCACGCCGATGACGGCTGGGGACGCGCTTCAAGCTTCAGCATGTATCGCTTCCTCACTCCACAAGCCACTCATCCACTCACCAATTTTTTCCACCGTCGCCTCCGCAATGGGTACCGAGGGCGACAACTTGCCACGTGCAATCACGTGCAGGCGGTCACACACCTCAAACAATTCGTCCAACTCTTCGCTGACCACCAACACGGCACATCCGGCGTCGCGCAGCGCCAGAATCTCGCCGCGTATCTGGGCAGCGGCACCGACGTCCACCCCCCAGGTGGGCTGGGACACGATCAGCAGCTTCGGCGCAGCATCGATCTCGCGCCCCACAATAAATTTCTGCAGATTGCCGCCGGACAGCGACCGCGCCGCGGCGGTAGGCCCATTGGCCTTGACCTTGAACTGCGCGATCAGTCGTGCCGCATGGGCCTCCAGCTGGCGCACCCGTATCCAGCCCCCCGCAAAACGCGGCATGGAGATGGATTCGGTGCGGGTCAGCAGCAGGTTGTGCGCCAGGCTCAGCGTGGGCACGGCACCGCGGCCCAGACGCTCTTCGGGCACAAAATGCAGGCCCATCTTGCGACGCCGCCCTGGATGCATGTGCGAGACGTCCACTTCACCCATGTGGATGCTGCCGCGTGGTGAGCGGCAGTCTTCGCCAGACAGCGCGTACAGCAGCTCCTTTTGCCCATTGCCCGACACACCGGCAATGCCCACCACCTCACCGGCACGCACGTGCAGGTGGATGCCGTCCAGGTCCACACCAAACTGGTCTTCGCGCTCCAGGCTCAGGCCTTTGACGTGCATTACCGCCGCACCGGCAGTGCGGGCCGCGCGCTCCAGCAACGGGGGCTCGGCACCAATCATCAGGCGCGACAGGGACGCGTTGGATTCTTCTTGCGGGTTGCACACACCAGTGACCTTGCCGCCGCGCAAAACCGTGCAAGCGGTGCAGAGTTCACGTATCTCGTGCAGCTTGTGGCTGATGTACAAGATGCTGCAGCCCTCGCTGGATAATTTCTTGAGCACCACAAACAACTTCTCCACCGCTTGCGGCGTCAGCACCGAGGTGGGTTCGTCCAGTATCAGCAGCTCGGGCCGGGTCAGCAGGGCGCGGATGATTTCCACCCGCTGCATTTCACCCACGCTCAGGGTGTGCACCGGGCGTGCGGGGTCAATGTCCAGCCCGTATTCGGTGGCTTTGGCAACGATGCTGGCCGTCACATCAGCCAGGGAGCTGCGCGTCAGACCCAACCAAACGTTCTCTGCCACGGTCATGGTGTCGAACAGGTTGAAGTGCTGGAACACCATGCTGATGCCATTGGCCCGCGCCTCCTTGGGATTGCGGATGTGCATCTCCTGGCCATTGAGCCGCACCTGCCCGGCATCGGGTTTGACCGAGCCGTAGATGATCTTCATCAATGTGGATTTGCCGGCACCGTTTTCACCCAGCACGGCGTGGATCTCGCCAGGCATCACCGCCAGGGAAACGTCGCTATTGGCAATGACGCCGGGGTAGGCCTTGGTGATGCCGCTTAGCTGAAGTCTGGGGTGGAGTCGGGGGTGGCTGGTCATGGGTGTTGGCTGGGGCTTATTCTTTTTTCAACGCTGCGGCCACCGACTTTACACAGTCACGTAACCAGCGCGCCGAGGCGGATGTGTGGGTGCGTGCATGCCAGAGCTGGTAATACATCAACCGCGGAAAAACCACCGGGCACGGCAGGATGGTGACCGGCAGGCTGCTGGTAAACCGTTCGCAATACTGCCGCCCGGTGGTCATAACCAGCAAGGTTGATGCCACCATCGCCGGTATCTGGCCAAAGTAGGGGCAGCGCGCCGCAATGTGGCGGCGCAGGCACAGGCTGGTCAGGTGGTCGTCGATGACGCCTTTGGCACCGGGGTGTGTGGCACCCGGCGCGATATGGTCTGCCGCCAGCCACGAGGCTTGGTCCCAGCCCCGGCGCACGGCGGGGTGCTTTTTGGAAACCAGGCACACCACCTCGTCGCCAAACAGGCGGCCCAGGTGCAACTCGTCCGGCGGCGTGGACCAGTTGCCAATGACCACATCCACATCGCCCTGGGCCAGCTGCGCGCGGTAATCGGCACTGCTCGATAACGAGAGGATTTCGATCTCGGCCAGCGGCGCCTGCGATTTGATGTGTGCCACCAAATGCGGCAGAAAGAACGGGTCCAGATAGTCGCTGGCCGCCACACGAAAGGTGGTGCGCGCGGTGGCGGGCTCAAACCCTTTGGCGTCGGAGAACAACATCTCGGCGGCACGCAAAATGCTGGCACTGGGCTCCAGCATGCGCAGCGCCACATCGGTAGGCACCATGCCGGAGCCTGAGCGCACCAATAGCGCGTCCCCGGCAAAATCACGCAACCGTTTGAGTGCGCTGCTCACCGCTGGCTGGTGCATGCCCAGGCGGATGGCGGCTTTGGAAACGCTGCGTTCAGTTAACACGGTATGGAGGACCCTGATCAAATGAAGGTCTATCTTGTCAAACAGGGAATGGTTTCTCATACGGTGATATCAATTTGTGTCATATCCTAAGGAATATGGTCTAGCGCTGCTACCCGATTTACCCTCAAGGTCCAAGAACCGCCCATGAAGCCCATGCTCACCAAACCCTTGCAATTTTTCCGGCGTGGCGAAGTTGTCACGCTGGCCGCCGTGGAGCCCAACCGCACATTGCTCGAAGTGTTGCGCGAAGACCTGCACAGCTGCGGCACCAAAGAAGGTTGTGGCGAAGGCGACTGCGGCGCCTGCACCGTGGTGGTTGCGGAGGCTGATGGTAAGGGACTTAAGTACAGCGCCATCAACAGTTGTATTCGCCTGGCCCACTCCATCGATGGCATGGCACTGTGGACGGTTGAAGATTTGGCTCCGGCTAATGGTGGCCTGCACCCTGCGCAACAAGCCATGGTCGACTGCCATGGGTCCCAGTGCGGTTTTTGCACACCTGGTTTTGTGATGAGTCTGTTCGGCCAATACCAAAGCAAAACCTGCAAGGGCCAGGCCATCAGCCGTGCCGATGCGCAGGCCGCGTTGTCCGGCAACCTGTGCCGCTGCACCGGCTACCGCCCGATTCTGGACGCAGCAGAGGCCATGCAGGCGCTGCCGCTGCAGCAGTTCAACGAAACCGAAGCGCTATCAAAATTAGAGCAAATGAATGCGATTTCTCGGGGGCTAGAGGCCAATTCTTCATATATGCTCCCCACAACCCTGCCCCAGCTGCTGGCAGACCGGGCACACCACCCGGATGCCCAGCTCGTCGCCGGCTGCACCGATGTGGGCCTGTGGGTCACCAAGATGCATATGCAGTTTGCCAAGGTGCTGGACGTGACCCAGGTGGTCGAACTGCGCCGCGTGGAGTATTACCCGCACCACATCGCCATCGGTGCAGCTGTGTCACTGACCGACGCCTTTACCGCGCTGGTGGCCGACCGCCAACAACTGACCGAATTTGCCCACCGCTTTGCGGGCCTGCCGGTGCGCAACAGCGGCACGCTGGGTGGCAATGTGGCCAATGGCTCACCGATCGGCGACTCCATGCCCCTGCTGATTGCGCTGGGCGCCCATGTGGTGCTGATGCGCCAGAGCGGCAAGAAACAGGCCCACCGCTCGCTGCCGCTGGAAGACCTGTACACCGGTTACCGCAAAAACGTGATGGCGCCGGATGAGGTGCTGGCATGGATCAAGGTGCCCAGGGCGACTGAAGGCGAATTCAGCCGCGTGTACAAGATTTCGAAACGCTTTGAAGACGACATTTCCGCCGTCTGCCTGGCCATCAACTTACACATTGTTAACGGCGTGGTGCTGAGCGCCTCCATAGGCGTTGGCGGTGTGGCCGCCACGCCGGTGCGTGCCCGCAAAACCCAGGCAGCCCTGGTGGGCCGGCCCTGGACCCAGGCCACCATCCAACAGGCTACAGAAACTTTGCGCGACGAGTTCACCCCCATCTCCGACATGCGCGCCACGGCCGGCTACCGCAGCACTGTGCTGGGCAATCTGCTGCAGCGTTTCTGGCTGGAGAGCCAAGGTTTGGTGCGGACCGATCTGCGCAGCCTGGAGGTGATGGCATGAACGCCCGAGACCCATCCACATCGCTAGCAACCGGTATTAACCGCTCGCAAGCAAGCGGAGTATCCAAGCCGCACGAAAGTGCCGCCGCCCAAGTGGCCGGTAGCGCCACCTACATTGACGACCTGCCCGAGCTGCGTGGCACGCTGCACGCCGCACCCATACTGTCCACCGTGGCCCATGGCCGCTTGCTGGGCGTAGACGCCATGGCGGCGCTGGCCATGCCCGGCGTGCGCGATGTAATCCTGGCCCGCGACATACCCGGCGACCCCATGCTGGCCGCCTTTGCCGGAGACGAGCCGGTGTTCGCGTTGGACACGGTGCAGCACATCGGCCAGGTTGTGGGCTTGGTCGTAGCCGATACCGTCATGCAGGCACGCCGCGCCGCGCGCAAGGTCACGCTGCACATCGACGCCCTGCCCGCCATCCTGACTATTCAAGACGCATTGGTCGCACAGAGTTTTGTGTTGCCACCCGTCTACGTCAAACGCGGTGACGCCGCCGCAGCACTGGCCCGCGCCCAGCACACGCTGAACGGCACGCTGGAAGTGGGCGGCCAGGAACACTTTTACCTGGAAGGCCAGGTGGCCTATGTGTTGCCGCTGGAGCAAAACCAATGGCGGGTGTACTCCAGCACCCAGCATCCGGGTGAGGTGCAGCACTGGGTGTCACACGCACTGGGCATTGACAACCACGCGGTCACGGTAGAGTGCCGGCGCATGGGTGGTGGCTTTGGCGGTAAGGAGACGCAGGCTGGGCATCTGGCCGTGTGGGCGGCCATTGCCGCCAACAAACTGCGCCGCCCCATCAAGCTGCGCCTGGACCGCGACGACGACTTCATGGTCACCGGCAAACGCCACCCCTTTGCCTTTGAATACAGCGCGGGTTTTGACGACACAGGCCGCCTGACCGCACTGAAGCTGATGATGGCCGTAAACTGCGGCTTCAGCGCCGACCTGTCCGGCCCGGTGGCCGACCGTGCCATCTTCCACACCGACAACGCCTACTACCTGCAGGATGTGGACATTGCGTCCTACCGCTGCAAGCTCAACACCCAAAGCCACACCGCGTTTCGCGGCTTTGGCGGGCCGCAGGGCGTGATACTGATAGAGACAGTGATGGGCGATATCGCCCGCCACCTGGGCCTGGACCCGCTGGATGTGCGCATGCGCAACCTGTACAGCGACGAGGCCATAACCGGCACAGACCTGCGGCGCGACACCACGCACTACGGCATGTGTGTAGAAGACAACATCCTGGCGCCATTGCTATCACAACTAGAGCAAACCGCGCAGTACCGACGGGGGCGAGAGGCCGTTTTGGCTTGGAACGCTGCCAACCCCATCATCAAAAAGGGGCTGGCCATCACCCCGGTCAAGTTTGGTATCAGCTTCACCGCCACACTGTTCAACCAGGCCGGCGCGCTGGTGCATGTGTACACGGACGGCAGTGTGCAGGTCAACCACGGCGGGGCCGAGATGGGCCAGGGCCTGAACACCAAGGTGGCCCAGGTGGTGGCCGACGAACTGGGTGTGCCCTATGACCGCATCCTCTGCACGGCAAGCGACACCAGCAAGATACCCAATGCGTCGGCCACCGCCGCATCCGCCGGCACTGATCTGAACGGCCGCGCCGCCCAGTTTGCCGCCCGCCATGTGCGCGACAACCTGGCAGCATTCGTCAGCGGGCTGGATGCCTGCGGCGCCGGTGCTGTGCGCTTCGAACACGGGCACGTGATCTCGCCCACCACCACCCGCAGCTTTGACGACGTGGTGAAGATGGCCTATGCCAACCGCATCCAGCTGTGGAGCGACGGCTTTTACCGCACGCCCAAGATCCACTACGACAAGGCCACGCTGAGCGGCCGGCCCTTCTACTACTTCGCCTACGGCGCAGCATGCACCGAAGTAGCCATCGACACGCTGACCGGCGAGAGCCGTGTGCTGAAGGTGGACATCCTGCACGACGTGGGCCGCAGCATCAACCCGGCCATCGACATCGGCCAGATCGAAGGCGGTTTTGTGCAAGGCATGGGCTGGCTGACCACCGAACAACTGGTTTGGAACGATAAAGGTCTGCTGACCACCCACGCCCCCAGCACCTACAAAATTCCCACAGCGGGTGACGTGCCCCAGCACTTCAAGGTTGACCTGTGGCCCGAGCCCAACCGCGAGGACAACGTCTTCGGCAGCAAGGCCGTAGGTGAGCCACCGTTTATGCTGGCCATCAGCGTGTACGAGGCGCTGCGTGATGCAATTGCGTCGGTGAAAGGCAAGGGCCAGCCATTGCGCTTGACGGCACCGGCCACCGCAGAGAACGTGCTCAGGGCGCTGGCGGGATGAGGTTGGAATAGACAGAGTTAGACACTCCGCGGGCATAGCACCTTGCAACACGTGGCCTTCATACCCGGTTCTACAAAGCAGCCATCTAGATAAGAATTTAGGTTTCTATTATTTGCTGCTGAACTTCAGAGGCCAGCATCCAACCACTCAATCCATAAGAACTAGAGAGTTCGATGCACTTAACATTCCCGGCAGCGAGCCTTTGGAATGCGTCTTCCAACTCAATCTCTGCTGGGCGAGGTGGGTGGGGAACTGGCCGCCAGAACTTGGGCCAACCCCATTTGCATTCCTCCTCGAACCGATTAGCCCACTCCTCCAGAAAACCGCGAAGTGGTCTTTCGGAGAAAGAATAAATGATGTTTTCGCCTAAGTCGTGTTCAAGGTAGTAAGACTCGACTCCCAGAAGGAGCAACTTGGCGCGTTTGATGTCAGTCGCGGTGTGGTAAGGCCATTCGATATCGAAGCTCAGTTCATTGCGCTTGCCATTGAACGAATAACCTGTGGTGTGAAAGTCGTGCCAAGAACGCATTTATTGAAGCCTAGTAATACAGAGTTTGCCGGATTTTTTGAACGCCAGCTTCCGCCCCAACCCGGATGCACTCACAGTATCCTCGAACACCACTTTGTGTTCTCGGATTGCGCCCGTCAATGCCGGGCAATTTCCATGGCAAGTTTCATTTGGCTCATTCGTAGAAGTTCATCAACAGCATTCAGGATCCAAATTTCCCATAGCGCTGGTAGTCAGAAAAGTACAGCACAAATCTCTTGCCGGAAACTTCTATCGGAAAATACAACTGGTAGCTCCCCTTCTCGCCGTGAAACCGGTAGTTTTTGTTCCCAGTGACAAACACCGAACTCAGGTACTCGCGCTCAGTTTGGGAGGCCGAGAAAATGTAGGAAACCTTCTCGCTCTCCTCCTTTGCATCGTGGTACTCACGACCACCAAATGCCAAGAAAACTTGCTTGCCGTTAATTGACTCCGGTACCACCAGCATGACCTCAGGGAAATTTTTGTCTATTTTCTTGACGACCTTTAACACCCCGGCTGACTTCTTGGCGTAGTCCAGCGAAAACTTGTAGTCCGCCAACATGGCCAGTGAGTCCTGGTTCTCTGAAACGAGCTTTTCTGCCGCACTGATCAGCAGCTCCTTTTTGCGTTGCACAGAAAACTCATTCCCAACAAACAAGACAGCTTCGATCAGGATCAGCGAGAGCGCTGCAGCACCTGCGCGCAGGCGACTTGGTTTTGTGTCATTCGTTGGCAAGGCATGCTGCATTCCGAGGGCTGTCGAGATTTTTGACAGGTTTGCCATGACATTGAGGACCATTGCGCCCCCGAGTATTGCAAATATTCCCAGCAAGCTGAGATAAAACGTCTCAGTCATGCGCTCCCGGAAGATTTTTAAGTCAAACACGGTGATGGTCAAAAAGACGACGACCCAATATGTCAGCGCCACAGTGGCATAGACAGCTATTCGGTTCGTGTTTCTGATCAAAAAATCATGGTTCATGGTGTGATCGTTGGCTATCAACGAATGGGAGGGTTGGCGCAGGTAGGCGACTATAGCTCCCCAGTGACGGCACCGGCCACGGCGGAGAGTGTGCTCAAGGCCCTGGCGGGTTGAGGCCCCGAATAGTCGCGCTTACATGCGCCCCTTGGCCCGCATCGCTTTAGGAAGCACACACCACAAGAACAGCAATGTGCCGCCGGTAACGCTGGCTAACACAGTCCCCCACAGGTCACCCAGCACGGTGGAGAGAACGAGCTGCGTTGCCAAGGTAAGAGCCAAGCCGATCAGCACCGAGCCCACAACAATCTGAAGACTCGCCAGGCGCTTGAAGGCTGCGCGGTCCGTCAACGGACGGATCAGCCTGTGTTGTACCGCCGGCGCACTGAGTAGTATCAGGCTCAGGATGGACAGCATGAAAGTCGCAAGAAATACGCCTTTCTCCGAATTGACGATATCGGCAAAACCACTGTTGAAGGGCACGGTGATCAGAAACGCCGACAACAGCTGCGCACAGGGAAGCAGCACACGCAATTCACCCAACATGTCGGTCAGGTCGCCATCTTCCCCGTTGACCTCGGCCTCGGTCTCAGTTGGCAATTGCATACCGGCGCCATTTTCCGGCTGGTTGGCTGAGGCGGTCTGCCACTGCGGTGAGCACATCCAGGTTCCAACCCATGCCGATGTGGCTACTGTCGACTTCGATCTCATGCACTAGGTGCGAAACCTTGTCGTGGCGACAGGCCTGCCACGCCACCACGCCGTCAGACCGGCTGTAGATGGACGTGGTGCGCATCGGTGGCGGTGTGCGCAGGCGTTGGCTTAGCACCGGGTCGATCGTTGACGAATTGCCGCTGAGCAGGCGAAAGAGCCATCCGACATTCGTCAGGTCGGCCTCTGCATTGAACGGTGTTCCTATCGTGATCACCTGGCGCACGCGCGGAGCCATCAGCTTGCCGATTTCGCGTGCATACAGGCCGCCCAGGCTCCATCCAATCAGCGTGGCCTGTTGGGAGTGGTCTGCAAGCAAATCGTTTACCTGCGATTTCAAGGTGTGCAGCCATGTGTCCAGGTCGCCTTTAGGGCCGGTATTAAACCCCTGGCCCCAATCACAGGCGTCATATCCCAAGTCACGACAGTACTTGCGCAAAATGGCAACGGATTTTCCATCTGCACCCAAGCCAGGAAAAATGATGACCGGATGGCCGTCACCGGGCTTTGCGGGGTCTGGCTTTGCGAACCTGTGCCGCGCGAACTCCATCGCGGCACGAAAAGGCTCTGTGCCCAGCAATGCAAGGGGCGGGCGTTGAATGGATTCGGTGGCTGTTTGTTTCATGCGGGACCGGGTTAATCAGATGGGTCGATGGTCCCCGACGGCAGCGATGGTGTCGGTGCGACATCGAACACCGCTGCAATCACTAAGGACCGCGCCTATTCAGGCTGATGGCACACCGCTTCGATGTTATTGCCTTCCGGATCAATGACGAATGCACCGTAATAGTGCGCGTGGTAATCGGGGCGGAGACCGGGTGCACCATTGTCTTTTCCACCGGCGGCAATCGCTGCGCGGTAAAAAGCATCTACTTGTGCACGGTTCTGGGCACGCCACGCCAGGTGGCAACCCGTAGTCGCCGGTGGCCCGCCATACGGTGATGGCCCATCGATGAACCACACATCGGCCTTTTTGCCGTCAGGCTCGGACGCGTCTGGATAGGCAAAACCCAGCATATTCATGCCGTAGTTGCCCTCGAAGGTCAGGCTGTAGCCCAACGGCGCAAGGGCCGCGCTGTAAAACGCCTTGGCGCGGCCTATATCGGTCACGCGGAAAGTCATGTGGTCAAGCATGTTGAATCGCTCCTGGTGTGAAATTGGTGTGTGCGTATTGCACATCAATACTGTATATGAATACAGTATTGATGACAAGAGGCCAGCCGCTCTGCGCAACGGCTGCGCTCTTGCCACAACACCGTTGGATAGCTTAGTGTCCATATAACACTTATACTTGGCGTATGAATTACACATACCAGTATGCAAGACCTGCTTTAACCGTCGATTGCGTCATCTTCGGTTTCGACGGGGAGCGTATGCAGCTGTTGTTTATCAAGCGTGCACTTCCTCCCTTTCAAGGCGACTGGGCCTTACCCGGGGGTTTTGTCCATGTGGATGAGTCGGTAGACGACGCGGCGCAACGCGAACTACTGGAGGAGACTGGGCTGTCCGACGTCTTCCTGGAGCAGCTCTACACGTTTGGACAATTGGGCAGGGATCCGCGCGAACGGGTGGTTAGCGTTTCCTACTTTGCACTGGTTAATCGCTTCTCTCACACGCTGCAGGCGGCTACGGACGCGGCTGATGCCCAGTGGTTTGCGATGCAGGATTTACCTGCGTTGGCGTTCGACCATGTGCAAATCGTGGAAGTAGCCTTGGCGCGCTTGCGCGGCAGATTGCGGTACGAGCCCATTGGGTTCGAGTTGCTGCCCAAGAAGTTTCGTCTGTCACAACTGCAGTCGCTGTACGAGGCGGTGTTGGGGCAGGCATTGGACAAGCGGAATTTCCGCAAAAAGGTCTTGAGCTACGACTTGCTCATTCCGCTGGAGGAAACGCAGCGCGACGGCGCCCACAGGCCTGCGCAACTTTTCCGCTTCGACACCAAACGCTACAAACAGCTCAAGAAGAAAGGCTTTAGCTTCGAGGTATGAAGTACTTGCCCCATCGTAAAACCGAATCAAAGCTCCCCCTATGAAAGCAATCCTTCAAAGTGCCTATGGCGAACCCGCACAGGTCTTGTCGCTGGGTGAAGCTGATAAACCGGTACCGACTAAAGGCCAAGTGCTGGTGCGCGTGAAGGCCGCATCGGTGCATGCCGACGTATGGCATGTCGTCAAAGGCTGGCCTTATGTGTTGCGCATCATGGGCAGTGGATTGACCAGACCCAAGAACCCCATCCCCGGCACCGACATGGCCGGCGTCGTTGAGGCACTGGGTGAGGGGGTGACCAGGTTTGAGGTGGGCGATGCCGTGTTCGGTGAGTGTGCCAATGGCTTTCAGTGGGCCAACGGCGGTGCATTTGCAGAGTATGTGGCGGTGGCGCAAGAAGCCCTGGCGCACAAACCCGACAACGTGTCTTTTGAGCAGGCGGCCAGTGTGCCGACGCCAGGCCTGATTGCCTGGCACAACCTGATGGGACCTCGGCCTTGGCGCACCGGTCAGCATGTGTTGGTCAATGGCGCTGCAGGTGGTGTGGGCGCGGTCGCTCTGCAGCTGGCCAAGGCCCACGGCGCTACGGTCACTGCCGTGGAGCACACCAGCAAACTGGCTATGGTGCGTGCGCTGGGTGCAGACCATGTGCTGGATTACACCAAGGACGACCCCACGCAGGGCGGCCCGCGCTACGACTTCATACTGGACGTGGCGTCCAACCTGAACATCCGTGATTGCGCCCGCGTTTTTAATCCAGGGGGCGTCTACATCCTGATTGGCCATGACCACTACGGTGCATCGGGCTCCAAGTGGCTGGGGAGTGGTATCCCATCCTTTTTAAAGCTGGCACTGCGCACCGCCTTTGACCCGCACCTGATCAAGCCCAACATGTCAGCGCCGGATAAACACGTAGGAACAGCGTTGTTCGCCGACCTTATGGCCAAGGGGCAGTTGACGCCGGTGGTGGACCGAGTCTTTCCTATGGCCCAGGTTGTCGACGCGATGGCCTACCTGCAGTCAGGGCGGGCGATAGGGCGCATTGTCTTAGTCCCTTGACCAAGCCAGCAGTAATACACTGGCGGTTTCGTTTTCAGCCCTGAGCCACCCCATGCCCATGTCCCGCCCCATGAAGCGCCGAACCACACTACTGGGCGCAGCCGCTGCCCTGGGCAGCCTGGCGCTGCCCGTCGTCGCCCAGACCAAGACAGTTTTGCGCATCTCTACCCCCGCCGTGCCGGACGCCTGGCACGCCAAGATGTGGACCGTATTCAAGGATGCGCTGGAGAAGGCCGCGCCAGGTGAGTTTGATGTGCAGATCAACCTGAACGCGTCCCTGTTCAAGCAGGGCGCAGAGCCCACGGCCATGGCGCGTGGCAACCTGGAACTGACGTCCATGTCGGCGGCCGACATTGCCAAGCTGGTGCCAGAGTTCTCCATCTTTACCGCCGGCTACATGCTGCGCGACCCGGCGCACCAGCAAAAAGTATTCATCGGCCCCATAGGCACCGAGCTGTTCAAACGCGTGTCTGAAAAAATGGACATCACCGTGTTGTCCACCTGCTACCTGGGCACGCGCCAGGTCAACCTGCGTGAGGCCCGCACGGTCAAAACACCAGCGGACCTGAAAGGCATAAAGCTGCGCATGCCGGGCTCCAAAGACTGGCTGTTTCTGGGCAATGCGCTGGGTGCCACCGCTACACCGCTGGCCTTTGGCGAGGTCTATCTGGGCCTGAAGACAGGCACCATCGACGGCCAGGACAACCCGCTGCCCAGCGTGCGGGCCGCCAAGTTTTATGAGGTGACCAAGCAGATTGTGTTGACCAGCCATCTGGTGGACAGCCTGTTCATCGCCATCTCCAACAAAAGCTTCAACGCGCTAAACGCTGCGCAAAAACAAAAGGTAACCGCCGCCGCACAAGCCGCGGCCCTGTACAACAACGACAACACCGTGCAGGAAGAAGCGCAGTTGGTAGACTTCTTCAAGAAAGAGGGCCTGCAGGTCAACACGCCCGATGTGGCGGCCTTCCGCAAAACGGTGCAGACCACCTACCAAGACTCTGACTACGCCAAAGCCTGGCCGGCTGGTCTAGTGGACCGCATCAACGCCACACGCTGATATCGCACCATGGCACGCTGGCTGCAAGGCTTTGCCAATGTGGTTGGCGGAGGGCTTTTCCTGACGCTGTTCATCGTTTTTATCATCCAGATTGGTGCGCGTTTTGGGTTTAACAAACCGCTGCCATGGACGGATGAAGCGGCCGTCATTTTGTACATCTGGGTCATCCTGTGGGCTGCGGCCTTTGTGGTGCCGGCGCGCGAACACGTGGTGTTTGACCTGGTGTGGAACAGCGTGGGCCGCCGCGCCCGCCAAGCCATGCAGATCGTCGGCAACCTGCTGATAGGCGGTTTGGCTTTGGTCGGGCTGCCCGCCAGTTGGGACTATGTGTACTTCATGGCGCGTGAGGGCACACCGGTGCTGGAGGTGCCGTTGATGTGGGTGTACCTGCCCTTTGTGTTACTGATGGTGGCGCTGGTGGTGCGTAGTGCGTGGGCCATCTGGAATGCCGTGCGCGGCATAGACCTGGACAAGACCGAGCTGCGTACCGAATGAAGCACAACAAGAACAACAAGAGCCCGGCCCCATGAATTTTGCGATGTCTGCTTTGGTTTGTGTGCTGGTCGCCGGCATGCTCCTGCGCATGCCCATCGGCTTCTCCATGCTCGTCTCCGGCTTTGCCTACCTGCTGGTCAAAGGCCAAGACCTGGGACTGGTAGCCGAGCAGGTCGGCAACGGCCTATACAACAGCTACGTGCTGCTGGCCGTGCCGCTGTTTGTGTTTGCGGCCAACATCATGAATGCGGGCACGGTCAGTGAACGCATTTTTGACTTCTGCCGCATCCTGGTCGGGCGCATGCGTGGTGGTCTGGCGCAAGTGGATATTCTCGTCAGCGTGGTGTTCTCGGGCATGAGTGGCAGCGCCATTGCCGATGCGGCTGGCCCTGGCCTGGTCACCATCAAACAGATGCTGAAGAAGCCGGAGTATTCGCGCGGATTTGCAGGGGCGGTGGTGGTGGCCAGCGCCACGCTGGGGCCTATCATTCCGCCCAGTATTCCGATGGTGATTTACGCGCTGGTGTCGGGTGCATCGGTGGGTGCGTTGTTTCTGGGTGGCGTTGTACCGGGGTTCTGCATGGCGGTGCTGATGATGGTGGTGGTGCACTTTATTGCGGTCAAACGCAATATGCCGCGCGAAGATCCGGTGCCGCTGCGTGAATGGCCGGCCATTCTGTTCCGTGGCGCCCTGCCCTTGTCCATGCCGATTGTGCTGCTGGGTGGCATCTACTCCGGTGCATTTACCCCCACGGAGGCGGCGGCCGTGGCGGCGTTGCACGCTTTGATCTTGGCAGGGGTGGTCTATAGGGCGCTGACTTGGCGCACGTTCTGGGGTGTGGTCATGGAGTCCACCCGCGGTAGCGCCGTTATCACGCTGATCCTGGCGGGCTCCTTCATGCTCAACTACGCCTTCACCGCCGAAGGTGTACCGCAGGCCATGGCGCAGTGGGTAGACAGCATGCAGTTGTCGCAAGTCAAATTCCTGCTGCTGGTCAACGTGATGTTTCTGGTGTTGGGCTGTTTTCTGGATGTGTCGGTACTGCTGCTGGTGTTTGTGCCCATGCTGCTGCCCGCGGCCAAGCTGCTGGGTGTGGACCTGGTGCACTTTGGCGTGCTGGTGGTGCTGAACATGATGATAGGGCTGATACACCCGCCCTTTGGCATGCTGCTGTTTGTGACCAAGGCGCTGACCGGCATACCGATTGGGGAGATGATGAAAGAGGGCTGGCCTTTCTTGGTCATGTTGCTGTTGCTATTGATGGCAATAACTTTTTTCCCCCAGATCGTGCTGTGGTTGCCGCAAACCATGGGATACAAGACGATTTAGCAATGCTGCCTTGCGCAGCGGGCTGGTGTATAACCAACTTCCTCTCAAAGACACACACACAAACTCCAAGGAAGAACGACATGGGCGCGCAGTGGAAAGCAAAAGGTAAGGAACTGGCAGCCAATGCCAAGGGCAAGCTGTTTGGCCGCCTGGCCAAGGACATCATGATTGCCGCCCGTGCGGGCGCAGACCCTGCAGGCAACTCCCGCCTGCGCCTGGTGCTGGAACAGGCCCGCAAGGTGTCCATGCCCAAGGAAACGCTGGAGCGCGCCATCAAGAAAGGCGCTGGTCTGACCGGTGAAACCGTGCACTTTGACCATGTGATGTACGAAGGCTACGCCCCGCACCAGGTGCCAGTGATGGTGGAATGCCTAACCGACAACGTCAAGCGCACCGCGCCCGAAATGCGTGTGCTGTTTCGCAAGGGCCAGTTGGGCACCTCGGGCTCGGTGGCCTGGGAGTTTGACCATTTGGGCATGATTGAAGCAGAAGCGACCACGCCCGGTGCCGACCCAGATGGCGCGGCCATCGAGGCCGGCGCGCAAGACCTGGAGCCGGGGGAAGAAGCAGGTACGACTTTGTTCTATACCGACCCGGCCGAGTTGGACCTGGTCAGCCGCGCGCTACCCGCACATGGCTTTACCGTGTTATCGGCCAAGCTGGGCTACAAACCCAAGAACCCGAAAGACCCCGCCAGCCTGAGTGCTGCGGATCTGGAAGAAGTGGAAGCCTTCCTGGCCGCCATCGACGGCAATGACGACGTGCAGAACGTTTATGTAGGCTTGGCAGGTTAAGAGCACGCCCATGGGCAATCTTTTGCGCAGCATGGCTCTGGCAATGGGCCTGGCAAGTGGTGCGGCTAGCTTTGCGGCAGAAGTCAGCGTCGCAGTCGCCGCCAACTTCACCGCACCCATGCAAAAGATTGCACAGGCCTTTGCGCAGGATACCGGCCACAAGGCTGTGCTGGCCTTTGGCTCCACAGGCAACTTTTATGCGCAGATCAAGAACGGCGCACCCTTCCAGATCCTGCTGGCGGCGGATGACGAAACACCTGCCCGTATCGAAAAAGAAGGCCTGGGTGTGGCCAATTCCCGCTTCACCTATGCCACCGGCAAACTGGTGTTGTGGAGCAAACAGCCTGGCCTGGTAGATGACAAGGGCGAAGTGCTGCGCAGTGCAAAGTTTGAACGGCTGGCCATCGCCAACCCCAAGTTGGCGCCCTATGGCGCGGCGGCCATGGAGACCATGACCAAGTGGGGTTTGCTGCAAAGCCTGCAACCCAAGTTTGTGCAGGGCGAAAACATTTCGCAAACCTACCAGTTTGTCGCCACTGAAAACGCACAGCTGGGCTTTGTGGCCCTGTCGCAAGTGTTTGCCGATGGCCGGCTGAAAGAAGGCTCGGCGTGGATTGTGCCCGCCAGCATGCACCAGCCCATCCAGCAGGATGCCGTGCTGCTCCATAGCGGCAAAGACAACCCCGCCGCAGCCGCGCTGCTGAGCTACTTGCGCAGCGAGAAGATCAAGACCCTCATCCAGTCCTTTGGTTACGGCCTATGAGTCCCTTGCTGGACGTTGATACGCGCAACGCGATCACGCTGACGCTGCAGCTGGCCAGCATAACCACACTGTTGCTTTTGCTGGTGGCCACACCCATTGCGTGGTGGCTGGCGCGCACCACATCATGGTGGCGCGGGCCGGTGGGTGCCGTCGTTGCGCTGCCCCTGGTCTTGCCACCCACGGTGCTGGGGTTTTATTTTTTGGTAGCGCTGGGGCCGCAGGGACCATTGGGCCAGGTCACACAGGCCTTAGGCTGGGGCACCTTGTCGTTCACGTTTTACGGATTGTTGATTGGGTCGGTGATCTATTCACTGCCTTTTGCCGTGCAACCCATTCAGCACACGTTTGAGGCCATGGGTGATCGCCCCATGGAAGTGGCGGCCACGCTGCGCGCCAAGCCGCTGGACGCGTTCTTCTCGGTAGCGCTGCCGCTGGCCCGGCCCGGCTTCATCACCGCCGCTATTCTGAGCTTTGCACATACCGTGGGGGAGTTTGGTGTGGTACTGATGATTGGCGGCAACATTCCCGGGAAGACCCGCGTGGTGTCCACACAAATCTACGGCCATGTGGAGGCCATGGAATACACGCAGGCCCACTGGCTGGCGGGCGGCATGCTGGTGTTTTCGTTTGTAGTACTGCTGGGTCTGAATCTGCTGAACCGCAAGACCGCGCGGGTCATGCCATGAGCACCGACACCAGCCCAACCAACCGCAGCCACATTCGGCTCCAACTTGCACGCCAAGCCTTTACGCTGGATGTGGACCTGGACCTGCCGGGGGATGGCATCACCGTGCTATTTGGCACATCCGGCTCTGGCAAAACCAGCCTGCTGCGCTGTGTGGCCGGCCTGGAGCACACGCCCGGCGCGTTGGTCAATATCGCTGGTGAAACCTGGCAGGACGACGACGGTGGCATTAACCTGCCCACCTGGCAACGCCAACTGGGCTACGTGTTCCAGGAGGCCAGTCTGTTTGCGCACCTGAACGTGCGCAAGAATTTGCAGTTTGGCCTGAAGCGGGCTGGGGCACGCTCCAACGGTGCGTCCAACGCCGCAGCACTAGACACCGCCATCGAACTACTGGGCATTGGTGCCCTGCTGGACCGTGGCACCGCCCAACTGTCCGGCGGAGAACGCCAGCGCGTAGCCATCGCCCGCGCACTGGCCACACAACCCCGCCTGCTGCTGCTGGACGAACCCCTGGCATCGCTAGACCAAGCCCGCCGCCAAGACATCCTGCCCTGGCTGGAGCGCCTGCGCGACGAGCTGAAAATTCCCATGCTGTATGTCACCCACTCCAGCGACGAGGTGGCCCGCCTGGCTGACACGCTGGTAGTGTTGGACGCCGGCAAGGTCAAGGCCTGCGGCCCGGTGTCGGAGGTACTGGCCGCCACCGATGCAACCACGGTACTGGGCGACGACACAGGCGCGTTACTCAACGCGACGGTGGCCGAGCGTGACGTGCAATGGCACATGGCGCGGCTGGCATTCAACGGTGGCAGCCTGTGGCTGCGTGACACCGGCCTGGCCTTGGGACGCACGGTGCGTGTGCGGGTACTGGCACGCGATGTCAGTGTGGCCACGCAAGAGCCACAACAAACCAGTATCCAAAACTTGTTGCCCTGCGTAGTGCAGTCCATCGTTGGCGACACACATCCGTCGCAGGCGTTGGTCCGCATTGCGTGTGGTGACAGTGTGTTGCTGGCGCGTATCACGGAGCGGGCGGTGGATGCGTTGCAACTGAAGCCCGGCATGGCGGTGTGGGCGCAAGTGAAGTCGGCGGCTCTGGTGGAGTAATAGGCTCTACTCCTCTCAATACGCATACATTTCGCTCATGGGTGTCACCATTCGCAGCATGCGCGACGTCGATTGTCACGCTGTAGCAGCCCTACTCCCCGATCTGGGCTACGGCGCCACTTCCGATCAGATGCAAGCGCGACTGACTGCGTTGCGCGAGTGGCCGCATCAAGAAGGGTTTGTCGCCGAGATGGACGGGACTCTTGTTGGCCTTTGCCAGATCCACGGCGTCCGACTGCTGGCAAGCGAGGGATATGCCGAGATTCAAGCTTTGGTAGTGGCCGCCAACCACCAACGGCAGGGAGTAGGAAACGCGCTTTTGCAGCATGCTTGCGATTGGGCATATGCGCTCGGTTATCAGCGGGTCAGGTTGCGATCGGGTATCCACCGGGAAGCTGCGCATTGTTTTTACGAGGCCGCTGGTTTTTCCCGTTCAAAGGCCAGTTACGCGTTTGAAACACATCGCCCACAAACCGGCCAATGAACATGTGCTTTTGACCTTCAATCCATAAAAACTACAAAATTGATAGCGCAGTAGGTCCATTCCACAGGGGCTACAGGCCAATTTCTCAAAATCATTCCTACTTGCAGGACACTCACCAGCCACAGCCGCGGGATACACTCAACACACAGCAGGCACCCAGCCTGCCGGGAGCCTTGTATGGACAAAACAGTTCGTGGCATGTATTGCTTGCGCTGCAGCAGCAAGCAGGTGGTGCGTGGGTCGCTCGGCGAGTCGGCGCGCTTCTATCCCTTGCGGGGATTTTTCAAAGCAATTCTCGGCAAGCCGGTCTTCATCAGCGACCAGTATTCACACGCCTGCCTGGACTGCGGCCTGATCTGGAATGAGCTCGACACTGGCGCCCTCAAGAAGAACATCCGCACCTTTGGCCTCTCGCCACACAACACGGGCGTGATGCGTGTTGTGCGGGAAGATGGGAAGCCTTCCTCATGATCAATGCGCGAAGTTACCCTTGCTTTAACGATCCCCACCCAGCTACTTAACGTGCAAAGATTCACTATATGGAAATGATCGTGTTCGTCGGGGGCCAGGGCGCCGGCAAAAGCACATTCTTTCGTGAAAACTTCTTCCACACGCATGTACGTGTGAACCTTGACATGCTGAGGACACGAAACCGAGAGAACCTATTGATCGAAGCATGCATCCATATGCAGCAACGGTTCGTAATCGACAACACAAACCCTACGGTAAAGGATCGACAGCGCTACTTCGATATGGTGCGTGATGCCAACATCAAAGTCATCGGTTATTTCTTTGACGCAACACTCGATGAGCTGCTTCTGAGGAACGCCCAACGAAAGGGCAAGCAGCGTGTGCCGGATATTGGTGTACGCGGGACATTCAAAAAGCTGGAGTCACCTACTCGTGAGGAGGGGTTTGACGAATTGTTTCTTGTGCGTACTACGTCTGACGGAAGTTTTGAAATCGAAAGGTCGGATTGTGAAGTTTGAAGATTTGGACACCCGAATGCGTGTCTTTGAGACAGCAGATGATCGTTGCGTCCTGCCAGGTATCTTCATCGTGGTTCGTTTGGATGGACGCGGTTTTACGCGCCAAACCAAGGAAGTCTGGGATCTTGAGGCCCCGTTTGATACCAAATTTAGGGATGTGATGTTGGAAACTACGGAACACTTGCTGGACTGTGGCTTCCCGGTGGTCTATGGATACACGCAAAGCGACGAGATATCGCTCTTGCTGCACCGCGAGGCCGCAACGTTCGCCCGAAAAACTCGCAAGATTGTTTCCGTCCTGTCCGCAGAGGCAAGTGCGCGTTTCACTCTGTCCATGGGGAGCATGGGATGCTTTGACGCTCGAATTAGCCAGCTTCCTTCGGAAACCATGGTGAGAGACTACTTTCACTGGAGGCATGAAGATGCACATCGCAATGCACTGAATGCTCACTGTTACTGGCTGCTTCGCAAGGCTGGAAAATCCGCGCAGGCCGCGACCAGCGATTTGCTCGGCTTGTCCGGCTCACAGAAGAATGAGTTTCTGTTTCAGAACGGGGTCAACTTCAATGATTTGCCCTCGTGGCAAAAGCGCGGCTCGGCACTCTACTGGGAAAACTATCAGAAACCAGCGGTGAACCCCAAGACGGGAGAGTCAGTGTTTGCCTCTCGGCGCAGACTCAAGCAGGATCTCGAATTACCTTTAGGCGCGGCGTATGGTGAGTTTGTTAATCGTTTCATTGCAGAAGCGACGACAAGCTGAGACAGCAAGCGCCCTACCCCGTCACCAAACCTTGCAAGGCTTGGCCGAAGTCATAGCCGCCCCCAGACTTTCCCGAACTCTGGTGGAGTGCGCCCTATCACACATTGTGTTGCGTGCATGACACGCCGGCAAAGAAACCCCCTGCATTTGTAAGGACTAGAGGCTGTTCGTGTCTATCCTCGCAGTTCCGTTGGTTTGGGTGTAGTCCAGTGCTGCTGCTGTCACATGAAGAAGCCTGGGGGAGCCCAAACTGTCCAATATTTTTAGGATTTATCCCATGCTCAAACTCAGTCCTGTCGCACGTTCTGTGCAGATTCTCATGTGGAGCACCGGCGTCGTCGCCGGCGTGTCATTTAGCGCGTCAGCGATGGCACAAGCGGACGCTGCACTGCAGCGCGTCGAAATTACCGGCTCATCCATCAAGCGAGTCGATGCCGAAACGGCCTTGCCCGTGACCGTGATCACCCGGGCGCAGATCGAGAACAGCGGGGCAACCACGACCGAGGAGCTGCTTAAACGTGTGTCGGCCAACTCCGCCATGACATCCGACACCGGCCAGGGAACGGGCTACGCCACCTCCAACGCCAACCTGCGGGGATTGGGTGCCAATTCAACACTTGTGTTGTTGAATGGGCGTCGCCTCGCCAACCACCCGTTTGGCAATATCGGGGGTAATGCTTCCGTCGACCTGAACAGCATTCCATTTGCAGCGATTGAGCGCATTGAAGTTTTGCGCGATGGCGCTTCGGCTGTGTATGGCACGGACGCGGTGGGGGGCGTGATCAACTTCATTACCCGCAAGGATTATCAAAACGGCGAAGTGTCGATTCGTTATGGCGACACCCAAGCCAAAATTGGTGGCTCGGAAAAAGGGGCCACACTGGCCCTGGGTTTTGGTAGCCTGGCCACGGATAACTTCAATGTGCTGTTGACTGCCAATGTGCAAAGAAACGCGCGCATTCGCTCCATCGACCAAGCCTTGTACAACCGGGGTGTCACCGAGGTGCCGAACTCCGACCCTCCTTCGTCAAGTGCACCGTTTCCTGGCTATATCAGCACCGATTTCGGACCCGTGGCTCCCGGCGCTTATCCCGAGGCTATCCTGGGTTCAAATTACACCGCCTGCGGAGGCGCAACCTCGTTTGTCACAGTGGGCGGTGCGCCAACCCCCAGCGGCGGGCAACAGCGCGGCTGCCGCTTCATTTATGCGGCGACGCTGGACAACATGCCAGACTCCGACAAGTCAGACTTCTACGGACGGGCTACATTTAATGTTTCGAGCAACCACCAGTTGTTCCTGGAGGGTTCGTTCGCGCGCAACCACACCATTGGCCGGGTGGCTCCCACACCCATCAAATACGGCTTTGGTCCATTTCATGCCGATATCAACGATTTCTACCATGTGCTGATGCCGATCACCAGCAAGTACTACCCACGGGCATTTATGGCTTCACTGGGCATTCCTGAGCCAACCTCAGGCATGGCGGAAATCGGCTTGCGTGCCGTGCCAGCCGGAAACCGCGTCAGTGACAACACCAACGAGCAGCAGCGCCTAGTCGCCGGCGCCAGCGGAACCGTGATGGGCTGGGACTACGACACCGGCATCAATGTGTCCAAGGCATCGGGCCTGTTGAACTACTCAGGTTACGTCCACGAAGACCGTTTTCTGACGGCGCTTGCCAGCGGCGATTTAAACCCCTTTGGTCCTGGTGACGCGGCAAGTGAAGCCGCCTGGAAATACGCCGCCATGGACGGCGACATGCGCAAGTCCACCAGCACCGTGACGGCCTTTGACTTCAAGGTGAGCAAGGAACTGATGCAGATGGCCGGCGGGAACATGGGCTTGGCCATTGGTACCGACCTGCGCCGCGAAGAAGCCAGCGACACGCCCGTCAATTCCGACTACGCGCTGGGCAAGCACATTGGTGGCGAAGGCACCGTACCGGCAACCTCTGCATCGCGGACTTTGTCTGCTGTATTCGCAGAGTTGAACGTACCCTTCGCCAAGGGCTGGGAAGCCACGCTGGCAGCGCGGCACGACTCGTACAGTGACTTTGGGTCCAGCTTTAATCCCAAGGCATCGGTTCGATACCAACCGAGCCGCGAACTCGTGTTCCGTGCCGCTGCAGGCACCGGCTTCCGTGCGCCAACGCTGTGGGACGTCAACTCGCCACCCTCGTTTTCCAATACGGCCGACACGGTGCTGGATCCCGCTTGCCCGAACCCCGCTGAAATAGAAGGCCGTTGCAATTCACAGGTGGTGACCAAGTCGACGGCAGCAGCCTCGCTGAAGCCGGAAACCAGCCGCCAGTTCAGTTTTGGAATGGTCTTTGAGCCCATCAAGGCGATGTCGATTACTTTGGATTACTGGCGTATTCGCAAGAATGACCAGATCGGCGTGATTGCAGCCGACACCCTGATGACAACGCCAGCACTGGCTACCCGGTTTTCCAATCGCATCAAGCGCGGCCCAGACGGGTACATTTTGTTCGTTGAGACCCCAGTAGACAACCTGGGTGACCTGCAAACATCTGGACTTGACTTTGACATTCGCGGCCGCGTCAACATGGGGGGCTCTGGCAAGCTCAACCTCGGATTTGCAGGGACCTATGTCAACAGCTATGAGTCGCAGAAGTACGCCGGTGGTGAAGTCTCGCAATTTGCCGGCACTGGAGGCGATGGCTCCGTCGCGCCGGTACCCAAATGGCAGACGACGACGACTGCCGAGTGGCTGTACGGCAGTGTCGGTGTCACGCTGGAGCACACGTTTACGCAAGGTTGGCTGGAATCAGTCACCTCCGTCTGCAACAACGTTGGGGGTGATTGCGTGGAGGGTTACCAGGTCAAGAACGCCAGTCGTTTCAACCTGTCGATGGCCTACCGCGGTGTCAAGGGTATGACGGCCCGTCTGGGCGTGCGCAACCTGTTCGACCAAGCGCCACCGTTCACGGCCTCTGCTTCCTACGGTTCGCACGCTGCGGGTTACGCGGCGTCGTTTACCGACCCCCGTGGCCGCTTCTTCTACGGCAGCCTGGCCTACCAGTTTAAATAAGCCGGCAACAACGCCTACTAAAAACGGTCCGTTTCGCGGACCGTTTTTTTTGCGCTCACCAAACCTTGCAAGGCTTGGCCGAAGTCATAGCCGCCCCGGGCTTGCACGCAAACGCTTTCCCAAACTCCGGCAGATTCACTACCACCCCATTCACGCGGTACTTGCCGGGTGAATGCGGGTCGGTAGCGGCCTGCACACGCAGCGCTTCAGGCCGGTTGTTCTCACAGGCCCATTGCGCAAAACCAATGAAGAAGCGCTGCTCGGGGGTAAAACCATCGCGGCTTTCGGGTTTGACGACCGTGGTCTGCACCTTCCATGCGGTCCATGCCAGCACCAGGCCGCCCAGGTCGGCCATGTCTTCGCCCAGCGTGAGTTTGCTGTTGATCTTGATGTTGTCCACCACCGTGTATTTGGCGTACTGGTTGACGATGCATTGGGCGCGCTCCTGGAACTTCTTGTTGTCCTGCGGAGCCCACCAGTTCTTCAGATTGCCCTGGGCGTCGAACTTGCTGCCTTCGTCGTCAAAGCCGTGGATCAGTTCGTGGCCAATGGTGCCGCCGGTATTGCCGTAACCCGGCGCATCGTCCATCTTGGGGTCGAACAATGGGGGCTGCAACACACCGGCAGGGAAGTTAATGTCGTTCATCTGCGCGTTGTAATAGGCGTTGACTGTGGGTGGTGTCATGCCCCACTCGCCCCGGTCCAGCGGCTTGCCGATCTTGTCCAACTGGCGACGCACTTCAAATTGCAAGGCGCGGGTAGCGTTGCCATAGAAATCATCACGTGCAATCGACAAGCTGCTGTAGTCGCGCCACTTGTCGGGGTAACCAATCTTGTTGACGATGGCTTTGAGCTTTTCTTTGGCCTTGGTCTTGGTAGCGGGGCTCATCCAGTCCAGGTGTTGCAGCTCATCCAGCATGGCCTGTTCGATCTGCTCAGTCATCACCAGCGTGCGTTTTTTTAGCTCGGGGCCAAAGGCACGGTCCACAAACTCCTGGCCCAGGGCCTCGCCCAGTTGTGCGTCCACCAGGGCCACGCAACGCTTCCAGCGCGGCTGCTGCATGGGCGTGCCATGCAAGGTTTTGCTGAAGAAGTCGAAGTTTTCTGTGACAAAGGCCTTGGACAAGCTTGTCGCCTGAGCATGTGCCACATGCCAGCGCAGATAGGTCTTAATGTCGTCCAGGCTGCTGGTTTTCCAAAGGCGGGCCAGGGCTTGGTAGAACTTGGGCTCGGTCACATTCAGGGTACGCACGTCTGCCAGACCCACCGTTTGTAAATACACGCCCCAGTCAAAGCCGGGGGTCAATGCCTGCAGTTGGATCGTGTCCATCTTGTGGAACAGCTTGTAGGGGTCGCGCTTGTCCAGTACCGACAGCGTGGCGCGGGCCAGCGTGGTCTCGGTGCGCAGCACCAGAGCTGCTTGCTTCTGGGCCAGTGCGGGGGCATCGCCCATCAGCTCAAACATGCGGGCCACGTGGGCAAGGTACTTGGCCCGTATCTCTTTGGATTTGGCGTCGGTCTTGGTGTAGTAGTCGCGGTCTGGCAGACTCAGGCCGCCGCCGGTGGCAATGGCGATCACGTTGGACGAGTTGGAGAAATCCTGTTCCGATCCAAAACCAAAATACAGGCCATTGCTGGCGATGGACAGGTGCAGCGCAGCCAGTACGGCGGGCAGGTCAGCCTTGCTGCGCATAGCGGCAATGTTATCCAGCACGGGCTGCATGGGTGTGGCGCCGCGCTGTTCTACGGCCTCTTCATTCATGCAGGCGGCGTAGTAGTCGGCAATCTTTTGCTGGTTGGTGGTGTTGCCGGATGTCTTCTTCGACAGCGTGTCCAGAATGCCCCACAAGAAACGCTGGTTGTCCTGGTACAGCTTGCCGTAGACACTCCAGCGTGACTGGTCGGCGGGAATGGGGTTGTTCTGTATCCAGCCGCCGCAGCTGTACTGGTAGAAGTCTTCACAGGGGTTGGCCGTCTTGTCCATGGCCGTCACATCCAGCCCCGGTGTGTAGGGGAACTCGGTCAGGGGTTTGTCTTGTGCCGCACTGGGGGCGCAGACCCAGAGCGCTTGGGAGATCAGCAGGGTTAGAAGACAGCGGCGCATAAGAAGATACCCTTGACGTTGGATGAGGTTAGCGCCGGATTATCCATGCCGCCCCATCGACGCCTTGTATCCTCTGAACCAACTCACTTACTGCGTACCCTTACCTTCGTAAAGCGCCCAAGCCTCTTCCGCACTGACCCGCTGGTGGATCATGGCCATCAGTGCTTTGATGACGGCTTGTGGACTCTTGTGTTGGTAGACGTTGCGTCCGTACACCATACCCACCGCGCCCTGGTCCAACAACGTGCGGGAGCGAGCGAAGACCTGGCGTAGGTCTTCGCGTCCGCCGCCGCGGACCAGCACGGGGCAGCGGGCGGCTTGCACAACGCGGTGAAATTCGTTCGCGTCTGCGGTAGGGTCTGCCTTGATGATGTCGGCCCCCATCTCCCGCGCCAACCGCACGAGCGTGACGATTTTTTCTGCATCACCATCCACCATGTAGCCACCCTTTTCGCTGTGCGGACGCATCACCAAGGGCTCGATCATCAGGGGCATGCCGTACTTGTCGCAGTCAGCACGCACGATGGAGATGTTCTCAACACACTGGCGGAACAGATCAGGTTCGTTGGGCAACATGAACAGGTTCACCACCACACACGCGGCGTCCATCTGCACCGCGGGCAACACAGGGTCGTGCTTGTTCTGCAGCAAGGCCCACATGACGCGGTGGGTGGTGGCGTTATAGGGGTTGCCCATGTCCACGCGCATCACCAGCGCGGGCTTGCTGCGGCCCGGGCGGCGTTGCAGCAGGTCGGCCTGGCCGTAGTTCATCTGGATAGCATCGGGTTGGGCCTGCACCAATGCATCCACCACGCCCGGCATGTCTTCCAGCCCGTCGAGAAACGAAGGCTCGTTGCAGACACCGTGATCAATGGCGATATCCAGACAGCCGCCGTTTTGGAACAGCCGTTGGAGGCGAATCTCTTTCATGGGTTTTCCTTTAAACAATTGTGTGCAAATGGGTTTGGGCCGCGGCGGCGATGGCTTGCAGTTCGCCGGGCGTGAGTACGATGGTGCCCGCACCGGCGTTGTCTTGCGCCTGCGCGGGTGTGCGGGCGCCGCACAAGGCCACGTCCACGTTCGATAGGGACCAGGCAATCATCAACTGCCCATAGCTGCAGCTGTGGTCCGCGCGGATGGGCTCCACGGTGGCGAAGAAGTTCGCCAGTTGCGCCCTGTTCTCCGCACTGAAGCGGGGGTTGTCTTTGCGCTGGTCGTCGCCCTCGAACACACGGCTGGGGGCTATGGGGCCGGCCAACAGCCCCAAGGCCAGCGACGAGTAGCCGTGCACCGACACCTGGTTGGCGCGGCACAGGGGAATAAGGTCCTTCTCGATGCCGCGGTCCAGCAGGCTGTAGCGCTCCTGAATAGCATCCACCGGGCCATGGCGCAGGTACTCGGCGAGGATGGTTTCGTCGGCATTGCTGATGCCGATGGCGCGGATTTTTCCCTGCTTCTTCAGCGCCAGCAGTGCGTCCATGGTTTCGGCAATGGGCGTGGTCGCGTCCTGCCAGTGTGTGAAGTACAGGTCGATGTAGTCGGTCTTCAGGCGGGCCAGGCTCTGTTCCACCTCGTGGGCAATGGATTCCTTGCCCAGGTAGCGGTACACGTCTTTGCCTTCTTCGTTAAAGAAGAGGGTGCCGCGCTGGGTGTGCCACACCAGGCCGCATTTGGTGGCCAGCACCACCTGGTCGCGCCGGCCCTGGATGGCAGTGCCCACCAGTTCTTCGGCATGGCCCAGGCCGTAAGCCGGCGCGGTGTCGATGAAGTTGACGCCAGCGTCCAGCGCGGCATGGATGGAACGGATGGCAGCACCGTCGTCGTTGCCACCCCACATCCACCCGCCCATGGCCCAGGTGCCCAGGCCCACGCTGGAACACATGATTCCGGAAGACCCCAATACATTGCTCTTCATTTGT
>JAYSZJ010000129.1:0-11484 GCA_043738115.1 Rhodoferax sp. | reverse complement strand
CTCTGGCGGTACTGCCAGACGCCTTGTGGCTCAGGGTTGATCCAGACAAATTTGGGGAAGGCGTTGGTCAGGCGCTGCATCCACTCGGCGCCGGCTTCTTCGTTGTTGTATTCCACGCTGCCGCCCGGCTGCAAAATTTCGTAGGGGCTCATGGTCGCGTCGCCAACAAAGATCAGTTTGTAATCCTTGTTGTACTTGCGGATGATGTCCCAGGTGTCAAATTTTTCTGCAAAACGCCGGCGGTTGTTCTTCCACATGAAGTCGTACACGCAGTTGTGGAAGTAATAAAACTCCAGGTGCTTGAATTCGGTCTTGGTGGCGCTGAACAACTCTTCCACGCGGGCAATGTGCTCGTCCATGGTGCCGCCCACGTCCATCAGCAGCAGCACCTTCACATTGTTGTGGCGCTCGGGCCGCATCTTGATGTCCAGGTAGCCCGCATTGGCCGCCGTCTTGCTGATGGTTTCGTCCAGGTCCAGCTCGTCCTCATGGCCTTCGCGGGCAAACTTCCGCAGGCGGCGCAGGGCCACCTTGATGTTGCGTGTGCCTAGCTCCTGGGTGTCGTCGTAGTCTTTATAACTGCGCTGGTCCCAGACCTTGACCGCGCTTTTATTGCGGCCCTTGTCCTGGCCGATGCGAATGCCTTGGGGGTTCTGGCCATAGGCGCCAAAGGGTGAGGTACCGCCCGTGCCTATCCACTTGCTGCCGCCTTCATGGCGTTCTTTCTGCTCTTCAAAACGCTTTTTGAGCGTCTCCATCAGCTCGTCCCACCCCAGCTTCTGGATCTTGGCCAGTTCTTCGGGGCTGAGGTTGAGTTCCAGGTTCTTGCGCAGCCATTCCAGCGGCACTTCTTTGGTGAAGTCCGCCACCATCTCGATGCCCTTGAAGTAGGCGCCGAAGGCTCGGTCGAACTTGTCGTAGTGCTTTTCGTCCTTCACCAGCGTGGTGCGGCTCAGGTAATAAAAGTCGTCGATCTTGTAGCCGCTAGGCTCGCTGTCGTCCTCAGGCTGGGCCGTGTTGGGGCCAACCACGCCTTTTTGCAGCGCCTCGATCAGCGTCAGGTATTCCTTGACCGATACCGGCAACTTTGCCGAACGCAGGGTGTAGAAAAAATCAAGCAGCATGGTGGTGCTCTCCAAATCAGTTTGAGGCGCGGGCTAGGCCCGGATAGAAGCAGATGGTCACAACCAATCTTCCACCTTTAGTCCCTTGACACGTTTGAACTCGCGGGTGTTGCGGGTCACCATGATGAGTCCGTTGGACTTGGCATGCGCCGCCAGCCACAGGTCGTTGGGACCAATAGGTGTGCCTTTTGCGCGCAAGTCGGCACGGATGGAGCCATAGATTGCTCCCGCGTCGGCCTCAATAGGCAGCACACCAAAGAAGTCGATCAGCCGTTTGGCGCGTTTTTCACGCAGAGCAGATACCGGGGCATGGGATACGCCGTAGAAGTATTCACCCGTGGTAATGACCGACAGCACAGCGTCGCCCTTGGCAAGCGTCTGCAGGCGCGTGTTGATCGCTTCGTCCTGGCCTTTGACCATCACGGAAAACACGTCAGTGTCCAACAGGTATTTGGGTTGCATGGTCGGAAGGATCAGCGTGCGGCGGCACGGGGGCGACGGCGCGTAGGCTGCGACTCGGCCATTGGCTCATCGAGTGCCAGCAGGTCGCCGTCCAAATGCTCCATGGCTTTGTCCAAGGCGCGGCCTTCGGCTGCACTCAGGGGAGGGAGGTCGGCCAATGCTTCGGCGGCAGTGGTCGGCGCGGGGCGCAGCACGATGGATTTCCCTTCCCTGAATATTTCCACCCGTTTGGTGTGGAACTGAAACTCTTTGGGAATGCGGATGGCCTGGCTGTTGCCAGACTGGAACACCGTGGTTTCCACAGGGCTCTGCGTTTTCAATGCTTTGGCGGGGATGCGTGCGTTCATTGAGGCCTCATTGTGTATATTGCGAGTGTATATACGCAGGGTCTTGGTGTCCAGTTCAGTCGCGTGGCTTGTCCAGCAAATACAGCAGTTGGGCTTTGGCCTCGGGCCATTCGCCGGACCGCATGCTGTACATCACGGTGTCGCGTATGGTGCCGTCGCGGCGCAGCGCATGGCCGCGGATCACGCCGTCTTTTTTGGCACCCAGGCGCTCTATGGCGGCTTGTGATGCAAAGTTGTAGTTATCGGTGCGCCAGCCCACCACGTGGCAGCCCAGCGTTTCAAACGCATGGGTCAACAGCAGCAGTTTGGCGGTGGTGTTGACGTGGCTGCGCTGGCTGCTTTTGCCATACCAGGTCCAGCCGATCTCTACCCGCCTCAATGCGGGCACGATGTCGTGGTAGCTGGTGCAGCCCAGCACCTTGCCGCTGGCGCTTTCCACCACGGCAAAGGCAAAACGGTTGCCAGCCTCGCGCATGGACAGGGCTGTGTCGATGTAGCTGCGGGTTTGCTCGGGTTCGGGCACGGAGGTCACGCGAATCGTCCACAGCGCGCCATCGGCCGCAGCGGCGCGCAAGCCCTCTTCGTGCGCCAGGGACAGGGGCACCAGGTCAACGCCGCGGGCGGACAGGGTGACGGGTTCTACGAAGGCCATGGTGCGGTTCAGTCCTTGGATTCTTTGGTGGCCTTGGCGATGTGCGCGGCGCGCCACATACGGGCCAGCTTGACCCCCAGGCCGGAGCCCAGGCCCACCAGCAAAATGGCACCCATGCTGGTGTTGCCGTAACCGGGCGCAAAAATGTCCAGCCCCAGCAGGCGGCCGATCCAGAAGCCCAGCAGCGCACCTCCGACGAAACCGACTGCGTCCGACAGGCCTTCCAGCCACAGATTGTTCTTCATGGTGGTTGTGGTGGTGCGGGTTTAGCGGTTGTGGCGCTGCATGAACATCAGTTTTTCGAACAGCGTGGTGTCCTGCTCGTTCTTCAGCAGTGCGCCCACCAGTGGGGGCACTGCCATCTTGTCGTCCTTGGTGTGCAGGGCTTCAGTGGGGATGTCTTCGGCCAGCAGCAGCTTCAGCCAGTCCAGCAGTTCGCTGGTGGAGGGCTTTTTCTTCAGGCCAGGCAGGTTGCGCACGTCAAAAAACGTCTTCATGGCCGCGCTGAGCAGCTCTTTCTTGATGCCGGGGAAGTGCACATCCACAATGCTTTGCATGGTGGCTGCGTCAGGGAACTTGATGTAGTGGAAGAAGCAGCGGCGCAAAAAGGCGTCGGGCAGTTCTTTCTCATTGTTGGAGGTGATGAACACCAGCGGACGGTGCTTGGCCTTGATCAGCTCGCGGGTTTCGTAGCAGTAAAACTCCATGCGGTCGATTTCGCGCAACAGGTCGTTGGGGAATTCGATGTCGGCCTTGTCGATCTCGTCGATCAGCAGCGCGACTGGCTTGTCGGCCGTAAAGGCTTGCCACAGAACACCCTTGATGATGTAGTTGTGGATGTCCTTGACACGTTCGCCGCCGTCAATGTCGGACAGTTGGGAGTCGCGCAGACGACTTACGGCGTCGTATTCATACAGGCCTTGCTGGGCCTTGGTGGTGGATTTGATGTGCCACTGCAGTAGGGGCATGTCCAGCGCCTGGGCCACTTCTTCGGCCAGCATGGTTTTGCCGGTGCCGGGCTCGCCCTTGACCAGTAGCGGGCGCTGCAGCGTGATGGCCGCGTTGACCGACAGCATCAGGTCTTGGGTGGCGACGTAGTTCTTGGTTCCGTGGAATTTCATGGTTTGGGTGCGCTCGGGGCGAAAGTGGGGATGCGAACACGCAGCGTGGTGGCTGCGCAGGGCGTGAAACGCTGGTCTATATAATCAACCTTTGATTTACATCACACATTGTCTGATTGTCCTTGCAAAATGAACAAACTGTTGCTGCCCGTTTTAGCCGCCCTTGTCGCTTGTGCGACCACTTTCTCTGCCTTTGCGCAGGAGATCAAGGGAGATGCCAAACAAGGTGAGGCAAAAAATGCGATGTGCATAGGCTGCCACGGCATCGTGGGCTACCAGGCCAGCTTTCCAGAGATCCACAAGGTGCCCAAGATCTCCGGCCAAGGCGGCAAATTCATCATTTCCTCGCTGAACGCCTACAAAAAGGGTGAACGCAAGCATGCCTCCATGCGCGGCATTGCGGACAGCCTGACGGACCAGGACATGGCCGACCTGGCAGCGTATTACGAAGCCAGCGGCGCAACAGCCGGTGCCACAGCGCCTGCCAAGGCAGCCGCCGGTTCTGCCAAGGTTGAGGCCCTGTTGGCCAAAGGTGCATGTGTTTCTTGCCACGGCGACAATTTCAGCAAGCCGTCGGATGCCAGCTACCCCAAGATTGCCGGCCAGCACAGCGACTACCTGTTTGTCGCCCTGAAGGCCTACAAGACCGACAACAACCCCAATATTGGTCGCGGCAACGCGATCATGGCCGGCATGGCCAAGCAGTTCACCAATGCCGAACTCAAAGAGATGGCCAACTACATAGGCAGCCTGCCAGGCGAGCTCAAAGTTGTGCCACAACGCCAGTTCAAATAAGCATTGACCCCTTCATAACAGCCGCTATCTCAGCGGCTTTTTTTTGCAAAAAACTATGCAACGCATCGTGATCGTAGGTGGCGGCGCCGGTGGCCTGGAGCTGGCCGTGCGCCTGGGCAAAACATTGGGCAGGCGCAAAAAGGCGCACATTACGCTGATTGACGCGGTTCGCACCCATGTCTGGAAGCCGCTGCTGCACCAGGTGGCCGCTGGCACCCTGGACAGCCATGCCGACGAGCTGGAATATTTTGCGCTGGCCCGCAAAAACCATTTTGAATTTCGCCTCGGGCGCATGGACGGTTTGTCGCGCGCCCAGCGCGAGGTGTCGCTGGCCGCATCGGTGGACGAAGACGGCGAGCAGGTGCTGCCGCGCCAGACCGTAGCCTACGACCAGCTGGTGCTGGCCCTGGGTAGCCAGACCAATGACTTTGGCACACCCGGTGCGCGCGAGCACTGCGTGATGCTGGACACGCCGGCTGCTGCCGAGCGCTTTCACCGCCTCCTGATTAATTCCTGCCTGCGCGCCCAGGCCCAGGCCAAGGCGGCGGGCGAGGGGCGGTTTACCGTCACCATCATCGGCGGCGGGGCTACGGGTGTAGAGCTGTCGGCCGAGCTGCATATGACAACCAAGATCTTGTCAGGTTACGGCTTGCGTAATTTCGACCCCGAGAAGGACCTGAAGATTGTGATCGTGGACGCATCGCCACGCTTGCTGCAGGCACTACCCGAGCGGCTGTCTAGCGCCGTGGCGCTGGAGCTGCGCAAGCTGGACATCGAGATCCACACCAACGAGAAGGTGGTGGAGGTCTCCAAAGAAGGTGTCAAGATGGCCAGCGGCACCTTTATTCCCAGCAGCATCGTGGTCTGGGCCGCCGGTATCAAGGCGCCCGATTTCCTGAAAGACATTGACGGTCTGGAGACCAACCGCGGCAACCAGCTGGTGGTACAGCGCACGCTGCAAACCACGCGTGACCCGGCCATCTTCGCGATGGGCGATTGCGCCGCCTGTTCGCAAGGCGAAGGCAAACCCCTGGTGCCGCCCCGCGCGCAATCGGCGCACCAGCAGGCATCGATGCTGGCCAAGTCTTTGGTCCGGTCGCTGCAGGGCAAATCCTTGCCGGAATTCACCTACAAAGACTACGGCTCACTGGTGTCGCTGGGCGACTACAGCACCATCGGCAGCTTGATGGGCGCCATTGCCAGTGGTTCGGTGTTTATCGAAGGCTACATCGCCAAGTGGATGTACTGGTGGCTGCACAAACACCACCAAATTGCTGTGAATGGCGCGTTTCACACCTGGCTGACGACGTGGGCCGAGACGATCAACTGGGCGAAGAACCCGCGCATCAAACTGCATTAGGCGCGCCGGTTAGGAGTCAGAACGCCCTGCCGCCTTGGCTCCTAGTCCCGTGTAGCCTGGCGCTGCATGCAGGCAATGTAGGCGTCGCCTTCGGGCGGGCGACCGGCCTGTTGGCTCTCCCATAGCATTTTTCCCAGGCAGTCCATGGCCTCGTGGTGGGCCTGGTGCAAAGAGTTGCGTTTGTGGGTCAACAGCTCAACAGCCTGGCGTATGCCGCGGGGCTGGTCTATGCTGCACTGCTCGCTGATGGACAGGTGCATCGATAGGTGTAAAAACGGGTTGGTGCGCCCCTCTTGCACCTCGCCCATGCTGGCCAGTGCGGCGTCTATATCGGCAAAGTCCTGAGCATACTCAGGGTGCTCATCCATCCACTGGCTTGCTATGGTTTCAATAGCTTCCAGTGCAGCACCCGCGCGGGCTTTGGCATAAACAGAACAAAAGAAGCGGCGCACATCGGCTTGGGACGGACTGAACATGGCACAAGCTTAGCATGGCGCCCCAGACCGCCTTGCGGAACTGTTTCTGGCCGGTGAAGTCCGAGTAAAGATGGCGATAGACGTCGGCCTTGGGGCAAACTGGCACGTTAATGGGGTTCTTGCGCATTCGCAAACCGGGTTTTTGGGATGGATTCAAAGGTGTACACATGAAAGCTATTGCTGCTTGTACTTTGGCAATTGCTGCCCTGCTGACGGCGGCGCCCCTCACTGCAACCGCACAACACCGCGGCCATGACCACCGGGGCTGGCATGGCGATATTCGCCACTTTGACCGCCACGACCACCACCGTTGGCGCTCAGGCGCCTGGCGCCATGGCTGGCACGGTGGCCGCAACGGCTGGTGGTGGGTGGCCGGTGGTGGCTGGTACCTCTACCCCAAGCCTGTTTACCCCTATCCCGATCCCTACCGCCCACCTATTTTGATAGAACAAGCGCCCATAGTGGTGCAAATTCCCGCGCCTGCTCCAATACAGGTGCAGCCCATTGAGCAGCCCGTAGCCCCGCAGTCGGCCCAGCAATTCTGGTACTACTGTGATGCGGCCGGTGGTTATTATCCTTACGTTGCTTCCTGCCCCAGCGGCTGGAAGACCGTGCCCGCTACCCCTCCTGGAGCACCCCAATGAAAAAACCGTCCTTGAGTCGTTTGAATCTGTCGATTGCGACATTGTGTGTGGTCGCCCTGACCGGTTGCGCCGTGGCACCACAAGGCCCGCGCGTCGCCATCATGCCCACACCCGGCAAGCCGCTGGAGCTGTTCGCGCAGGAAGACCAGTACTGCCGCAGCTACGCACAGCAGTCCGTTGGTAATACCGACAGCAGCAATGAGCGTGCCGTGGGTGCCGCCATCGTGGGTACCTTGATCGGCGCTGCAGTAGGTTCTGCCACCAGCACCCGCCGCTACAACAACACTGGCGCAGGCGCTGCGACCGGGCTGATGATGGGCACGGCCATCGGTGCCGGCAACAGTGCGGCCGAAGGCCAAAGCGCTCAACACCGTTATGACATTGCCTACCAGCAGTGCATGGTGTCCCGTAACAACCAGCCAGGGCAGTCGTACTACCGCCAGTCACCCGGCGTGGTGTACGTGCCCCAGGCCGCGCCCCAGCCATACTATCCGCCGCAGCAACAGCCGTACTATCCACCGCCACCACCGGCGTCTTACCCTCCGCCACCACCACCGCAATCCCGGTAAGCAGGGGCCCTGCGTTAGCTGGCTTTATCCGTTCCCGGCCGCCTGCGCTGCGCGTTCCTTGGCCATTTGCTCTTCGAGCTGCTGGCGCCCCTGCTTGACGACCGAAATCAGCTTGGCGCGGTCTTTGTAGTGCGGGTGGAGCTGCTCAAAAAGCTCCAGGTTGTGCTGACGAAAGCGCTGCACCGTGGCCTGGGCGGCTTCGGTTTCCTGGCCCAGGAGCTCCAGCACGCTGCGCGCGCTGAGCAGGCTGGATTCAAACAGTTCGCGCTGTACCAGCATTACCTCGCGGTCCCGCAACTGGTTCCAGTGCGTCACGTCTCGGGCGCGGGCTACGATCTGCAGGTGCGGAAAGTGCTCGCGCACCAGGTCCACAATCGCTAACGACTGGGCGATGTTGTCCACCGCCACCACCAGCACCCGGGCCTTGGCTGCGCCTGCTGTGCGCAGAAGGTCCAGCCGAGTGGCGTCGCCATAAAACACGCGGTAGCCAAAACTGCGGGCCGCCTCGATCATCTCTGCATCGTGGTCCAGCACCGTGCAGGTATGGCCCTGCGCTATCAGAACACGTGACACGATTTGCCCGTAACGGCCGTAGCCCGCGATCAGGATGGGCGCATCCTGCTGCTCGGAAATCTCGTCCATCACCGGCACGCCGCAGTTGGCATAACGCGGCAGCAGCAGCTTGTCGATGGCTACCAGCAGCAGCGGGCTGACCAGCATGGACACGGCCACCGCCCCCACCAGCAGCGATGCAGTTTGCGCTGGCAGCACATTGGCACCCGCCGCTGCCTGGAACACCACGAACGCAAACTCGCCACCCTGTGCCAGCAGCAGCGTGAACACCGGGCGCTCCTGGAACGGAAGTTTCATCAGCCGGGCAATGGTGAAGATGACCACGCCCTTGACGGCCAGAAAGCCCAGCACCACAGCAGCCATTTGCAGCGGGGCGTCGCGCAGCACACCAAGGTCCACGCCCATGCCCACGGCGATGAAGAATAGGCCCAGCAACAGCCCCTTGAAGGGTTCGATATTTGTCTCTAGCTCGCGTCGGTATTCGCTCTCGGCCAGCAGCACACCGGCCAGAAAGGCGCCCAGTGCCATCGACAGGCCAACAATCTGCATCAGCGCCGAAATGCCCACCACCAGCAGCAATGAGGCTGCGGTAAAGATCTCCGGCGTCTTGCTGCGGGCAATCCAGCGTAAGAGCGGACGCAGCAGCAGCCGACCACCAATCACGATGCCGGCGATGACTGCTATTATTTTCATAGCCTCCTGTAACCGTTCGACGGGGGCTACAGCCTGATTCGGCTCAAGCGACCCTGCCAGAAGCGGTAGCAGGGCCAGTATCGGGATGGCCGCCACGTCCTGGAACAGCAGGATGGAAAAGCCCGCCTGGCCGCTGCCGGTGGGCAGCAGGTTGCGTTCACCCATGACCTGCAGCGCAATAGCGGTACTGGACAGCGCCAGCCCCAGGGCAGCCACCACGGCAATGGGCGTGGACACGCCACAGGCCCAGGCCAGCACAAAGATGCCCACGGCGCAGCCCGCCATCTGGGCACTGCCCCAGCCAAAAATAGGGCGGCGCAGGCTCCACAGGCGCTTTGGCTCCAGCTCCAGGCCCACCAGAAATAACATCAGTACCACGCCAAACTCGGCAAAATGCAGAATGTCTTGCACATTGGTGACCAGGCCCAGCCCCCAGGGCCCGATGGCAATGCCGGCGGCCAGGTAACCGATGATGGAGCCCAGGCCCAGGGCCCGGCTGAGGGGCACCACGATGACGGCGGCGCTGAGGTAGATGAAGCTGTTGATCAGCCAAGAGGGTAGGTGTGGTTCCATGGCGCTAACATAGCACTTCTGAAACCTTGCGGGACAGACCGCAGACTGCGCAGCAGGCCAGCTCTGTCCTCAACTGGAAGGAAAAAAGCATGCCCATCGTAGTTGTAGCCAATCCCAAAGGCGGCGTCGGCAAGTCCACGCTGTCCACCAATATTGCCGGCTACTACGCATCACGCGGGCATGCGGTGATGCTGGGTGATGTGGACCGCCAGCTCTCGTCCAAGCTCTGGCTGGGGCTGCGCCCCGCCGCCGCCCGGCCCATCACCAGCTGGGAAATCGATGCCGATTCCATTGCCAAACCGCCTAAGGGCACGACCCACGTGGTGCTGGACACGCCGGCCGGGTTGCATGGCAAACGCCTGAACGAAGTGGTGAAGATGGCCGACCGCATCGTGGTGCCGCTGCAACCCAGCGTGTTCGATATTTTTGCCACCCGCGCCTTTCTGGACGAACTGATACAGAGCAAACACGCGACCAAGACGCAGATCGCGCTGGTTGGCATGCGGGTGGACGCGCGCACGATTGCGGCGGACCATTTACACGAATTTGTCGACAAAGTGGGTGCACCGGTGGTCGGGTATTTGCGCGACACGCAGAACTACATCCACCTCGCGGCCCGTGGCCTGACACTGTTTGATGTGGCACCGGGGCGTGTTGCCAAAGACCTGGAGCAGTGGCAGCAGCTTTGTCACTGGCTTGACAGCTGACTCGGCGGGCTGGCCCTACAGTGGGCGCATGAAAACCATCCAAACCCTGGCAGAAATGCCGGCCCTGATTGGGCAAGAAGTCGTCGTCAGCGACTGGATCACCATCACCCAGGAACAGGTCAACCTGTTCGCCGAAGCCACCGGCGATCACCAGTGGATTCACGTGGATGTGGAGCGGGCCAAGGCCGGCCCCTTTGGTGCACCGATTGCGCACGGCTTTTTGACGCTGTCGCTGCTGCCCCGCTTTTTTGAATCATCCCTTCACATCGCAGAGACGCGTATGGGCGTCAACTACGGCCTGAACAAGGTGCGTTTTGTGTCGCCCGTGCCGGTGGGCAGCCGCCTGCGCGCGCGTATGAAGTTATTGGCCTGCGACGCTATCGACAACAACGGCATGCAGATGACCTGGGAAGTGACGACCGAGCGCGAAGGTGGCAGCAAGCCGGTGTGTGTGGCGGAGTCAATCGCGCGGCATTACCCCTAGCGGATTAGCTAGTCTCAAACCCGTTCTGTCGCCAGGCCTCGAATACGGTCACCGCGACGGCGTTCGATAGGTTGAGGCTGCGCTGACCCGCCACCATGGGCAACTTCAGGCATTGCGGCGGCGCAAAGTGGGCACGCACCGCGTCTGACAGGCCCCGCGTCTCGGCGCCAAACACCAGCCAGTCACCGGGATGAAAGGCGGAGTCAAACACCTGGCCCGTGCCCTTGGTGGTCAGCGCAAACAACCGGTCCGTCGCGGGTTGCTCGCTGTCCAGAAACGCCTGCCAGCTGGCGTGCACCTTCAGCGTGGCGTACTCGTGGTAGTCCAGCCCGGCGCGGCGCATGTGCTTGTCGTCCATGGAAAAGCCCAGTGGTTCAATCAAATGCAGGCGGCAGCCCGTGTTGGCAGCCAACCGGATGACATTGCCGGTGTTGGGTGGGATTTCGGGTTCGACCAAAACAATGTTGAACATGGCGGTTATTTAAAAAGGAGTTCTGGCCAATACGATGCCCGTGATGTGTGCAGCACCCGCCGCCCGCAGTGCCTCAGCCGCCGTAAAAAGCGATGCGCCACTGGTCATCACGTCATCGACAAGTATCACGCGCCTGCCTTTGAGCTCAGGCACGCGCAGTGGATCCACCTGAAACGCACCTTTGACATTGGCCAACCGCTCCTGCCGCAGCAGCTCGGTTTGGGGGCGGGTATTTTTAACCCGCAGCAGCAAGGTGCTGTCAGTTTTTGCTTTGCTGCCTGATTGTTTGGCCAGTACATGCGCCAGCTCCCAAGCCTGATTAAAGCCGCGTGTTTGCAACCGCTCGCGCGACAGCGGCACGGGCAGAATCAAGTCGGTGCTTTGCAAGTCAGCCAAAACTTGGCTCACGTCAGGGGCTTTTAAGAATATCGC
>JAYSZJ010000128.1:0-48881 GCA_043738115.1 Rhodoferax sp. | reverse complement strand
ACGGACGAACCAGCAAAAATCTCAAAAAGTCGCGGTTTCGATATGGCCGATGGGCGTTCAGATTTGCAATTGGGCTGGTGGTTTTTGGCGGCGGCGTGATCATGAAGGTACGCTGATTGCAATTTCAGGGATTATTGGAAAGCGGTCAACCGTTTTGGCAATCATTACGTTACATGATAGGTTGCCTTGCTAAAGGTTTTGTCTGTTGGACAAGTCTGAAAGCGTTGCAATCAAAAACGCCAGGTTTTTAGCCTGGGAATTATCAAATTTATTAGAACGGACATCGCAATGAACAATGCAACAGCCAAGCCAAAGAAAACCAAAAAGCCAGCTAAAAAAGCACCGGCAAAGTGAATTGATGCGTTGATCTCAACGCAACAGGTCCACACAGCCCGCCAAAAGCGGGCTTTTTTTCGCCCGAAAGTTTTATTTGCCAAAATAACGTGTGGCTATTCCCCAAACCTTTATTCAAGAGCTTCTAGCGCGCACCGACATTGTTGATATTGTCGGACGGCATGTGCAGCTTAAAAAAGGCGGCGCCAACTTCATGGGCCTGTGTCCCTTCCACGGCGAAAAGTCACCATCCTTCTCGGTCAGCCCGGCCAAACAGTTCTACCACTGCTTTGGCTGCGGCAAAAACGGCAATGCCATCAGTTTCTTGATGGACCACGCTGGCATGACCTTCATCGAAGCGGTGAAGGACCTGGCCCAGCAATACGGCATGCAAATCCCCGAGGACGAAGCCTCACCCGAGGACCGTGCCCGTGCCCAGGAGCAGAAGCAAAAGCAAAACACGCTGACCGATGTGCTGGAAAAAGCGGGCGAGGCGTATCGCAGAGCGCTGAAGGATTCACCGCGGGCCATTGCCTATTTCAAGGGCCGCGGCCTGTCCGGCGAGATTGCCAAGCAGTTTGGGCTGGGCTATGCGCCCGAGGGCTGGCGCAGTCTGGCCAGCGTGTTCCCCCATTACGACGACCCACTGCTGGTAGAGAGCGGTCTGGTAATTTCCAGCACCGAAGAAGGTGGCAATGAAGAGAAGCGTTACGACCGCTTCCGCGACCGGGTGATGTTCCCCATCCGCAATATCAAGGGCGAATGTATTGGCTTCGGCGGGCGGGTGCTGGGCGACGACAAACCCAAATACCTCAATTCGCCCGAAACCCCGGTCTTCAGCAAGGGCCGCGAGTTATATGGCCTGTTCGAGGCACGCAACGCGCTGCGCGAACACGGTTATGTGCTGGTCACAGAGGGTTATATGGATGTGGTGGCGCTGGCACAGCTCGGCTTTCCCAATGCAGTTGCCACTTTGGGTACCGCCTGCACCACCGACCATGTGCACAAGTTATTCCGCTTCACCGATGCCGTGGTGTTCAGCTTTGACGGCGACAGTGCCGGCAAACGCGCCGCCCGCAAGGCGCTGGATGCCGCCCTGCCCTACGCAACCGATGTGCGCAGCATCAAGTTTTTGTTTCTGCCCGACGAACACGACCCCGACAGCTTTATCCGCGCCCACGGCCAAGACGAGTTTGCGCGTTATGTGTCAGAAGCTACGCCGCTGAGTCGTTTCTTGGTAGAGGCTGCGCGCGAAGGTTGCGACCTGAATACGGCTGAGGGCCGCGCCCACATGTCCAGCAATGCCAAGCCGCTGTGGGGATTGCTGCCCGACGGTGCGCTGAAATTGCAATTGCTGAGTGAACTGGCGGCGCAGGTGCAACTGCCCAGCACGGAACTGGGCGCCTTGTGGGCGGCCACCAAATCTGCGCCCCACGCCAGAGCCCCCGCCGCAGTGCAACCGGGTGGCGATTGGCAAGCCGAAGACTACGAAGGGCACACGCCCGTCAGCAATTGGGGACACCCGCTGGACGGTGAGGGCTCGGTCAATAGTTGGAAGGGCAAGGGCAAATGGGAAGGCAAAGGCGGCGGCGACTGGAAGGGTAAAGGAGATTGGAAAGGCAAGGGCAAATGGGACCGCGACCGCCCGGTGCGCCCGCCGCTACGGGGTCCGCTGGCTAGCCGCGCCGACCATGCCGCGCGGATTTTGCTGGGCCACAGTGAATTGTGGGAGGCGCTGACCAACGAAGACCACGCCTTGTTGTGCGAGCTGCCTGCCCCCCACGGCCAGCTGATCGCCTGGCTGGAGGCCCAGTTGCACGAACATGGTCCCCTGGCGTGGGGCGCCCTGCGCGACGAACTGAAGGGCCAAACTACCGAAGAATTGGCGCTGCGGCTAATGTCTGACCCCACCATGGCCAACGGGATTGCGGGCGAAGGTGCGGGCGACACCAGCCTGGAACTGCGCGATCTGATTAACCGCATGTTGATTGACAGGATCAAGGAGCTGCAAACACTCACCGTCGCGGCGTTTAGCACGGACTCCACGGCGCAGGCCCGCTATCGTGAATTGCATGCCCGCCGCCAACAATTGGAAGAGGCAATCCGCCCGCCGGCATGATCCCATCGCTGCACACGGAACAGCAGCACCCTTGATTTTCAAGTATCAAGCAACATCTACTGGAAACGCGCCGCTTTGCGGCTATACTACTCGGTTGTTTCGGCAAGAGCGACAGCAGCACCTCCGGGCCAGGCCAAGCGTTGGTAGATCACAACCGGCCACCTTACCGCAAGGACTGCATTCCAAATGTTCGCCCTCCCATCTTGCCCATAGGAAATCTTTTCCTGCCATGCCAACCGCACCCGCCCCTGTAGCGGTGTAGACGGCACCCGATCTGTTCGCCCGTTTTTTTGATGTCCTGAGGTTCTCGCATGCCTGCTCAAAAATCTGTCAAAGCTGTTCAGTCTCCGACCAAGTCCGATAAGAAAGCCATACCCGTGCCCGCAACCAAGCCACCCGTTCCGAAGTCGAAGGCCCAGCTCTTGAAAGATGCCGCAGACGCCCTGCTCAATGCCGGCGCAGCAGCCAAAAAGAAACCCGGCCGCCCACCCAAGGCCGCAGCAGCCGAGTCTGATGCGCCCCCCAAGACGGGTGCCAAGCGTGGCCGCAAGCCCAAGGCCGCAGCAGCCGAGTCCTCTGGCGACGATCTGGACATGTCGGACATTGAGGCCGATCTGGTTGGTGAACCCGAAGCGGTTGCCGCCACGGGCGAGAAGGTCAAACCCCTGCGCATGAAGATCAGCAAGGCGAAAGAACGCGCCTTGATGAAAGAATTCGGTCTGGACGAAACCGTCCTGTCCGAAGAAGATATTGCCAAACGCCGCCAGCGCCTGAAGGCCCTGATCACGCTGGGCAAGACCCGCGGCTACCTGACACACGGCGAAATCTCCGACCACTTGCCCGACAAGCTGGTCGACGCGGAAACACTGGAAGTCGTGATCTCCATGTTGAACGACATGGGCGTGGCCGTTTACGAACAAACGCCAGACGCCGAGACACTGTTGCTGAACAACAATGTGTCCACCGCTGCCACACAGGAAGAAGCCGAGGAAGAAGCCGAAGCCGCCCTCTCCACCGTAGACAGCGAGTTCGGCCGTACCACCGACCCCGTGCGTATGTACATGCGCGAAATGGGCACGGTTGAACTGCTTACCCGCGAAGGCGAAATTGAAATCGCCAAACGCATCGAAGGCGGCCTGATGGCCATGATGGAGGCGATCAGTGCATCGCCCGCGACCATTGCCGAAATCCTGCGCCTGGGTGAAGACATTCGTGAAGGCAAGGTCGTCATTACCACCATCGTGGACGGCTTCTCCAACCCCAACGAGGCCGACGACTACGTGGCCGAAGAAGACTTTGACGAGTTCGACGCCGATGATGACGACGACGGCAAGGGCGGCTCCAAGGCGCTGACCAAGAAGCTGGAAGAGCTGAAGAAAGAAGCAATGTCACGCTTCGATCGTTTGCGTGAACTGTTCGAGAAAGTGCACAAGGTCTACGACAAGGAAGGCTACGGCACGCCACACTACGTCACTGCTCAGAAAGCGCTGAGTGAAGAGTTGATGTCCATCCGCTTCACCGCCAAGGCGATTGAAAAGCTGTGCGATATGGTGCGTGGCCAGGTCGATGACATCCGCAAGAAAGAGCGCGAACTGCGTCGCATCATTGTGGACAAGTGTGGCTACCCGCAAGAAAACTTCATCGCCGATTTCAGCGGTCGCGACAAGAATGGCAGCAAGATTCCATCCCAGTTGCTGAACCTGAAGTGGATCGAGAAACAAGCGGCGTCTGGCAAGTCTTGGGCTGCCGTGATGGGCCGCAATATCCCGCCGGTGCAGGACCTGCAGCAAAAGCTGACCGACTTGCAAGCCAAGGTCGTGGTGCCGCTGGACCAGCTGAAAGACATCAACAAACGCATGAACGCCGGCGAATACGCATCACGCGCCGCCAAGAAGGAAATGATCGAGGCTAACTTGCGCCTGGTCATCTCCATCGCCAAGAAGTACACCAACCGCGGTTTGCAGTTCCTGGATCTGATCCAGGAAGGCAATATCGGTTTGATGAAGGCCGTGGACAAGTTCGAATACCGCCGCGGCTACAAGTTCTCGACCTACGCAACCTGGTGGATTCGCCAGGCTATCACCCGCTCCATCGCGGACCAGGCGCGCACCATCCGTATCCCGGTGCACATGATCGAAACCATCAACAAGATGAACCGCATCAGCCGCCAGCATTTGCAGGAGTTTGGTTTTGAGCCCGATGCATCCGTGTTGGCCGAGCGCATGGAGATCCCGGAAGACAAGATCCGCAAGATCATGAAGATCGCCAAAGAGCCGATCTCCATGGAAACACCGATTGGTGACGATGACGACAGCCACCTGGGCGACTTCATCGAAGACGGCGCCAACACCGCGCCCATGGAAGCCGCGATGCAGGCCGGCCTGCGCGATGTGGTCAAGGACATCCTGGACAGCCTGACACCTCGCGAAGCCAAGGTGTTGCGTATGCGTTTTGGTATCGAAATGACATCGGATCACACGCTGGAAGAAGTGGGCAAGCAGTTTGACGTAACCCGCGAACGCATTCGCCAGATCGAAGCCAAGGCGCTGCGCAAACTCAAGCACCCCAGCCGCTCCGACAAACTGCGCAGCTTTACCGACAATCTGTAAATCTGTGGCCCCCTACAAGCTGGCAGGGGTCATGGGCTGGCCGGTGGCGCATTCGCGCTCGCCGGTCATCCACAACCACTGGATCGCTGAGCACGACCTGAGCGGTGCCTATGTGTTGTTGCCGGTGCAACCGGAACGCATAGAAACTGCGCTGCGCGCGCTACCAGTGCTGGGCTTTGCCGGCTGCAACCTGACGATTCCGCACAAGGTCGCCGCGCTAAGCGTGGTGGACCGGATCGATGACTTGGCGCAACGCATAGGCGCCATCAACACCGTTGTGGTGGAGACCGACGGCTCTCTGTCCGGGCGCAATACCGACGGTTTTGGTTATATCCAGAGTTTGTTAGATGCCCAGCCCGACTGGCAGGCCGACGCTGGGCCTGCAGTCGTTCTGGGTGCCGGGGGCGCGGCACGCGCCGTGATCGTCGGCCTGATGGACAGTGGCGCCACCGAAATTCGCCTGACCAATCGCAGTTGGGCCAAGGCACACGATATGGCCCAGGAGTTTGGCGGACCTGTACGCGCCATTCCCTGGGAAAACCGGCACGATGCGTTGGCGGGGGCGACTTTGCTGGTTAACACCACCAACCAGGGCATGCACGGCGAGGCGGCACTCGACTTGCGCTTGGACCAGTTACCTACGCAGGCACTGGTCTCCGACATCGTTTATGTACCTTTGGAGACACCCTTACTGGCTGCGGCGCGGCTACGGGGGCATGTGACCGTGAATGGACTGGGCATGCTACTCAACCAGGCCCGCCCGGCGTTTGCGGCGTGGTTTGGCGTGCAACCCAACATTACTCCCGGGCTGCTTTCCAAAGTCCAAGGGACGTTTTAGGCGGCCTTGGCTGAGCGTTCGCGTACAAAACCAAACGCGAATTGCAGCACCTCTTCCAGCGACAGCTCAATGGCGTGGCGCTCATGCTCCGTCAGGTAAAACATCAGATCCACGTCGTGGCGCACGTAGCGTGCCGGTAGGCGGTTCAGGGCCACACAGGCCACGTCACCGAGCATGTCGGGAGAAAAATCCTGGTATTGCTCCGAGCGGCGGGCCACCTCTTCAAATATAAGACGCTCGTAGTAGTTATGAACCTGCTCAAAATTAAACACCATGGGAATCTCCAAAAGGCGGCTCAATTAAACGGCTTTCGGCGCAACCTTAGCACCTCCGCCATCGGCTGACAAGCGACCGGCCGCCGTGTCACCAGCTATGAAACTTGTAGCAAGCTGAAAACTGCGATATAGTTTCACCTGATTAAATAGGCCGGGCAAGAATTGCAGTGTCGGCCGTCGTGGCCAAGCAGTTGGTCGGCCGAGAACTTGTGTCAAGGAGAGGTAAGTTAATGAGTGCTAAAGAATCGGTCGCCATCGGCCAACTGCTGAGTCTGCTGGAATCCCGCTACGCCATGCGTGTGTTGTGGGCCTTGCGCGATGGCCATGCACAAACATTCCGTCTGTTACAGGACAGTGTGGGTGGTATCACCCCCAATACGCTGAACACCCGTATTAAGGAATTGCGTGAAGCCGGTCTGATGACGCATGGCAGCGATGGCTATTCAGTGACCAACCTAGGTGCCGACCTGCTCAAACGCCTGGGTGACTTGCAGGCATTTGCTGGCAAATGGTCCACCAGCCAGGCCAAAAAGGCGACCTAAGCCCCGGTTTCGCGCCTCTGCGCCTCCCAAAGACAGGTTTTAGCCTGTCTTTTTTTTGCCTGCGGCATAATCCAAGGCTTTCCCGAATGGAACGACGAACCTCGCCTTGCTGTGAGGGCTCCTCCATTTGCGTGACGATACGTCCATTTTTCACCAAAGGATTCCCCCATGACCACCACCGCCACTGGCTTGCAATACGAAGACACCAAAGAAGGTACGGGCGCTACGGCCACCAAGGGCCAGAGCGTGACCGTGCACTACACCGGCTGGCTGTACAACAACGCCACGCAAGGCGCGAAGTTTGACTCCAGCAAAGACCGCAACGACCCTTTTGTTTTCCAATTGGGCGCCGGCATGGTCATCCGCGGCTGGGACGAAGGTGTTGCTGGCATGAAGGTCGGCGGTACCCGCACCCTGATCATCCCGGCAGAACTGGGTTATGGCGCGCGCGGCGCCGGTGGCGTGATTCCTCCCAACGCTACTCTGAAATTTGACGTTGAACTGCTGGGTACTTCGACCTGAATCCAGGTTAGCCCCTTGAATTGCGGAGCTGAACCCCCACAACTAGGCCCAGCTACCCCAACCAACCGTCAAACTTCTATCCATTTGCATGTCTGACCAGCCATCTACCCCCCAAACCGAGCCTTCCGAAGACAGCTTCCACCAAAGCACGGAGGGCATGTTCGCATCCCAGGGCGCGTCTGAGCCCGATATCCTGGCCCAGGCCCAGGCGGAATTGGCAACTTTGCAAGCCAAGACCGGCGACCTGGCAGACCAGTACCTGCGCGCCAAGGCGGATGCGGAAAACGCCCGCCGCCGCGCCGAAGAAGAAATCTCGAAAGCCCGTAAATTCGCGGTTGAAAGTTTCGCAGAGAGCCTGTTGCCCGTAGCCGACAGCCTGGAAGCTGGTCTGACCATCAAGGACGGCACCGTCGAGCAGATTCGTGAAGGGGCACAAGCCACGCTGCGCCAACTGATCGCCGCACTGGAACGCAACAAGGTCATGGCGATTGCGCCCGCCGCCGGCGCCAAGTTCGATCCGCACCAGCACCAGGCTATCAGCGTGGTGCCGTCGGAGCAGGAGGCCAACACAGTCGTGAGCCTGCTGCAAAAGGGCTACCTGATTGCAGACCGCGTGTTGCGCCCGGCGCTGGTTACCGTTTCGGCCCCTAAATAGCCACACACCGCCCGGCCATAACGACCAACACCACTTGAAATCCGCTCATCTGGCTTCAAGTGAGCGACAGCTGAATTTTTAATTGAAAACTTTGCGGGACCAGGGCTTCAGCCTTGTCCCCAACCGACTAGGAGAAAAACATGGGAAGAATCATCGGCATTGACCTGGGTACCACCAACAGCTGCGTGGCCATCATGGAGGGCAACACCCCCAAGGTCATCGAAAACGCTGAAGGCGCTCGCACCACGCCATCCATCATTGCGTACCAGGAAGATGGCGAAGTGCTGGTCGGTGCATCCGCCAAGCGCCAGTCGGTGACCAACCCCAAGAACACGCTGTACGCCGTCAAACGCCTGATCGGCCGCAAGTTCTCCGAGAAGGAAGTGCAAAAGGACATCGATTTGATGCCCTACAAGATTGCTGCTGCCGACAACGGTGACGCCTGGGTCGAAGTGCGTGGCAACCGCATGGCGCCGCAGCAGGTCAGCGCTGACATCCTGCGCAAGATGAAGAAAACCGCCGAAGACTACCTCGGCGAAGAAGTGACCGACGCCGTGATCACGGTGCCCGCCTACTTCAACGACGCACAGCGCCAAGCCACCAAGGATGCAGGTCGCATCGCTGGTCTGGACGTCAAGCGCATCATCAACGAACCTACCGCAGCCGCACTGGCCTTCGGCCTGGACAAGAACGAAAAGGGCGACCGCAAGATCGCCGTGTATGACTTGGGCGGCGGCACGTTTGACGTGTCCATCATCGAAATCGCCGACGTAGACGGCGAGAAGCAATTCGAAGTGTTGTCCACCAATGGCGACACCTTCCTGGGTGGTGAAGACTTTGACCAGCGCATCATCGACTTCATCATTGCCGAGTTCAAGAAAGAACAAGGCGTGGATCTGGGCAAGGACGTGCTGGCTCTGCAACGCCTGAAGGAAGCTGCTGAAAAGGCCAAGATCGAGCTGTCCAGCAGTGCGCAGACCGACATCAACCTGCCCTACGTGACAGCCGATGCCTCCGGCCCCAAGCACCTGAACATCAAGCTCACCCGCGCCAAGCTGGAAAGCCTGGTCGAAGAGCTGATCGAACGCACCATTGCCCCCTGCCGCACCGCCATCAAGGACGCGGGTGTCAAGGTCTCCGACATCCACGACGTGATTCTCGTCGGCGGCATGACCCGTATGCCCAAGGTGCAGGAAAAGGTCAAGGAACTGTTTGGCAAGGAACCCCGCAAGGACGTGAACCCCGATGAAGCGGTGGCCGTAGGCGCTGCGATCCAGGGCCAAGTGTTGGTGGGTGACCGCAAGGACGTGTTGCTGCTGGACGTGACACCGCTGAGCCTGGGTATCGAAACCATGGGCGGTGTGATGACCAAGATGATCACCAAGAACACGACCATTCCGACCAAGTTTGCACAGACTTTCTCGACCGCTGAGGACAACCAGCCCGCCGTGACCATCAAGGTGTTCCAGGGTGAACGCGATATCGCGGTTGGCAACAAGATGCTGGGCGAGTTCAACCTCGAAGGCATTCCACCTGCAGCCCGCGGCACACCACAGATCGAAGTGTCGTTCGACATCGACGCCAACGGCATCTTGCACGTGGGCGCCAAGGACAAGGGCACGGGCAAGGAGAACAAGATCACGATCAAGGCCAACTCCGGCCTGAGCGAATCCGAAATCCAGCAGATGGTCAAAGATGCTGAGCTGAACGCCGCGGACGACAAGAAAAAAGTCGAACTGGTGCAAACCAAGAACCAGGCCGACTCCAGCATCCATAGCGTGAAGAAGAGTCTGACCGAATACGGCGACAAGCTCGATGCCGGTGAGAAGGAAAAGATCGAAGCCGCCATCAAGGACCTGGAAGAAGCCATCAAAGGTGACGACAAGGCCGCGATTGACGAGAAGAACACCGCGCTGATGGCTGCCAGCCAGAAGCTGGGCGAGAAGATGTACGCCGACATGCAGGCCAAGCAAGGTGCCGAAGGCGGACAAGCCGACGGTGGTGACCAAGCGGCACAACATGCGGGCGGCGGTGCGTCGTCGGCACAAGCCCACGATGACAACGTCGTAGACGCCGAAGTCAAGGAAGTCAAAAAAGGCTAAATCTCACGCTCTGCGTGCTGATTTGGCGCGCCGCGCCCGAAAGATTCTTCAGGAATCGTCGGCGCGGCGTTTTGCATCAAGTTTGCGCACCGATTCAAAGACCAACAACACTGTCTGGCAACCATGGCTACTAAAAGAGACTTTTACGAAATTCTGGGTGTTCCCAAAAACGCCTCTGACGAAGACATCAAAAAGTCTTATCGCAAGCTTGCGATGAAACACCACCCGGACCGCAACCAGGGCGACTCGGGCAAGGTGGCAGAAGAAAAATTCAAGGAAGCCAAAGAAGCCTACGAAATGCTGTCGGATCCGCAGAAACGCGCGGCTTACGACCAGCATGGCCACGCCGGCGTGGACCCCAATATGCGCGGTCCTGGCGGCGAAGGTTACGGCGGTTTTGCCGAAGCATTTGGCGACATTTTTGGCGACATGTTCGGCCAGCAACGCGGCGGGCGCCCCGGCGCGGGTGGCCGCCAGGTCTACCGTGGCAGTGACCTGAGCTACGCGATGGAAGTCACGCTGGAAGAAGCGGCCCGTGGCAAGGACGCCCAGATCCGCATCCCCAGCTGGGATTCGTGCGAAGTCTGCAAGGGCAGCGGCGCCAAGCCCGGCACCCAGGTCAAGACCTGCGGCACCTGTACCGGCACTGGTTCGGTGCAGATGCGCCAGGGTTTCTTTAGCGTGCAGCAAACCTGTCCCACCTGCCGCGGCACGGGCAAGGTCATCCCCGAGCCCTGCATGTCCTGCCAAGGACAAGGCAAGGTCAAGAAGCAAAAAACGCTGGAGGTCAAAATCCCGGCCGGTATCGACGGCGGCATGCGCATCCGCAGCACCGGCAACGGCGAACCGGGCACCAATGGCGGGCCACCCGGTGATCTGTACATCGAGATACGCCTGAAGAAACATGACATCTTTGAGCGTGATGGTGATGACCTGCACTGCTCGGTGCCCATCAGCATGGCAACCGCTGCGCTTGGCGGCGAGATCGATGTGCCTACGCTGGCCGGCAAGGCCGCCATCGATATCCCTGAAGGCACACAAACCGGCAAACAGTTCCGCCTGCGCGGCAAGGGTATCAAAGGCGTGCGCGCCAGCTACCCCGGTGATTTGTACTGCCACATTGCAGTGGAAACACCAGTCAAGCTCAGTGAACACCAGCGCCGTTTGTTACGCGAACTAGATGAATCACTGAAGAAGGGTGGCAACAAACACTCACCCTCCGGCGACAGCTGGACCGACCGGTTGAAGAGTTTCTTCAGCTAAAGTAAGCGCGGCATATCATTTGCCCCACCCTACCGCCCGGTTTGCGAAGGCCTGGCGGTATTTTTTTGGCCCTGAAACTGAACAAAGGTCAGCACGCGAGGAAACTGTAAAGTAAGCCTTGGCGCTCCAGCGGTATTTGCTATGCATTTATGAGCAAAATACCCATGACCGACGGGGGTTAAAGGCCTTTTTTATGAAAACGTTTGGGGCTGGACGCCCCCGGCGATCACCAGTTGTCGGAACGCACCTGGGCATCCCACTGTGCAGCGCGCGCTGCCGAGACACCAATCACGCCGTAACGCTGCTCACCAGCTTCATCCCAGCGCATGGACCCGGTTACTGGCGCATAACCGTCAATCTTACGCAGGGCTTGAACGATGTCGGCGGGCTTTGCTGATTCGGTCCGGCGAATGGCCGCTGCCAGCACGTGCATGGCGTCATAGGTGTAGTGGCCGGCATAGGCGGGCGCAACCTTGTAGGCAGCAAGGTACTTTTCCAGGAATGCCTTGCCGGTGGGGAATTCACGCGCTTCCAGAATCGGAGAGGTGGCATAGAGCCCAGTCACAATGCCGGCGCCTTTGAGCATGTCGGTTGTCTTGATGGTGTCGCCACCCAGCATATTGACTTTGGTGTAGTTGACCTTTTTCAGTGCTTCCAACAGCGCCAGGTTCTGGAAATCGCTCAGCGTGGTGACGATGACTTCCACACCGGCCTCTTTGATCTTGCCGGCCAAGTCATCAAATTCGCGGGTTTTGTCGTCAAACGACTGCTTCAGCGTAATGTCTTTCTTGGCCGCAACCAGCTCCTTGATGGCCCCTGCCGCCAGACCTTTGCCATATGGCGTACTGTCGTCCAGCACCGCATACTTGGTAGCCTGGAACTTGGAGCCCGAGAAGCTGCCGATCGCCTTGGCTTGCAAGTTGTCGTTGGCCACCAGCCTGAACGTGGTGGGCAGATTCAACTGGGTGAATTGGGGGTGGGTCGAAATCGCCATTTGGGCAACGTTCTTTTCCGCATAAATCGGGGCGGCCGCAATACTGACGCCAGAATTCAGGTGCCCGATGACTGCCACCACGCCGGAGTCCACCAGTTGGCGCGCAACTTCTTTGCCGGTGTCGGCATTGGCACGGTCGTCCATGGCCACCACTTCCAGCGTCACCAGTTTGCCCTTGACACGAAAGCCTTCCTTGTTGAGCTCGGCCACCGCCAGGTTCACACCGTTGAGCAAATCCTGGCCCAGGGCGGCCAGATTGCCGCTCAGTGGCTGGGCAACACCAATCTTGATCGTCGACGGGGGGCTATCACAGCCCTGCAGAAAAAGGGCTGAACTGGTAACAGCCAGCGCAATGGCGCGGATCGCGTTGCGGCGGGAGGGGGGAAGTTTTCGCATGGTGGGCTCGGTATGAAAAGAAGAGGGGTGGGTGCGCTTGGGGTACGGACACTGTATGCAGCTGTACACCAAACGCCGCGAGGGTTTTACCTTGGTCTGTGCAACATTGCAGGGGTATTAGTGCGCCTTATGGGTCTATACATGTTAGTGGAGGGCATCGAATACCCCGACGATAAAGCATCACCCGAGCTTTAAAGCAAAAAAGACGCCAGCTTTTACAATATAGCCATGCAAAACCAACGATTTCTCACCGCCGCCTTCTACAAGTTCGTTGAGTTGGTCGATTTTGAACTGCGCAAAGACCCGCTGCTGGCCTTCTGCGAACAACACAACGTCAAGGGCACCATCCTGCTGGCCCGCGAAGGCATTAACAGCACCATCGCCGGTGCACCGGACGATGTATATGCGGTGTTGGCCTATCTGCGCAGCGACCCCTTGCTGGCCGACCTGCAACACAAGGAGTCGTATGCCGAGACGGCACCCTTCTATCGCATGAAGGTGCGCATAAAACGAGAGATCGTCACCATGGGGGTGCCCGGCACGGACCCCAGGCATATCGTAGGCACGTATGTCAAACCGGAAGACTGGAACGCACTGATCGCCGACCCCAATGTGGTGGTGGTGGACACGCGCAATGACTATGAAGTGGCCATCGGCACCTTCAAGGGTGCGATCGACCCGCATATTCGAACGTTTTCCGAACTACCAGCCTGGGCTGAAAAAGCCGAGGCATTGCGCGGCAACGCCAACGGCAAGAAGCCCAAGGTCGCGATGTTTTGCACCGGTGGAATACGCTGCGAAAAGTCCACCGCGTACATGAAGGCCCAGGGCTACGACGAGGTTTACCACCTGGAGGGCGGCATCCTGAAATATCTGGAAACCGTTGCGCCCGAGGCAAGCATGTGGGAAGGCACCTGCTTTGTGTTTGACGAGCGTGTGTCGGTAGACCACGGCCTGACGCCCGGCACCCACAAGTTATGCCGGGGCTGCCGCATGCCGCTGGAAGACGGCGCGGTGGAATCACCGCTGTTCGAACTGGGTGTGAGCTGCCCACGCTGCCACGCCAGTACCAGTGAAGTTCAGAAAAACCGTGCACGGGAACGCCAACGCCAGTGGGAACTGTCCAAGGCGCGTGGCAAGGTTCACATTGGCGCAACTATGCCAATCAAAGACGCTGCAGGGCAGCCCGACGCCGCGCTGTAATGGCCGCGCCCGGGGCGGCTGCGCCCTACCCCGTTCTGTATTCGTTCAGGCGCTGCCCCTACGCCATGCGCGCGCGGCTGGCACTGGCGGCCAGTGGCACGGTGTGTGAACTGCGCGAAGTGGTGCTGGCGCGCAAACCCGCTGCCCTGCTGCAAGCCTCATCCAAGGGCACGGTGCCGGTGCTGGTCCTGACCGACGGAACCGTGCTCGAACAAAGCCTGGAGGTCATGCTGTGGGCGCTGCGCCGTAACGATCCGCATCACTGGTTGCCTGCCGATGAACACACCCTAGCCGATGCCCTGCAACTGATTAACCAGTGCGACGGTGACTTCAAGGCACACCTGGACCGCTACAAATACCCCAACCGCTACGCACTGCCTGATGGCTCGGTACACCGTGCGTTGGGCTCAGAATTTCTGCAAGCGTTGAATGTCCGTCTTGATTCGCAGCGCTACCTGATGGGCGATAGCTTTAGTTTGGCCGACGCCGCCATCGCGCCCTTTGTACGGCAGTTCGCCCATACCGACCCGGCCTGGTTCGCCCAGCAGCCCTGGCCGGCCTTGCAGCAGTGGTTAACTGCGTTTGAGGCGTCTGGTGACTACACAAAGGTGATGCATAAATTTGCCGCGTGGGCTGAAGACCAACCGGTGTTGCTGTTTCCCCACCCATAGATACCCTTATTTTTATAGCAACAAAGCCTTATTTCACGAGGACTTAAGGCCAGTTTATGCCAGAGCGTTCTGGCCCATCGTTACTGCAGGCCGTGCTGAATACCGTCCGCAGTAGCGGCATCGAACAGGCTGCGGCCTGAATCGGTTACTATTCGGCCATGAACACATTTGCACTAGTGCTACTACTAATCCCCTTCGGGCGGAGACGGTAGCGCACGCGTATAGCGCAAGTCACACGGCCCGTAGCTACCAGCAACGGGCCGTTTTTCATTGGGTTGCTGGTTCTTCATTCACCCTTAGGAGACCCCAGCATGTTGCAAGATCCCAGCCGCAAGTACCCCGCCTTCGCTCCCATTGGCTTGACTGACCGCACCTGGCCCAACGCCGTGCTGACCCAAGCCCCGATCTGGCTCAGCACCGACCTGCGCGATGGCAACCAGGCACTGATCGAGCCCATGGACATTGCACGCAAGCTGCACATGTTTGCCCACCTGCTGGAGATTGGTTTCAAGGAAATCGAGGTGGGCTTCCCAGCAGCGTCGCAGATCGAATTCGATTTTGTGCGCCAGTTGATTGAACAAAACCTGGTGCCCGACGACGTGACCATCCAGGTCATGACACCCGCCAAAGACGTACTGATTCGCCGCACCATGGAAGCCGTCGTCGGTGCCAAACGCGTCATCGTCCATGTTTACAACGCTACGTCACCAGTCATGCGCCGCGTGGTGCTGGGCATGGGTGAGGACCAGATTGTTGAACTCGCCGCCAGCCACGCGCGCTTGATTCAAGACCTGGCGCGCCAGCAACCCGGCACCCAGTGGACCTTCCAGTATTCACCCGAACATTTCTCCGGCACCGAGCTGGCATTTTCCAAACGCGTCATCGACGCTGTTACCGATGTGTGGCAGCCCACACCTGCACAGCCCTGCATCATCAACCTGCCCACCACCGTCGAGCATTCCTCGCCCAACGTGTTTGCCGACATGATCGAGTGGATGCACCGCAACATTGCGCGACGCGACAGCGTGGTGTTATCGGTACACCCGCACAACGACCGCGGCACCGGCGTGGCCGCGGCCGAACTGGCGCTGATGGCCGGCGCACAACGCGTCGAAGGCTGCTTGTTTGGCAACGGCGAGCGTACCGGTAATGTGGACATCGTCACCATCGCACTCAACCTCTACACCCAAGGTGTGCCACCCAAACTGGACTTCTCGCAGATCGACGAAGTACGCCGCATGGTGGAGCATTGCAACCAGTTGCCGGTGCACCCGCGCCATCCGTACGTGGGCGAGCTGGTCTACACCTCGTTCTCCGGCACACACCAGGACGCGATCAAGAAGGCCTTTGCATTGCGTGCAGATGCAAGACCAGACGATGTGTGGGCCATTCCCTACCTGCCGGTGGACCCGATGGATTTGGGTCGCAGTTACGAGGCCGTGATCCGCGTCAACAGCCAGTCCGGCAAAGGGGGCATCGCATACTTGTTGGAAACCGAATACGGTCTGGAATTGCCACGCCGCTTGCAGATCGAATTCAGCCAGGTCGTGCAGGCCGTCATGGACACCGAGGGCAAGGAACTCAGCGCGCAAAACCTGTGGGATTTGTTCCAGCGTGAATACGGCACGGAGCGCATCACTAACCCGGTAGTTGAACAGGCCGCGTTGGGCGACGGCGTATCGCTCACAGCGCTGTGGGAGGGGCAACAGATTCAGGGCCAAGGTACTGGCCCAATCGAAGCCTTTGTGAACGCCGTGAATGCCGTTTCGGGCAGCAAGGTCCGGGTGTTGGATTACCACGAGCACGCCCTGGGCGCCGGTGCCAACGCGCGGGCAGTGGCCTATCTGGAGTTGCGCATCAACGAACAACACACGGTATTTGGTGTGGGTGTGGATGCCAATATCGTGTCGGCCTCGTTGAAAGCTATTGTCAGCGGCTTGGGGCGCGGCCAAGCTCGCGCGGCGCTGAGCAACACAGCACAACCTGCCCTTGCAACGGGCGCCTGATACACACGGTATGTAGCAACGGGTTGGGGACCTGCCGAAAGCGCCGCAGCAGGCTCAGTTAACGCTGTCACCCCAGGCTAAGGCCTCCAGATGCGCCAGGTTGATCTGGCGGTTGGAGTAGCCCAGGCGCGCAAACGCTGCGGCAAAGGCCTGCTCGTCGTCTGATTCGCAGGCAACCACCAGACTCAACATGTCGCCAAACTTGCCACTGCGGTGCAACAGCGCGGCGCTCACTTCAGGGTCCAGCGTCAGGCGCGCCAACACGCTGGCCATGGGCGTGCCTAACATGCGGTCGAGTTGCGACAGCAGGCCCACCAGAAATGCGGAGCCCGCCTCGTCACCCGACATATTGTTCTGTGCCAGCAATTCCATCATGCGTCCGCGCACCACAGCAGAAGCGCCCAACAGGGATGTGCTGCTGTGGCTGGCAGATGTCATCAGCATCGCCGACCAGCGTGCCAGCTTCTGGTAACCCATCAGTTGGACCACCTGGCGCAGAGACGTCACGGTTTGCTTCAAGCCCATTGCCGCTGAATTGATGATGCGCAGCAGGCTCAGACCCAAGGCCGCGTCTTTCTTCAGCACCAGCTCCACCTGATCCAGCGGAGCCTCCTTGCGCACCAGGTTGAACAGCTCCAGCGCTGTTGTTTCTCCCGGTGTCAGCACGCGGGGCTGCACCAGCTCGGGCACCGAAAACCAGAAGCCCTGAAAACGTTCGACGCCCAAAGCTTTGAAGGCCTCGAACTGGTCGGCGCGTTCAATCTTTTCCGCCACCACAATCGCCCCGGTGCGCCCCCTGATCGCGGCGACCAGGGGCTGAATATTGGGCTCGGTTGCAGGTGACAACTCCACCTTAACAAAATCAGCCAAGGCCTGCCAGGACTTGTAAACGGGTGCCACCACGCTGTGGCGAAACGACAGCCGAAAGCCGCGTGCCCGCAAGCTCCCCAATAACATCGCAGATTCGGCAATCTGTTCGGGCACATGGCCGGGGATCATGGGGACTTCGATCACCGTCTTCGCCGGGTCTATGAAATCCCAATGCGAGCCGCCCAAAGCCTCGTGCACGGTATTGATGAACAGATCGCAATTGGAAATCGCAAACGGTGCGCCACTTTCTGCCAATGCATGCAAGACAAACGACACGTCACTGGACAAGGAGTGCGAAGTGGCCGACTGGGAGCGGTTGAACAACTCGTACGCGACCACCGTTCGGTTGGCATCGACTATGGGTTGCCGAGCGATCGAGAGCTGGTCGATCAACGCGTCGGAGGTGGCTGGGTCGGGGGTCTGCATGGGCGTACTCGTACAGAAGGGTTCTTGCCCCAATGGTAAAGCACGGCCGCTTCCAAGCTGCAGTCCGGAATGGTTGAAAATACACCGACCACTACCAACTGGACCACCCTTTTGAAGCACCACATCGAAACCAGCCTTCGAGAAGCCCAGGCGTCCCTGGACGCGTTACTGGCCAACCCCACTGCCCTGGCCGCTATCGAGCAGGCCGCCGCCACGCTGATCACCGTGTTTACCGCCAAAGGGCGTGTGTATGCGTGTGGCAACGGCGGCTCCATGTGTGACGCCATGCACTTTGCCGAAGAGCTGACCGGCCGTTACCGCAAAGACCGCGCTGCGTTGCCCGCCACCGCCATCAGCGACGCTGGGCACCTGACCTGCGTGGGCAATGATCTGGGATACGACCAGGTGTTTTCGCGTTACATCGAAGCGCACGGCCGCCCCGGCGATTGTCTGGTGGCCTTGAGCACCAGTGGCACCAGCAAGAACATTGTGCGCGCTGCACAGGCAGCGCAGATGCAGGGCATGCAGGTTATTGTGCTGAGCGGCCGGGCCAGTGCGGCGCTGGAAGCCCTGAGCACCGTATATGTGTGCACGCCCGGAGGCAGCTTTGCCGACCGTGTGCAAGAGCTACACATCAAGGTGTTACACATTCTGATCGAGTTGATTGAACGCCACTTCTACCCCGACAACTACCAGGAGTAAGCCTATGAGGCAGACTCCCTCGCGCTACAGAGTTCTATCGAGATCGCCTGCAACAGCGCTACTTTTTGGTCGCCCGGGCGATTTGCTCCAGCGGCAGTTTGGGGGTTCGGTCGGCGTAAAGCAGACCATTGGCCTCCTGAAACGTGTCGGCGAATTGTGTGTAACAAAACCCGCTGAACATGGGCGTTGTATTGGCGACATCCAGCAACTGGGTATAAAGCTCCAAGAAGTCCTGCTCGTTTTTCGCAAGGGAATATCCCCATACGTCCTCCCCGCTGGACTCCCTCTTTTTCTCTAAAGTAATACCACCAAATTCGGTCAGCATGATGGGCTGGCCACGGTGCGGGTAACCATCGAGCGTCAATATTCGCCCGCCGGGACGGCGTCGGTCAAACAGCTCCTGGGTCATTACCGAGTCGCTATACCGCGCCAGTAGTCGCTCAGGGTCGCCATCGTAATCGTGGATACCAATAATGTCGGTGGCAGATGCTTCCCACCCATCATTGCCGATCACCGGCCGCGTAGGGTCGAGTGTGCGCGTCAAATGGTAGAGCGCTTCCACTGCATTTCGGTGTGCTTGGGTAGACGTCAGATTGGGCACGCCCCATGATTCGTTAAACGGCACCCACACAATGATGCAGGGATGGCTGTAGTCACGCTCAATCACCTCACTCCATTCACGCACCATGCGGTTGATCGCCAGCGGCGTGAAGCGGTACGCCGAAGGCATTTCTTCCCACACCAGCAGACCGAGCCTGTCGGCCCAATACAGATAACGTGGATCTTCTATCTTTTGGTGTTTGCGTACGCCGTTAAAACCCATGGCTTTGGCCAGCTCAACATCTTTGCGAAGTGCCCCATCCGAAGGCGCAGTCAGCAAAGTGTCGGGCCAATACCCCTGATCCAAAACCAGGCGCAACTGGTAGGGCCGGCCGTTGAGCATGAAACGGTCGCGGTTGATGTTCACGGAACGCAGCGCAGTGTAGGAACGAATTTTATCGATGGCCTTGCCCTGGTGCCATAAAGTGAGCTCGACATCGAGCAAAGTGGGGCGTTCGGGACACCACAGCAATTCGTTGCGCGAATCGTCTATGCCAGGATCGGAGATGGCGATTTTGCGATGGGCCTCGCAGCCAATGATCTTGTAACGGTCGTCAGCCAATAAAACGGCGTTGTGCGAAATTCGCACTTCGACCGTCAAGTCATCCAGGCTGTCGCCGCAAATGAAAGTCTCGCACCCGATTTCAAATCCATCGAAGTATGGCGTCCAACGCAATTTCTGAATATAGGTTCGCGGCACCCGCTCGATCCATACGGTTTGCCATATCCCGGTCGTGCGCGGATACCAAATGGAATGGGGCTGCGCCTGCCAATCCTGCTTGCCGCGGGGTTTGGCAAGATCGTGTGGATCGTCTTCCGCATAGACCGTGACCGTTTGAAGACCATGGTCTTGCAGTGCGCGCGTGATATCCGCATGAAACGGCGTGTGCCCGCCCTCATGGCGGGCGACAAAATGGCCGTTTACCCATACCTGGGCCACGTAATCGACCGCGCCGAAATGCAGTAATACGCGCCCGTCTTTCGCATCAATGTCCACTCCTCGCTCATACCAGCAACCGTGGTGGAACCCATGATCACCAATGCCACTGGCGCTGGATTCCGGGGAATACGGCACTTCGATATGGGTGGTCCACTCAATGGGATCGGAAGGGTGATTCCACCGCCGCTCGTCATCGAATGTGAATTTCCAGGTTCCATTGAGCGATTGCCAATGTTCTCGGACCATTTGCGGACGGGGGTAGGCCATATCCATCGTGTTCTTCCTTAGGTGGGTGTCACCACACACCCTAAGGCTTGGACGCAACGCCTACCGTGCACTAACGCACGCATGGCGCTGGCGGACGGGACAGGCCTGCGGCTGGAGACAGAGCGCCGCAATGGGCTATCGGTTGTCACTCCAGTTGCGGTAGAGCAATTCAATCACCACTTGCGGTGTGATCACACCAATGGCCACCCCAGCGTCGTCCAGTACGGGCGCATGGCGTATTTTTCGATTGCGCATCATGTCAATGGAGTCCAGCAACGTCGAATCCCATAGCACCGTAAACACGGGCGAGGTCATAACGTTTTCAACCGAAATATCGCTCCAGTTCGCGCCAGAAAAACTGTCCTCCAGCAGCACTGTCATGTCGCGCTCGGTAATGATGCCAACTGCGGCGAACCCGTCCAGCACCAACACGTACGACGACTTGCTCGCGTTCATCAACTTCAACGCATCGCGCACTGATTGACCCACGTACACGGCCACCACAGTAGTAGGAACATTGTTTACCAAAGGGGGATCGATCATTGTGTCTCGCTGGGTTGGTCTTTCAACGAATGGCTTGCAACCCGAGTATGGACCCCACCGGGGAATAGTCAAATCGAAACCAGAATCACAGCAGGGCCAGCATATCAATCACTCCTGAAGTGATAGCTGCTTAGGCATATTACACGGGGGCTACAGGCCAATTTACCTGCGGACATTGGCGGGCCGGTGGGTTGACCAGCTGACCAACCCGCGCTGGAGTTGGGCCACAAATGCCCTTGCCGCAGACCCAGATTTCCTTCCAGGCCTTGGCGGAGCCGCCGCCAGATTTTTCCGGATTCAGGCGGCCGCACGGGTGCTGGGCGCCCGGAAGTACGCCACTTCACGGGCGCATGCAGGGCCGAAGATGCCCTTCACAACATCTTTTCAAGGATCTTTTCGAGCAGCGTGGGAGCGGGCTTCGTTGCTTCCGTGGTGTCGTCCTCATCGGAGCTGTCCGCACGGGTACAGCCTTCTGGCAACGCAGCTACATGGACTTTGCCGACCACCGTGCACGTCCAGACCAAATCGCCTTGTTCGTCCAGAGTCAGGTCCAATTTGACGGCCTTGTCCTCAAGAGGAGGGTTCAAGCTCAATGTAAGTTCTGCCGCATCGCTGTCATAGGCCACGGCTTTGATCACGGCAGGCTGGGTATTCTGGAAGCCCAGTTCGTCCAGCGACTTCGGGAGTTCTTCTTTCTGTTTGTAACGCTGCGCCAGCAATTCGGCTGCAATCTGGCCCACCGCATAGGCTTGGCTGAGTTTGTCGCGGGTCGGTGCCTGTTCGATCAGCGCAGCCGCCTCTTTGGCCTTGGCCGCATAGCTGCCATAGGCAACGATGGCGATGGGCACCATGATGATCGACAAGTAGATGTAAACAATCAACGCCCCAACCAAACCAAAGCCGGTGTTGGGGATGATGGCGGCCAACAACCAGGCGAAGATACTGCGCCGCGGCAGCTTGGCGTCCACCCCGTGGGCCACCCGCGCCACCCGTTTGCACAGCCAGGGGTAGTCGGCGGTGAGTTCATTCAGCGCCATCCAGAAGCCTTTGGTCTGGCCAGTCTGGGCAATATAGGCCTGTGTGTTGAGGGTCTTCCAGCGTTGGCTGCCCGCAGCCAATACCGACAAGGCACGCACGGCGCTGCGCGAGTGGTGGGTGCACAGCAGGCCATATTGGTCACAGGTGTACTCCCGGGCACGTGAGTAGGCGGTACCCAGCAAAGGTATCCAGCGCGCAAACACCAGCCACCAATGGTGCACCAGGTGCTTTTGGGCGATGTGACCAAGCTCGTGACCGATGTAGAAGTTCAGCGCATCGGGCTCATCCGCCAGCGCGTCCACTACGTCGCTGTACAGCACCACGTAGTAGCGGTTCAGAAAGCGCGTGGCAAAGGCGTTCAAAGCGCCGTTTCCGGTGATCAGGTAAAACTCCGGCCGCTTGGTCATGCCCACGGTTTGGCAGCAGGCCTCGAATCGGGCGTGCAGGTCCGGGAACTGATCGGCGGTGACCCGCACGCCATTGCCGCGTACATAGGAGATGAAATACGAAAACAACGCCAGCCCCAACACGTAGGCGCCCAGCATGATGAGCCAGATCAAACCGACCGTGCCCACCGTCAACGCCACCCACCCGATGGCGGAGATGATGGCCATGATGACGAAGAGCGTCTTCTCATTGGAGTAGGGGCGCAGGTCCGCGCGCTGGCGTGGTGGCAGCATGGTGACCGTCGACAGCGGATCGACCGGCATCGTTGCGTTGCTTTGCATTGTTGTTCTTTCGGAGAGTTAGGGAAGACAGGATGAGGGGCCGGTGCTCTTGGCATACCGGACCGCCGGCCAGCGTTGGCGGGTTTCATGCCAACAGACATACCAGCCAACGAAAGCAGAAGACGCAACCGCGGTACGGCCAGCGCATTCCACCGACGGACGCGGAGTATGGCATGGGTTTGGGGCCTGCAAATCAGGGGCTTAGTTTGCAGGGGCTTAGTTTGCCCAAAATACCCAAAACCGGTTTATTACAGCAAACTCAAAGAATACCAGGCTCTAGCCCCTGTGGAATCTATGTAGTTCGCTATCACAGTAATAGCAAGCAAGCGCCCCAAAACGGGTGTCGCCTGCCACCACGCTAAAGGGCCAACCGCGCCCGGGCCTGTGCGTACTCGCGCTGGAGCTGGGACACATAATCTGCGGCAGCTTGCACCTTGTTGATGACACCAATGCCCTGGCCGCAGCCCCAGATTTCTTTCCAGGCCTTGGCGGAGCTGCCGCCAAAGTTCATGGCACTTGGGTCGCTGACAGGCAGGTTCTCAGGGTCCAGGCCGGCCGCGCGGATGCTGGGGGCCAGGTAGTTGCCGTGTACGCCGGTGAACAGGTTGCTGTAGACGATGTCGTCTGAGCCACCGTCCACAATGGCCTGTTTGTAGGCATCGGCGGCGCGGGCTTCTTCGGTGGCAATAAAGGCCGAGCCGATGTAAGCAAAGTCAGCGCCCATGGCCTGCGCGGCCAGCACCGCGTCACCCGTGGAGATGGAACCCGACAGGGCCACAGGGCCATCAAACCATTGGCGAATTTCCTGGATCAGCGCAAACGGGCTCTTCACACCGGCGTGCCCCCCTGCCCCGGCAGCCACGGCGATCAGGCCGTCGGCGCCCTTCTCGATTGCCTTGCGTGCATGTTTGTTGTTGATGACGTCGTGTAACACCACACCACCGTAGCTGTGTGCTGCGGCGTTGATGTCTTCCCGCGCGCCGAGCGAGGTGATGATGATGGGCACCTTGTATTTGACACACATCGCCATGTCGTGCTCCAGCCGCTCATTGCTCTTGTGCACGATCTGGTTGATCGCAAACGGGGCTGCGGGCTTGTCCGGGTTGGCCTTGTTGTGTGCGGCCAGCGCCTCGGTGATTTCGATCAGCCACTCTTCCAGCTGCTCGGCCGGGCGGGCGTTGAGTGCGGGCATGGAGCCCACCACACCGGCAATACACTGCGCAATGACCAGCTTGGGGTTGCTGATGATGAACAGCGGGGACCCGATGACAGGGAATGGCAGACGGTCAAGAGGTGCGGGGAGCTTGGACATGGAGATTCCTGTTGTGAACCAAATGGCTTATAAAAAATACGGCTCTAGCCCCCGTCGCTGCTGCATTGGGTGCTATTGATTTGATAGCAATTGAAGGAACTTAAAAAGCGTCCAGTGCCAAAGCCGTGACGCAGTCAGCGCCTTCGACAATGCTGTCGCGCAGGCCACCGGCCTTGACCAACAAATGGTCGGCGTAAAAGCGTGCGGTCGTGATCTTGGCCTGCATGAAGGCAACATCGTTGCCAGCGGCAATCTGCTCCTGCGCCACCAGCAGTGAACGCGCCATTTGCCAACCGGCCATCACATTGCCGGCCAGCATCAGGTAGGGAACGCTGCCAGCAAACACGGCATTGGGGCTGGCTTTTGTATTGCCGGCGACGAAATTCACGACGTCGACAAAAGCTTCGCGCGCGGCCTTCAGGCGCTTGGCCATGGCTATGGCGTCTGTGGTCCCGCTTTTCAGCAATTCGGCTTCGGTAGCCTCGATCTGCCCGGCTAAAGCCTTGCCAGTCTGGCCGCCATCGCGCGATGTCTTCCGGCCCACGAGGTCATTTGCCTGGATAGCGGTCGTGCCTTCGTAGATCGTCAAAATCTTGGCGTCGCGGTAGAACTGCGCCACGCCGGTTTCTTCGATGAAGCCCATGCCGCCGTGCACTTGCACGGCCAGCGACGTCACCTCCAAACTCATCTCGGTGCTATAGCCCTTGACCAAAGGCACCATGAATTCGTAGAAGGTCTGGTTGTCCTTGCGCACCGCGGCGTCCGGGTGGTGGTGGGCGGCATCGTAGGCGGATGCGGCCACGCTGGCCATGGCGCGGCAGCCTTCTACATAGGCGCGCATCGTCATCAGCATGCGGCGCACGTCGGGGTGGTGGATGATGGCTGCGCCAGCCTTGATGGAGCCATCGACCGGGCGGCTTTGCACACGTTCACGGGAGAAGCGCACCGCCGTCTGGTAGGCCAGCTCGGCAATCGCAATGCCCTGCACGCCCACGCCGTAACGTGCGGCGTTCATCATGATGAACATGTATTCCAGGCCGCGGTTCTCTTCGCCGACCAGGTAACCAATGGCACCGCCGTTGTCGCCGAACTGCAACACGGCAGTCGGGCTGGCTTTGATGCCCAGCTTGTGTTCGATGCTGACGCAGTGCACGTCATTGCGCGCACCCAGCGAGCCGTCGGCACCGACCATGAACTTGGGCACCACAAACAGGCTGATGCCCTTAACGCCTTCGGGCGCACCGGTCACGCGGGCCAGCACCAGATGGACGATGTTCTCGGCCATGTCGTGCTCACCCCAGGTGATGAAAATCTTGGTGCCAAAAATCTTGTAGCTGCCATCGGGCAGTGGCTCGGCGCGCGTGCGCACGGCAGCCAGGTCGCTGCCGGCCTGGGGTTCGGTCAGGTTCATGGTGCCGGTCCATTTGCCGCTGACCAGGTTTTCCAAATAAGTGGCTTTCAGGGAATCGGAGCCGGCTGTCAGCAAGGCTTCGATCGCTCCATCGCTGAGCAGCGGGCACAGCGCAAAACTCATATTGGCCGAGTTTTGCATCTCTCCGCAGACCGAGCCAATGGTCTTGGGCAGGCCTTGGCCGCCAAAGTCCACCGGGTGTTGCAAACCTTGCCACCCGCCTTCTGTGAATTGTTTGAAGGCTTCCTTGAAGCCAGGCGTCGCGGTGACAACACCGTCTTTCCAGCTCGAAGGGTTCAGGTCACCGGCGCGGTTCAGCGGGGCCATCACACCTTCGTTGAACTTGGCAGATTCTTCCAGCACGGCCTGCGCGGTGTCAAAGCCGGCATCTTCAAAACCGGGCATCTGGGCGATCTGGTCAATCTTGGCCAGATGCTGGATGTTGAACAACATGTCTTTGACGGGCGCGACGTAGCTCATGGGGTACTCCGGGGATTCAAATAGAGAAACAAAAAAATTCGACGGCAACAACAACGCAAAAAAAGGGCATCCCGTGGGATGCCCTGTTCGGGTCGCGCTTTACAGCGCTGCGGTTAACTCCGGCACGGCGACAAAGAGGTCGGCCTCCAGACCGTAGTCGGCCACGCTGAAGATAGGCGCCTCAGGGTCTTTGTTGATAGCAACGATGACCTTGCTGTCCTTCATACCGGCCAAATGCTGGATGGCGCCGCTGATGCCGGCTGCGATGTACAGCTGGGGCGCAACGATCTTGCCGGTCTGGCCCACTTGCCAGTCGTTGGGCGCATAACCTGCGTCCACGGCGGCACGGGATGCGCCCAGTGCGGCGCCCAACTTGTCGGCCAGCGGGGTCATGACGTCCATGAACTTCTCACTGGAACCCAGAGCGCGTCCACCGGAGACGATGATCTTGGCAGCGGTCAATTCAGGGCGGTCGTTCTTGGCGATTTCAGAGCCAACAAAAGTTGCCTGTGCGCTCGCACCGACTGCCGTTAACACTTCTACCGCAGCACTACCACCAGTGGCAGCTGCCGGGTCGAAACCGGTGGTACGCACGGTTAGCACCTTGGTCGCGTCCGCGCTTTGCACGGTGGCGATGGCGTTGCCAGCGTAGATGGGGCGCTCAAAGGTGTCGGGGCTGTCGACCTTGGTGATGTCGGAGATTTGACCAACGTCCAGCTTGGCGGCCACGCGGGGGGCAATATTTTTGCCCGACGCCGTAGCGGGGAACAGGATGTGGCTGTAGTTGCCTGCAACGGCCAGCACCTGGGCTGCGACGTTTTCGGCCAGGCCGTGGGTGAATCCATCGCCCTCAGCGTGCAAAACCTTGGCCACACCGGCAATTTGTGCGGCAGCGGCAGCGGCAGCGCCGGCATTGTTGCCAGCTACCAGCACGTGCACGTCGCCACCGCATTTCAATGCAGCAGTAACGGTGTTCAGGGTTGCACCCTTGATGGAGGCGTTGTCGTGTTCGGCAATAACGAGTGTGGTCATGATCAGATTACCTTCGCTTCAGTTTTCAATTTAGCAACCAGAGTGGCCACATCCGGCACCTTGATACCGGCGCTGCGCTTGGGTGGCTCGACCACTTTCAGCGTTTTGATGCGGGGAGTCACATCAACACCCAATGCTTCAGGCGTGAACACGTCCAGTTGTTTCTTCTTGGCCTTCATGATGTTGGGCAGGGTCACATAACGTGGCTCGTTCAGGCGCAGGTCGGTGGTCACCACAGCGGGCATGGTCAGCGACACGGTCTCGGAGCCGCCATCCACTTCACGGGTCACGTTGACCTTGCCATCGACCACTTCAACCTTGCTGGCGAACGTGCCTTGGGGCAGATCGGCCAGCGCAGCCAGCATCTGGCCGGTCTGGTTGCAGTCGTCATCGATGGCTTGTTTGCCCAGGATGATCAGACCGGGTTGTTCTTTTTCGACCAGCGCCTTGAGCAGCTTGGCCACGGCCAGCGGTTGCAATTCGACGGCGGTTTCCACCAGGATGCCGCGGTCGGCGCCAATGGCCATGGCGGTGCGCAGGGTTTCCTGGCATTGGGTCACGCCGCAGGAGACGGCGATGACTTCGGTGACGATGCCCTTTTCCTTCAAACGGACGGCCTCTTCGATGGCGATTTCGTCGAAGGGGTTCATGCTCATTTTGACGTTGGCGATGTCCACGCCGGTGCCGTCGGACTTGACGCGTACCTTGACGTTGTAATCGACCACGCGTTTAACGCTTACCAGGACTTTCATGCTGCCGCTCCAGATGGTTACAAATTGGTTTGCTTGACTTGACGTACACGTCAACTGCTCGATTCTATGCCGCTGCGCTTTTCCGGGCGTCGCCCAGATGACGGTTGCAGCATAACCCATAAAATAGAACGATCGTGCTTTTTTAGAATTATAACTCTACAAAGATCCGTCGACAGCCCCGGCTGTCACCAGCGGATCAGCGCTGGTGCACCACCCGCTGCGGGTAGGGAATCTCGATGTTATTAGCCCGCAGCGCGGCGAGGATGGCGCGGTTGATGTCGGAACGCAGGTTCATCGTGCCGTTTTGCGGATCGCGCACCCAATAACCGACGGTGAACTCCAGCCCATCCGCCCCAAAAGCCGACAGAAAGACGGAAGGCACAGGGTCACGCAACACACGTTCCTGCGCCATTGCAGCCTCCATCAGCAGCGCCGTCACCTCGTTCACGTCACTCTCATACGCGACGGACACCACCGTGGTTTGGTACAAATGGGCATCTGCCAATGACAGGTTTTCGACCCGGCTGGTGATCAGCATCTCATTGGGCACAATGGATTCGCGCCCGCTACCCGAGCGCACCAGCGTGTAACGTGCGTTGATCTGCGTGATCGTGCCTTCGAAATTGTCTACGCGCACGCTGTCTCCGATACGCATGCTGCGCTCGGCGAGGATCACAAAACCACTGATGTAGTTGGCGGCCAGCTTTTGCAGGCCAAAACCAATACCTACACCGACGGCTCCACCCAGTACCGACAACGCCGTCAGGTCAATGCCCACCGTGGACAAGGCCACCATCAGGCCCACAAACATCAGCAGCGCCCGTGTTGCATTGCTGACGGCTTTACGCAAGGACAGCTCACCGCCCGTGGCCGAGCGCAACAGTCGCGTCTCCAACGCCGCCGATATCCATAGGGTGAGAATCAACACCGCGCCGGCTGTCAGCAGGCCTTCAATGGCGTTGCGCAGCGAAAGCTTGGAGCCACCGACCTTCCACGTGATCTGGTCTAACTCATGCAACACCACCGGCAGCAGGCCGCTGACCCACAACACCATGGCCAACCACGCCACCCAGGAAATGGTGTGTTCCAACGAACGCGCCCAGCGTGCCTCTTCAAACGCCACACGCAAAACCTTGACCCCTATGCGGATGACGACCAGGGCTACCAGCACCGGGATGGCCACCTTGAACATGGCCACCTTCACAAAGTTGCTCAGCACCGCCAACGCAACCGACGCCAAGCACAACAGCACCAGCGGAAACAATACGCCGTCCACCGCGCGTGCACCAAACAGGATGGACTTGCCGTCATAAGCGCCCAAGGTGCGGCGCAGCAGGGCCACCAGCGCCCAGGACACCGCTACACACAGGGCCAATGCGCCCAACTCCACCAGAACAGTGGTTTGGGTGAAAGCCGCCAACCAACCTTCCAGGTCGTCTATAGGTTGGGGTGCGGAAGTTTTTGCCAAGCTTGCCATTACAAATCTGCCAGCACACGAATATGGGCTTCCACGCTCAGCGCCAAAGCGTCCAGGTTGTAGCCCCCTTCCAGACAGGACACGATGCGTCCTTTGGCGTGGCGTTGCGCAACCGTCTTGATGCGTTCGGTCATCCACGCATAGTCTGCCTCCACCAGGCCCATCTGGCCCATGTCGTCCAGGCGGTGGGCATCAAACCCAGCACTGATAAAAATCATTTCGGGTTTGTAGGCCTCCAGCCGGGGCAACCACTGCGCTGCGACCAGCTCACGGATCTGCGGGCCCTTGGTGTAGGCGGGCACCGGCACATTGACCAGATTGCTGGCGTGGGAGCGGGAGCCGCCTTCGGGGTAAAAAGGGTGCTGGAAAAAACTGACCATCAGGATGCGCTGGTCGCCGGCGACGATATCCTCCGTGCCGTTACCGTGGTGCACGTCAAAGTCCACGATGGCCACACGTTTGAGGCCATGGCGCTCCAGCGCGTACCGCGCCGCGATGGCAACATTGTTCAAAAAACAAAACCCCATGGCTTGTTCGCGGCAAGCATGGTGGCCCGGTGGGCGTATGCAGCAGAAGGCGTTTTCCAGCTCGCCTGCTATCACCGCATCGGTGGCAGCCAGCGCCGCACCGGCAGCGCGCAAAGCGGCATCCCAGGTGTGGACATTCATGGAGGTATCGGGATCCAGCTGGGCATGTCGTGGACCACCCGCAGCAATTTCTTCGCGCAGGCTATCGGTCAAGCCCCGCAACGCTGCCACATGCATGCGGCCATGGGCCAGTTCCAGATCCGCAATCGCCGCTGGCGGTGCCTCACGCCGGTCCAGCGCATCTCCCACGCCGCAGATCAGCAAACGGTCCTCGATGGCAGATAACCGCTCGGGGCATTCGGGGTGCCCTGCGCCCATTTCGTGTTTCCAGCAATCGGGGTGGGTAAAGTAACCGGTCTTGTTCACCAAAGCACTCACAAATCAAAATTTTCGGGTAACGTCCTGCCATGGACGCTCAACACAAACTCAAATCCCTGCTCAGCCAGCTTAACACGGTGATTGTGGGCAAGCCGGCGCAAATCCAGGATTGCGTGGCCTGCCTGCTGGCCGGGGGCCACCTGCTGATCGACGACGTGCCCGGGGTCGGCAAAACCACGCTGGCCCATGCCCTGGCCCGCACCTTTGGCCTGCAGTTCTCCCGCGTGCAATTCACGTCGGACCTTATGCCCAGCGACCTGTCGGGTGTATCCATTTATGAGCGTGGCAAAGAGGCCTTTGTATTCCACCCTGGCCCCATCTTTGCCCAAGTGTTGCTAGCGGACGAAATCAACCGCGCCAGCCCCAAAACACAAAGCGCATTGTTGGAGGCCATGGAAGAGAAGCAGGTGACGATCGAAGGTGAAACCCGGCCGCTGCCCCTGCCCTTCTTCGTCATCGCCACGCAGAATCCTTTGGACCAGTTGGGCACTTACGCGCTGCCGGAGTCGCAGATGGACCGCTTTCTGATGCGTATTTCCATTGGTTACCCGGACCGCCTGGCGGAGCGCGAGCTGCTGGCTGGCCATGATCGTCGCGAGATTGTGGACCGCCTGCCCGCCCTGTTGTCTCTGGTCGAATTGCAGCAGCTGCAACATCAGGTGTTGGCCGTGCATGCCGCAGGCCCCTTGCTGGACTATGTGCAGGACCTGATAGCCGCCACCCGTTCCGGCAAGTGGTTTCTGCAGGGCCTCTCGCCCCGTGCCGGCATTGCCGTGGTGCGGGCTGCCAAGGCGCAAGCTCTGCTGAGTGGGCGCGACTATGTGGCACCCGATGACGTGCAGGCCGTGCTGCCGCAAACCATTGCACACCGGCTAATACCGGTTGGAGACTCGGGACGTGGCGCCGTTGAGCAAGTGCGCGCTATGTTGGCTGCGGTGCCGCTGCCCTGACCAGTTTCATGACAACTGCCTTGCCTAACCCCTTGCGGCATCCGCTGGGCTATGTCCGTGGACGCTTTCAGATGTGGTGGCAGGCCCGCCTACCCTTGCGCGACAGCACCACGCTGACGCAGCGCAATGTCTACATCCTGCCCACCGGGCCGGGCTTCATGTTGGGCGCAACCCTGCTGGTGCTGCTGATCGCCTCCATCAACTACCAACTGAATCTTGGCTATGTGTTGACCTTTCTGCTGACCGGCAGCGCCGTAGTCGGCATGCATGTATGCCATAGCACGCTGCGCGGAATCACTATGAATTTGCTAGCACCAGAGGACCATTTCGCGGGGGCTAGCGTCGCAATTGACGTAAACCTGTTAAGCGACAAGCGCTCCGTGCGGTATGGCATAGGCCTGGCGGTGTTGGGAACGGACCACTGGAGCTGGACCGATGTGCCGGCCCAGGGCCGTGCCACGGTGAAGGTGGCATTTCAGGCGCCCCGCCGTGGCCTGCACCGCGTGCCCGCGCTGACCGCCGAGACGCGTTTCCCGCTGGGCACCTTCCGGGTCTGGACCGTATGGCGCCCCGCCGCCCAAGTGCTGGTCTACCCGGCACCCGAGCCGCATCCGCCGCCACTGCCCCCGGGTGAGTCGCGCGCTGGTGGCCAGGCCACGGTACAGCGCCAAAGCACGGGTGAATTCGATGGCGTGCGCGCCTACCGCCGTGGTGACCCGCTCAAGCTGGTCGTGTGGAAAAAAGCCGCCAAAACCGACGAACTGGTCAGCCGCGATGCGCAGCAGGTGCAACGGTTCGAGTTGTGGCTGGACCTGGCCCACACCGGCATCGCCGGGGCTACCGCAGGTGGCGCTGCGTTGGAGCAGGCCGTATCCCGGCTGTGCGCCTGGGTCTTGCTGGCCGACAAACAGGGCCTGCACTACGGCCTGCGACTGGGTGGCCAGGAGATCGCCACCGGCAGCGGCGAGGCCCACCGACGCAATTGCCTGCAGGCGCTGGCGCTAACACACACCAGCGCGGCTGACGCTTGAAGCAGTCCTACATACAGACCATGCTGCAATCCCTCAAGAATCTGCCCCGTGAAGCGCGCGACACGTTATTTTTGCTGGTCGTCATTGCATGGGTGTTGGCGCCGCAAGTTACCAATCTACCGCTGTGGTGCAGCAGCATGGCCGGGGCCGTTCTACTGTGGCGCGGTTATCTGGCGGTGCGCGGCTTTGCACTACCGTCGCGCTGGTGGCTGTTGGGGCTGTTGGTCGTGGCCACTGGCGCAACCTACTTCACCCATCGCACCCTGTTGGGCCGTGATGCGGGTGTCACCTACATCGTGGTGCTGTTGAGCCTCAAGACGCTCGAAATGCGCGCCCGGCGGGATACTTTTGTCATCTTCTTTCTGGGCTTCTTCACGCTGCTCTCCAACTTCTTCTTTTCGCAAAGCCTGCTCACGGCGATGGCCATGCTGGTGGGCTTGCTGGGCCTGCTCACGGCGCTGGTCAACAGCCACATGCCAGTAGGCCGCCCTCCCTTGTTCCTGGCAGCCAAAACGGCGGGGTGGATGGCGCTGCTGGGGGCGCCCGTCATGGTGGCCCTGTTCATGCTGTTCCCCCGCATCGCACCCTTGTGGGGTGTGCCGGGTGACGCAATGGCCGGGCGCACGGGTTTGTCCGCCAGCATGCAGGTCGGCAGCATTGCCAGCCTGGCACTGGACGATAGCGTGGCCATGCGCATCCGTTTTGACGGCACACCACCCCGCATGGCCGACATGTATTTCCGCGGCCCCGTGTTGTCCAGTTTTGACGGGCGCGAGTGGAGCCCACCACAAGCATTCATCTCCTCCAGGGCCCCGTCGATCGCGCAGTTGCAGGTGCAAGGCACGTCGTACAACTACCAGGTCACGCTGGAGCCCAACAACCGACCCTGGATTCTGGTACTTGATGCCGCCGACACCAAGCCCGTGCTGGAGGGGTTTCGCGTCACCATGACGCCGGAGCTGCAATGGATTGCCGAGCGCCCCATCTCCGACCTGGTGCGTTACACCGCCAGGAGCCACACCGCCTACCGCCACGGGCCCGAGCGCCGTACGGGTGCCTTGCAGGAGTATGTGGAGCTGCCCGCCAACTACAACCCCCGCACCCGCCAACTGGCGGCTGACATTCTGGCCGACCCAAAAAACCGCGGTGTTGACACCATCACCCTGGTCAATGCGGTGCTCGAACGCCTGCGCACCGGTGGCTACACCTACACGCTGGACCCGGGCATCTTCGGCACCCACACGGCTGACGAATTCTGGTTTGACAGAAAAATGGGGTTCTGTGAACACATTGCTTCCAGCTTTGTGCTGCTGATGCGTGCCATGGACATACCAGCGCGCATCGTCACCGGTTACCAGGGCGGCGACCTGAATAACCTTGACCGCTACTGGACCGTGCGCCAGAGCGACGCCCACGCCTGGACCGAGGTCTGGATGCCCACACGCGGCTGGGTGCGGGTAGACCCGACGTCGGCTGTATCCCCAGGGCGCACCGGCACGCTGACCCGCTTGGCAGCGCCGCGCAATGTGATCACGCAGGCACTGCGCAATGTCAACCCGGCATTTGCACTCAATCTGCGCACGCTGTGGGAGGCCGCCAACAACCGCTGGAACCAATGGGTGCTGAACTATTCACAAAATAAACAGTTGGAATTGCTGCGCAACCTGGGCTTCGAGTCTCCCAGTTGGGAAGACCTGGCCTATGTGCTGATCGCACTGGTAGTGTTCGCCAGCGCCATCGGCGCCGCGTGGACGCTGTGGGAGCGGCACCGCCAAGACCCCTGGCTGCGCCTGCTGCATGGCACGACGTTGCGGCTGCGCAAGGCCGGGTTGGTGCTGCCAGATACCGCGCCCCCACGCCACATCGCTGCGCTGCTGCAAAGCCGTAGCACGGGCGACACCAATGCCAATACCGACCTGGTCGCAATTGCCCAGTGGTTGTTGCGTTTGGAAGCCTGGCGCTATGCACGCCACTCGCACGCCCAGCAACTGGCTACACTGCAACGCGAGTTCCGCTCCCTGCCCTGGCCGCAACGACTACAGTGAACCCATCCCAACCGTGACCCGTTTCCTTCAGTCAATTACTATTGTTTTCATAGCAACCTACGCAATATCGGCGGGGGCTAGCGACAAAAATTCTTCAAACGATTCGGCCAAGGCCCGCTTGCAGACGACGCCGGCACCCGCCAGCCACGGGCATGCTGGACCCAGCAAACGTGCCAAACGCAGCAAGCCTGCTGCGCCGCGCAAGGCCGAGACCATAGGCCCGCAATACGCCAGCCGCGCCGATGCCATGCAAGCCGCGGACGGCATCGCGCAGCGCCTGGGACTGGATGCGCAGTGGGTGCGCCAGGTCATTGGCCAGGCGAACTACATGCCTGGTATTGCCCGTGCCATTTCGCCGCCACCCGTTGGCACGCAAAAGAACTGGACCGTCTACCGCAGCCGCTTCATAGACCCCGTGCGTATCAACGCCGGGGTCAGGTTCTGGCGGGACAACCGCGAAACGCTGGAGCGTGCGGAGCAGCAAACGGGTGTGCCCGCCAGCATCATCGTCGGCATCATCGGCGTGGAAACCATCTACGGCCAACAAGTCGGCACCTACCGCGTGATGGATGCGCTCTGTACGCTGGCTTTTGATTTCCCCGCCCACCATCCTCGCGCCCAAGCTCGTACTGCGTTTTTCCTGTCCGAGCTGGAAGCCTTTTTGGCGCTCACCCAGCGCACCGGCACCGACCCGTTGGCCCTGCGTGGCAGTTATGCCGGAGCCATGGGCCTGCCGCAGTTCATGCCATCGAGCTGGGCCAAGTACGCGGTGGACTTTGATGGTGACGGCCGCGTTGATTTGTTCCACAGCGCGTCAGACGTGATCGGCTCGGTGGCCAACTACTTCACGGCCTTCCAGTGGCGCCCGGGCATGCCCACCCACTACGCGGTACGCCTGAACGCCGAGGGCGCAGACAAGGCGGCCCTGCTGGCACCCGACATCCTGCCAACCTTCAGTGCTTCCGCCATGGTGGCCAAAGGAGCAGAGCTAGACATATCGGCCATGCAGCACAGCGGACCGCTGGCACTGGTGGAGCTGCAGGACGGGGACCGCCCACCCCTTTACCTCGCCGGCACCGAGAACTTTTATGCGATTACCCGCTACAACTGGAGCAGCTACTACGCGCTGGCCGTGATTGAACTAGGCCAGGAAGTGACCAACGCCATGTCAAAATAAACCATGATAGAACCCACGCTGTCCACCACCAACCCGGCCCCGGAAGAAGACGTCACCACCACGCTCTACCGTGCGGCCATTGGCCCGGTGAGCAGCGGTTACTACCTCCCCATCTTTACCCGCTTCGAAGCTGCAGACCACGCCGGCATCAGCTGGAACACGGCCGCCAGCCTGCTGACGCTGAACTGGCTGGTGTTTCGCAAACTGTGGGTTGCAGCCCTGGCGTATGTGGGCATCCTCGTTGCGGTGGCGCTGCTGGTGTTTGGCATCGCGCGCTTGGTGTTCCAGTTTTCCGACACGCTGATGATGGCCCTGGGCCTGGGTTTTGGTCTGGTAGCTTTTGTGCTGCCAGGCCTGTTCGGCAATGCGCTGTTCCACACCGAGTGCCGCAAGGCTATGGCCAAGGCATTGACTGGCCACAGCAACGTGGCCGATGCGCGCGATGCCTTGTTGCGCCAAGCCAGCACCCGACAAAGGGCGATGACGCTGGTCGGCGTCAACGTAACGTTCCTGCTGCTGGCGGCCTTTGTCTACCAACAGTTTTCGACGCTGAGCCACGTTTCCGTCATGCCGCACGGCGCGCTGGAAGCGGGCAATGTGGTGGTTGGGCGCACAACCGACGCCACAAGCCCGGTCGGCATGCTGCCGGCATCCGCGACCAGCGCGCCTGCATCGGCCAGTGAGCTTGCAGCGTCCGCGCCCTCTACAACTGCTTCGGCGGCTTCGGCCCCTGCATCCTGGCCCTCGTCCGCGTCCGCATCTGCATCTGCATCTGGGCCGATATCTGCACCCCCTGACTCAGCGCCCAGCATGGCGCTGCCTGCCAGCCAGCCCCAAGCCGCAGCCTCCGCAACAGCGGCGATAACGACGGCTGCATCGGCGGCATCCACAGCCTCTGCGCCCGCAAAGGCTACGAGCGCAGGTACCAGCAAGGCCAAGGCCGAGCCCAAACCCCAGGCCAGTAGCCCCAAGGCCAGCACCGCAACGTCGGCGCCTGCCGTTCAAGTGCGAGCCGCCAAAGAACCGGAGAAAACCAAGGCGACCCAAAAATCACAAGCCGCTGCGGCGAGCGAACCGGCGCGAAAGGCCTCTGCCGCAGCGTCCAGCTCAGCAGCGGACAACAAATCTTTCTTTATCAACGTGGGATTGTTTGGTGTACCCGAAAATGCCGCCAAGGCCCATGCCAAATTGCTGGAGGCCGGACTGCCTTCGGTGATGAAAGAACTCAAGGCCAAGACCCGCCAGATCCGCGTGCGGGTCGGACCCTATACCAGCCAGGCACAGGCCGACGCCGCTGCTGAAAAGATCAAAGCGCTGCAGCTGGACGCATCCATCATCCAGCTGTAGCCCCACCTTGTCGCTTCGGCGTCTACTTGCTACAGCTTGCCTCAGGCCTGCTCCAGCCGCTCGTATTCGGCGATGACCTGCGCTCCGATCAGCAGCAGTGCGGCAACAATTTCCATGCAAAACAAGGCCACCACGGCCGTGGTCAACGAACCGTAGACCACATTGGTCTTGGACAATGTCGTGAAGTACCAGACTAGCAAGTGGCGGATGATCTCCCACACCAGGCTGGCCGCCAGCCCGCCTATCAGCGCATGGCTGATCGGCATACGCCCGACGGGCAGCGTCAGATAAATGGAGGCCACGATCAGCGTCTCTGCCGCAAAACCCATCAGGTAGAAAAACAGGCCCGACAGTCCCACCAGAGACCATTCGCGGCCAAAGAGCCAGATGCTTTCCTCCGCCAGCGTCTGCAACCCAATGGTGGCCACCGTTAGCAACAGCAGTGAAAGGCCCAGCGCCAGCATGAAACAGTAGGGCATGACCAGCGAGACCAGCCTGTGGCGCTTGGCGGTCAGTTGACGGTGCACAAAGATCAGCCCCAGGGCCTTCTCCAGGATGCCAAAAGCCAGCGAACTGAAAAACAGCATGGTGACCAGCAGCAAGGCCCCAATGCTGACCCGGTTCTCCAGAAAAACATTGATATCGCCCAGCACCGCCTGGGACTGGCTGGGCACCAGCCATTCCAGGTAGCGGCCCAGCGCTACCAATAGCTCCGACTGGTCCACCCAATGCGACAGGCCAATGACCGTCAGTATTAATAGCGGCACCATAGATAACAGCGCGTAGTAGGCAATGGCGCCGGCCAGCATCATGCCCTGGTTGGCATTGAAGCCGCGCAACACCTGGAGTGCAAACGCGAGGGGGTGCGCCAGTATGTGCAGCGTCGCCTTACTGACAGGAACGACGGGTACCAACTTCATCGTCGGGGCAGCTGTTTGACGGAGTGCGCCGCCGCCAAGGCCTGGGGCCTTACCGAAGACCGAGAGGCCACGGGTGCAGTAGCACGGTAAGACGCAGGTGTGGCACGGTTCTGGTCAGCCGACAACTTGAACACCGCAACAAGTTGCACCAACTCCTGAGCTTGGCCCTTGAGGCTGCTGGCCGCAGCGGCCATTTCCTCCACCAGAGCCGCGTTCTGCTGGGTGGCATTGTCCATGTGGCGCACGGCTTCGCCCACCTGCGCTACGCCGGCGGCCTGTTCGTTGCTGGCGGCACTGATCTCACCCATGATGTCGGTCACCCGGCGGATGGAGCTGACCACCTGGGTCATGGTCTCGCCCGCCTTGTCCACCAGCGCCGTGCCCCGCTCCACCCGTTCCACACTGGCACCGATCAGGCTCTTGATCTCCTTGGCCGCTTCAGCGGAGCGACCCGCCAGCGACCGCACCTCGGACGCGACCACCGCAAAACCGCGACCCTGCTCACCGGCGCGCGCGGCTTCTACCGCAGCATTCAGCGCAAGGATATTGGTCTGGAACGCAATGCCATCGATGACACTGATGATGTCGGCAATCTTGCGCGAGGAGTCGTTGATGTCCTTCATGGTCTCCACCACCTGGCCGACCACATGGCCGCCTTCGATGGCTACGGTCGACGCGCTTTGTGCCAACTGGTTGGCCTGGCGGGCCGAGTCGGCATTTTGCTGCACCGTTGTGCCCAGTTCTTCCATCGAGGCGGCTGTCTCTTCCAGCGCGCTGGCCTGTTGTTCGGTACGGGTAGAGAGGTCGTTATTGCCCTGCGCAATTTCGGAAGAGGCCGTGGCCACACCTTCGGAGCCCTGGCGAACGTTGGCCACCAGCTTGGCAAGGTTGTCCTGCATGGCAGACAGCGAGGTCAGCATGGCGCCCACCTCGTCCAGACCACCGGTGTTGATACGGTTGGACAGGTCACCCCCGGCAATGGCTTGCGCCACTTGGGCAGCATCGTTCAAGGGCCGCACGATGCTGCCGGAAATACGCATTGCGATGACCACGCCCAGCACAATGCCCAGTACCAGCACACTCCAGTTCAGCGTGACGGCCCGTGTCAGTGCGGCCTGCAACTGGGCGCTGTCGGCAATCTGCAGACCCACCAGCTTGCCGGCGAGCTGGTCCACGGTCTGCATGTGGTCTTCGGGCGAGGCCGTGTGGGATGCCATGGCCGTTGCCAGCGCGCGTTTCTCGTCGTCGGCCTGGGTCAACGCTGTGAGCTTCTTCACCTGCTCGATATCCAGGGCGGGTACGGCGGCCTTTTTGGCCACTGCCACCTTCACCTGTACGGCCCACTCCGATGCCATCGCCAGACGGAAAGCCCGGGCATCCAGCGCGGAATTGAAGTGCTGTATCTGGGCCAACTGCACTTGGCCCACGCCGGCGACCAGCGCCAGCAAGGCCAGCATGACTCCAAAGCCCAGCATCAAACGGTTGCGAATAGTCACGGTGTATTCCTTCAGTGTTGGAAACGGTGTTGCTACCGACTGTAAACCCCTTGCGACGAGGGGCGCGCGCAGGGCACCGCGAAGTGCCCGCTTTAGCCGAGCGCCACCCCGTCAAACAGCGGCTGCAGGTCGTCCAGCCAGTGGTCGACTTCGGCCTCGTCTATGGCCAGGCAGGTCAGGCAGGTGGGCCCATACTGGGCCCACTCACGCTGCTCGCCCACCCCTTCATGCAGGGTTACCAGGTGTTCGGCCACAAGGCCCATCGCGACCAGCATACGTGCCTCTGCCAGCACGGTTTTGTCTTGCAGCACCGTGAAGTCGTGGTGCAGGCGCACGGCCTGGTAGATGGGCGTTGGCAGGCGCCAGGTGCGTGCCACCAGCGCACCCACCACGGCGTGGTCAGTCTTATGCGCCACGTTCTCGGTCTCGGTAAAGCTGCGGTCTTGGCGGGCCAGGGCCTCGGTCAGCGTGCCGGCATAACCCCGCACACCCTGCATCAGGATAGGTATGCCCACGTGGCAAAACAGACCGCAGGTGTAGGCCACATCCGGGTTCACACCATACAGCTGGCGCGCGATGTGTGCCATGGCCAGCGCGCGCCGGGTGGACGTGTCCCAAAAGTGCTCCAGCAGTGGTGAGCTGACACGGATGGAGTTGCGCGTCAAGAAGGCGGTGAGCAGCTTTTCGGTCATGCGCAGGCCCAGCAGGCTCAGGGCCTCGTTCACTGAGGTCACCGGGCGTGTGCGTGCGTAGTAGGGGCTGTTGGCGGTGCGAATCAGCGACGCTGCCATGGCCACATCACGTCCGGCAATGTCGGAGATGGCTTGTGGATCAGGGTCTTCCTTGTCCATCTCGCGCCGCAGCGCGATCAGCAGTTCGGGACAGGGCGGAATGACGATATCGCGCAACGGGCCGGAAGCCAGGGCGCGGTCCAACTCGCGGTCGGTATCGGTTGGAGTCGCTGCCTGCACTGCTTTGGTGTTCATACCATGTCCGGTGTGGGTGATGCCAAAGGTGATTATTGCCGCTTTACCCTCTCTTATGCCGGCAAAGACCCATCGGCTTACGCGCTGACCGGCACCAAAAACTCACGACTGATATGCGCCCCCAGATCGTTCACACGGTCCAGGAACTGCGTCAAATAGGCGTGCAAACCCGTGGCCAATATTTCGTCGATACGCCCGTATTGCAGTTCGGCCCGCAATTTGCCGGCGCGGCGCAGGGTTTCGCTGGATGCATCACTAGCCACTAGCGACAGGTTAGCCACCACTTCATTCAAACTGGCGTGCAGCGAGCGTGGCATATCCGGGCGCAGTATCAGCAGTTCACCCACCCGCTCAGGCTTGATGACATCGCGGTAGACCTTGCGATAGACCTCAAAGCCGGAGACGCTGCGCAGGATCGCGCTCCAGTGGTAGAAGTCGTACTCTTGGTCCTTCTCGTTGGCCGTGCCATAGAAGTCGCTTTGCAGCGCGTGGAACTTCACATCCACCAGACGCGCCGTGTTGTCGGCCCGTTCCAGGAACGTGCCCAGGCGCATGAAGTGCAGGGCCTCGTCGATCAGCATGGTGCCCACGGTGACACCGCGTGACAGATGGGAGCGGAACTTGACCCACTCAAAAAACTGCGCCGGGTCGGCCTCGAACTCGCCCGCCTTCAACATGCGTTTCACTTCCAGCCAGGTCGTGTTTTGTGTCTCCCACACCTCGGTGGTCAGCGTGCCGCGCACGGCGCGCGCGTTTTCACGGGCGGCACCCAGGCAGGAGATGATGCTGGACGGGTTGCTCTCGTCCTTGACCATGAAGTCCATCACGTCGCGGGCCTCTATGGCGCCATAACGGTCGGTGTACGTGGGCAGCAGTTCGCTGATACTGAGCAGGCCCTGCCAGCCCACCTGGGCCACGGCGTCGGACTGGGGCAGCAGCGAGGTCTGGTAGTTGACATCCAGCATACGGGCGGTGTTCTCGGCCCGCTCGGTGTAGCGGGACATCCAGAAAAGATGGTCTGCAGTGCGTGACAGCATGGTGTTTCTCCCCGGGTTCAGGATTGCGATTGGGTTTGGGATTGCGTGGCCGCTGCGATGGCGTCGTCTTCCAGAATCCAGGTATCTTTGGTACCGCCGCCCTGTGACGAATTCACCACCAGCGAGCCGTCTTTCAGCGCCACACGGGTCAGCCCCCCCGGCACCATTTGCACGGTCTTGCCTGAGAGCACATAGGGCCGCAGGTCGATGTGGCGCGGCGCAATGCCGCTCTCCACAAAAGTGGGGCAACTGGACAGGCTGAGCGTGGGCTGGGCGATGTAACCACTGGGGTTGGCCACGACTGCTTTGCGGAAGTCTTCGATCTCGGCCTTGGTGGCCGCAGGGCCCACCAGCATGCCGTATCCACCAGCACCATGGACCTCTTTAACGACCAGATCTTTGAGGTTGGTCAGTGTGTAGGCTAGATCGTCCTTGTTGCGGCACATATAGGTGGGCACGTTGTTCAGAATGGGCTTCTCCCCCAGGTAGAACTCGATCATCTTGGGCACATAGGGGTAGATGGACTTGTCGTCCGCCACGCCGGTGCCCACCGCATTGCAGATGGTCACATTGCCGGCCTTGTAAGCGCCCAGCAAACCGGCGCAGCCCAGTGTGGACGTGGGGCGGAACGCCGTGGGGTCCAGAAAGTCGTCATCCACCCGGCGGTAGATCACGTCCACCCGCATCGGGCCGCGTGTGGTGCGCATGTACACAAAGTTGTCCTTAACAAACAGGTCTTGCCCCTCGACCAGCTCCACACCCATCTGCTGGGCCAGGAAGGCGTGTTCGAAATAAGCGCTGTTGTACATGCCGGGTGTCAGCACCACCACCGTGGGCTCGGCCGTAGTGTGGGGGCTGCTGGCCCGCAGGGTCTCCAGCAGCAGGTCGGGGTAATGGGCGATGGGAGCGACGCGGTGGGCGTTGAACAGCTCGGGGAACAGCCGCATCATCATCTTGCGGTCTTCCAGCATGTAACTCACGCCGCTGGGCACTCGCAGGTTGTCCTCCAGCACGTAGTACTCGCCATTGCCCCGGGCGTCGGGCGCGCGCACGATGTCGATGCCGGAGATGTGGGAGTAGATCTGGTGCGGCACATCCACGCCCACCATTTCGGGGCGGAACTGGGCGTTGTTCTCGATCTGCTCACGCGGCACGTGTCCGGCCTTGATGATCTCCTGGTCGTGGTAGACGTCGTGGATGAAACGGTTCATGGCGGTGACACGCTGCACCAGGCCTTTTTCCATCGTGGTCCATTCGTGCGCCGGGATGATGCGGGGGATCAGGTCAAACGGGATCAGCCGCTCGGTGCCGGCGCCGGATTCGTCCTTCTCGCCATACACCGCAAAGGTGATGCCGACGCGGCGGAAGATCATCTCGGCCTCTTCGCGCCGCTTGGCCATCATGTCGCCGGGTTGGCGCGCCAGCCAGGCGTCGTAGATCTTGTAATGGTCCCGCACCTGCTCGCCCTTGGAAAAGAACTGGTAGGGCAAGCTGGTGTACATCTCGTCAAACTTCTGCATAAACCTCTCTCCTGATACCGTTTGCGACCTGTTCAAAGGTCTTTTAGCTTGGCCTTGACCATGGATTAGCAAGGATAGTGCCACCACCAAGCACCACTATGGCACATTGTGGTGCCAGTAACGCCGACCCTGCAAGCGCAGGCATGCACTATTTTGGGCTTGCCACGATTGCCACGTAAATGCGCCGCAGTGGGGTGAGTCCCGCACCTGAATCTGCCGCTCCTGCAGGCGGTCCAATACCACCGGTGCCGGGTGGCCAAATCGGTTGCGGTAGCCCGATTGCACGATTGCTTGTGTCGGCGCAACGGCGTCCAGAAATTCACCACTGCCGGAGGTCTTGCTGCCGTGGTGGGGTACCAGCAGTACATCGGCCTTCAGAAGGCTGTCGGCCCCCACGCTTGCCACTGCGTGTGCTGCGCTGTCCCCCGAGGGGGCTGTTTCACCTTGGGGCGGCCCGGCGGTGAAACGCCCATGCTGCGCCACCAGCCTGGCCTCCTGCGGCTGCTCGATGTCGCCCACCAGCAAAGCCGTCTGTGCACCATTGGAGATACGCAGCACACAGGACATGGCGTTGGATTTAGCAGCCGTGTCGTAATCCACCGCCTGCGGGTGCAAGACTTCAAAACGCACACCATCCCATTCCCAATGCTGGCCAGCCTCGCAACGCCGCGCAGGGCGCAAGGCCTGCAAGGGGTGGCTGGCCTCAATGGAACTGAGTACATCGGCCTGCGGCTGCATGGCCAGCACGGCGGGTGCACCGCCCACGTGATCCATATCACGGTGACTCAGCACCAGCATGTCCAGCCGGGTGTGCAAGGCCTGCATCAGCGGCACCAGCACCCGGTGGCCAGCGTCGCTCTCCAGGCTGTAACGGGGTCCCGCGTCATACAACAAGGCGTGATTGGCCGTGCGCACCAGCACCGCATTGCCCTGGCCCACGTCCGCAGCCAGCAGCTCAAACTGCCCCGCCACGGGCAAAGGCACGCGCCATAGCAATACCGGCAGCAGCAGCGGCAAGCCCAGAACCCGCATGCGCCATCCCCAGGGCAAGACCAGCAATGCGCCACCCAGCACACCTGCGGCCCCGGCCCACAGCGGCGGCACCGCCACCGTGATGGCTGCCCACTGCCAAGACGCCAGCCACTGCAAATAGGCATACAACCAACCAATGGCGCCGGCCGCCACCTCCCACAGCACCGGCACCACCACGCCCATCAGGGCCAGCGGTGTAACGACCAGTGTGATCCACGGAATGGCCAGCGCGTTGGCTACCAGGCCCACCAACGACACCTGGCCGAACAACAACAAGGTCAGCGGCGTCAAGGCAACCGTAATCACCCATTGCTCCCGCAGACCAGAGAGCATATGGTGTTTGATGCCCCTAGCCCGCGTCGGATCTATCTCATTAACTCCTAAATTAGCAGCAAATAGAATCCCCACCGCCACAAAACTCAGCCAGAACCCCGCTTGCAATAAGGCCCAGGGGTCGCTGACCACCACCACGGCGCAGGCCAGCATCCACACATGGGGCCAGGGCCAGCGCGCACCCGACAAGCGCAGCAGCGCCACCGTGGCTAGCATCAGGCAGGTGCGCTGTGCCGGCACGCCCCAGCCGGAGAACACGGCGTAGGCCGTTGCCAGCAACACACCACCCAGCAGCGCCGCGCTGGGCGCAGGCAGTGCAATACACAAACGACCGGAGCGCCGCCACAACCAGCCCACAAACAAGGCCGCCCCCCAGGCGAACATCGTCACATGGATCCCGGATATGGAGACCAGATGCGCCACACCTGTGGCGCGGAACACATCCCAGTCCAGCCGGTCAATGGCGGCCTGGTCGCCCACCACCAGCGCGGCCAGCATGCCGGCAAACGCGCGCTCCTGCACCTGCTGGTAGATACGTTCACGCACCACCTGGCGGGCCAGCACCACCGGGTATTGCCAGGTCTGCTCCATGCGTTGCGGCACCGGATCTTTGGCACTGGTGCGCACGTAAGCCGTGGCCTGTACGCCCTGCTCCCATAGGTACAGCTCGTAATCAAAGCCGTGGGGGTTGCGGGCGCCGTGCGGTGCCTTGAGCCGCAGCGTCATCTGCCAGCGTTCACCGGCGCGCAGGTCGGGCGGCGGCAAACGGCTGGTCGTGTCACCCACCTGCGCGGCCGTGTCGCCATACCAGCCCACATCCACCCGCGGCGGCAAGCGCACCGGCTGCCCATCCAGCACCGCGGACTCCACGTGTACGCGAAAGCGCAGACCCGATTCATTGCGCTGCGGCAGCCGGGCCACCACACCGGTTACGCGCACATCGCGCCCTTCCAGCGCCGGGTCCAATGCTTGCTCCAAGTAGGCCGTGGCGCGCAAGCCGGTGGCGCCAAATCCCAACAGCCCCAGCGCCATGGCTGCAAAGATCCACCGCCAGCCAATAGCTATATTTTTAATAGCGGTAAATGCATAGGCGACGGGGGCTAGAAGCACAATTCCCATATAGGCATGCCACGCAAACAGCTGCCCCTGCTGCAACTGCAGGGCCGTGCCCAGCACCAACCCCAGCAGTGCCGCAAACAGCACGCCGGCGTGCCCTTGGAAGTGGAATAAAAACGTACGCACCGGGCCATGCTACCCGGCAAAAAAGCAGTGGCGCAGGAATTGCTTGGTGAAGTGCTTAGTTGCCTAGTAATAGCTTGCTACCATGCAAGCAACGGTACGCCACTTTGCATTGAACCGACTTTAAAGAGTCCAACCGAGACCCGCCATGTCCATCCACGCAGCACTGAACCACGTTACCCATTACCGCTACGACCGCCTGGTAACACTGGGCCCCCAGGTTGTGCGCCTGCGCCCCGCCCCCCATAGCCGCAGCAGGATCATTTCGTATTCGCTCAAAGTTGAGCCAGCCGAGGGCCACTTTTTGAACTGGCAACAAGACCCGTTCGCCAACTACCAGGCTCGGTTGGTTTTCCCCAACAAGACCCGCGAGTTCAAAGTCACGGTGGATGTGGTGGTGGAGATGGCGGTCTACAACCCGTTTGACTTCTTTCTCGAGCCCGAGGCCGAAGAGTTCCCGTTCAAATACGCCCCGCTGCTGCAAGAAGAACTGCTGCCCTACCTGATGGCCGGCGAGCGCACGCCGCTGGTCAATGACTACCTGGCCAAGATCGACTACACCAAGCGCCGCACGATAGATTTTCTGGTCGACATCAACCAGATGATTCACAAGGACGTGAGCTACACCATACGCATGGAACCCGGTGTGCAAACGCCAGACGAGACGCTGACCAAGGGCTCGGGCTCTTGCCGTGATTCCGGCTGGCTGCTGGTGCAGCTGCTGCGCCACTGCGGGCTGGCGGCACGGTTTGTGTCGGGATACCTGATACAGCTCAAGTCCGACGTGAAAGCCTTGGACGGCCCCAGCGGCACCGAGGTCGATTTCACCGACCTCCACGCCTGGTGCGAGGTCTATTTGCCCGGCGCCGGCTGGATCGGCCTGGACGCCACCTCGGGCCTGCTGGCCGGTGAAGGCCATATTCCGCTGGCTTGCACGCCCCAGCCCTCGGGCGCAGCGCCGATTGAAGGCGGCGTGGACGAGAGCGAGGTGGAGTTCAGCCACCACATGCAGGTGACCCGCATTTACGAATCCCCCCGCGTCACCAAGCCGTACACCGAAGAACAATGGGCCGACGTGATGGCCCTGGGTGCCGAGGTCGACAAGGAACTGGTGGCCGGTGACGTGCGCCTGACCATGGGCGGCGAGCCCACCTTTGTGGCGGTGAACGACCGCGACGCTGCCGAGTGGAACACCGACGCACTGGGCCCCACCAAACGCGGCTTTGCCACTGCACTCGTGCACAAACTGCGCAACGAATATGGCCAAGGCGGTTTCCTGCACTTTGGTCAGGGTAAGTGGTACCCCGGCGAGCAACTGCCCCGCTGGGCACTCAATATCTACTGGCGTGCCGACAAACAACCGGTATGGGCCGACCCGTCGCTGTTCACGGATGAGCGCGAGCCAACCTACTACACCAGTGCCGACGCCCAACGCTTCACCCAAACGCTGTGCAAACGGCTTGGCATTACCGACCAACACATCCTGCCCGCGTACGAAGACTCCTGGTACTACCTGTGGCGCGAACGCCGCCTGCCGGTCAATGTGGACCCGTTCAACTCCAAGCTGGACGACGAGATGGAACGCGCCCGCCTGCGCCGCGTGTTTGAGCAAAAGCTCGACACCGCCGTGGGTTATGTGCTGCCGGTCAAGGCGGGTGAAGGCCCTGCGTTGGCTGACCCGAAGTGGACCACCGGCCCCTGGTTTCTGCGCGACGAACGCATGTACCTGATGCCTGGCGATTCCCCCATGGGCCTGCGCCTGCCGCTGGATTCATTGCCCTGGGTCAGCAAGGCCGACTTCCCGTATTTGGTAGAGACCGACCCGAGCGCACCGCGTGCGGCCCTGCCCACCCATACGGCCCTGGCAGCGCGGTATGCCGATGGTCACCCTGCTACTACAACCACACACGCAGCACCACCAGCCAGCGGCAGCGGCAACCCCATCCCCACCCTCACCGTACGCGCCGACGTGCCCTACCTGAGTGGCGCGGCCACACCACAGGAAGCGGCACGCAAATTCCAGAATGCGCTGAACGGCAAGACCGATGCCGCATCCGCCGCCGTGCCACCCTATGTGGGCACCAGCACCACACTGGCCGACATGGCCGCGCGCCGCGCCTCCCAAGCCGAGCCGCAAGACTACGCCCGTGTACCCGCACGCGGCGAGTCCGCCCACTGGGTCAGCCGCACGGCACTATGTGTAGAAGTGCGCGACCCGCGCCGCGCCAGCGGCCCCAAGGCCGAAGCGGTGGGCACCAAGTCCGGCGTGTTGTACGTCTTCATGCCACCACTGGAAAAGCTGGAAGACTACCTGGATCTGCTGGCCGCAATTGAGGCCACCGCTAAAGAACTCAGCATGAAGCTCGTGCTGGAGGGCTACCCGCCCCCACGCGACCCCCGCCTCAAACTCTTGCAGGTGACACCCGACCCCGGTGTGATCGAGGTCAATGTCCACCCCGTCAACAACTGGAAAGAACTGGTTGCCAACACCGAGTTTTTGTACAGCACGGCCTTTGAATCGCGTTTGAGTGCCGAGAAGTTTATGACCGACGGCCGCCACACCGGCACCGGTGGCGGCAACCACTTTGTGATGGGCGGCGCCACGCCGGCCGACAGCCCTTTCCTGCGCCAACCCGAGCTGCTGGCCAGCCTGCTGCTGTACTGGCACAACCACCCGTCGCTGAGTTATCTGTTCAGCGGCATGTTTGTCGGCCCCACCAGCCAGGCCCCGCGTGTGGACGAGGCACGCAACGACCAGTTGTATGAGCTGGAAATCGCGATTGAGCAGATCTACGCCAACCGCGAGTTGTATGGTCAAGGCATGCCACCGTGGATCGTGGACCGCACGCTGCGCAACATCCTGATCGACGCCACCGGCAACACCCACCGCAGCGAGTTTTCCATTGACAAGATGTATTCACCCGACTCGGCCACCGGCCGCCTGGGCTTGCTGGAACTGCGCGCGTTTGAGATGCCGCCCCACCCGCGCATGAGCATCGTGCAGCAACTGTTGTTGCGCGCATTCGTGGCCCGCTTCTGGAAGACGCCTTACAAGGCACCAGTCACCCGCTGGGGAACCGAGCTGCATGACCGCTTCATGTTGCCCACCTTCATCAAGATGGACTTCGACAATGTGGTGGAAGACATGCGCGCCGCAGGTTACCCGTTTGACCCGAGCTGGTTTGCGCCGCACGTGGAGTTCCGCTTCCCCCTGGTTGGCTCAGTCCAATCAGCCGGTATTGAACTGACCCTGCGCTGCGCGCTGGAGCCTTGGCATGTGATGGGCGAAGAAAGTTCTGCCGGCGGCACCGCACGGTACGTGGACTCGTCACTGGAGCGTATGGAAGTGCACGTGAAAGGCTTGAACGAAAGCCGTTACGTCATCACTTGCAACGGCCAGGCCTTGCCCATGCAAAGCACTGGCACGGTCGGTGAATTTGTGGCGGGCGTGCGCTTCAAAGCCTGGAACCCACCGAGCAGCCTGCACCCCACGATTGGCGTGCACGCACCGCTGACCTTTGACATCGTGGACACCTGGATGAAACGCTCGCTGGGTGGCTGCCAGTACCATGTCGCCCACCCTGGCGGCCTGAGCTACGACAGCTTCCCGGTCAACTCGTTTGAGGCCGAAAGCCGCCGCCTGACGCGCATCACCTCCACCGGCCACACGCCCGGCGTAATGAACGTGCCACCGGCC
>JAYSZJ010000127.1:0-5252 GCA_043738115.1 Rhodoferax sp. | reverse complement strand
GTGCGTGTTGGCATCGCCAGCCTGGGTTTGCAAGGGCTCCATGCCGTGAGCATGGTTCAACTGACCCCGCAGCACGTGGGTCAGGCCGTGGCCCTGGGTTTTGAGGGTGGGCAAACCGACCGGCCCGTGGTGCTGGGCTTGATGATGCAGCCTGTGACCACCAGTGTCGATGGCGCGCTCAATGATGCTTTGCGCGTGAGCCACAACGGCCAGCGTGTGGTGATTGAAGCGCACACCGAGCTGGAGTTGCGCTGTGGTGAAGCCGTGATCTTGCTCAGCGAAGACGGGCACATTCAGATCCGTGGCGCTTACGTCACCAGCCATGCCACGGCGAGCCAGCGCATTCGCGGTGGCTCGGTGCAGATCAACTGACGCGGGGCAGGCTGCACAATGGAAGTCGTGGTCGGCAGCTCTTTGCTGCGCTCAGAGGTGTTCCCCTCCATCGACGTCACCGGCCAGGAGCATTTGGTGATCGTGACCAAGGCCGCGTGGACTTTGCCCGGCCCGGGCCAGCGCCCACGCCCGATCGCGGCGCCTGCCTTTGCGTATGCCGACGAGCACCACGGCGAGCCTGGCCTGTCGGCTGTGCGCTGTGCCAACGACATGGTGCGCTTCAAACCCCAATGCGACATCTTGTTTGACGCCTGTGCCCACAGCCCCGACGGCCAAGCTGTTTCCGCCCTCGGCGTTCAAGCACAGGTGGGCCCATGGCAAAAACAAATCAAAGTCTTGGGCCAGCGTTCCTGGAAAAAAACACTCTTGAGCTACGAGCCCTCAAACCCCGAGCCCTTTGTATCCATGCCGCTGCATCTTGGGCTGGGGTTTGGTGCCACGCGCTCTTACGTCAAGAACAAAGAAGCCGACGTCGAAGCCTTTGACGCCAACCCGATTGGCATCGGCTGGGCGGGCCCGCACACCATCGGTGACATGGCAGGCCAGCCGGTGCCCTGCCTGGAAGACTTCAACGACCCCGTCAAACACCCTGATGGCCAACACCGCCCCATGGGCCTGAACGCCATCAGCGCCAACGTGCCTGAGCGCAGCCAGTACGCGGGCACCTATGACGACGCCTGGCGGCGCGATGTGTTCCCCTTCTTGCCTGAAGACTTTGATGAACGTTTTTACCAAAGCGCTCCCGCAGATCAACGTGTGAACTACCCGCAAGGCGGCGAAGAGGTGCAACTCGTGCACATGGTCAAAGGACAGCCCCATGTCAAATTCAAGCTGCCGTCGCTGAACGACTTGCAAGTGCGCATCTTGCGCAAGGACTACAGCATTGAGCAGCCCCAGGTTCACGCCGACACCTTGTTCTTTGAACCCGACGCCGGACGCTTTAGCGTGGTGTGGCGGGCCAGTGTGCCCATACGCAGGCGTATTCAGGAGTTCAACACCATTGCCGTCGGCCCGATTGATGAGCAGTGGTGGCGTGCACGCTCCCTTGGTTTGGAAGAAAGCGGCTGCGTGGGTTGCGGGCAGCCAGTGAATCAGGCAGCTTGAACATGGCCCCCTCAATGATCGCTCCCCAGATGCAAGACGCCACAGACAAAACCTTGCGTGTGGTCTCGGCAGGCCTGTGCTGTGCCGTGGGCTACACCGCACAAGCCGCCTCTTGTGCACTGCGAGTGGGCATGGACCACTTCCAAGAAAGTGAGTTCATCACCTCAAACGGCGAGCCTGTGCGGGTGGCGCGCCTGCCCGACACTGAAAGCTGGGGCAGCGAACGCCTGGCACAGTGGATGGCGCATGCTGTGAACGACTGCTTGAACCACGCCGGGCCGCTGCAAGACCCGCAACTGATGGCTGTTTTGCTCACCGCAGAGACCAGCCGCCCCGGCGTGGAACAGCGCCATGCCTACGAAGCCGCCGCCATGAGCAACCGCCTGTTCAGCGTGCCGCTGAACCCGAAGTCTGAGGTGCTGCGCGCAGGCCGAGCGGGTTTGGCTGCGGTGCTGGGTAGAGCGCGTGAGTTACTGATGCAGGGCGTTTGCAAACAAGTGCTCCTGCTGGCGGCCGACAGCTACTTGCAGGCGGAAACCATCAACCACTACCTGCAAGCCGACCGGCTGCTTGTACCGGGCAACCGCGACGGTTTCATCCCTGGCGAAGCTGCTGCCGCCGTGCTGCTAGAGCTGGCCCATGCAGAAGCACCGGGCACGCATATTCTGGGCTGGGGCCAAGGCGACGAGCCGGGTCGCATTGACGGCAGCGTACCCACCCGAGCCACCGGACTGAGCACAGCCCTTCGCAACGCCTTTGAGCAAGCGGGGGTCGATTGCAACGACCTGGCCTTTCGCCTCAGCGATCAAAACGGCGAAGGATTTTTTGCGGGCGAAGCCGCCAATGCCTTCACCCGCGTGGCCGTCGATGGCGGCACCACGCCCATGGTGCACACCACTGCCGACTGCGTGGGCGAGGTGGGTGCAGCCACAGGACCGCTGATGCTGGCTTGGCTGCACCACCTGCTGAAGCAACCCGACCGCCTGGGCGACTGCGGCGTGATTCACCTGGCCAACGACGAAGGCCTGCGCAGTGCTGTGGTTGTGCAGGTCAACAGCTCAGACAACACCTCCACGAATTGAGAGTCCCCCATGGAAACCCACGTTTACGCCAACGATGACGAGTTTTGCTCACAAGCCGCCGATGGCAAGACCGTTGCATTTCCTGACGTGTGCTTCAGCCCACCCAAGCCTAAAAAAATAGGCATTCCATTGCCCTATCCCAACACGGCTTTTGCACGCGACTTGGCCAATGGCAGCACCACGGTGTTTGTCTGCGGCACGCCCATTTGCAAAAAAGATGTGTCGTTCCTTTCCACCAGCATCGGTGACGAGCCCGCTACCTATGCATTCAAGATGGGCAAAGCTACCAACACCATCAAAGGCCGGTGTTACTTCACCGACTGGTCACCCGACGTGAAGGTGGAAGGGCTCAATGTCTGTCGGCATACCGACCCAACCACCCATAACCACAAGACCTGAACAAAGGCGCAAGCAAAACCATGGCAGGACCAAAGCCCACTCCGAACCCCAAGCCTAAGCCTGACGCTACGGCTGCTAGCCAGAAGGGATCCCCTAACACGGGCAAGTATCCCTATATCGATACCGAATCGGCCAAAAACGCATGTGGCCCAGGCATCGCGCGTACTGAAGAGAAATGCAAAGATCAAACACCCTCAGAAAAAGAGAAAAAGTCCGCCGATAAAGCCAAAGGCAAGAAACATTTGCTCGGTGGCTTAAAAGACCGTGTCGGAGATGCGGTCGAGGGCATGGATGCGCTTGGCAAGGTGGGTTACAAAAAAGATGCCGACAACGCCTGGATGGACGATCACTGCGGTGGAATGTGGGTCAAGCCATGGCACACCAGTCTGGACTACTTCAAGCACCAGCTGGGCCAGATCAAAAAAGAAATGGAAGACAACATTTGGCAAGTCGCCAAAGATGCCGCTGGAACTGTAGGGGATTTGGCCAAAGATGGCGCCGTTGAATTGGCTAAAAATACCGTCGAAAAACAAGTCATTGGCGGGGCAGCCGCCCTCTCGTCAGCGTGGCTTCCTCCACTTGCTGGAGCCATTGAAGTTGGCACCCAGGCGTGGAGCGTTGCCGGTGCATTGAATTCGGCAGGCACCTTCCTTGGACAAGGGGCCGGCGCCGTCGCCATCGGCAAAGAAAAATACGACGAAATCAAAGATCAAATCAAAAAAATGGAGGAGATGCTCGACCCCAACCTCAAGGGCACCGAGGTCTGGGAAGAAACGATGACCGCCATGGCCGCAGCCAATGCCTGCATGCGCGCCAGAAAGTGTCAGTTGGTACCCTACAAGTCCACGGAATACCCAGCTTCATTGAAGGGCGATGGGTGCTGTCCAGGGCAAAGCGGCCACCATGTGATTCCCGATGCAGCCGCCAACAGTTGCCCTGGCTATAAGAACGGCGAAGCACCCACCATTTGTTTGGAAGGCACCAGCAACACCCATGGTAGCCATGGCAGGGCTCACCAAAACTTGAAAAAGGAGATGGAGGATTACAACGGAAAAGGCCAGCCGCCCAAACCCATTAGTTTTGAGGACATGCAGAAGAAAGCGCTTGATGCCTTGGGGCCTTCGATTGCCGGGTGCAGCAGAACCTGCATGATCGCCCAGCTCAAGTCGTATTACGGCGACTGCAAATCCATGGTGGCGCATCCGGGGACGCCTGGGACACCTAAGCCGCCAGTTCAAGCGCCCACTCCAACCAGAAAGTAATCAAAAAATGGATCAAGTTAATCGAACAAAACACTTACTGGGTTACAACACCATCGACTGCTGCGTGAGGGACAAGAATATTTTTTACTTTGTTCTTAGAGAGAACTACAACACCTGGGACGAAGCCAAGAAAGCCCAAGCCGGATGGGACGGAAATTCCGGCGGACCATCAGAGTTTTGGGTCCCCAAAAGAATACTGAATTGGTACCGGGACGAAACCCCGGATCAGCAATGGGTGCACGATCCGATCTTGGGTCTTGAACTTATATTGGGTGAAACGTGCCAAAAACCCAAACCACAGTTTGTGGGTGTCGCGGGTTTGGATGTGTACCAAGTCGGCAGCGGAGAAGGCGGCCTGAGCAAGATCACCTTATTCGACGACGGTGGACCATTTTGGACCGGCGTCTACAAACTCAAACAAATTGATGGCTGGGTGTATGGCTGTGGAGGAAGCAATTGCGTCGGCAAACGCTTTGAGCAGAACGACTGGCGCTCCGTTAGCGACGAAATTTCCAGACGAAAAGTTGATCCTAAAAATACCACCATCCTCGCAGACCTAGATGGTTTCAATGAGAACGACATTTACTGCGTTGGAAAAAAAGGCCACGCCTACCACTACAACGGCAAGTCGTGGACGAGACTGGCCATGCCGACCAACATTGAATTCCAGTCGGTGGTGTGCGCTGGCGATGGCAACGTTTATATCAGCGGCATGCACGGCGCTGTGTTCAAAGGCCGTGGTGAAAAGTGGAAGCGGATTTTTGCGGGCGATCCCGTGAACATGGTCTTGGGGTTTACCGACATGGTGTGGTACCAAGACCGCGTGTGGTGCACCTCCGACTACGGGCTGTGGACCATCAAAGACGACAAAGTGACCGAGGCTGATGTGCCACGTTTTGTAAGAGGCAGCTCCGGCCACCTGCACACCGCCGACGGCGTGCTCTTGCTGGCCGGCTATGGCGGCGCATCGTTTCTTGAAAACGGCAAGTGGGAGAACATTTACTGATGGTGA
>JAYSZJ010000126.1:0-11843 GCA_043738115.1 Rhodoferax sp. | reverse complement strand
CGATGAACTCGCGGCGGGGCTCGACCTTGTCGCCCATGAGGACGCGGAACATGGTGTCCGCGGCGCCGGCGTCCGCCATGGTGACGCGAAGCAGCGTGCGGCGAGTGGGGTCGAGCGTGGTGTCGCGGAGTTCCTCCGCGTTCATTTCGCCCAGGCCCTTGAAGCGACTGATGCTCCACGCGCCTTCACGCACGCCTTCTTTGCGCAATTTATCGAGTATGGCGACCAATTCACCTTCATCCAGCGCGTAGGCCTTGGATGCGGGCTTTTTGCCACGTGCCGGTGCATCGACCCGGAACAGCGGCGGGCGGGCCACGAACACGTGGCCGGTTTCGATCAGTTTGGGGAAGTGGCGGAAGAACAGCGTCAGCAGCAGCACCTGAATGTGGGAACCGTCCACGTCCGCGTCCGACAGGATACAAACCTTGCCATAACGCAGGCCAGACAAATCGGGCGTGTCGTTGGGGCCATGCGGGTCGACGCCGATAGCCACCGAGATGTCGTGGATTTCGGTGTTGGCAAACAGGCGGTCACGGTCCACTTCCCAGGTGTTGAGCACCTTGCCGCGCAGGGGCAGGATGGCTTGGTTTTCCTTGTCACGGCCCATTTTGGCACTGCCACCAGCGGAGTCACCCTCGACTAGAAACACCTCGTTGTAGGCAATGTCCTTGCTTTCGCAATCGGTCAACTTGCCGGGCAACACCGCCACACCAGAGCTTTTGCGTTTTTCCACTTTCTGGCCGGCTTTCTGCCGGCTTTGGGCAGCTTTGATCGCCAATTCCGCCAACTTTTTGCCGTAGTCCACATGCTGGTTCAACCAGAGTTCCAGCGCGGGGCGTACAAAACTGGAAACCAGGCGCACGGCGTCGCGGGAATTGAGCCGCTCCTTGATCTGGCCCTGAAACTGCGGATCCAACACCTTGGTGGATAACACATAGCTGGCGCGGGCGAACACGTCCTCGGGCATCAACTTGACGCCCTTAGGCAACAGCGAGTGCAGGTCAATGAAGCTCTTCACGGCGGTGAACAGGCCATCGCGCAAGCCGCTTTCGTGGGTGCCGCCGGCGCTGGTGGGAATCAGATTGACATAACTTTCGCGTACCGGTTGGCCGTCTTCGGTAAAGGCTACACACCAGGCCGCGCCCTCGCCTTCGGCGAAGTTGTCGCTTTGGTTGTCGGCAAAACCTTCGCCTTCAAACAGCGGGATCACCGGGTCGCCATTGAGCGTTTGCGTCAGGTAGTCGCGTAGGCCGCCTTTATATAGCCAAGTCTGGGTTTCCTTGGTCTTCTCGATGAACAGCGACACGCTGACGCCAGGCATCAGCACCGCCTTGCTGCGCAGCAAGTGGGTCAGCTCGGCCATGGGCAGCGCCGACGACTCAAAGTATTTGGCATCGGGCCAAACGCGTACGGTGGTGCCGGACTTGCGGTCACCCTCGCCCGTTTTGCGCGCTTCCAGCGGCTGGGTGACGTCACCGTTTTCAAACACGATGCTGGCCACCTGGCCCTCACGGTAGGACGTGGCCTCCAGCCGCTTGGCCAGGGCGTTGGTTACCGATACACCGACGCCGTGCAGGCCGCCAGAGAAGCTGTAGGCGCCGCCCTTGCCCTTGTCGAACTTGCCACCAGCATGCAGGCGTGTGAACACCAGCTCAATCACCGGGGCTTTTTCTTCGGGGTGCATACCAAACGGGATGCCGCGGCCATCGTCTTCCACAGCGATGGATCCGTCCACATGGACCGTGACCTTGATCTTTTTACCGTAACCGCCCAGGGCCTCATCGGCCGCGTTGTCCAGGACTTCCTGGATGACGTGCAGCGGGTTGTCGGTGCGGGTGTACATGCCCGGACGTTGTTTGACGGGCTCCAGGCCTTTGAGGACCCGGATGGAACCTTCGGAGTATTCGGGGGTAGCTTTGACGGACATAGGGCGGTGATTGTAATCGCCTCACCCTAACACAGCTGTATGCAAATACAGCCGGCAAGGTCAATGACTTTGTTTATGCTTGAGCGGAGCCCACGAGGAATGGTGACAATCCGACGATGCACCCCGCCCACAAACCGCTTTCCACCGCTCAGGTACTGGCCTGCGGCGCCATCATCGTCACCCTCTCCATGGGTATACGCCACGGTTTTGGGCTGTGGCTGCAACCCATCACACAAGACCAGGACTGGACGCGCGAGACTTTTGCCTTTGCCATTGCCATCCAAAACCTGGTCTGGGGCATCTCTGGCATTTTTGCCGGCATGGCGGCGGACCGCTTTGGCGCTTTCCGCGTCATTATTGTCGGATCATTGCTGTACGCGCTGGGGCTGGTGGGCATGGCGTACGCCAGCACACCGCTGCTGTTCTCACTGAGTACTGGCTTGCTAATTGGCATGGCTCAGGCCGGCACGACCTATGCAGTGATCTATGGCGTGATCGGCCGCAATGTCACTGCCGACAAGCGTTCCTGGGCCATGGGTGTGGCCGCAGCCGCAGGCTCGTTTGGGCAATTCCTGATGGTGCCGACTGAAGGTTTCTTGATCAGCCAGTTTGGTTGGCAAGAGGCGCTAGTGATGCTGGGCGTGGCGTCGCTGCTGATGATTCCGCTGGCGTGGGGGCTGCGGGAACCCGCTTTTGGAGGCGCTTCTGCCGCGCCGCGCGAGCAAACCATTGGCCAGGCGCTGCGCGAGGCCTTCAAATACCCCAGCTTCCAATTGTTAATGGCGGGTTACTTCGTTTGCGGCTTCCAGGTAGTGTTTATTGGTGTGCACATGCCCAGCTATTTAAAAGACAAGGGGCTGTCGCCCCAGGTGGCCAGCTACGCGCTGGCGCTGATTGGGCTGTTCAATGTGTTTGGCACCTACGCCGCCGGCGTGCTGGGCCAGAAGATGCAGAAGAAAAACATACTGGCCTTTATCTACTTCGCCCGCGCGGTGGCCATCAGCCTGTTCCTGCTGGCGCCGCTGACGCCAGCCAGCGTCTATGTGTTTTCCAGCGTGATGGGGCTGCTGTGGTTGTCCACCATCCCCCCCACCAATGCCACAGTGGCGCAGATTTTTGGGGTGGCGCATTTGTCCATGCTGGGCGGTTTTGTGTTCTTCAGCCACCAGATCGGATCCTTCTTGGGGGTCTGGTTGGGTGGTTATCTGTATGACAGGACCGGTAGTTACGACATCGTCTGGTACATCGCCATTGCGCTGGGCGTCGCGGCCGCGCTGGTCAACCTGCCGGTGAAAGAGGCGGCAATCGTTCGTCCGCTGCCACGCGGAGCGGTGGCGCCATGACGCTGCGCAGGCGTCTGGTCATTGCCAGCCTGGCTGCGGCTGCGCTGGCTGGGGTGTTTGTGATGTACACCCGCCCAGACTTTATGGTGCAGATGGCCAACCAGGTGTGGGCTTGCTTTTGAGTAATCCGTCCGACTGGATTGTGCGCTGGTCACATCTGCTGGCGCCTGGCGCTACGGTGCTGGACGTGGCCTGTGGTTCGGGACGGCACCTGGACTGGTTTGCCGGGCGTGGCCACCCGGTGACCGGCATTGACCGGGTTATAGGCCTCGCCAGCCAACAGGTACCCCACGCCGAACTCGTGTGTGCTGACATGGAAGCAGGACCCTGGCCGCTGTACCGGACCGGCGAGCTGCGCATCTTTGGCGCGGTAGTGGTCACCAACTACCTGTGGCGCCCTTTGCTGGACACCATTGTCCAGAGCGTAGCCCCCGGGGGCGTACTGCTCTACGAAACCTTTGCCGCGGGTAATGAGGCCTTGGGGCGCCCCAGCCGGCCCGATTTTCTGCTGCAACCTGGCGAACTTTTGCGCGCATGCCCGGCTCTCCAGGTGGTAGCGTATGAAAATGGCTACCTGCCGGAGCCGCCGCGGTACGTGCAGCGCATCGCTGCCGTGCGGCCAGCCCTGTCGTCGGCCGGACCGGCGAAACCGGAGCGCTGTGCACTCTCGCTAAAATAGTTGATTACCGTACAAATGACCGACATGAACCCAACCCAAGGCCCCCTCACCGGCAGCATCGTTGCCCTGATCACGCCCATGCAGAAAGATGGCTCCGTGGACTACCCGGCGCTGCGCAAACTGATCGACTGGCACATTGCCGAAGGCACGGATTGCATTGGCGTCGTGGGCACCACCGGTGAATCCCCCACGGTCAATGTCGAAGAACACTGCGAGATCATCCGCGTGTCCGTCGAGCAGGCTGCCAAGCGTGTGCCCATCATGGCCGGTTGTGGCGCCAATTCGACTGCCGAAGCCATTGAACTAGCGCGTTTTGCAAAAAAAGTCGGTGCCGACTCCCAGCTGCAGGTGGTGCCCTACTACAACAAACCCACGCAAGAGGGCCAGTACCTGCACTTCAAGGCAATCGCTGAAGCGGTGGAACTGCCCCTCATTCTGTATAACGTGCCCGGCCGCTCGGTGGCCGATATGGCACACGACACCGTGATGCGCTTGGCTCAGGTGCCCGGCATTGTGGGCATCAAGGAAGCCACCGGCAATATTGAACGTGCGCAGTGGCTGATCAAGGAAGCGCCCAAAGGTTTTGCCATCTATTCGGGTGATGATCCGACGGCTGTGGCCCTGATGTTGTGCGGTGGCCATGGCAATGTCAGCGTCACGGCCAACGTGGCGCCGCGACTGATGCACGAGCTGTGTGTGGCAGCCCTGGCAGGCAATGTGAAGCGCGCCATGGAGATCCAATTCCAGCTCTTGCCATTGCACAAAACTCTTTTCGTAGAATCCAACCCGATTCCCGTCAAATGGGCTGCCGCCCGCATGGGCCTGTGCACAGACGCTTTGCGCCTGCCACTGACCCCGTTGACGCAAGCCAATCAGCCTGCGCTGGAGCGTGTGATGCGCGCCACCGGACTGCTGTAAGTTCCTGTTCCATTTCAAGGATTTCCGTGAACCCTTTTTTCAAATTGACGCTTGTTAGCGTAGCGATCTCATTGTCGGCCTGTACCATTCTCGAATCAGACAAAGTGGACTATCGCAGTGCAGGCGGCGGCGTGAAGGCGCCTTCATTGGAAGTTCCCCCCGACCTGACCCAGTTGTCCAAGGACACACATTACGCCGTGGTGGGCGGAACAGTATCAGCGTCTGCTTTTAAAGCAGGGCAGCCGATTGCAGTGGCCACCGGCACACCAACCGTTGCCGCAGTTGCCATGGGTGATGTTCGTATCGAGCGCGCCGGCAACCAGCGTTGGCTGGTGGTTAACCGCCCTGCAGACAAGTTGTGGGAGCCGGTCAAAGAGTTTTGGCAAGACAACGGATTCCTGCTGGCCATGGACCAGAACACCCTGGGCATCATGGAAACCGATTGGGCCGAAAACCGGGCCAAGATTCCACAGGACTTCATCCGCTCGTCCCTGGGCAAACTGTTTGATTCGCTGTACTCGACGGCCGAACGCGACAAGTTTCGTACCCGCCTGGAGCGCAATGCCAATGGTGAAACTGAAATCTTCATCAGCCACCGCGGCATGATCGAAACGGTCACCACCACGTCGGCCAAAGAGTCTGGTGGCACGCTGTGGCAGCCTCGCGCCGCGGACCCCGAACTGGAAGCCGAATTCCTGCGCCGCCTGATGGTCAAGCTGGGGGTCGCCGAGGTCCAGGCCAAGACATTGGTCGCAGCCACCACGATTACCAAGAAAAGCATCGCATCGGTAACCACTGAGAATGACCAACCGGCGGTGCGTATTGAGGAAGGATTTGACAGCGCCTGGCGCCGTGTCGGCCTAGCACTGGACCGCACCGGCTTTACAGTGGAAGACCGAGACCGCAAACAAGGTATCTACTTTGTGCGCTACGTGCCGCTGAACGCCGACAACACCGAACCTGGCTTCTTCAGCAAACTGTTCAGCAGCGACAAGGGCAAAGACGCAGCCAAATTCCAGATCGCTGTGCGCAGTGCGGCTAATGTGACGACGGTTTCCGTACTCGACGCCAAAGGTGCACCAGAAACATCGATCAGTGCACAACGCATCGTCAAAGTGATCGCCGACGATATCAAGTAAGAACCTATAAACAGAATCCTGAAGTTTTCAGGATTCTGCAGACGCAAAAAAGCCACCCTAAGGTGGCTTTTTTGTCGCTGAAGTAATTTGAATTACTTTTGGGCAGCGGATGCGGCGGCATTTGCAGCGCCAGCGACTTCGGAAGCAGCGTTAGTAGCGGCGGAAGCAGCGGCGGCGGCACCAGCAGCGCCAGCGTCTTTAACAGCGTCAGCAACAGCAGAAGCGGCGGGGGCTGGTGCTGGAGCAACAACAACGGGAGCTGGAGTTTCAGCAGGCTTGCTGCAAGCAGCCAAGGCAGCGGCAGCAATGACGGCTGCCAAGACGAGTGATTTGTTCATTTTTAAAAACTAGAGTGAGTTAACGAAACAATTTTCGGAAATTGTCCAAAGCAGCACGCCGCCCAGACTCAGACAAAAAGCATTCGATCTCTTTTTGCCTAACCCGCGAGTATACAGGATAGTGCTTAAATACACGGGAAAACCCTCTATTGGGTTGTTATAAACCCAATGTCGTCGCCGAAAAGCCGGGGGAACTCTGCCGGCGGCATTCGTCCAATTCTTCCTTTAACAACACGCGCCGAGCCGGCTCCAGATCGGCGATACCGGTGCTGCGCACCAAATCGAGGCGCCGCATGGCCCAGTGCCGGCTCCACAATGCGCTGGGCATTTCACTGGCGTCTATGTTTTTACACACGCGGCACTCAATGATGTGGTCCCAGGTCTTGCGCCAGGTGACAAAACGGGGTTGGTAACGGATGACTGAGTCGTAACTGCGCGCCAGCAACAACAACTGGCGGCCACTGCCGGCCCAAGCCTGCAAGGATTCCGCTACGGCGCGCTCGCCCAGCGGCCATTCTTCAAAAGTGGCATCGCTCCAGACCATGGTCGGCCAATCTTCCTGGGCGGCACGGGCCAAAGCCGCCCGAATGGTCTTCGCAAATGCTTTGGGCCCGCTGAATGGGCCTTTCAGCCCTTCATCCCCACCCTCTTCACCCGTGTCCGTCGTCGCCATGGATCCACCCCGCTTCCAACCAGTCTTGCACCAATTCGCGGGCCGGTGCACTCAGCCTTTTGACGCTAGCTGCGCCTAAAACACGCTCATCTGCCAGCAAACGCATCAGCTGCGCATCTCGACCAGAGGCCAAAAAACTCTCGCCGTTGATAAACAGGTGTTTGGCGTCGTAGGCCATGCGGGTGCGCCGGTCCAGTACCAGACCCGCATCCGCCTCCTGCGCTGCGCCACCATCAAAACTGACATGCCCTTTGGGTTCGGTCAAATACTCACCCAAAACCCTCGGCAGCGCAAGCGGGTCGCGCAAGGCGTCTTCCAATGCCTTGCGGGCGAACGCAACCAAGGCGTCCGGGATTTCACCGCAATAGGCCAGGGCCGTCTGCTTGGGATCGGCATATAAACCTTCGCCCACCGCGTCAGCGGCATCTTCAGCCAGGCGCTGCAACAGTTCTCCTGCCAGTTCCGCGCGGCTGGGCGCCCTGAAACCTATGGAATAGGTCATACACTCCCCCACCGCCACGCCATCGTGCGCGTAACGGGGCGGCAAATACAGCATATCTCCGGGATTAAGCACGAACTCCATTTCAGGCTCAAAGTGCGCCAATATCTTGAGCGGCATATCGGGCTGCAGGCTGAGGTCTTTTTGCCTGCCAATACGCCAACGCCGTTGCCCATGGGCCTGCAACAGAAACACGTCATAACTGTCGAAATGGGGCCCCACACCGCCACCGTCGGTGGCGTAACTGACCATCACATCGTCCAAACGTGCGTCGGGCACAAAACGAAATTGGTTCATCAGCGCATGCACACGTTCATCCAGCAAATCGACACCCTGCACCAGCAGCGTCCAGCCGGGCTGTTTGAACGGAGGCAGCGCCTTGCGGCCGAACGGCCCGTGTTTGAAGCGCCAGGGCTGCTTGCCACCCGCGCTGGCCTGCTCCACCAGGCGCGACTGCACCTCTTCTTGCGCAGCCAAATCGACTAAATCTGCGCGGTCCAGCGGGGGAATGAAACCGGGAATGGCCTGGCGGATCACCAAAGGCTTCTTCTGCCAATGGCGTTGCATAAAGGTCTTAGGCGCAAGCCCGCCCAAGAGCTGAAGGGGTTCATCAATGTTCATGGGACAATTCTGCCTTATGGAAATCACACCTCAATGCGTCGTTGCCCTTACCTGGACGCTGAAAGACACCTTGGGCGAAGAACTGGACGTTTTGGACGAGCCAGTGGAGTTTTTGGTGGGTGGCAAAGACCTGCTGCCCGTCATTGAAACTGCGCTACAAGGTTATGCCGCCGGTGCCAGCGTGCAACTGCAGATCGAACCCGAGCAGGCCTTTGGCGACTTCAACGACCAGTTGCTGTTTCTGGAGCCGCGCCACCTGTTTCCCGCGGACCTACAGGAAGGCCTGACCATGGAAGGCAGTGCACTGCCAGAAGGCTGTCACCCCGAAGCCCCCAAGGATACGCTGTACACCATCACCGACATTTACCCGGACCACGTGGTGCTGGACGGCAACCACCCTTTGGCGGGTATTGCTATCCGTATCAGCGTGAAGGTGGAAGCGGTGCGCGAAGCGACGGACGAAGAGATTGAGCGCGGCAGCTGTGGCACCGGTTTCTTCAATTTGCAGGTCGGGCACGCGGACGATGGCGATGAAGACCTGCCATCGGACCGCACGCTGCACTAGAGTTGCTTATAAGAAATCAGCCCCTAGCCCCCGTCAGTATTGACGGTTATGCTATCTATTCAATAGCAACCTGAGAATCAATGCTTGCCAGTGGAGCCGTAGCCGCCTGCACCACGCTGCGAAGCCTCAAAGTCGGTCACGATATTGAACTGCGCCTGCACGACCGGCACGATGACCAGTTGCGCAATACGCTCCATGGGCTCAATCGTAAAGGCCACGTCGCTGCGGTTCCAAGCACTGACCATCAGTTGGCCCTGGTAGTCGCTGTCAATCAAGCCCACCAAGTTACCCAGCACGATGCCGTGTTTGTGGCCCAGGCCTGAACGCGGCAGTATCAGCGCGGCATAGGCCGGATCCTGCAGATAAATGGCCATGCCGGTGGGCACCAGTTGCCAGGCATTGGGCGCCAGCGTCAGCGGTTCAATCAGGCAGGCCCGCAGATCCAAGCCCGCGCTGCCGGGTGTGGCGTAGGTGGGCATCTGGTCGTTCAGGCGGATGTCGAGAATTTTGACGTCGATTTTCATTTTTATCAATGCTGGGGTACAGGGGGAATGCGGCCGGCAAGCTCGGCGATGAGTTGGCGCGCCAGCGCGAGTTTGGTGTTGTGGGGTAGTTCGCGGGCGCCATTGGCATCGACCAGCAGCAGCGCATTGTCATCCTTGCCAAATGTGGCCGGGCCGATATTGCCGACCAGCAGGGGCACGCCCTTGCGGATGCGCTTGGCAGTGGCATGGGCCAGCAGGTCATGGCTTTCTGCGGCAAACCCCACGCAGTACAAGGCGCCATTTTGCGCACGCGCTGACTGGGCAATGGTGGCCAGGATGTCGGTGTTCTCGACGAAAGCCAGCGTAGGCGTCTGGCCCGAACCGTCTTTCTTGATCTTCCGGTTGGATGCCTGCGCGGGCCGCCAGTCGGCTACCGCGGCAGTTGCTATGAATACGTTGGCGGCCTGTGCGCCCGCCACACTGGCCGTGAGCATATCGGCCGCAGATTGCACGTCGATACGTTGTACACCGCGTGGCGTAGGCAACGACACCGGCCCCGCCACCAGCGTAACCTGCGCACCCGCCTCTTGTGCCGCGCGGGCAATGGCAAAGCCCATCTTTCCGCTGGACCGGTTGGTGATGCCGCGCACCGGGTCAATGGCCTCAAAGGTGGGTCCGGCAGTCACCAGCACGTGCTGCCCGGAAAGCAGTTTGGGCTGGAAGAAGGCGATGATGTCCTGCAACAGCTCCTGCGGCTCCAGCATGCGGCCGTCACCCGTTTCACCGCAGGCCTGAAAACCACTGCCAACGCCAAGAATCGTGGCGCCATCGGCCGCCAATTGCGCCAGATTGCGCTGGGTGGCGGGGTGGGCCCACATCTCGCGGTTCATCGCTGGGGCCACCAGCAGTGGCACGGTGTCTATGGGGCGCGCCAGGCACATCAGGCTGAGCAGGTCGTCAGCCCTGCCGTGCAGCAGTTTGGCCATGAAATCGGCACTGCAGGGGGCGATCAGGATGGCGTCGGCCTCGCGGCTGAGGTTGATATGCGCCATGTTGTTGTCGGGGCGCGCGTCCCACTGGGAGTCGTAGACGGGGCGGTTGGACAGGGCCTGCATCGTGACCGGGGTGATGAACTGGGCGGCGGCTTCGGTCATCACGATCTGGACTGTGGCGCCTTCTTTGATCAGGGCCCGGCAGAGTTCGGCGGCTTTGTAGCAGGCGATGCCTCCGGTTAGGCCCAGGACTATGTGTTTTCCAGCTAGGTCGTTCATCGGGGCAATGTAGCAGAGCTCTTAAACCTTTATTTCCAACTGCCGGCTTCCTCACCTCCCCCACTCTCCCCCCGCCCTCTCGCCCCGCCGGGCGAGAGGGGGCTTTAACAGCCATATCTGGCCGCGTCTTTAAAGGTAGGACGTACACGCTCAATAGCCAACACCAGTCACCGTAGGACTCGCTCACATTGAACGTGCCACCTTAAAAGACGCGGCCACATATGGCTGTTGAGCTCCCCCTCGCCCGGCGGGGAGAGGGGGCTGGGGGGAGTGGGGGCCGGAAGTTAAGAAGGAAGTTAAGGGAGTTCGGTCCCCTTCCCCCACACGTATAATCTCGCTTTACCACCTCCCTGAGCCTCACAAGCTCCCCCTGACATGACCAAATTTGTCTTCGTCACCGGCGGTGTGGTGTCTTCCCTTGGCAAGGGAATCGCCTCAGCCTCCCTCGCTGCGATACTGGAATCGCGGGGCCTAACAGTCACCCTGATCAAGCTGGACCCCTACCTCAACGTAGACCCTGGCACCATGTCGCCGCTGCAACACGGTGAAGTCTTCGTCACCGACGACGGGGCCGAAACCGATCTGGATTTGGGCCACTACGAGCGTTTCATTGAAACGCGCATGCGCAAGGCCAACAACTTCACCACCGGTCAAATCTACAAAAGCGTGCTCGACAAAGAGCGCCGCGGCGACTATTTGGGCAAGACCGTGCAGGTCATCCCCCATGTCACCAACGAAATCCAGGAATTCGTCAAACGCGGTGCGCGTTTTGGCGAGCCCGACGCAGTAGATGTGGCCATTGTTGAAATTGGCGGCACCGTGGGTGACATCGAGTCCCTGCCCTTCCTGGAAGCCGTGCGCCAGATGAGCCTGAAGCTCGGCCCTAACAACAGTGCCTTTGTGCACCTGAGTTATGTGCCGTGGATCGCCGCCGCAGGCGAGCTCAAGACAAAACCCACACAACACACCGCCAAGCAGCTGCGCGAAATCGGTATCCAGGCCGACGCCCTGTTGTGCCGCGCCGACCGCCCTATCCCGCACGAAGAGCGTTCCAAGATCTCGCTGTTCTCTAACGTACCCGAATGGGGCGTCATCAGCATGTGGGATGTGGACACCATCTACAAGGTGCCGCGCATGCTGCACGAGCAAGGTCTGGACGGCCTGATCTGCGACAAGCTGCGTTTGAACACACCGCCTGCGAACCTGAAGCGCTGGGACGATCTCGTCTATGAGACTGAGCACCCCAAGGGCGAAGTCAGCATCGCCATGGTCGGCAAATATGTGGACCTGAGCGACAGCTACAAGTCGCTGAACGAGGCGCTGCGCCACGCCGGCATGAAGAACCATGTCAAGGTCAGCATCGACTACATCGACTCCGAAACCAT
>JAYSZJ010000125.1:0-2723 GCA_043738115.1 Rhodoferax sp. | reverse complement strand
GGCGTCCCCATCAGCCTGCTCGATTCAGGCGTACGTCAATGCATCGATATTCAGATGGCATGCCGGGGTTACGTTTTTCGATTTGAGCGGGAAGACCGCAAGCGTGACGGCAATTTCTTTTCGGACTTCTTCAACGTGAGCCGCACCACGCACCTGACCGCCTGGCGGTTTGAAGCGTTGATTGTTGTCAGCAACGATGTGGTCTTATTTCGCAACTATTCGGGCCAAGCGCGCATCGAGCGCGTCGATCGCCAAAGCAATCCCCTCGGACCCTTCCAGCCCGCAGGTGAGGGCGCTGGAGCGGCCATGTTTAAGTGAGCCTGGTGCCCGCCTATTTGGGCCGAGGCCGTGGCAGATTGGCCTGTACTGCCTGAAGTCGTCCAGAGCGTAACTCGGATACCGCCTTGACCACGGCATGGGCAACGTTGCGCACTTCGTCCTGCACGGCTCGGTCTGCGTCCAAGATTTCATGGCTGGTGGCGTAGGGCTCGTAATAGCCGATGTACCGGTCCAGCCGCGCCTGCGCGCCGGCGTCGATGAAGCCCATCCAGTCCAGCCAGTCGGAAAGTGAGCGCCGCGCACCTTCAATGCCCGCAACGTCGCCATGCACGATCACGCCATATGCCCGCCCGGCAAGGTGCTGTGGGTAGTCCCAGCCCGCCATCTCCAGTGCTTTGGCTTTATCGGCTTTCTTGCCGCCGGTCGCTGTCGGGTCGGCATTGCCACCGTCAGCGCATACCAGTCGGTCGATCATCAGTTTGAGCGGGCTTGGGCTTTGGTACCAGTAGACGGGCGTTGCGATGATGACGGCGTGCGCCGCAGTCCATCGTTCGTAGATTTCAGCCATCCAGTCGTTGGTCTGGTTCAAGCCGTGATTGGGGTAGCAACTGCAAGGCCAATGGCACAGTGGCATGGCGGTGGACGCACAGCCCTTGCAGGGGTGAATGTTGCGCCCGTAGTCCGAGGTTACAAGGCTCAGGTCGAGCACGTCCGCCTCAATGCCGGCCTTTTCTATCACTTCGCGTGCCCAACCCACCATGCGGAAGGTCTTGGAGATCTCGCCAGGGCACGTGCCGTCATTGCGGGCAGAGCCACATATCAGCAGCACGCGGCTTTGCGTGGTGGGTTTTGCCCAATGCAACTGGGCCGCTTCCAGCCGCTCTTTAGTCGCCACCCATTCAGTCGACAGGTCGTAATCAGGATCGGCATAACCCGGCCCGGCCTTTTGCGTGAATGGCGCCTTGCGGCCCTCGATGTACGCCCCCCAAGCGATTTCTTCCAATCGCGAGATAGAAGGGTCTTCCGCGCGGAACGCTGCGTCGATGAACGACGCACGAAAGCGCATACTGAATTCGCTGCGCACGAGCGGGGCAGGGGCTTGGCCTTTACGGATTTCGATCATCGATACGTCCTAGTCTTGAGTTACAGAAGGGGGTTGGGGATACCGACTACACGTTACCGCGTGCAGGACTTGGGGTTTGTTCGATAGCGCACAAAACAGGGCCGTAGAAACCCTCAAAAATAGCGATACCGGGTGGGTGTTCGTCCTACGCGGTGCGGGCGTACTTTCTGATCGACTGGAAGAGGCACGGAGGGTTCAATGAATGCCGCTGTGGTGAAAAAGCACTGCGGCGAAGTTCGAAATCCACACTTTCCACATTTTGAAAGCATTCAACATGACCACCCACGAAAACACCGTCGAAGATCCCGTCAAAGCGCGCAGCCATCTGTGGGAAATGATTCACGACATCCGTTTTGCGATGTTCACGACCCGCCACGGCAATGGTCATCTGCATTCCCGACCGATGACCACCCAAAATTCAAAGCTGGACGAGGCCGCCAGTCTCTGGTTTTTCATGTCACGCAAGGGTGACCCGGTGGCTGACATCATGGCCGATCCCATGGTGAACCTGGCCTATTCCGACCCCGATGACGATACCTATGTTTCCGTCTCTGGCACGGCTGCTGTCGTCGATAACATGGCAAAAAAAGAGGAGCTGTGGTCGAAGATGGCGCAAGCCTGGTTCCCCGGCGGTGTCACAGATGCAGACTTGGCCCTGGTGGAGGTAAAGATCACCCACGCGAACTACTGGGACGTGGACGAGAGCAAGATCGTGCAGCTGTTCAAGATGGCGACGGCGGCGATCACTGGCAAAGCACCGACGCAGTTGGGTGAACACGCTGAGATCCGCATGGGTTAAGGCCTGACTAATCTTCTGAAAAAAGTTCAGCGCCATGACCAAATCCAAGGCTGATCAGTCAACGTCGGCTTCCAAAACCAAAACACCGTCCAACAAGGCGACTTCCAAGTCGTCACCAACAGTCGGCGCGAAGTCTTCGCAGAAATCGGCTGACGCCAAAAAGGCACAGGAAGCCGGCGCCCAGGCGATGGCTTCTGCCATGCCGTTCAATCGCATCAAGGCGCTGGAGACGGGGCGCGCCAACGCGACTCAACCGCCGCAAGGACCGCAGATTGAAGCACCTTCGCCGCTGGTGTCAGCCAGCACGCTGGCTGAGTCGAATGCCTCGGCAAAGACGGGCGATGGCTTGCCGCGGCTTGGCGTTGATCCTGGCAGCTCGACGCTGGATCGGGTTCGAGCCGATGCTTCTGGCCAGGTGCTAACGACCAATCAAGGCGTTCGTATTGCTGACAATCAGAACTCGTTGAAGGCAGGGCTGCGTGGCCCAGGCTTGCTGGAAGACTTCATCCTGCGCGAGAAGAT
>JAYSZJ010000124.1:0-54360 GCA_043738115.1 Rhodoferax sp. | reverse complement strand
TATATGCTGCAGTACGACAGCGTGCACGGCCGCTTCAAGGGCACCATCGCGGTCGATGGCAACACCCTGATCGTCAATGGCAAGAAGATCCGCCTGACACAAGAGCGTGATCCAGCGGCGCTGAAGTGGAACGAAGTGGGTGCAGAAGTGGTCATCGAATCCACCGGCCTGTTCCTGGACAAGGCCACCGCGCAAAAGCACATTGATGCCGGTGCCAAGAAGGTCATCCTGTCCGCTCCTTCAAAGGACGACACCCCCATGTTTGTGTATGGCGTGAACCACACTACCTACAAGGGCGAGGCCATCATCTCCAACGCATCCTGCACCACCAACTGCCTGGCACCGCTGGCCAAGGTTGTGCACGACAAGTGGGGCATCAAGCGCGGCCTGATGACGACCGTGCACGCTGCCACCGCCACACAAAAAACCGTGGACGGCCCATCCAACAAAGACTGGCGCGGCGGTCGCGGCATTCTGGAAAACATCATTCCTTCCAGCACTGGCGCGGCCAAGGCGGTGGGCGTGGTCATCCCTGAGTTGAACAAGAAGCTCACCGGCATGTCCTTCCGAGTGCCTACCAGCGATGTGTCCGTGGTCGACCTGACCTGCGAACTGAACAGCCCCGCCACGCTGGCTGAAATCTGCGCCGAAATGAAGGCCCAGTCCCAGGGCGCGCTCAAGGGCGTGCTGGGCTACACCGAAGACAAGGTCGTCGCCACCGACTTCCGTGGCGAGACCTGCACCAGCGTGTTTGACGCGGATGCATCCATCGCGCTGGATGGCACCTTCGTCAAGCTGGTCAGCTGGTACGACAACGAATGGGGCTACTCGAACAAGTGCCTGGAGATGGTGCGCGTCGTCGCCAAATAATCGAATCAGAGTTCTGGCCTTCAAAGCCCACGCCGCCCGTCGGTGTGGGCTTTTTTTATGGCTCTGCGTGGAACTGGTCCGCGTTTTTGCCCTTGAAGGGCGCGTAAAAGGCCTTGATGGCCCGCATGTCGGCCTCGATGTCACCTGTAGGTTGAAATACCGGCCCCAGTCCGCTGATTTTGCGCTCGTAGTCCATATAGGCCATAACGATGGGCACCTGGGCGCCGACGGCTATGTAATAAAAACCGGTCTTCCAGTAGCGGTTGTGGTTGCGCGTGCCCTCGGGCGGCACGATCAGTTGCAGCGGGCCGTCTGCCGCCTGGATGGCCGCCACCGACGCCGCCACCAGGTTGTTGGACGTCTCGCGGGTCACCGGTATGCCGCCCAGCCACATCATGACTCCGCGAAACGGAAACTGGAACAGCTGGCGCTTGCCCATCCAGTAGATGTTCAGGCGCAGTGCAAAGGCCACCATCAATGTGTAGGGCAGGTCCCAGTTGCTGGTGTGGGGCGCGGCGATCAGCACGCTTTTTTGGCCGTTGGGCGGCAAGGCGCCTTCCACCTTCCAGCCAGTGATCTTCAGGAAGGCGATGGACAACGCGCGCAGCAGGGTGTTGACAACTGGCGTGTCAAAAATGGTGTGGTGCATGGAAAAGGGTACAGAACAGCGGTGCGGGCCGCATGGGGCGGCTGCTACTCGGACCCAGATTGTCGCTGCTATATCTGCAGGCTTGTCGTACAGTTGGTACCCCTTTGCACTCCGTGGGTGATGTTGTTGTGAAAAAAATGGAATGCCCCTGTGGCAGTGGACTGGATCTGGCCGACTGCTGTGGCCAGTGGCACACAGGCCTGTCGGCCGGCGTGTCTGCCCCTACGCCCGAAGCGCTGATGCGCTCGCGCTACAGCGCCTATGTGCTGGGCCTGATCGATTACCTGGTGGCCACCTGGCACCCGTCCACCGCGCCGGGCGATCTGGAGCTGCAGCCCATCAAGTGGCTGGGGCTGGAGGTGCGCCATGCCGAGGAGAGTGGGGATGCCGGTGTGGTGGAATTTGTGGCCCGCTGCAAGGTCAGCGGCCGTGCCGAACGTATGCACGAGCTGAGCCGTTTTGTGCGCGAGCAGGGCCGCTGGTATTACATTGACGGACATACCCCCACCGATAACCCCTAGAGCCTATCGCCATGCCTGATTTATCCCTCGTCATCCAGGAGCCCACCGACCAGTCGGCGCAACTGATTCTGTTGTGCCACGCCGCCGGGGCCGACGCTGCGTCGCTGCTGCCCTTGGGTGAGCGGCTGTGTGAGACCTTTCCCCTGGCCACCATCGTGTCGCTACAGGCTGATGCGCCAGCAGTCACGCCCCTGGGTTTTGAATGGTTTGTCACGGACGGTGTAACGGAAGACAACCGCGCCGCACGTGTGGCGCAGGCGCTGCCAGCGCTACAAACCGTGGTGCGTGAGTGGCAGGAGCGTAGTGGTGTATCGGCTGCGGCTACTGCGCTGATTGGCGTATCGCAAGGTGCGGAAATGGTGCTGGAGCTGAGCAAGCTGCAGCCTATGCTGGCCAGCCGCGTTGTCGCCGTGGGCGGACGTTTCACCACGCTGCCCGCAGACCCGACTGCAGTCACCACCACCCACTTCTTACACGGCAAGCTGGACCAGTTGACCCCCTACCGACACAGTGTGGAAGCCGCCCACCATTTGCGCGACTTGGGTTGTGACATCACGGCCGAGGTCGTGCCCTTTGTCGGCCACGAACTGCACCCGGATCTGATCGAGCTGGCGATCACCAAGCTCAGCACCCATATCGCACAGCATTTGTGGACAGCGGCGCAGGAGGCTGCGCCACCGTCTTCAACGCACTGACTGCTTCACCACTCCAGTGCGAACACCACATCGTTGTTTACAGCGTACGGTTTGCACGGCAGTGGTGAGGATTTGTTGCAATACACCAAGGAGCGCTCAACGGGGTCTGTGGGCATGGTGGTATCCGCAGGCTTGGTTCCCACACTTTCTGCGTAATAACCGGCTGGCGAAATAGAGAAAGCCTTAGGCTCCGGCTTACTAAGCCAAGCCTTATAGGCAGCACGTCCTCTGTCCGACAAGTAGGGAACCAAATCGAGTTCCGTCACTTTGGCGAAGCCTGTTGGAACCAGGTTATGAGCCATTGGCTGGCTGGGAGCATTGGTGCTACTTCCCGCTTCTTGGACTAGTGTTTTGTGGAGGGTGCTGCCCTTTTCGAACAAGGCCTGCATACGTTCTGCATAGTCGGTGCCTTCCACAACCTTGCCGTTCACGGCATAGAGTTTGCAGTTTTGCTGGTAGCTGCGTTTGCAGTTGTAGAGCGCCCGCATGGCAACGTCTATGGGTGCTGCCGGGTCGGAGGGCCTCATGCCTACGCCCCGCCCCCAATTGATGGTGTCGCCAACCGCAAACGCCTTGGGCCCGTTCATGGCCAGCCACGCCTTGTAGTCATCTTGTCCCGCCTTGGGCAAGTCGGGTACCGCTGTCTCGTCGTCGGTGTTGAGGTTGTCCCGGTAGTCGGTCAGCGCGTCGGCGGGGCGGGGTAAGGCGGCCAGACCGAACACCTTGGCGGCAAACTGGTCGGCGCATTCGAATTGGGCTTGCTGGTAATAGAAGTGCAACAGTGATGCATCTTTGGCGACCAGTTGGTCCAGGCTGGGGCGGCGCTTTTCGCCCTGGGTCATCTGGCACACGGACTCGGCCAGCACGCGTTTGCTCACAACGTCCAATACACGCAAGTTGCTGCGGTAGCTGATACGGTAGTGGCTCCAGTCGGTGGGAAAGTAGACCATGCTCCAACTGTGGGTCTTCACTTCCAGCATCCAGTCGGCACTTGGCGCCACCGCGAGGACGGACTCAATGCTGTCTTCGCCGAGCTTGGCAGTAGCGGACACCACCGGCACGTCCATGCGAGACTTCAGGGCCGCCGTCAACGCGTGGGCAATGCCCACCGCCGGGTCCGCAAAAATTGTTCTGCTGATCGTCTCGGATTTACCGGCCGGACCTGAAGTGGCGGCACCCGCAATGCCACCGGCAATGGCTGCACCCAGCACGCCCAGGCCAGGAATGGCGGCCACCATGCCACCAGACGCTTGGGCAGTGGTGTAGACCAACATCTTTGGCGGGGGTGGCGTCAAAACAGCCAAACTCTTTCCAACACATCTGTCCAGCACTTGCGGTGCGATGGGGGCAGCCTGTGCCTGCGCTGAGCCGGCAGCCAGCCACGTCAGCGCAGCAAGCGCCATTGCCTTTTGCATTGTCGTCTCGCCTTTTAGCTCAAGTGCTTGCCCACAATTCCAGCTAACTCAAACATCGTCACCTGCGGCTTGCCGAACACCGCCAATAATTTGGCATCGGCGTTGATGGCGCGTTTGTTGGCTGCGTCCTGCAGGCCATTGGCCTTTATGTAATCCCATAGCTTCTTGACGACCTCGGTGCGGGCCACCGGGTCGGCACCGATGACGGCCGCCAGCTCGGCGCTGGGCAGTTTGCCGCTGGCAGCGGTGGTCTTGCGAGGAGCCTTGGGTTTGACTTCCGCCTTGGCTGCCGATTTGGCGCCTGCAGCTTTCTTGGTTGGGGCTTTTTTGGCCACAGCCCCCGTCTTTGCTGCTTTAGCCGCTACTGTTTTGCTAGCGGCCATTTTGCGCGGCGGGAATTTACTGGGTGCAAACTCAAAGTTCACCTTGCCCGCGTCGGCATCCCAGGCCAGCATGGCCTTGAAGGCGCGGCGCGTGCGCATGGAGACAAACTTGTCCAGCAGATCGGTCTTGCCGGTCTCCAGCAGTTTGACCATTTGTGTGCGTTCAATGGGTTGTTGCAGGATGATCTGGCCGGTCTTGAAGTCGCAGCTGGGTGTGGGCTGCTCCAGCGTGGGCACCGATTTTTCGCAGACATAGTTCTTGCCGTGCTCGAACACCGAGCCACCGCACTTGGGGCATTTGCCCAGCGATTCCTGGCCCGAGAAGTCGATGATCTCGCCGCTTTCCTCGCCCTTCTTGTCGTCGCCGAAGTCAAATTCGAGTTTGTAGTTTTTCGTCTCGTCGTCGAACTTGATGACCATCTCCGCCACAAAGGGCCAGCCGGCCTTGGAGCGGAAACCGTCCAGCGGGCCAATCTTGCGGTCACGCAAGAATTGCTCGACCTCGGCCACCTCAAAGGTGCGCCCGGCGGGAGATTTGCCAAAGGAGAAGCCGCAGCCATCCTCGGTGCCGCTCTTGCCGGTGCAGGTGTAGCGGCGGTAGTTTTCGCGCACGATGCCGCCGCAATTGGGGCACGGTGATGACAGTGTGGCGTAGTCGCCGGGGATGGTGTCGCGGTCGTATTCCTTGGCTTTTTTGACCATGCGTTCGGTCATGGACGCAATCTCGGCCATGAAACTGGTGCGGCTCATCTTGCCTTGTTCCATCTGCGCCAGCTTGTATTCCCATTCGCCGGTCAGCTCGGCCTTGGTCAGCTCTTGCACATCCAGGCCACGCAACAACGTCATCAGCTGGAAGGCCTTGGCCGTGGGGATCAGCTCGCGGCCTTCGCGCAGCATGTATTTTTCGGCGATCAAGCCTTCAATAATGCTGGAGCGGGTGGCTGGTGTGCCCAGGCCCTTCTCTTGCATGGCTTCGCGCAGCTCGTCGTCTTCCACAGTCTTGCCAGCGCCTTCCATGGCGCCCAGCAGGGTCGCTTCCGAATAACGTGCGGGGGGGCGGGTTTTCAGGCCCTTGGGGTCTACGCTTTCGGTCTTGACCTTCTCGTTGGGCTGCACGGGCACCAGGCTCTGGCCCTTGTCGCCGTCCTTGGCGTCGGCCACTTCATCGGCGGCTTCCTTGCCGTAGATAGCCAGCCAGCCCGGTTTGACCAGCACCTTGCCTTCGGTCTTGAAGTTATGGCTGGCCGCAGTCGTGATGCGGGTGGTCACTTGGTATTCGGCGCTGGGGAAGAAGATGGCCAAGAACCGGCGCACCACCAGGTCATAAATTTTCTGCTCGGCCTCAGACAGGCCACTGGGGGCTTGCAGTGTGGGGATGATGGCAAAGTGATCCGACACCTTGGCGTTGTCGAACACACGTTTGCTGGGTTTCACATAACCGCCCTGGACGGCCTGGGCTGCAAACGGTGCCAGATGTTTCATGCCGCTGTTGGCCAGCATACCCATGGTGTCTTTGACCACCGCCACGTAATCTTCCGGCAGGTTGCGCGAATCGGTCCGCGGGTAGGTCAAGGCCTTGTGGCGCTCGTACAGGCTTTGCGCGATGGACAGCGTGGTCTTGGCGGAGTAACCGAACTTGCCATTGGCCTCGCGCTGCAGGCTGGTCAAATCGAACAACAGCGGAGAAGCCTGTGTAGTGGGCTTGCTTTCTTCGGTAACGGTGGCCTGTTGGCCGCGCACAGCGTCGGCAATCGCCTGCGCCTCGCGCTGGGTCCAGACACGGTCGGCCTTTTTCTCGGCATCCTCGGCGTCTTTCTTGTGGACGGGGTTGAACCACTTGGCGGGGTATTCGCCGGCCTGGGCGCCAAAGGATGCGTGGATTTCCCAGTAATCGCGGCTGATGAACTTGCGGATTTGTTCTTCGCGCTCCACCACCACGGACAGTGTGGGCGTCTGCACCCGACCCACCGTGGTCAGGAAGAAACCGCCATCACGCGAGTTGAAGGCGGTCATGGCGCGTGTGCCATTGATGCCGACCAGCCAGTCGGCCTCGGAGCGGCAGCGGGCGGCATCGGCCAGGGGTTGCATTTGTTTGTCAGTGCGCAGCGCACCAAAGCCGTCGCGTATGGCTTGGGGCGTCATGGACTGCAGCCACAGGCGGCTGACGGGCTTGCCCAGCGGCTTGGCGCCACCGGCGTATTGCTCAATCAGGCGGAAGATCAGCTCACCCTCACGGCCCGCGTCACAGGCGTTGATGAGCTTGTCCACGTCCTTGCGCTTGGCTAATTTGACGACGGCATTCAGGCGCGTCTTGGTCTTGTCCACCGGTTTGAGGTCAAAGTGCGGCGGAATCACCGGCAGGTTGGCAAAACTCCACTTGCCGCGTTTGACGTCAAATTCTTCGGGCGCCTGGATCTCCACCAGGTGGCCGACGGCGCTGGAGACGACGTAGGTGTCGCTCTCAAAATATTCGTCGTGTTTCTCGAACTTGCCGGCGGTGGGCGTAAGCGCCCGCACGATGTCTTGGGCGACGGACGGCTTTTCGGCAATAACTAATGTTTTCATCTGACTACAATCCAGTTCTCGCGTGCGCGCAGGTGCGCGCCCACACACGCAGGCGCACACATGCGCGCCCATACGATTCACCATACCAAATTTTTTGGGTTCCGGTCCAGACGTGCAGAAAAGAGAGCAAAACGTGAGCAGCAGCAAAACCATGCCCCCTAGTGACAACCGCCGCATCCAGACCCGGCGCTCCGGCGTGCATGGCAAGGGCGTGTTTGCGCTGCAGGACATCGGTGAGGGTGAAACCATCATCGAATACGTGGGTGAAATCATCACCTGGAAAGAAGCCCAGGACCGCCACCCGCACGACCCGAATGACCCCAACCACACGTTCTACTTCCACATTGACGAGAAGCATGTCATTGACGCCAAGGTCGGCGGCAACTCGTCGCGCTGGATCAACCACTCGTGTGACGGCAACTGCGAGGCCGATGAGGTGGACGGGCGTGTCTTCATCAAAGCATTGCGCGACATTGCCCCCGGTGAAGAACTCTTTTACGACTACGGCCTGATGCTGGACGAGCGTTACACCAAGAAGCTCAAGGCCGAGCACCCCTGCTGGTGCGGCTCCCCCAATTGCCGCGGTACGCTGCTGGCCCCCAAACGTGGCCGTCGCTAAGTAGCCGCATGAAGGGCATGGGCACGACTATCCAGTGGCAGGCTGAAGCTATCTGGGAGGCCGTGTCGCCATCGCTGCCGACGTTTTCGGTAGAAGTCCTGCCCGAGATTGATTCCACCAACACCGAGCTGATGCGCCGGGCCCGTGCGGGCCAGCTGGAGCCGGTTTTGCTGGTGGCCGAGCGCCAAAGCGCTGGCCGCGGGCGCTTGGGACGCTCGTGGTCCAGCGGTGGTGACGGCGCGGTGACCACGGATGCGCCACTGCCATCCCTGACGTTTTCCCTGGGTTTGCCGCTGTCCCCCGCGGACTGGTCCGGCCTGTCGCTGGCCGTGGGCCTGTCGGTGGTGGAGAGCCTGCACCCGGCACTCCAACTCAAATGGCCGAACGACGTGTGGTTGCAAGACCGCAAGCTGGCCGGCATCCTGATCGAAACCGCCAGTGTGGGTGAGCTGCGGTATGCCGTGATCGGCGTGGGCATCAACATCTTGCCGCGCGATGGTCAGGGTTTAAGCACTGCACCGGCGGCGCTGTGTGAGTTGCTGCCCGGTATTGACGCCCCTGGTGCTTTGGCATTGATTGCGGCCCCGCTGGTGCATGCGGTGCGCCGTTTTGAGAGCGATGGGTTTGCGCCCTTGCGCATGGCATTCCACACACGCGATAGGTTGTATGGGCACGAACTGCTGTGCAGCGATGGCCTGACCGGTGTGGCCCGCGGGGTGGACGCTGGCGGTGCCCTGCTGGTGCACACCGACCAGGGATTGAAAAAGATCACCAGTGCAGAGGTCAGCGTGCGACCCATATCTGTGCCCGCTGCCTCCGCACCGGATGCCAACCCGCCCTGACCCCCAACTATGCTGCGACTGTTTGTACTCCTCCTGATTCTGGCCAACGGTGTCTACTTTGCGTGGAGCCAGGGCCTGTTGCGCGCCTACGGCTTTGCACCTATACCGCAGAGTGAGCCACACCGCGTGGCCCAGCAGATCCGGCCGGAAGCGATCCATGTGCTGACGCCACTGGAAGCCAAGCGTGCAGTCGCCCAGGCCCAGGCGGAACTGGCGCCCAAGGAATGCCTGCTGGCAGGGCCGTTTGACGATGCCCAGGCCGCAAGCCTGCGCCAGGCACTCGAAGCCAACCTGGCACCCGGCACCTGGCAGCTGGACACGGTCAATGTGTCGGCACGCTGGATTGTGTACATGGGCAAATTTGCCAATGCCGAGCTGTTGAGCAAAAAGAAGGACGAACTGGCGGCCATGCGGCTGGTTCCGCATACCTTGAGCAACCCGGATCTTGAGCCCGGCCTGTCACTGGGCGGTTTCGATACCGAGTCTGACGCGGTGGCCGAGCTGGCAAAGCTGTCGTTGCGCGGCATCCGTACCGCCAAAGTGGTGCAGGAACGCCAGGAAGGCCGTCAAAACCAGCTCAAGCTGCCGGCAGTCTTGCCCGAGACCAAGCAACGGCTGGCCGATCTCAAAGTGGTCCTGGCGGGCCGGTCGTTGCGCAGCTGCAGTTAACCCAACTGCCCAAAGCGCACCGTAAAGCAGACGCCCGGCGGGTTTTGACCCGGCCGGCTGTCTTCCAGGGTGATGCTGGCGTGGTGCTGGCGCGCGATTTCCAGCACGATGGGCAGGCCCAGGCCTGAACCGTCGGCTTCGGTCCCCAGTACCCGGTAGAAGGGCTGGAACACCAGCTCCCGCTCGGCCAGCGGTATGCCGGGGCCTGAATCTTCCACTTGCAGCACCAGCACTTTGCTGAACGGGTCTTTTAATACACGCGCGGTAATCACACCGGGCTTTTCTGCATTGGACGGCGTGTAGTTGATAGCGTTGTCCATCAAATTGCGCACCATTTCCTTGAGCAGCGTCGGGTTGCCCTGCACCGTAACGTCGGGGTCGCCAGGTTCCGCGCCCTCGTAGCCCACGTCAATGTGTTTCTCCATGGCATGTGGCACACAGTCGCGTATCACATCCATGGTCAGGCGCACCAGGTTGCAGGCTTGCATGCTCATGGCGGCGCCGCTGCTCTCGGCTCGGGCCAGGGCCAGCAGCTGGTTGACGGTGTGGGTGGCACGGATGCTGGAGCGGCCAATCTGGCGCAGCGACTGTTTCAAGTCTTCGGCGCTGGCGTCTGCACGTTGCGCCAGGTCGGCCTGCATGCGCAGACCCGCCAGCGGCGTTTTCAGTTGGTGCGCGGCATCGGCCAGGAAGCGTTTTTGGGTCGCAATAGAGTCTTTCAAACGCATCAACAAATCATTGACGGACGACACCAGCGGTGCCACCTCCAGCGGCACGGCCTCGGCGTCCAGTGGGCTCAGGTCGTCCGGGCTGCGGGCGCGGATACGTTCCTCCAGGTGGTTCAGCGGCTTGATGGCCTGCACCAGCGCCAGCCACACCAGCAGTACCGCCAGCGGCAGAATCACAAACTGCGGCAGCATCACGCCCTTGACGATTTCGGTGGCCAGCACCGAGCGTTTGTCCATGGTTTCTGCCACCTGCACCAGGGCCGGCTTGCTATTGGGCACATCCAGCTTGACCCAGGTGTAGGCAATCTTGATGTCGATGCCGCGGAATTCGTCGTCGCGCATGCGCACTTCACCCGGAATGGGTTTTTCGTCCTCAGGCGGCAGGGGCAGGGCTTTCTCGCCGCTCAGGTACTCCCCCGCAGTGCCCAGCACCTGGTAATACACGGTGTCGTTGTCGTCCGCGCGCAGCAGTTCGCGGGCAGGCAGGGGCAGCACAAATTGCGCCTTGTTCTGGTTGAGCGTGACCAGTTGCGCCAGCGCACCCACGTTGTATTCCAGTGCCCGGTCGAACGGCTTGCCGGCAATGCCCTGTGCCACCAGCCAGGTCAGCACCAGGCTGACGGGCCACAGCAGCAGCAGCGGGGTCAGCATCCAGTCCAGGATCTCCCCGAACAGGCTGCGTTGCTCGCGCTGGAATATCTTCACGCAGCAGGCCTTCTACGCAGAGGCATTTGAAGAAATAGGCCCCTAGCCCCCGTGAAATATGTCTGAGTCGCTCCTAAATGCATAGCTATTGAAATTTCCCGCAGGGCCGCCCCAAGGGAAATTAGCCACCTCGGGGGGCAGCGACCCGCGCAGCGGCGGAGCGTGGGGGTCATGTCAGGGCGCAATCTTCTCAAGGCAATAACCCAGGCCACGCACCGTGGCAATGCGGATCGGGCCTTTCTCAATCTTCTTGCGCAGGCGGTGGATGTAGACCTCGATCGCGTTGTTGCTGACCTCTTCGCCCCATTCACACAGGCGCTCCACCAGCTGGTCCTTGCTGACTAGGCGACCTGCGCGCTGCAGCAGCACTTCCAGCAAGCCCAGTTCACGGGCCGACAGCTCCACCATCTTGCCGTCTATCGTGGCCACACGCCCGGCCTGGTCGTAGGTCAGCGGGCCGTGTTTGATGGTGCTGCTTGTGGCACCCGCACCGCGGCGCACCAGGGCGCGCACGCGGGCTTCCAGCTCTTGCAGGCTGAAGGGTTTGGCCATGTAGTCGTCGGCGCCGTAGTCCAGGCCTTTGACACGTTCGTCCACTGCATCGGCTGCGGTGAGTATCAGCACGGGCAACGAGGAGCCACGTCCACGCAGCTTTTTGAGCACTTCCAGGCCGTGCATCTTGGGCAGACCCAGGTCGAGGATCAGCAGGTCGAACTCGGTGTTGGTCATCAGCGCGGCATCGGCTTCCGTGCCGCTGGCCACATGGTCGACCGCCGCGCCGGCACCGCGCAGAGCCCGCAACAGGCCATCAGCCAAGACCTGGTCGTCTTCGGCAATCAATATCCGCATGTCTCTGCTCCTCGTTGTAGTCGTCACAGCATTGCGCAAAGGCGGGTGTGGACGTGTTTTCTCCATTCTAGGCCGCCCTCTTGGCTTGGCGCTTACAGGCGTTTGCTACTGACCGCTATACGCCTCCAAGCCAATGGCCAGCACGGTGGCTACTTCTTCGCCGACAGCTTGGCGTAGTTCAAGCTCGGCCTGTTCCACTGCCTCGCGGTAGGCCTCCAGCCAGGCCAGGCCCGTGTCGGTAAAGCGCAGTTGCTGCGCCCGTGCATCCAGCGGATCCGGCGTTCGCGTAACCATGCCCCAGGCCTCGCACTGGTTCACCAGCGTGCCCATGGCCTGTTTGCTCATGCCGGCGCTACGGGCCAGTTCGGTCAGTCGCGAGCCCTGGGTCGCCAAGTGGCGGGTGATGTGGATGTGCGCGGCCCCCACCTGCCCGCGTGTGACAAGATTGGCCAGGCCCAGCGGCACGCCCGGGTGGTGGGCCATCAGCGCGAGCACCCGCGTATCAAAACGCTCCAGCGCCAGACGTAGCCAATGGCCCATATGGGCCTGGCGCCAGGAACCGGGGTTGGAAGGTGTCCATTCAGCCATGGCTTAAATAGTAATACAAACTGACTAAAAAAGTTGTTTACGGATTTCAATACACACCGTTAAACTACTGTTCAAGCATCCAGCCTGTAATTAACCCCACAGGTTGAAATGCGCCCCAACATTGATTTTCAAGGAGATTTCCCCATGGATGCACCCGTCAAGAACCCCAACAACACGAATGGCGGCAACGCCGAAAAAGCCAAGGCCCTGCAAGTCGCCCTGGCCCAGATCGAAAAGCAGTTTGGCAAGGGCACCATCATGCGCTTGGGCGAAGGCGAAGTGATCGAAGACATCCAGGTTGTCTCCACCGGCTCGCTGGGGCTGGACATTGCGCTGGGCGTGGGTGGCCTGCCCCGCGGTCGTGTCGTCGAAATCTACGGACCAGAGTCGTCCGGCAAAACCACGCTGACGCTGCAAGTGATCGCCGAAATGCAAAAACAAGGCGGCCAATGCGCCTTTGTCGATGCCGAGCACGCGCTGGACATCCAGTACGCGCAAAAACTGGGCGTTAACCTGCAAGACCTGCTGATCAGCCAGCCCGATACCGGCGAACAAGCCCTGGAAATTGTCGACAGCCTGGTGCGCTCTGGCGCGGTGGATCTGATCGTTGTCGACTCGGTGGCGGCGTTGACACCCAAAGCCGAACTGGAAGGCGAAATGGGCGATTCCCTGCCCGGCCTGCAAGCCCGTTTGATGAGCCAGGCCCTGCGCAAGCTGACCGCCCACATCAAGAAGACCAATTGCATGGTCATCTTCATCAACCAGATCCGCATGAAGATTGGTGTGATGTTCGGCAGCCCCGAAACCACCACTGGCGGCAATGCGCTGAAGTTTTACGCCTCCGTGCGCCTGGACATCCGCCGCACCGGCACCATCAAGAAGGGTGACGAGGCGATTGGCAACGAGACCAAGGTCAAGGTGGTCAAGAACAAGGTCAGCCCTCCGTTCAAGACAGCCGAGTTCGACATCCTGTTTGGTGAGGGCATCAGCCGCCACGGCGAAATCATCGACATGGGCGTGACGGCCAACATCCTGGAAAAATCCGGCGCCTGGTACGCCTACAAGGGTGAAAAGATCGGCCAGGGCCGTGACAACGCTCGTGAGTTCCTGCGTGAGAACGCCGCGTTGTCGGTGGAAATCGAAAACAAGGTGCGTGAGTCGCTGGGCATTCCATTGTTGCCGGTGGTGGCCGCTGAACCGGAAGTCAAAGCTAAGGCCTCAAGCAAAAAGGCCGAGCAGCCCGCGTAATACATGCTTGTGTAGCTACTAAAACAATAGCGTTTGTTGAGTAGTTGCTTCTCTGCTTGCACCCAGCCATGGCTACTACGACCACACCACTCTCCCTCAAAGGCCGTGCGCTGCGCCTGCTCAGTGGCAGGGAGCATTCCCGGGTCGAGCTGGAGCGCCGGCTGGCCCAGTTTGAGGAAGAGCCGGGAGCTTTGGCCAAGGCGCTGGACGAGTTGCAGGGCAAGGGGTTTATCAATGAACAACGTGTGGTCGAGTCGGTGCTGAACCGCCGCTCCGCCAAGCTGGGCACAGCACGCATACGCCAAGAGCTGCAAAGCAAGGGTTTGGCGCCAGAGGCCGTGCTGGATGCGGTGGAGCAATTGCGCGCCACCGAGGTGGACCGTGCACGTGAAGTCTGGCGCAAGAAGTTTGGAGAAGCGCCGGTAGATGCTGCGGAGCGCGGCAAACAAATGCGTTTTCTAGCCAGTCGCGGCTTTGGCGGAGACGCCATCCGGCGCGTGGTCTCCGGCGGTGAAGAGGACTAGATCACTTCGTTCGCCCGCTGATGGCTCGGGGTAGGGGTTTTGCTCCGTGTCCCCCGCCCTTCGGGCTCCTCCTTGACCTGCGCAAAACCCCTACCCCGAGCCATCAGCTCGATAGAAGAGTGCGCGAGGGGAAGTTGAGAGACATTGAACCGGCAAAAACCCGGAGGCCCGGCAGGGCGGTGCGTTTTGCGCAGGTCAAGGAGGAGCCCGCATAGCGGGCGGGGGACACGGAGCAAAACGTGCCGCCCTGCTGGGCCGCAGCGAGCAGAGCAGACCTCTGCCCTTTAAAGCCCCAGCATCAACTTGATGTTTTGCACAGCAGCACCCGATGCACCCTTGCCCAGGTTATCAAGTCGTGCCACCAGCACAGCATGGGCAAATCCATCCGCCTGTGCATCATTGGAAAACACCCGCAGTTCCATCTTGTTGGTGTCGTTCAGCGCGACGGCATCCAGCTTCTGGTCCGCTGTGGCGGCTTCCAACGTGACCCATTCACTGCCCGCGTAATGCTTTTGCAGGGCCTCTTGCACATCCTGCGCCGAAGGTTTGCCGGGTAAGGTGTCCAGGTGCAGTGGTAGCTGTACCAACATGCCTTGTTTGAAATTACCCACCGAAGGTACAAACAAGGGTCTGCGGGTCAAACCGGTATAGCGCATGATTTCGGGAATGTGTTTGTGCTTGAGCCCCAGGCCATACAGCTCCATGGGTGGTGCACTACCCGCTTCGTAGGCCTCGATCATGGTCCTGCCGCCGCCGGAGTAACCACTGATAGAAGGCAGACACACGGGGAAATCGGCAGGGATCAGACCAGCGTCCACCAAAGGGCGAATCAACGCAATGGCACCCGTGGCATAACAACCCGGGTTGGATACGCGGCGCGCCTGGACCACCGCTTCGCGCTGGGTGGGCATCAGCTCGGGAAAACCGTACACCCAACCGGGCGCTGTGCGGTGGGCGGTGGATGCATCCACGATGCGCGGCCCGGGGCGGCCCGTTTCCCGCTCAATGGCATCCACCATGGCGACAGACTCCAGCGCGGCATCGTCGTGCAAACACAGAACGACCAAATCGGCTTGGGCCATCAAGGCCTGCTTGGCTGCAGCGTCCTTGCGCAGCGCGGGGGCTATGCTGATGACTTCAACACCCTGGGTGGTTTGCAGCCGTTCCCGAATCAGCAATCCCGTGGTGCCGGCTTCGCCATCAATAAAAATTTTCTTCATACAAGGTGGAAATCCAACGGAGTTACGGGGGTGATCTGGACCAGTGCCAAAAACCGCTGTCAGGCAGCGATCAGTTTGGTGCGTTGCAACATGATACATTTCGCAGTTGGTGTGTCCAGTGCCATGTTTGTAACAAAATTGTTGCAATTTGGTGAAAATTCTCCAGCTCCCAAAGAGACGTCATGAAAATCCACGAATACCAAGGCAAAGAAATTTTGCGCCAATTCGGTGTGCCGGTGCCCCGCGGCATCCCCGCCTTCACAGTACAAGAGGCGGTGGAAGCTGCCCAAAAGCTTGGGGGTCCGGTCTGGGTCGTCAAGGCACAAATCCACGCCGGCGGACGCGGCAAGGGCGGTGGCGTCAAGGTGGCCAAGTCCATTGACGACGTCAAACGCCTGGCCGGTGACATTCTGGGCATGCAGCTCATAACGCACCAAACTGGTCCTGTAGGTCAAAAGGTCCGCCGCCTCTATATCGAAGACGGCGCTGACATCAACCAAGAATATTACGTGTCCATTGTGACCGACCGCGCCACGCAAAAGCTGGCGTTCATCGCTTCCAGCGAAGGCGGCATGGATATCGAGGAAGTGGCGCACGCCACACCCGAAAAGATCATCACTGAGTTCATCGACCCGCTGACCGGCCTGGGTGCCGAGCAGGCCAAGAAGATCGCGGACGCGATTGGCATGCCTTCTGACTCCACCGCGCAGGCCGTGGACATCTTCCAGAAGCTCTACAAGTGCTACATGGACACCGATGCGTCTTTGGTTGAAATCAATCCGCTGAATCGCGACAGCAAGGGCAATGTGATGGCCCTGGACGCCAAGTTCAACTTTGACTCCAACGCGCTGTTCCGCCACCCCGAAGTTGTGGCCTACCGAGATCTGGACGAAGAAGATCCGGCCGAAGTGGAAGCGTCCAAGTTCGACCTGGCCTACATCAGCCTAGACGGTAATATTGGCTGCTTGGTGAACGGCGCTGGCCTGGCCATGGCCACCATGGACACCATCAAGTTGTTTGGCGCAGAGCCAGCCAACTTCTTGGACGTAGGCGGCGGAGCCACCCCCGAGAAGGTCACCGAGGCTTTCAAGATCATGTTGAAGAACCCCAAGGTCAAGGCCATTCTGGTCAACATCTTCGGCGGCATCATGAAGTGCGACACCATCGCCACTGGCGTCATCACCGCCTGCAAGGCGACCAACCTGAATGTGCCGCTGGTCGTGCGCATGAAGGGTACGAACGAGGACTTGGGCAAGAAGATGCTGGCCGAAAGCGGTCTGCCCATCATCTCGGTGGACACCATGGCAGAAGCTGCGCAGGCAGCGGTTAAAGCGGTAAAGGGTTAATCATCATGTCGATCTTCATCAACAAAGACACCAAGGTCATTACCCAAGGTATCACCGGCAAGACCGGTCAATTCCACACCGAAAAGTGCCAGGAATACGCGAACGGCAAGAACTGCTTCGTAGCGGGTGTGAACCCCAAGAAGGCCGGCGAGTCCATCTTCAATATCCCAATTTATGCCTCCGTCAAGGAAGCTGCATCTGAGACCGGCGCTACCGTGTCCGTGATCTACGTGCCACCCGCAGGCGCTGCGGCTGCTATATGGGAAGCGGTTGAGGCCGATCTGGACCTGGCGATCTGTATCACCGAAGGCATCCCTGTGCGTGACATGCTGGAAGTGCGCAACCGCATGAAAGCCAAGGAAGCGGCTGGCGGCAAGAAGACTTTGTTGCTAGGCCCCAACTGCCCTGGTTTGATCACGCCTGACGAAATCAAGATCGGCATCATGCCCGGTCACATCCACCGCAAGGGCCGTATTGGTGTGGTCAGCCGCTCCGGCACGCTGACTTATGAAGCGGTGGCGCAGTTGACTGAAATCGGTCTGGGCCAGTCCAGCGCGGTTGGCATTGGTGGCGACCCCATCAACGGCTTGAAGCACATCGACGTGATGCGTGCCTTCAATGACGATCCTGATACCGACGCCGTCATCATGATCGGCGAAATCGGCGGACCCGATGAAGCCGAGGCCGCACGCTGGTGCAAGCTTAATATGAAGAAACCCATCGTTGGTTTCATCGCTGGCGTAACAGCCCCTCCCGGCAAACGCATGGGCCACGCCGGTGCTTTGATCTCCGGCGGCGCCGATACGGCTGACGCCAAACTGGCGGTGATGGAAGAGTGCGGCTTCACAGTGACACGCAATCCGTCCGAAATGGCAAAGTTGCTGAAAGCTCTGCTGTAATTCTGCTAAAGGCGCTGACAGTCGCTTGACAGTCTCACACGTTAAGATGCAAGGCCGGATTCCCCAAGGGCGATCCGGCCTTTCTCATTAGCGCAACAGGAAGTACACCGTGGAAGAGTTTCTCACCGCACCATTCTGGCTGGCAGTTGGGCAGATCATCATGATCGACATCCTGCTGGGCGGGGATAACGCCGTTGTTATTGCCTTGGCCTGTAGGCAACTACCACCGCACTTGCGGACCAAGGGCATTTTGTGGGGGACTGCAGGCGCCATTGTGTTGCGTGTCATCCTGATCGCGTTCGCACTTACCTTGCTGGCGATTCCCTTTCTGAAACTCGTGGGCGCGGCCTTGCTGTTGTGGATTGGGGTGAAGCTGCTTGCGCCAGACGAGGAGGACGCGCACTCCAACATCCAGGGCAGCGACAAGCTCTGGGCTGCGGTCAAGACCGTCATCGTTGCAGACCTGGTCATGAGCATCGATAACGTGATCGCCATTGCCGGCGCCGCCACCGGGGCAGGCGGCAACCACCAGTTGAGCTTGGTTGTCTTCGGTCTGCTGGTCAGTATTCCCATCATCATTTGGGGTAGCCAACTGGTGTTAAAGATCATGGACCGGTTTCCCATCATCATCACCGTGGGTGGAATGTTGCTGGGGTGGATCGCTGGCACCATGGCACACAGCGACCCTGCAGTGGTGGCCTACATACCGCAAAACCCCATTTGGAACTATGGCTTGGGCGTTGCGGGCGCCCTGACGGTCTATCTGCTGGGGATGCTGAGTAGGCGCAAGGCGTCTTCGCCCGGCTGAAGGTGGACCCAAAACCGGTCGTCGTAGAAACACGCCGTTTGTCAAAAAACCACAGTATTCCCTGAGTAATACCCTTTACGGGTAAGAAAACGTCTGCTAACGTGTCCTCTTGGCTCGATCAAGAGGTCGGGAGCGTCGGTGGCTCGCAGTGGCCCACCGGCTTCATACAGGATTAGGGCTGGCACGTGGCGAAATCTTCTTCATCAAAATCGGGCGCATTTTGGAGGGCCGATTGGTTTGCCGGCGTAGCTATTGTGGTGGCCGTCCTCATGCTCCATGCGGCGACCGACTTCATCGGTACGCTGGAGCGCCGCTTCTATGATGTCGCCAGTACCAGTACCACCCGTCAGCCATCAGACCGTATCGCCGTCATCGCCATCGATGACCAGAGCATTGCCAATCTAGGGCGCTGGCCCTGGTCCCGTGACATCCACGCAAAGCTGATCGACCAGTTGGCGGCGGCCAAGGCGAAAACGATCGTCCACACCGTTTTCTTCTCCGAGCCACAGGTGGACCCTGGGCTGGGTTTTATTCGCAAAATGAAGGCTGCTTTGGGTGCCTCGCCCGAAGCAGCTGCGACCAATGAGCAGTTGAACGCATTGATTGCGGAGGCTGAAACAGCATTGGACACTGATGCCATATTGACGACTAGTATCAAGAATGCTGGCAATGTGCTGTTGCCATCTTTTCTGGCATTGGGTGAACAGCAAGGGAAGCCGGATGCGGCTTTGCCAGATTTTGCGCTCAAAAGCGCTTTGGATGACCCTACCAATTTCTCCATCTCAGCCACGCGAGCACAAGAGCCTATCGACTCTTTGGGCAACGTAGCCGCGGGTGTTGGGCACTTGAATCAAATTCAGGACGTGGACGGTGCGGTACGACAGGAAGCCTTGTTGGTCAACTTCTATGGAAAAGCTGTGCCTTCCATGGCCCTGCTGGGCGCGACCAAGAGTTTGAACCTGTCGGTTTCGGATATCCGCTTGAATGCGGGCCAGTCCGTCCAAATCGGGAAATTGCGTGTGAATACGGACGAGGCTGCGTTAATGCGGCCGCAGTTTTACAAGGGTAAAGATGGCAGACCTGCTTTTGCAGTGGACTCGTTTTACGACGTGCTGTCAGGCAAAATTCCAGCCTCCAAGTATGCTGGCAAGATTGTGATCATTGGGGCTACGGCGGTGGGCGTTGGAACCCAGTTCCCTGTACCCGGCATCCCAGCGTTGTCACCGGCTGAAACGATCGCACATATTACATCGAGCATCCTGAGTGAACACTTCATCGTGCAGCCTGTTTGGGGTGTGTGGGCCAAAACCGGTCTCTTCCTGCTGATCGCCGCCTACATCATCGTTGCATTGCCGCGGTTTTCCGCTGGGCTAGCCGCCCTTGCCACCTTGGTCCTGTTTGTCGGGCTGCTGGCACTAGAGTTTGGTTTGTTGTCCGTGTCTGCCACTTGGGTAGACGTTGTGTTGCCCGCCACACTTCTCGTGCTGGGACATTTGGCATTAACCACCAAGCGTTTTCTGGTCACCGAAGCTGGCAAGGTGCAGGCGGATGAAGAGTCAGCCGAGACCAACCGCATGATGGGTCTTGCGCTGCAAGGCCAGGGTCAGTTGGACATGGCATTCGACCGCTTCCGCCGCGTGCCTATGAACGAGGCGGTGATGGGCAACTTGTACAGCCTCGCCATGGACTTTGAGCGCAAGCGCCAGTTCAACAAGGCCGAGGCCGTTTACGAACACATGGCCGCATTTGACAAGGGTTACAAGGACATCAAGGCCAAGCTCAACCGCGCCAAGAACCTGTCCGAAACTGTCATGCTGGGCGGCGCAGGCGGGCATCCTGGCGGCACCATGCTGCTGGAGGGTGGTGCGGTAGAAAAACCTATGCTGGGCCGTTACCAGGTTGAGAAGGAATTAGGCAAGGGTGCCATGGGAGTGGTGTATCTCGGCAAAGACCCCAAGATCGGGCGTGTGGTGGCCATCAAGACCATGGCGTTGAGCCAGGAGTTCGCCGGTGATGAGTTGGTGGATGCCCGGGAGCGCTTTTTCCGCGAGGCCGAAACGGCGGGCCGCCTGCAACACCAGAACATCGTGACCATATTTGATGCCGGCGAGGAGCATGACCTGGCCTACATCGCGATGGAGTTCCTTAAAGGCAAAGATCTGGCTGACCACTGCAAGGGCGAACACCTGCTGGCAGTACCGGTTGTGTTGAGCATCGTGGCGCGGGTTGCAGAGGCGTTGGCCTATGCGCACAAGCAAAACGTGGTGCACCGCGACATCAAGCCGGCCAACATCATGTACGAGGCCCAGAGCGATACCGTCAAGGTGACGGACTTCGGCATTGCACGCATCACCGACTCCAGTAAGACCAAGACAGGCCTGGTCTTGGGAACCCCCAGTTTCATGTCACCCGAACAACTGGCGGGTAAGAAAGTCGATGGTCGTTCGGATCTGTACTCTTTGGGTGTGATGCTGTTTCAGATGCTGGCTGGGGTGTTACCATTTCGCGGCGACTCGATGTCCGAGTTGATGTACAAAATTGCCAACGAGGAAGCGCCTGATATTCGCATCATCCGCTCTGAGTTGCCCCAAAACTTGGCCGACGTGGTTGCTTTGTCCTTAAGCAAGCGACCGGAAACACGTTACCAGACAGGAGACCAGTTCGCCGTGGATTTGCGCAGTGTAATAAGCCAGATGTCGGGTGCGACGCCGCCGGCCCCCGTGGCTCACGGGGCTGCGGCACAGCCATCAAACGAGAGAACAGTGGCATTCAACGCCTCTGGACCGGGCGGAAATAACAACAAGGTTGATTTCACAGCTACAGTTCCCGCGTCTGCCGTGGACTTTGAGAAAACTGTCGTTCAACGGGTGAACAAGCCCGGGGAAGCGAATTAAGCACCCCATGAATTACCACTTTTGTGCAAAAACAGACCCGGGCCGGGCCAGGGACAACAACGAAGATTCGGTGGTGTACGACGAGGCCTCGCTTACGGCGGTCTTGGCAGACGGCATGGGTGGCTATAACGCAGGCGAGATCGCAAGCGGCATGGCGACAGCCTTTATCAAGTCGGAACTAAGCCGGTGGCTTACCGAAGCAGGCAGCGGCGTAAAGGCGAAGGAAGTGCGCCGCGCGATGGAGATATGCGTTGACAATGCCAACCGCTCGATCTTCAACTCAGCGAATTCGAACGCGAACTATGCTGGCATGGGTACTACGCTGGTCGTCGGTGTCTTCAGAGACGATAAATTGGTATTGGGACACATCGGTGACTCGCGGTGTTACCGCTTGCGCGCCGGGTTGCTGGATCAAATCACCAAGGACCACTCGCTGTTGCAAGAGCAGATGGACGCAGGGCTGATCACGCCCGAGCAGGCTGCTACCTCGTCCATCAAAAATCTGGTTACCCGCGCATTAGGCGTTGATGAGTCGGTCCTGTTAGAAGTGAATGAGCATCATGTTCAGGTCGGCGATCTGTACCTGATGTGTTCGGACGGCCTGTCTGACATGGTCGACGACGAAGCGATCGCTAAAATTGTGACGTCTGAATTGCTGCCTGAACAAAAAGCAACTTTGCTCATTGATCTGGCCAATGAAAATGGTGGCCGGGACAATATTTCGGTGCTGTTGGTTGAAGTGCATGAGGCGCCTGAAAAGCGCGGTTTGATCGCTCGGTGGTTGGGGAAGTAAGATGCAGCAGCGTTTTCCAGAAACAAATTACAGAAAAAGGAGTCGATCATGCCGAAAATGATCGTTTCGATCGATGAGGTCGTGATCAAAGAAGTACAACTCACCAAGGATAAAACCACCTTGGGTCGCAGACCGTACAACGACATCGTCATCGACAACTTGGCCGTCAGTGGTGAACACGCCGTACTCCAGATGAGTGGCGGCGACGTGGTACTGGAAGACCTCAATAGCACCAATGGAACCTACCTGAATGGCAAGGCCGTCAAAAAGCAGCAATTGCAAAATGGCGACAGCATCGAGATAGGTAAGTACAAAATCAAGTTTGTCGGAGACGGCGAGGCTGACAACTTCGACAGGACCATGATCGTGAAGGCCCGGCCACTGGCAAGCCCGCTGGCGGCACCCCGTTCGGCGTCGGCACCGCTGTCTGGCGGGGACTCTATTGGCATGGGTGCATTCACTGCGTCGATCAAGGTTTTGTCGGGTGCTGCATCAGGCCGGGAAGTACCGCTAACCAAAGTAGTCACGACGATTGGCAAGCCGGGGGTTGCCGTGGCTGCAATCACCCGTCGCCAACAGGGATTTGTGGTCCACCACGTTGAGGGGGCAGGTAACCCAACGCTGAACGGTTCGCCGATAAAGGCCGACCCTATAGCCTTGAAAAATGGTGACTTGATCGAGTTGGCGGGAACGCAGATGCAATTCGTACAAACCTGACGGTTTGTAGTTTTTTGGCTGTGTCCATTGCGCGCCAGTTTTCAAGGTGATGCGCATGAAAACGATAGCTAAGCATTGGCAGCGGATTGCGGTCACGTTGATTCCGCTGGTCCTGGTTTTGTTGCACGCCACGGGCATCATGCCTTTGGGCACCATGCAGCGGCTTGACGATGTTATCTATGACGCCCGCCTGAGGGCGACCATGCCTAACACGTTGGATGAGCGCATCGTCATCGTCGATATTGACGAAAAAAGTCTGGCAGAGGTCGGCCGTTTCCCCTGGGGGCGGAACAAGGTTGGCCGTTTGGTCGATATCCTCTTCACCCAGCAGCACATTGCCTTGCTGGGCTTTGATATTGTGTTTGCTGAGCCAGATGACAGTTCGGGCCTGAGCCGGCTGAACGATCTGGCTCGCAACGAATTCAAAGACCAGGCCGGGTTCGCGGAGCGGATTAAACAGCTGCAACCTGAGCTGGACTACGACGCTCTTTTTGCCAAACTGCTGGAAACACGACCTGTAGTTCTGGGTTACTACTTCAGCAGCGATGGAGATGGACGTACCGCAGGCACTCTGCCGGCACCCGTCATGTCCAAGAATGACCTGAAGGGCAGAAGCGTTGAGGCTTATACCTGGTCAGGTTTTGGTGCCAATATCGACATATTGGCCAAAGCTGCCCCAGTGGCTGGGCATTTCAACACCACCCCTGACATTGATGGCGTCGTTCGATCCCTTCCGCTACTGGCGGAATACAAAGGTCAGTTCTACGAATCGCTGGCGCTGGCGATGTTCCGACGCCTAGCGGGGTCGCCCAAAGTGGTACCCGGATTTTCGGACGAGCAATGGTTGTCCCGCAGTTACCAGGGGTTGGACCGCATTCTGCTCAAAGAAGGCAAATCCTCTCTCTCCATATCGGTGGACAAACATATCTCGACCCTGGTGCCGTACCGCGGATCTGGTGGCGTGAAAGGCGGCTCGTTTCGTTATGTGTCGGCTGCCGATGTGCTGGCCGGTCGCCTGCCTGCCGATACCCTCAAAGACAAAATCATCCTGGTTGGCACGACTGCACCCGGTCTGCTGGACTTGCGCGTGACCCCGGTGGGGCAGGTTTATCCGGGCGTGGAAGCCCACGCGAATCTGATATCTGCTTGGCTGGACGACAAGGTCACGCTCAAGCCAGATTACGCCATGGGCTATGACGTTTTTGTGCTGATCATTGCAGGTTTGTTGCTGGCTATTGGCCTGCCACTGTTGTCTGCACCGAGGGCGGTTCTTCTTAGTGTTGGCGTGTTGGTTACCGTGACGGGCATCAATACCTGGCTCTACATGGGGTTTGGACTGGTGATGCCGTTGGCGGCAGCCCTGGTCATGACGCTGACGGCTTTTGCCCTCAATATGAGCTATGGCTACTTTGTGGAGAGCCGCTCCAAACGTGAGTTGGCCCATTTGTTTGGAACCTATGTCCCCCCCGAGCTAGTCGATGAGATGGTCAAGGACCCGGACAGCTACAGCATGAAAGCCACCAGTCGCGAGCTGACGGTGATGTTTTGCGACATGCGTGGGTTCACCAAAATGTCGGAGCAGATGGAACCCACCCAACTGCAGGAATTGTTGACAGGTGTTTTTAGTGAACTGACCAGTTTAATTCGGGCCAACCGGGGCACCATCGACAAATACATGGGCGACTGTGTCATGGCCTTCTGGGGTGCGCCGGTTGAAACCCCAGAACACGCCAATCTTGCGGTGAAGTCGGCAATGGAAATGGCCAACGCGGTGCGCGGAATCAACGCTGACCACAGGGCAAGAGGGTTGCCGGAAATCGGTATTGGCATCGGCCTCAACACCGGCAGTATGTGTGTGGGTGACATGGGCTCCAACATCCGCCGTGCCTATACCGTGATTGGCGATGCGGTCAATCTGGGCTCCCGGCTGGAGGGCCTCTCCAAAGTTTATGGTGTCGATATTGTGGTCAGTGAAACGACACGCAAACAGGCTACCGACTTTGCATGGCAAGAATTGGACCGCGTCCGAGTCAAGGGCAAGGAACAGGCCGTCGCAATTTTTTGGCCACTTGCTCCGACGGCGCAGGTGAGCGACGCTACCAACACCGAACTCAAGACCTGGGTTTCGTTCGTCAAGGCCTACAGGGCGCAAAACTGGGACCAAGCGGATGTTCTGATGCTCAATTTAACCCGCATGAATGCCAAAAAATTCCTTTACCAGATGTACTCGGAACGGGTAGCCTCGATGCGTTTACTCCCATTCGACCCTGAATGGGATGGTGCAACCAATTTCGAAACCAAGTGAGGCGTCGCTGTGAAAGTACGTGTACTAGGATGCTCAGGTGCCATTGCCAAGGATTGCCGGACCACGTCATTTCTTATCGATGGTGAAATCCTGGTTGACGCAGGGACGGGTGTGGGGGACCTCACCCTGGATGAAATGCGCTGCATTGACCACGTGTTGTTGACACACTCCCACCTCGACCACGTTGCAGCCTTACCGCTGATGGTGGATGCAATTGCGGCCCAACGCAAGGCACCGTTAAAAGTCCACGCCTTGGCGGGAACGATCCAGGCTTTGCGCGCTCATATATTTAACAACGTCATTTGGCCCGACTTTTCCTGTATCCCTACCCCTGAGGCGCCGTTTATCAGTTTTCACGAAATCAAAGTGGGCCAGACAATTCAACTGTCAGACAAATACATTGAGGTGCTGCCTGCAGTGCATACAGTGCCTGCAGCTGGATTTGCGATTACGGCAGGCCACGGCTGCTGGGTCTTTAGCGGCGATACGGAGCGCAACCAAGCCTTTTGGGACCGTGTGAACCAGTTGAATGTTGCCATGCTCGTGATAGAGACGGCTTTCAGCAACCGCGAAAAAGACCTCGCGCGGCGCAGCTTGCACCTGTCGCCTACGGTGCTGGCCAATGAACTGGACTGCATCGCCAAGGGTAAAAACTACCCTATTTACATAACCCACACCAAACCCGCAGAGACCGAACTCATCATGGCCGAAATTCAACGGTTTGACCAAACCCAACCCTTTGGGCCCAATGTGACACACGACATCCGCAGAATGCATGCCGGCCAGGAGTTTGACCTATGAGCGCGGTATTGACACCGGGCGCCTCGGACAAAGCGGCAGAGCAGGCATTCTTTGAATCGCAGAAGCAGCCGTCGCAAAAGCGCGGCATGACCTTTGAGGCCCTCTTTTACCGACAACTGCACCATGTTACTGCACGCATCCATGATACGGAAAACCTCGAGCAAATCATGCTGGAGGCCAGCCAAGACATTTGCAAACTGCTCAATGCCGACCGCTTGACCCTGTATTCGGTTAATGAGGACCAGACGGCAATTGTTTCCAAGATCAAGACCGGGCTCAACAGCAGCAGCGACCTGAAGTTGCCCATCTCACCGCAAAGTATTGCCGGGTATGTGGCCTTCAGCCGCACATCGCTGAATTTGCCAGATGTGTACGACGATGAAGCGCTCAAACAGATTCACCCTTCTCTCACCTTTCTGAAGGTGGTGGACAAGCGTTCCGGCTACCGCACGAAGCAAATGTTGGTGGCACCCATTTTGGAGGGCAAAACCCTGCATGGCGTGTTGCAGGTCATCAACAACAAGAGCGACGAGCCGTTTGGTGACCTAGAGGTGGATGGCGTCTCTGAACTGTGCAAAACACTGGCAACGGCCATTCGGCAACGCGCCAATGGGGCGACCGTCGCACCGCCCAAAAAGGCCACCAAATACGATTCTCTGGTATCCGATGGTTTGCTGACGGATGAAGAGCTGAGCCAATGCATTTCGGATGCACGCTCCGAGGGTAAATCCGTTGAGCATTTGCTGATGGCCCAATACAAGGTTCGGCCCCAGCAGATAGGTCCTTCACTCGCGAAATTTTTTGGTGTCCCCTATGAGGCATTCAACACCGGGCGCATCCGCTCTGAAATGTTGCACGGCTCGTTGAAGCGCGAGTTTATTGAGGAGCAGGGTTGGATTCCGCTGGAAGAGTCGCCCGAGGGGCTGGTCATCATGTGTATGGACCCTGAGGCGGTGCGTGGCTCACGTGTAGTCCCACAGGTGTTCCCCCGCATCACCAAATTTGCTTACCGGGTCACCACCCAGACGGAGTTCCAGGAAACCCTGGGCCAGCTTTTCGGCGTGGTGGCAGACACCAGCACCATCGACCAGTTACTGGCCGACATGGATGGCGGACCGATAGACGACGGCTCCAACGACGACTCGCTGGAGTCTGCAGCAGCAGACAACGAGCTGGTCAAGTTTGTCAACAAAGTCATCATTGATGCCTACAACCAGAAGGTGTCTGACATCCACATCGAGCCCATGCCGGGTAAGTTCAAAACCGGTATCCGCTTCCGTATTGACGGTAGCCTGGTTCCTTATGTGGAGGTCCCGGCCCATTTCCGTTCGGCCATGGTCACGCGCCTGAAGATCATGTGTGACTTGGACATATCCGAACGCCGCAAGCCACAAGACGGCAAGATCAAGTTCAAAAAATACGGCCCGCTGGATATCGAACTGCGCGTGGCCACCATCCCCTCCGCAGGCGGCGTTGAAGACGTGGTGATGCGGATTCTGGCGGCTGGCGAACCGATTCCTATGGATAAGCTGGGGCTAACCCCCCACAACAAGGAACGCCTGGAGGCGACGGTCAGCAAGCCCTATGGCCTGTTCTACGTTTGTGGCCCAACCGGGTCCGGCAAGACCACCACCCTGCACTCCATCCTCAAGTTCCTCAATACGCCGGACACCAAAATCTGGACCGCCGAGGACCCGGTTGAAATTACCCAGAAAGGTCTGCGCCAGGTCCAGATCAACAAAAAGGCGGGCATTGACTTCGCCCTGATCATGCGCGCTTTTCTGCGGGCCGACCCAGACATCATCATGGTCGGTGAGTCCCGCGACAAGGAAACGGTATCCATGGGGGTGGAAGCTTCATTGACGGGCCACCTGGTTTTTTCCACCCTGCACACCAACTCGGCACCTGAATCCATTACGCGCTTGATGGACATGGGCATGGACCCTTTCAACTTTGCGGACGCCTTGTTGGGCATCCTGGCGCAACGGCTGGCCAAGAAGTTGTGCGATTGCAAGGTTGCTTATGTGCCCGACGCAGACGAGTTCAGGCTATTCCTGACGGAGTATGCGGAGGAGTTGCGCCACTCCAAGGCATGGAAGGCTGACCTGGAGGGGGAGCGCAAGAAGCTTGAAGACAGCTGGCTCAAGACTTACGGAGAAGACGGCAAGGTCAAACTGTACAAAGCGGTGGGTTGTGACAAGTGCAACAAGACGGGATACAAAGGACGCATTGGCTTGCATGAGTTGCTGGTGGCGGACGATGGCGTCAAGAAACTGATCCAGGAGCGTGCCCGGGTTGCGGAACTGTTCGCCTCTGCCGTCGAGGGCGGGATGCGTACCTTGAAGATGGATGGCATGGAAAAAGTCATGATGGGGCTGACCGACCTGAAGATGGTTCGGCAGGTGTGTATTAAATAGCGTTGCACATGACAAAAATGTCGTTTCAAGCCTGCCTGCAAGGCCAAGTTCGTCAATACTGTCGGCTTAAAGTGCTGAAGCGCTGCTGATTCGCCATTTTTTCAGCGAATGTTCACTGGCATGAAATCTGCTGAGATGTTTGCTCCAGCTTTTCAATTTAGGAGTTTTTATATGAAGCGCTCTCTGCAAAAGGGTTTTACCCTGATCGAACTGATGATCGTCGTCGCGATCATCGGTATTTTGGCGGCGGTGGCCCTGCCTGCTTATCAAGACTACACCATCCGGGCAAAAAACTCGGAAGTCATATTGGCAGCATCGGGTTGCCGTACTTCTATTACAGAAACCGTGCAGACAGCCGCTAGCCAATTGCCGGCAGCTGACAATTGGGGTTGCGAAGCGTATGGCTCCACTGTGAACCCCACGCTGTATGTTTCGGAAGTCCGTACGACACCCGAAGGTTCTATCATGGTGACCAGTCGCAATATCAACAACGGTACACAAGCGACTCCTGCGCCTAACGGTATCTTGTCGCTGGTGCCACTGCAATCGGTTGGCGGCGTCTTGTCGGCCTTGACTAGCACTTCTGTGGGCGCAACTATCGGCAAATGGCGTTGTGGTCTGCCTGCAGACGGCACAACCATCGCACCCAAGTTCCTGCCAGGTTCTTGCCGCGGAAACTAAACCGTTCGGTTTTGTATTGAAAAGCGCCCTGACTGGGGCGCTTTTTTATTTTGACTTCTATTTGACACATGAAGCTACTGCCCGGCCTAATTTTGCTGTTGGTGAGTTGGCTCCAGCCCATGCACATATTCCCGTGGGTAAGTTGGCACAGCGAACTTTTGGCCTTTTTTGCGGTTTTGGTTGTGTTGTGGCAGATTGTCTATCGTACTGTCAAGCGGCCCTCAACTGGTGTACTTGCCATTCCTCTATCCGCCGCGCCACTGTGCGTCCTAGCGGCGATCCTGTGTATTCAGTGGGGTGCTGGACTGATCGTTTTTGGGGGCGATGTCTTTGTTTACGTCGCGTATTTTTTGCTCTGTGTAGCCTGCATAGCGGTGGGGTTTACAAGTGCACGTGAAGGATCGTACGACGCCCGCGTGCTAGCTAGCATACTTGTCATCGGGGCAATGTGCTCAGCCATCATTGCATTTGCACAAACCTTCGAGGTCTGGGCATCGATTGAATGGATACACCGTTCCGCATATTCTCGACGATCTGGAGCCAATCTGGGGCAATCCAACCAACTGGCCACGTTGTTGTTGATGGGCATAGCGAGTGCTGTGTATTTGTTCGAAAGGGGCAAATTCAGCGCTATGTTGACTTCCATCCTTATAGGGGTGTTGTTGACCGCATTGGCTATCACCGAATCGCGCGCTGGGGTGCTGGGCTTTTGCATGTTGAATATATGGTGGTTTGCAAAGCGCAAAGCTACCAACTCCCGAATAAACCCATGGTTCGTAGTACTGTGCGTACTAGCGTTTACCTTCATGTTCTGGGAGTGGCCCAAGTTGCTAACAGAGGTCTATCAACCTGGCGTCCCTGCAACTGCAACTGCTACTGCCAATACCGTTGCTTATAACCGCTGGATTGTTTGGCCTCAATTGTTACATGCGGTTATGCTGAGGCCATGGTTCGGTTGGGGTTTTGGTCAGGTGTCTACTGCACATAATGCCGTTCTAGATGCCTACCCGAAAAGTGAACTTTATACTTATTCCCACAATATCTTGTTGGACTTCGCACTTGGCATTGGAATACCTGCGACGTTGATGTTGGTGTTGTTGGTTGGTGCTTGGCTGTGGCGAAGGCTTCGAACTTCACAACAATTAGAGCCTTGGTACTGCATTGCAGTGGTTATCCCGGTGGCAACACACTCATTGGTTGAATTTCCGTTTGCATATGCTTATTTTTTGGTGCCAATCATGCTTTCCATTGGGGTGCTGGAAGGGATGAGGGCGGTCAGACCAGTGCTGCAACTCGGCGTAAGGTCATTGACGGCGAGCCTGTTAGTAGTAACGGCCGCGGCAGCTTGGTCGGTTCCCGAGTATTTAAGGATTGAAGAAGATTTTCGCGTCGTGCGCTTTGAGGCCGTGGGGATTGGCAAAACGAAAGCGGACTATCAAAGACCAAGAGTTCATCTATTTACCCAACTGGACGCCTTGTTGCACGGTGCCCGCATCGTGCCCAGACCCGGTATGTCGGATGAGGAAATTGAGTTGGCCCGCGTAGTTGCATTGCACTTTCCCATGATCGCTACACAAAATCGGTATGCTCTTTCGTTAGCACTGAACGACAACCGGACAGAAGCACTTCGCCAGTTGCGTGTCATGAAGGCACAACAAGACCCGATTGCGTACCAAAAAATTGCTGCAGTATGGACCGCTATGGCAAATGAAAAATTTCCTCAATTGCTAGAGTTGGAACTACCCTGATGTTAGCTAACCAAAGAGATAAAAGAATCGCAAAGCCGACCTCCTACATACTTAGGTTTTGCAAGCAGCAAACCAACTGATCGATAGCCCCCTAGCATCATGGCAAATCCTATCTACGTCACGCAACCGTTTTTGCCCCCGCTGGATGAGTTCATCCCCTACCTGGAACAAATCTGGGGCAGCAAGGTTTTGACCAATTGCGGCCCGTACCACCATCAACTTGAACAGGAGTTGTGTAACTATCTGGGCGTCAAGCACTTGTCGCTGTTTACTAACGCTACCATCGCACTTATCACTGCGTTGCAGGCGTTGCGCATTACTGGTGAGGTCATAACCACGCCTTATTCGTTCGTTGCAACGGCCCACGCATTGCTGTGGAACGGGATCAAACCGGTATTTGTGGATGTGGACCCCAATACCTTGAACCTTGACCCGGCCAAGATCGAGGCCGCCATAACCCCGCACACTACGGCAATCTTGCCGGTGCACTGCTATGGCCACCCATGCGATGTGGAGGCGATCCAAGAGATTGCAGATAGCTACAACTTGCGGGTGATCTATGACGCAGCCCACGCCTTTGGCGTGAAGGATACAAGCGGCAGCGTGCTGAACTATGGCGATTTGTCGGTGCTGAGCTTTCACGCCACCAAAGTGTTCAATACATTTGAAGGGGGCGCCATCATCTGTTCAGACGCCAAAACCAAGATTCGCATTGATCAACTAAAAAACTTCGGGCACGTGGGTGAAATCAACGTGGTGGCAACTGGCATCAACGGCAAGATGAGTGAATTCAACGCTGCGTTAGGGCTGTTGCAGTTGAAATATATCGATCAGGCAATTGCTCGCCGCAAGGCAATCGACACCATGTATCGAGATCGCTTAAAGGGCGTGAAGGGCATCCATTGTCTTCACGATACGGGAGAAAAGACTGCCAACTACTCCTATTTCCCTATTTTGGTGGATGCAGATTATTCGATGAGCCGTGACGAGCTCAACCAAAAACTTAAGGAGAACGGGATCAACCCGCGGCGCTATTTTTACCCACTGATCACCGAATTTCCCATGTACCGCGGTTTGCCGTCCGCCAGTCGAGCAAACCTACCATTGGCGACTACAGCCTCATCACAAGTTCTCTGTCTCCCGATCTATCCTGACCTGGAACTGTCGGTAGTTGACGTAATCACGCAATTCATTGCGTCTCAGCAGAAGTGAACGCCATGCTGTACTCTCCTTTGAGACACGTCCAATGAAGCTGGCCATCATGCAACCCTACTTCCTCCCCTATATTGGCTATTTTCAGCTGATCGCGGCGGTTGACATGTTCATCGTGTATGACAACATCAAATACACCAAGAAGGGTTGGATCAATCGCAACCGCATGTTGCAAAACGGCAAAGATGCCATGTTTACATTGCCATTGAAGAAGGATGCAGACTATCTGGATATTTGTCAACGTGAGTTATCGACCGAATTCAATCGAAATAAACTGCTGAACCGGTTTAAAGAATCTTACCGACGCGCGCCGTATTTCGCGCAGACCTTCCCTCTGATCGAACAGATCGTTTGCTATGACAGCGTCAACCTTTTCCAATTTTTACGGCATTCCATTGTCAAAACCTGCGGGCATTTGGGCATCGCCACCCAAATCAAAAACTCAACGGATGTCGCTATCGATCACGCTCTGAAAAATCAGGACAAAGTATTGGCTCTGTGCGCATCGATCGGTGCGACGACCTATGTGAATGCCATAGGTGGTATGGACTTGTATTCGGCGCAGAGTTTCCGAGGCAGAGGTTTTGACTTGAAGTTTATCCGTTCTAGACCGTTTGAATATACCCAGTTTGACGCCACGTATGTACCCTGGCTTACCATCGTGGATGTGCTGATGTTCAATCACTTGGATCAAGTACAGACATGCATAACCAGTAACTACGATTTAATAGAGCATTCTTTTGTCAATCAACCGGCGGGCTGACTATGGAAAACACACTTGACAATCACGTGCAGGCGTACCAAGGCCAGAGCATTTATGATTTTGACAACGCGATTCAACTGAAATGGTACCCTGAGCGAGTGGTTCAGTTCTCGCAGGGTGCCGCTTCGCTGCTCGAATTAGGGCTCGGCCATGGGATTACGGCAGAGGTTTTCGGGCGGCATTTCGCGCGCCATGTGGTGGTGGATGCGTCTTCAGCCGTGATTGCAAATTTTCATGAACGCTATCCGCAGTCCGCAGTGGAAATTGCCGAATCTTTTTTCGAAACCTTTGATACACCGGAGCGTTTCGACGTGGTCATGTTCGGCTACATACTCGAGCATGTTGATGATCCGGTGCGGATCCTCAAGCACTTCCGCCACCTTCTCGCACCGGGTGGACGCATGTTCATTACTGTTCCTAACGCTGAAGTACTGAACCGAAGACTGGGACATCTGGCAGGAATGCTTTCTGATATGCAACAGTTGTCGGATCATGATTTGTTGCTGGGTCACAAGCGCTATTACACGGTCAAGTCACTACGACAAGACATCGAACAGGCAGGCTATCGCGTCCAGCGACTTGAAGGCATCTATCTAAAGCCCTTGTCTACCGCTCAGATGATTTCGCTGGACCTGGGTGAGGACGTCATCCGGGCATTGTGTTTGGCAGGAATCGATTACCCGGAGTTGTCCTGTGGCATTCTGGCCGAACTAGCGCTGGCGGACGATTGATGGTCACTAGTGCCAAGCACCGGGTGTTGATTTTCCCCGCCGGGTCTGAGATCGGCTTGGAGATACTGAGTTCACTGAAATACAGCCACCACGTTGAAGTGTTCGGGGCTTCTGGAAAGAGCGACCACGCCGCTTATGTGTATGACGAAGACCACTACGTTGAAGATGACCTTTATGTAGACGGACCGGATTTCATTGAACGCTTCAACCGTTTGTTGCGCTCGCTGCATATCGAATACATCTACCCAACACACGACACCGTTTGCTGCTTTCTGGCGGAACACCAGTCCGAACTCGAAGCGCGTGTGCTTAGCTCTTGTGCCGAAACGAACCGCATCGCACGCTATAAAAGACTGACTTACGATTTGTTTGGATCACATGATTTCTGTCCGCAGCTATTTTCCGCCCCTTGGGACGATTTGCGGTTTCCCGTGTTCTTGAAACCGGATGACGGCCAGGGCAGTAAAGGCACTTGTATTGCGGCTGATTCCCAAGACCTAACGTTTCATCTGGGGAAATGCCCTGAGTTGCTGGTCACTGAATTCTTGCCGGGTGCCGAGTTGAGTGTCGACTGTTTTACCGATTTCAACGGGAAGCTGCTGTTCATTGGGTCGCGAACCCGTGAAAGGATACAGATGGGCATCTCTTTCCGGTCCACCGCACTAGAGGTGACCGAAGAGATCGGGCAGATCGCGCGGTCCATCAATGACACAGTGTCGCTGAACGGCGCCTGGTTTTTTCAGGTAAAGCGGGATACTCAAGGTAAATTCAAACTTATGGAATTCGCGCCTCGCCAGTCGAGCACGATGGGGCTATATCGCCATACTGGGGTGAACTTCGCCTTGCTCAGCTTATTCAATGCGATGGGAATGCCCGTTGAGATATTGCAGAATCAATACACCGTGCAGTTGGATCGAAGCCTGCACAACCGCTTCAAGTCAGACCTGACCTTCAAGCGGGTTTACATCGATTTCGACGAGACACTGGTCGTCGGAAAGCATGTGCACGAACAGGCTATGGCCTTTTTGTACCAGTGTCGCAATCGCAACATCTCGGTCGTGCTACTGACCAAGCATCGCTACAACTTGGCCGATACCTTGCGCGATTGCGGTATTTCAGAGCATCTGTTTGAGCGCATAGTTCAGGTGAATGATGCCCAGGACAAATGCGATTTCATTAATCCGGCGGAGGCCATCTTCATCGACAACTATTGGTTCGACAGGCGAGCAGTCAAGCGGAAATTCGGCATCTCTGTGTTCGATGTTGACGCTATTGAATGCTTGCTGCGCTAGCAGGGGCGGGAATGTTTAAGTGGAAAAAGTTGGGCAAGTTATTTGACCCTAGAGACTTGCAGCAAGAAAGCTGGATGAAAGAGTTCGCGCAATCGCCCTCGGTATTGATCTATGCGACGCGCGTCCGGGTGTATTTCACCTCACGGCCCGCGCCGACAGCCGACGGGCAATACCGAAGTTTTTTGACCTACATCGATGTAGACAGAAAGAATCCATTAAGGTTGCTACAAGTATGTAACGAGCCTATCCTGAGCCTGGGAACCTATGGCACCTTCGACGAGTTTGGCACGACGCCGATCTCGGTGATACGCGAAGGGGATGAAGTGCGCGTGTATTACGCAGGCTGGACCCGCTGCGAGTCGGTTCCCTTCAACGGGGCCATCGGTGTAGCAGTGAGCCGTGACAATGGTGATACGTTTACCCGACTGGGCGAAGGACCCGTACTTTCCTACAGTCCGGATGAGCCATATTTGATAGGCAGTCCACGTATCCGGAAATTTGGTGAAAGGTGGTATCTGTGGTACGTGTCCGGGAAGGAATGGCTACGCAGCGAAGGTAAACCCGAGCCAATCTACAAGATACGTATGGCAACTTCCGCCAACGGCATCGACTGGGTGAAGCACGGCGAGGACCTGATCCCAGACAAGTTAGGTGGGCACGAATGCCAAGCCTGTGCGGACGTGCTTTACCGCGACGGCAAATACCATATGTTTTTTTCTTACCGATACAGCCACAACTACAAGGACAAGGAAGGTGGTTACCGGATCGGATATGCATCGTCCAAGGACATGCTGCATTGGGACCGTTGCGACGAGGTGGTTGGAATGGATGTTTCCCTCACCGGATGGGATGCTGAAATGGTTAATTACCCGCATGTGTTCATGTTGGACGGTGAGACTTACATGCTCTATCAGGGCAACGGCATGGGGCGCGAGGGAATAGGACTGGCGCAACTGATGAGTCCGAGTGACTGGCATGACATATGAAGTGGGTAAAGCTCGGAAAGATATTTGACCCGACGCAGCACGTACTGCCAAACCGTTGCGTGGAATTTGCGCAGTCACCGCAGACATTGGTTTTGGAAGACCGTGTCCGGGTGTATTTCTCGACCCGGGTACGGGATAGCGTCGGAAAGTACCTAAGCTATGTTGCCTTTGTCGACTTCGATCGAAATCTTAAAGACGTCCTTGCCGTTTCCAAAGACACTGTCATCGAACTCGGCGGACTCGGCTGTTTCGATGAGCACGGGATATTTCCTGTGAATGTGTTGAGAGACGGGAACCGAGTGCTTGCTTATACAACTGGATGGAATAGGAAGGTGTCTGTCTCAGCAGATGCGTCCATTGGCCTAGCGATTAGCCACAACGATGGGCTGACGTTTGAAAAATTTGGCACTGGCCCGGTGTTGTCGGCCTCGCTGCACGAACCTTTTTTGATTGGCGATGCTTTCGTGGCATCGCATGGCGGGTTATTTCACATGTGGTACATCTTCGGTCTGCGGTGGAAAAAGTTTACCGAATCCGAACCACCTGACCGGGTGTACAAGATTGCACACGCCACCTCGTGCGACGGAGTCAATTGGACCCGTGAGGGCAGGCAGATAGTGATCGACAAGTTGAACGCCGATGAATGTCAAGCATTGCCCACCGTGTTCGAGCGCCACGGCACGTACCACATGTATTTTTGCTATCGGCAGGCGCATGGATTCAGGCTGCAGAGCAATTGTGCGTACCGCCTTGGCTATGCTTGGTCACACGACATGGTTAACTGGATGCGCGACGACGACCGAGCCGGGATCGACGTATCTACTGAAGGTTGGGATGCGCAGATGCAATGCTATCCACACACCTTTACTCTGGACGGAAGGGTGTACATGCTCTACAACGGCAATGAATTTGGGCGAACAGGCTTCGGCCTTGCAGTACTGAATGAAACCTGACTAGCAATAGGAGTAAACAGTGACGCTAAGAAACTACAACGATGAACTCAATGACGCAAAGCAGGCCGAGAACGAGAAATACGCGTACAGCTTTGATTTCGATGTACTGCATCCTTATATGCTCAAGTCGTTCGAGCCATACTTCAAAAATGGCAGCCTTCTAGAACTCGGTAGCTATATGGGCAACTTCACCCAGCGATTCTTGCCATACTTTACCGACATCACCTGTGTCGAAGCTTCGGACGTCGCTATCGCAGAAGCTAAGGCAGCGCTGGGTGACAAGGTGAAGTTCATCAACGCGCTGTTTGAGGAGGTTGAACTGCCTCAGCGCTACGACAACATCGTGCTGACCCATGTGCTAGAGCATTTGGATGATCCCGTCTTGGTGTTGAAGCGTGTCAATGATGAGTGGCTGGCCGACGGTGGGCGGTTCTTCTTGGTTTGTCCAAATGCCAATGCCCCATCCAGACAAATTGCGGTCAAGATGGGATTGATTTCGCATAATGCAGCAGTCACTTCAGCCGAGGCAAAACATGGTCACCGGTGTACTTACGCCTTGGACACGCTGGAGCGTGACGCAGTAGCTGCCGGTTTGAAGGTAGTTTATAGATCAGGCATTTTCTTCAAGGCGCTGGCAAATTTTCAATGGGATCGTTTATTGCAAACAGACATTATCTCCAAAGAGTATCTAGACGGTTGCTATAAGCTGGGGCATCAATATCCAGATCTGTGTTCCAGCATTTTCTTGTTGTGTGAACGGGGCGCTGTGAAATGAGTCGCGCCGCATAGATGTCACTCAAGAAAAACATCCTCGCCAACTACGTTAGCCAACTCTATGTGACGCTGATCGGTATCCTAATGGTGCCTCTGTTCATAGGCTACATGGGCAACGAAGCCTACGGATTGGTAGGTTTTTTCGCCATGTTGCAGGCGTGGTTTCAATTGGCAGATATGGGCTTGACACCGACCATGGCACGTGCGACGGCACGCTTTAACGGTGGTGCGTCCGAAGCATCGAGCTTGCGACAATTGTTGCGAGCATTGGAGGGTATTTTCATTGGCATGGCATTGCTGGGCACCATAGCCATGATGGCAGGCGCTAGCGCTATATCAACCAATTGGCTCAAAGTGCAGCAGCTCCCCTTGTTTGAAGTTGAACGTGCCATCGTGCTTATGTCCGCCGTCGTGGGGTTGCGCTGGGTTTGTGGTCTTTACCGCGGAGTTATTGCCGGGTTTGAGCGCATGGTGTGGTTGAGCGTTTTCAATATTATCATTTCGACCGCTCGCTTTGTGCTGGTCGTACCATTCTTTGTCTATGTGGGAGCCAGTCCAACTCAGTTTTTCAGCTACCAGTTGGCGCTGGCGGTCGTGGAGTTAGTGGTGCTAGTGTTCCAAACCTACCACCTGTTGCCCAAGTTGGCGACTGGGCAGCGCATCCGTTGGCAATGGGCCCCGTTACAACGGGTGCTGAGGTTTTCTCTGGGCCTCGCATTTACTGGCTCGGTATGGGTGTTGGTGACGCAAACCGACAAATTGGTGTTGTCCACACTGCTGCCCCTGGCCGACTACGCCAACTTCACGCTGGCCGTGCTCGTGGCCAGTGGCGTGATGGTCATTACTGGGCCTATTAGCGGAGCCGTTTTGCCCCGCTTGACAAAGTTGGTGGCCGAAGGTGATCAAGCTGGACTGATTTGTCTTTACCGTAATGCTACACAAATGGTGGCAATCATTGCCATCCCGGTTGCGGCCATACTGGCCTTCTTTTCGGAGCAAGTACTATGGGCCTGGACCGGACATGCCGACATTGCCCGCCAAGCAGCCCCCATACTTAGACTTTACGCGATAGGCAATGGTATTTTGGCTTTGGGAGCTTTCCCATACTATCTGCAGTTTGCCAAGGGTGATCTGAAACTACATCTAATCGGTAATGCGTGGTTTGTGATTTTGCTCATTCCCCTGTTGATTTGGGCGACCACGCAATATGGAGTGATTGGCGCCGGCTGGGCATGGGTGATGGCGAACATAATGTATTTCGTGACCTGGATTCCTATTGTGCATGGACGGTTTGTGAATGATTTGCATTGTCGGTGGCTGGTGCGTGATATAGGAGCAATTGCCGCGCCGACGATCGTCGCTGCTGCATTAGTGCATGGCTTGTTGCGATGGCCGCTGGAGCGGGCGTTCATTGCGCTGGGTCTTGTACTGTTGGGTTCAATGCTGATAGCGATTGCTGCTAGCGGGTCTTCTTTTGCCAAAGGGCTGATCAATAGCTGGATTACACACTCTGACCAGCGAGGTTGAATGATGAAGCCAGTTACATTAAAACCGAGAGTTTCTGTATGTGTGATTACTTTCAACCAAGAAAACTACATTCGACAATGTTTGCAAAGTATTTTGGATCAGGTAACGAATTTTGATTTTGAGGTGATTGTCGGGGATGATTTCTCTACGGACGGAACCTCGAATATTGTTCGCGAGTTCTATGAAAAATTCCCTGAGAAAATCATACCCATCTTTCATAAAGAAAACATAGGTGGAAATGCGAATTTGGTTTCCGTTTACAAGGCGGCAACAGGCAAATACATAGCCCATATCGATGGAGATGACTGCATGGGTCCAGGCAAATTGCAGCGCCAATTTGATATATTGGAGAAATATACGGGCTGCAATGTTTGCACGCATGATATGAAGATTATCGACAAGAATTCTGATCTGATCAAGAATAGTTTTCAAAGGCACCGTGGCGGAGTGGTTTCTTTAATTGACCTGTACCAACAATTGCCTTTTTTTGCGCACTCGTCAAAAATGTTCATCAATGAACTTGCATTTTGTGATGGCATGACCAAAGATTCAGTTGATATTGAGATACATGTTGCACAAGCTAAGCTGGGTGATATTTATCATATAGATGAATCAATGGGTTCGTATCGACTAGGTGCTGGAGTTACCCAAATTGCGGGCAGAGTCAATCCATTGATTCCTGCCGCAACGCGCAGAATATACAACGCGGCATTGTGCGATGAAAATCTGTCAGAATCAGAGAAAAACAAGATTCGAAATTATTATTCCCGATCCATTTTGAACTACGCATACCAGAGTGCGCTTATCGGAAATCGCAGTGATTGCAGGAAATATGCGCTGGAATCGATGTATATTGGAATAATATCTTCCGTTCAACTCATTCTGTTTATGGCTGGTTTGTTGCCATTTGGTTTGAAATACCTTGCGACTGTGAGATCCAATCGCCAAAGAGATCCTGCTCCCAGTAGTTGAAGTGCCCAGTTTTCCCAGAAGACACACGTGCTGGCAGCTGCTATGGACAGTATCAATGCTCAGATTCGCGCGTGATGCCAAGCCGTAGCCAAATATGAAGACCAGTTAGAACGCGAGGCCACTCGAGTGCACGCACATTGGGTACTAGCAATGGTTGTTGGTCGAGTTTCGGACCAAATAAATCACGATGAGTGGCGGCATTCCCTGGGCTTGGGATGTACGCAAATCGCGCACCATATTGCCGTTCAAATTCACGCACCCAAGAATAGTCTGTGGAAACGACGCGCAGACCGGCTGCGCAATATTCGATCAGCTTGGTCGAAGTCTGTTGGCTGTAGGGTAGCTGTGTGGGCACCAGATTTAGACCAAAGCGGGCTCGTCGCAACTGGCTGGGCACATCGACGTGCGGTACATGGCCGAGGACGGTCAAGTTGTTGTGGTGCTGAAAGAGTTGGCTGAGGTCGTCCGGCATTTGTCCGACCAACAGCACGCTTCGCCCCAGTGACGCAAGCGAATCAAATACCCCAATGAAACGCCGCAAGCGGCGCATCTCGCCCAAGTACACGAAGTCAAATTCAGGTGTGGTTGCGGGAATGGGGGCGTCATAAAAATAGGGTGCGACACCCATGTCGCGATACTCAAACGGCACTTCATCATCAAACCCCATGCGCTGGTGCACCCAGGCATTCTGGTAAATGCGGTAGTTCGGTACCGGTTGGCGCCAGCGCTTGACCTGATCCTTGAGCCAAGCCATCGGTGGCACCGACGCCGAGGCGTACTCGTGAATATGAACAGCCGCAGGGTAGCGTTGCGCCAGCTTCGCGCTGACTTGCCCGCACATACACCACAGCACGGCGACCTCAGTTGGCAGCGTGCTCAAGCTTCGATGAACCTGCGCTTGATGTCCCGCAGATTGCACAAACGTGACGTAGGCCTGCAGCTCGGGTAAGTACGCATTACCGAAATGCACAAAGTGAATCTTCATAGTGACGGACGGAGGGCGTTTACCGCGCCCCAAACCCGCTTAGCACAATGCGAGCGGTCTTGTAGAAAATCAGCAAGTCCAGTGCCATCGAGTAATGCGCTACGTAATACAGGTCGTAGCTGAGCTTGATTGCCGCGCCTTCTTCGCTGTCTGCGTAGCCTTGCTGCATTTGGGCCCACCCGGTCAGGCCCGGGCGTACCAGGTGGCGGTAGGTATAGGCCGGAATTCGGGTGGCAAAGGCCTCTACAAACGCCAATTGTTCTGGGCGTGGGCCTATCAGGCTCATGTTGCCCAACAATACGTTATAGAGCTGAGGTAGCTCATCTAGACGCCAACGCCGGATAAAACGGCCTACAGGTGTGATGCGCTCATCATTGGCCCTTGCGAAACTGGCTGGTGCATCAAGGGCTTGGTGGCGCATGCTGCGAAATTTCCAGAGCCGGAATGGACGCCCATTTCGCCCGACTCGCATCTGGGAGAAAAGCGCAGGTCCCGGGGAGGTGAGTCGCACGGCCAAGCCCACCATCGCACAAACCCCAATCAATAGGGGTGCGGTAGCCAGAACCATCAGTACATCCATTGCCCGCTTGGCCACGTCATAGGCTGGGTTGCCATCGAGTTCCCAGAGTTCATCCTGTTCGCGGGGCAACATCTTGCGGCCACTTAGCAGTTCGGCAACAACTTCCACGCTATATAGGCGCATGTGGTTGAGTTTGAGCTGGCCAAGCATATGGCTCCGTTCGGTGCTGGCCGCAACGCGGCGATCCAGAACAATACCGTCAAAGGCCATAAGATCAACGGCATCTGCTGCATTTGTCGGCAATGGGTGCAGTTCAATGTCATGGTTGCCCAATCCACCGCTACCGCACCAGGCATTTAGCCGCTCGGCAATACCGGGATCTAGGCAAACCAGGTGCTGAACATGGCTGTGTTTGCGCAGCCGGTCACCCAGTACAAACCAAGAGATGGAGAGGACGTAGACAAGCAATACAGCGCCGCGCGAATAGGGCTGCTGGAGCAAGGCAAACCCCAACATTAGCAGCAGGAAGGGCGTCACCGTTGTCACTAGTAGCATGCTGGTGCGCTCGGCGGCAGGTAGGCTTGCACTGCGATAAAGCCAGTGGGCGCAAAGCAAGTACGGTAATGCGCACCACAGTACCGTCTGTGCAAACTGCGGCGTCGCCCAGCCGAGCCGCATCAACCCCAAGGCAATGGCGTAGCTCAGAGCCAGTGTGATACTACCGGCAAAAGACCAGCCAAGCTGTGCGCTTTGCCGGTGCGCGGTGGACGAGGCCAACGTGCCGCGATCGGTTCGCGGTGGCGTTTGGGTACGGGCGGTATGCATGGCTAAAAGACGATACGTCACACTGTACCAAGCATTGCAAGATATCGAGATGCTACTGCGGCTGCCATTTGCTCGTCACTAAAGTTTGCAAGGTAGCGCTCTCGACTGGCTTTTCCCATTCGGACCCTCAGCGGCACGTCATTTTGCAACTGGTCTAGTCTATTGGATAAGGCTGTCAAATGGCCCGCTGGCACCAAAAATCCGTTCACACCATCCTCAACCAGCTCGCAGTTGCCACCGACATCGGTGGCAACAATGGGCAAACCGGCGCACATCGCTTCAATGATTGATAACGGAAGACCTTCGTAACGGGAGCACAGCACAAATATCCCGGCCTGCGCCAGCAGTTGCGGCACCCTGCTACTTAGGCCCAGGCAGTCAATTTGTGCGCGCTTGCCTGGTGCACCCGCGAGCACGCGGTCGCGAAAACCGGGTGTGTCGGTTCCCTCGCCAACCAGGACCAGTTTGAATGGCGCTCGGCACGCTTCAACCGACTTCAGCAACAGATCATGGTCTTTTTGGTGGCAAACGCGTGCAGCCATGATGACCGTTGAACTACTCTCCACCTTCGCGTGGCAACCGTGATCAGGCATGCCGTTGTGAATGGTCAGGCACCGATCCGGGTGGAGCCCCAGCCGCTTGACCCCAACGCATCGATCCGCGTTGGAGACAAATATATAGGCTGTACCCGGGATGTGCGAAAAAACCTTCTCTACCCAGTACACCACTGCGCTCTGAAGTCGCGTACGGCCTGCGCCAAACCCCCAGCCGTGAACCGTATACAGGCACGGTAACCGCAGAGCATAGGCGGACAGACGGGCGATCATGCCGGCCTTGCTGCTGTGGGCATGCAGCAGGTCAGGGCGCTCCGACCGAACGATTTTCATGAAGGCCACCAGGCAGCGCACATCACGCACCGGGTTGATGCTGCTCCGGAGTGTGGGCAAGACCGTGCTCGGAACCCCCTTTGCGAGCAATGCTTGCCGAACGGGACCGTCCTCGCCAAAGACAATGAACACATCAAAGCTGGTCTGCAATACCATGACGAGTGTCAGGACGTGAATGGGCGCACCCGCCCAATCCGAGTTGGTGGATGCGATCAGTATCTTCTTGCGATCAGCAGACAATTGGCCCCCATCTTTCCATTCTTGATCACATGGCGGATTGGTACACGCCCGATGTTAAAGCTATTGCGGGGAAATACCTGATCCATTCGCTCCTACCACTGACAGCACTCCCCTAGTGAAACGTCTTTTGCCTATATTTGGTGCCATTTTGGGACGTAATGGCAGTCACAGCCCATGCCATACTTAGCCCCGTGATGCTGGATCGCCTATCCCTGGGAAGTTTGAGATCACGAATTCAGGGAAACGTAAAACTTTTGCAACGCGCAAAAAATCGATCACCACGCCTCGCCCGATTTGAAAAACCATGTAGACCTCAACTCTATGATCTTGAAACTCATTTCCAAGTTGAAAACTCTGTTGCGGGCCCTCATACCTGAGCGCGGACTCCGTGTGATACGCGGCTTGCGTTTAATACTTACCCCGCCCCCGCCGCCGTCCGCGCACTTGCCGTTTAAAGTTATTCAGGATTGTCGTTTCCTCTGCGATCGGAATATGTTGCTTGAATATCTCCCCGCTGGAGGCATAGCGTGTGAGGTTGGGACGCAACACGGGAATTTTGCCCGCCATATTCTTGATGTCTGCACACCCTCAGCCCTACACTTGATTGACATTAGTTTTGGATTATTGCGCGACGATGTCCGCACCCATGCAGGTGTCACGCTTCATCAGGGATGCTCAGCGGATGTCATGGCCACCCTTCCTGACAATAGTTTCGACTGGATCTATATTGACGGCGATCACAGCTATAAAGGCGTTAAGGCCGACATTGACGTAGCGATTGCCAAGGTCAAGCCTGGCGGATACCTTGTCTTTAATGACTTTGCCCGCGTTGTCATTGCGGGCCTTGGGGCGTTCGGCGTGCATGGGGCTGTGTGCGAATTTGCGGCAAGGGAATGCTGGCCCATGGCCTATTTTTGCTTTGAACCTGAGGGCCTATACGATGTTGCTTTCCGCAAGCCGCTGTGATTCTTATATCGCATCCCAATGTTTCAGCTGCAGACATGAAAGTCTATTCTTGGACATCACCGATAGTCCGCACGCTCAACAAAAGCCGCCTTCCTATCGACCAGAATGACTTTCCAACGACCAGAAGCCCACATTGCGGAGTGCACAAAATCCTTAAAAACATCGGCACTCAACAAGAGGTATCGCACATCATACCGAGCAATGAATTCATCAAACTGGCGTTGGTCGTAGAGCAGTCGGTCCATGTACAAGTAGTAGTCGCGTCCGTATGAATCGAGGCGGCAATCTATCGCCGGACGCAGGCGAGGGTACGACAGGTAGATCAACTCTGCACCTAACTCCATGGTATTCAAAACGTTGCCTTGGTATACAGGCTCTTTCAAAGTTGCAACCATTCGATTGGTGAACTTTGTATTGGTGACATCCAGGAAGGGGCGCGCGCCAGCGGCATTTCCAAATGTAATGCTGGCCGCCAGCGTGAAAATAGCTAGCGCTCCCAAGAGACGGTATGCGTGAATGGGTTGATTGAATATTCGCGCCCAGCGCCTAAGTCCAAGCGGGAGGTACAAAGCCAACAAAAAGCTAAGGTAGACCGGAAAACGGATCGCCTTCGCCGCCAATATCGTAAAGAAAGCGAAAATCAACCAGTCGACGCAACGAAGTGACTTGCGGGCGGTTAGCAAACTTGCGAAGATAAACAGCCAGGCAATGAGAGCAATCCAGAAGCCGCGAAATTCGCGCGCACGGGCACTGAAGGTGGGCATCCACTCCCCAATGTACTGATGGATATCATTTTCACCGCCGAATTGGAATACAAATCGTAGAAGTTCCATGCCATGCGGCGTAACCAAGCTGCCAATGGCGACGATAAGAGTCAGTACTACAAACCGGAGTGCGGGTCCGCGCACGGTCGAACGCAATGAGTGGGTCTCGCGGTAGGAATCAACTGCATAGCCGAAGCTGTACATTCCCGCTAAGAACACAGCAAGCACAAAAGAGCCGTGCGAATTGGCCCAAATTACAACCAGCAGCGCCATAGCCACTGGGTGCCAACGTCGCGGCTTCTGCGCGTAGCCCTCCAAAAGTGTCCAATAGAGGGCCATCAATATAAGCGTCAACAGTTCTGGGCGAAGAACATGCCGGTAGTTTTCGGCAATCAAGCCAGCGAGGCCGCATAACATGGCCAAAGGAAGATTGCTTGGTGTGTGCTGCCACGACAATCGCGTCAGTAACAAAAAGAACAAACTGCCCAGACTTGCAGTCCACAATGCCATTCCATGCTCGCCGCAGACCCGCAGCATTTCGTAAAACACAACCGACGATAGCCACTCATGGGCATTGAAGTGTTGGTCGGCAATTTCGGTAAATGTGAATTCCAGTCTGTCAGGAATGCGGCTGGTGTTGGCAATGATGTCGCCAATCTTGACTTGCAACCAGAAGTCTGCGCCGCTTAACTGAACCAGACTGATGTAGAAAGTCACCGCCCCGACGAGCGCGATGACCACGGATCGCCAGACTCTGAGGGAAAAAGCAGGAATATTGGATGCGGTAGTGACCATGTTGGTGACTTTGTCATAATTTCATGGGTTCTTCGTCGACCCCAAGGAGATTTCTCGTTTGTCGCGCGAGAATCCAGCCTTCTTACACAATCCGGAAGACAGATTAGCGATGTATTCGCCCAATTTTCTCGCTCACTCAACGAAGGCGGCACATCGTCTCGTGGCTCCGCGCATTGTCCTATTCTTGCTTACCTTACCTTGGCTTAACCCATTTACGTTTGGGCCGACGCCTGCCGTAGTTCCCTGGCTGTTCTCGATGGCCTGCTTAGGGGCTATGTTAGGGGTCGGATCAGTGACCACAATTGGCCCGGTACATGGCGATGGCATGCGGGGTTGGGTCCGCGCCGTTGCCGGCGCTTGGGTGGTGGCGGCCTTGGTCAGCGCCATCATAGGTTTGATGCAGTATTTCGGAGCCAGTGCCGGCATGGCGCCGTGGGTCAGTGAAACTGGGTTAGGTGAGGCGTATGGCAATCTGCGCCAACGCAACCAGTTCGCCACACTTATGGCTGTTGGTATGGCGGCCCTGGCCTGGTGGGTGGCGCAGGGAATGTCCTGGCGGTTGGCTTGCGTAGCGGCCACCGTCCTGGCGTTGGGCAGTGTCGCTTCGTCGTCGCGAACGGGCTTGTTGCAGTGGGTACTGTTCACTGTGTTCGCTGCCTACTGGGGGGGCAACCGCCAGTGGGCTCTGCGGCGCGTGTTGATGGTTGCTGCGCTGGCCTATTTGGTTGCAATTGTGGGGCTGCCATTGCTGGCCGGGTTGGATCCTATGACCAGTGGCGCTTGGGCTCGGTTGCGGGTCGGTGATGTGGCTTGCATGGGGCGCTCGACCCTCTGGTCCAACGTGTTGTATCTCATTGCGCAAAAGCCCTGGTTTGGCTGGGGCTGGGGCGAGTTGGACTACGCGCACTTCATCACCTTGTATCCCGGCGCACGGTTTTGCGAAATTCTGGACAACGCGCACAACCTGCCCCTGCATCTGGCGGTGGAGCTGGGCTTGCCGGTTGCAATAACGGCTAGCATCGTCGTGCTGTGGATGATGTTGCGGGCCAAACCCTGGCGCGAGGCGAACCCAACGCGGCAAATGGCGTGGGCAGTGCTGGCACTCATCGGCTTGCACAGCCTGCTGGAGTATCCGCTGTGGTACGGACCGTTTCAGATCGCTACGGCGTTGTCTGTATGGTTGCTGTGGCGCACCCCCGGCGAGGTAACGGGGTCAGCGCAGAGCATTGTGCAATTTCGGCCTCTAGCCCCCGTATGGATTGCGTCAATAGCTACTATTTTAATAGCAATATGCGGCTGCACGGCGTGGGACTATTGGCGCGTTAACCAGCTGTACCTGCTCCCGGCCGAACGGGCTAGTGCTTACCGGGACAACACGCTGGATAAACTTCGCGGCGCATCGCTCTTCAAGAGTCAGGTGCAGTTTGCAGAGCTCACCACGATGGAACTCACGCCAGACAATGCCGCGTACGTGTTTGATCTGGCGCGGCAGTTGCTGCACTTTTCGCCGGAACCGCGGGTTGTCGAAAAACTTATCGCAAGCGCCGTCATGCTGGGTCGCGATGAAGAAGCTGGCTTTTATCTGGTGCGCTACAGGGTCGCATTTCCAGAAGCCCACGCAAAGTGGATTGCCGATTCAGCCCGCCACGAAACTCCCTGATTTGCCACCGTGTTTCTCCATCAGACGCACGCCGCCAATGGTCATTCCACGGTCTACAGCCTTGCACATGTCGTAGATGGTGAGTAACGCGACTTGTACCGCTGTCAGTGCTTCCATTTCGACGCCCGTTGGGCCGACGGTCTCTGCGGTGGCCTGGCATTGCACGTACGCTGACTGCGAATCGCTGGCTGCAACTACGGCGAATGCGATGGCCACACGCGTCAGGGCAATCGGGTGGCATAGCGGAATCAGCTCGCTGGTTTTCTTGGCGCCTTGGATGCCGGCAATGCGTGCAATGCCCAGCACGTCGCCCTTCTTGGCGTTGCCGGACGCAATCAGAGCCAGGGTCGCCGGTAGCATCTCGATGCGCCCACTTGCGATGGCAATGCGGTGGGTATTGATTTTGGCGGCAACGTCCACCATATGGGCTTGGCCCTCGGTGTCAAAATGCGTAAGCTTGGACATGGGTGAACTTTACCTGAGCTACATGTCAGTCGACGTTTACTTCAACAAATCTGGAGCATCCTATCCATATGTTGCCGATCACATCTGCTTTCTGGCGCGACCGTTTGAAGGCAAGCGCCATCCACTTGAGTCTGAGTCTGGCCATTGCTCTGCTGGCAGCTTTGCTGGTTTTTGGCATTTGGTATCCCTACCCCTACCGTGAAATGTCTGGCGGTCGGGAGCTGTTCTTACTGGTCGTGAGTGTCGACGTGGTCATGGGGCCACTGATTACCCTCGTCATCTTCAACCGCGCCAAACCCTGGCATCTACTGCGCGTCGATTTGGCCTTGGTGGGGTTGATGCAGCTTGCGGCCCTGTGTTACGGCCTTTGGACCGTCAGTGTGGCGCGCCCGGTGCATATGGTTTTTGAAATTGACCGGTTTCGGGTGGTGCATGCGATTGAGGTGCCGCCGGAACTATTGGTTAAGACACCTGCGGACGTGGAGGCATTGCCGCTGACCGGCCCGACCATGCTGTCCTTGCGTCCGTTTCGCGATAACAACGAAAGCATGGAAGCGACCATGGCAGCAGTGCAAGGTGCATCCTTGGGCTCCCGCCCAGACCTCTGGCAGTCGTATGCCGCAGGGATACCCCAAGTCCTTGCAGAGGCACGGCCCGTGAGCGCACTAAAGGTGCGGTTCGCGGATCGCGCTGCGGAGATTGACCGCGTGCTGGCCGCCGCCGGGCGCAAACCGCAAGACGTGGTGTACCTGCCACTGGTGTCACGCACCACTTTTTGGACGGCATTTCTGGACCCCGTGACCGCCGCCGTCGTGGCCACCATGCCTTTGGACCCATTTTGACCAAACACCTTAAGAAAATTACCCTTCTAGCCCCCGCCATTGTTATACAGATTGCTATTAGTGTTGTAGCGTTCTCAGCTGCGCCCCAGGTCCATGCCCAGACCGCTGCCACTGGCACCACGGCCACAAGCGGGACACTGCCCAACCTAGGCGACGGCACCGACATGACCCCCAATGTAGAGCGCCGCCTGGGCGACAGCATTGCGCGCCAGCTCTACCGCGACCCGGACTATGTGGACGATGCGGTGTTGATGGAATATGTGCAAGGCATTTGGCAGCCCCTGCTGGCGGCGGCCCGCCAACGTGGCGAGTTGCCGCCCGAGCAGGACGAGGCCTATGCCTGGGAAATCCTGCTGGGCCGCGACCGCTCGGTCAACGCCTTTGCACTGCCAGGCGCGTATTTCGGCCTGCACTTGGGCCTGGTGGGTATCGTGACCAGCCGGGATGAACTGGCCTCGGTGATGGCCCACGAATTGAGCCACGTTACCCAACGCCATATTTCCCGCATGATGGAGCGCCAGAGCCAGCTGGCGCCGTGGATGTTGGGCGCCATGATCCTTGGTGTGCTGGCCGCTAGCAAGAGCCCAGGGGCGGCCAATGCTGTGCTGGCGGGCAGCCAGGCCGCCGGTGCGCAAGCCCAGCTCAATTTCTCGCGCGATATGGAGCGTGAGGCCGACCGGGTCGGTTTTGCCATATCCACCCAGGCGGGGTTTGCGCAGCAGGGTTTTGTGACCATGTTCGGCAAGCTGCAGCAGGCCTCGCGCCTGAACGATTCGGGCAATTTCCCCTACCTGCGCAGCCACCCCTTGAGTACAGAACGTATGGCCGATATGCAGTCGCGCATCGAGCTGCCGGATGCCGCAAATGCTGCACCCGCCACGGCCCGCAAGAACGTGCAAGAAACCGACCACGCCATGATGGCCGCGCGGGCGCGGGTGTTGTCCAACTACACGGTAGATGCACTGCGCACCTGGGCGGTGGAGGCGGATGCCGCCCACCTGGCCAAGGCGACAGCGGCGCAGCAGGCGGCATCGCTCTACGGCGCCACGCTGGCCGCCATCAAGCTACGCGACTACAAAGACGCGCAGGCCCAATGGACCCGCCTGTCGGACAGTGTGCGCAAAGATCCGGTGGCAGCGCGCCTGGCCCGCCTGCTGGGTGTGGAACTCAGGCTGGCCCAGGCTGACGGCGCCGCCGCATTGGCCCTGCTGCAAAGCGATGCCAAACTCCAGGGCAAAAGCACCCGCGCGGAGCTGTTCCTGACTGCACAGGCCGAATTGCAACAGGGCATGGCGGGATCAACGACGGTAGCGTCGGCCCCGGGTAAAGGCCCTGCTAGCGGCCTGGCTGCCACGACGCAACAATTACAAACCTGGGTCGCCGACCACCCGCGTGATGCCCAGGCCTGGCAATTACTCTCCAGTACCTATGCCGCCGAAGGCCGCACACTCAGTTCCATCCGCGCGCAGGCGGAAGTCAATGTCGCCCAACTGGACTACCCCGCTGCGCTGAGTCGCTTCAAGACCGCGCAGGAATGGGCCCGCAAGGGAGGCGCCGGAACGGACCACTTCGAGGCGTCCATCGTCGACACCCGCACCCGGCAAGTGGAATCAACGGTTAGGGAACAGGCGCTGGAGCGCTGAGTCAATGACGATGACCAGCACCGAGTAGATGAGCGAGCCGATCAGTGCGCCCGCGAAGCCGCTCACGTTAAAGCCCGTCAGCAGGCTGGCCGCGGCCCAGAACATCAAGGCGTTTATGACAAACAGGAACAGGCCCAGTGTGACCACCGTCACCGGCAGGGTCAGAATGACCAGAATAGGCCGCAGCACGGAGTTCAACAGTCCAATGACCAAGGCGGCAATCAGGGCAGCAGAGTAGCTCTGGATCTGCACACCGCTGTACAGGTAGGCCACGGCCAGGAGGGAGGCTGCGCTGAGCAACCATTTGGCAATAAGTTTCATAGGTTAAGAATGGCAGCTTGGTCAAATGCTACTTGTAGAAAACTGATTTATAAGGTTGTAGCCCGTTGCTGCTGGGCACACATTTTCACCAGCAGGCCCTCAAAGTCCCCTGTGAATCTTTTTGTATCAAACAACGGCGACTTTTCCGCCGCTTCCCTCAAGCTTGATCTAAGCCGTGCTAAGTATTGCACATCAGCGGAGAATTTCACGGCTTTGTCCACATAGCCCATCTCATCATGTGCGAACCAATCCGACAAACCAACGCAACCCAGCATTGTCGCGCCTTGGCGCGACAGCATGGTGTTGCCCAACATGGACAGAACGGGAACTCCCATCCACAGCGCAAAGGCGGTAGTAGTGCCTCCTGTGTAGGGGAATGTGTCAATCAATATGTCCACTTCGTTGTGGGCCTCCAGGTAGTCCTCCAACACTTGGGATCCTAGCATTTCCACGCGGGTCAGATCGATTGCGACCGCTCGCATGCCATTGGCCATACGCTCGCAAACTGCAGCCGAACCAAAGGCAGAGGACTGGATTCGCAGCCGTGAATTGGGTACTTGCGCCATTACCTGAGACCAAGTCTCAAGAACCTTGGGCGTGATTTTGGCTGCCTGTTGAAATGAACCGAAAGTGACGTAGCCTTTTGCGACACAGGGGGGGGGGGAGATCAAAATCTTGCGTGAGGGCTTCGGCGGTGTCATACACAAGCGCGTTGCCGGCATGCGGATGATGGCCTCGCTAAACCACTCGGTTGCGTCTTGCGGAACGGATGTGGGGTCGGCAATGATAAAGTCCATTTCATCCAAACCCGTGCTGGCAAAGTAGCCTAGCCAAGTAGCCTGGACGGGAGCCGGGCGTCTGGCGAACACAGGAAGTCTGGCTTCTCCGGAGTGCCCACACAGGTCGATGAGCACATCAATCTGATGCGATCGAATCAGCTCCGCGGCCGCGTCATCTGTCAACTCGCGAATGTTATGCCACCCATCCATTTTGTCTTTGAACGACTGCGTCATGTCGTCATCGACTTCGTTATTGGAATAGGCGAACAATTGAAATCTGGAGCGGTCGATATGCTCAAGCACCCCGATCAGAAAGAAGTGGACCGGGTGGTTTCTGAACTCTCCGCAGGAGAAACCCACGCGAAGAATCGGTTTGCCGGCGTCAATAGCAGGACTGGTCTCCAACGGTTTTACCGGTCTTACTGTATGGTTGAAGCGCAAAACTGCTTCCTTGTACCGACCGGGAACTTGCGGTTGGGCAAAGCACAGGTTGAACAGCAGCATTTGGTGAGCCGGCAAATACGTGGGATTCAGCTCTATCGCTCTCTCGAGCAGGGCAACCGCTTCGGTCGAGTTGCCGACTCGGGAGTGAAAATACCCTTGGTGGTAGCAGATTTCGTAGGCGACCGTTGGGTCCGCTTCCGCAGCCTGATCAAAATGGTGGTTGGCCTCATCTATGCGGTCCAGGCGGCACAGCGCTGCCCCCATCGTGATGTTGATCCGGACATTTCCTCCACCCAATCGTATGACTGCAGCCAGATGCTCAACGGTTGCTTCATAGTCAATCACATCTGCACAGACTTCCGCCAGCCACATTCGGTAGTCGCGGCAGTCTGGACAACGATTGACGATCTGAACCAGCAGAGGCCGTACAGTTTCGTGTTGCCCCGAATTGCGCAGTAGACGGACCAAATCGGCGCATGCTCGTGTGAAATCCGGCTTTAGATCCAGGGTCGATTTGAAGTATCTTTTAGCTTCTTCAATATCACCCTGCTCTTCGCTGATTTCGCCCAACAGGTAGTGCGCTTCGAACGCCTTTGGATCCGTATTGGACGGGTTTACCGCCCGCTTCAGCGTGATCCGGGCTTCAGCCAGTCTGCCTTGTTCCTTCAGCACATAGCCCAGGCATACCAGCGACTGGGTGTCGTCCAGGCCGTGAACCAGTGCTTCCCTAAAGCATGCTTCGGCTTCATCCAGTTTTTCTTCAGCCAGCAAGGCGTTTCCCTGTTTACGCAGGCGTTCCGCGCCTTCAGGGTCAGAAACCGGTGCGGGCTGTGGTGCGCTAAGCCCAGTCAGCGTATCGAGTCGGCGCTGCAGGATCAGACGAAGGCGGTCTAGCATCGTCTTGCTACTACTGGGTGCGAAGCGTAATCAGAATCCACGAGGCCAAACCGTCTGTCAATTTCGGGTCGTACCCTGCGTCCTTTAAATCCCATTTGAAAGCGTTGAGCAACTTGGCGGTCTTGTAAAAGTTCAGAATTTCTTGCTGCTTGAACTGGCGTATGCGTTTTAGCATCCGCTCCTTGGCATAGTTGGTCTTGGACTGGCGCTTCGCATCATTCAGTTGGGGGTCATTGGGCACAAATTCTTGAACCAGTCTTGCCAGTTCCGAGCCAAATGTCTCGGCGTTCTTTGCACTTAACCACTTAAACATAGTACTTCCCAGATTGAACGCACGAGGAACCGTGCCGTTTGAACGGGAGATTCTAAGCCCCGTAAAGCAGCGACTGAATGTAGTAATTGTTCTATCATCGCGGAATTCCGGAACGCTGTTCATACCCTTTCTTGCAATGGCTACAACCTTGAACTCTTCGATTGACGGCACATTCCGTGCGAGGGCTTCACACCAGCAGACTATCGGTACTCGATCGGTTCTCGCGGGGTTCATGGGCTCTGATAGCTTGCATGCTCAAAGGGTGGCTTATGCTTGACCGAATTCGTCAAGCTATTAACCGACGTCTGGACAGGCTGGTAAATCATGTCGCAAAGCCTGAGATTCAGACACCGAACTGACCTTGCCCCCGAAAAACGTACTGCTTAGCTGATGGTTAAAAATCAGTTCAAGGAGAACGAAATGAGTGAAACGAAACGACGGGCGAAGTACACGCTGGAATTCAAGCTGGAGGCCGTCAGGCTGGTCAAAGGTGGACAGGCAGCTTCCGTCACGGCCAAGATACTGGGCATTCCCAAAGCAAGTTTAGAGAACTGGGTCAGGCTAGGCGCTAAGGGAGAACTCAAAGGAGCGGGCGATAAACCTGTGAACCCTGAGCAAATGGAATTGGCCCGATTGAGGGCTGAGCTGGCACGGGTGAAGATGGAGCGCGATATCCTAAAAAAAGCCACGGCGTACTTTGCTCGGGAATCGCTGTGAAGTACGCCTGGATTGCCAGCAACAAGGCAAAGTGGCCCATCTCCTTGGAGTGCGACGTATTGGACGTCAGTGCCAGTGGCTACTTTGAACACTGGCGGCGCAAGAAGCTGAACAAGCCCACCAAGCCAGGAGCGAATAGGCGCATGAGCGACGAAGCCCTACTGGCGCACATTCGTTCTATCCATGCAAAGGTCAAAGGTGAATACGGCTGGCCCAAGATGTGGAAGGAACTGGTGGCACGGGGTTATCGCGTGGGCAAGGAGCGGGTACGTCGTCTGATGAAGAACCACGGTATCAGCGCCCGGTGCAAACGAAAGTTTGTCGTCACCACGGACAGCAAGCACCATCTGCCCGTAGCTCCTGATCTGGTGCAGCGCAACTTCACCCCGACTGCACCCAATCAGGTTTGGACGGGCGACATCACATATATCGCCACCGACGAGGGGTGGTTGTACCTGGCGGCTGTTATTGACCTATTCAGCCGTCAGGTAGTGGGTTGGAGCATGCAGGCGCACATGCAAAGCAGCTTGGTCACGGACGCACTGAAGATGGCATGGTTTCGGCGTCAACCTGCGCCGGGTCTGATCT
>JAYSZJ010000123.1:0-140055 GCA_043738115.1 Rhodoferax sp. | reverse complement strand
ATTCCATCGAGGTAGATCCCCGCACCGTGGACGCAGCGCGGCTGGACACCCTGGCCGAATTGGGCTTCAACCGCCTGAGTTTTGGCGTGCAGGATTTTGACCCTGCAGTACAGAAAGCCGTGCACCGCGTGCAGCCCGCCGAGCAAGTGTTTGCGCTGGTGGAGGCCGCACGGAGGCGGGGTTTTGAGTCCATCAATGTGGACCTGATCTACGGCCTGCCGCGCCAAAGCCCCGAGTCTTTTGACCGCACCCTGGCCCAGATCAATGAACTCCGCCCGGACCGGATTGCCTTGTATGCCTATGCTCACCTGCCTGAGCGCTTCAAGCCGCAGCGGCGTATCGCCATCGTGGAGCTGCCCAGTGGGGCCGCCAAAGTGTCCATGTTGTCGCGCTCGCTAGAGGCCTTTCGCAAGGCGGGGTATGTGTATGTGGGCATGGACCACTTTGCGCTGCCGGACGATGCGCTGGCCGTGGCCAAGCGGCAGGGACGTTTGCACCGCAACTTCCAGGGCTACAGCACCCAACCCGATTGTGATCTGATTGGGCTTGGCGTGTCGGCCATTGGCCGCATGGGCGCAACCTACAGCCAGAACGCCAAGACCATGGAAGAGTATTGCGACTACCTGGACCAGGGGCGCTTCCCTATCGTGCGCGGCCTGGCGCTGACGCGGGACGACCTGGTGCGCCGCGCCGTCATTATGGCGCTGATGTGCCAAGGGCAGCTAGAGTTTGAAGCTGTTGAAGCAGCGCACCTGCTGGAATTTCGCAGCTACTTCGCCAAAGAGCTGGAGGCGCTGCAGCCGTTGGCCGAGCAGGGCTTGGTCCGCGTCGATGCATCCGGCATCGAGGTCACGCCCTTGGGCTGGTTTTTCGTGCGTGCGGTGGCCATGGTGTTTGACCGCTACCTGCAGTTGGATCGCACACGCGCCCGCTTCTCCAAGATCATCTAGGACAATCGCCGCATGCAGACTTCTCTGGCGCTAACGGCTTTGCTGATGGGGGTGGTGGGTGGACCGCACTGCGTGGCCATGTGTGGTGCGGCTTGTGCGGGTATTGGCCAGGCCGCAGGCCCGCGCAGGCAATCGGCGCTGTTGTTGTTCCAACTAGGGCGCGTGGTGGGTTATTCCGTTCTCGGTGGTCTGGCGGCCGCCTCATTGCAGGGCTTGGGGTGGTTGACTGTGCAGTCGGCTGCGTTGCGTCCTGTGTGGTCCCTGTTCCATGTGGCAGCCTTCGTGCTGGGTATGGTGCTGTTGGTGCAGGCCCGCCAACCGGTGTGGTTGGAGAGCGGCGCGCGAAAGGTCTGGGCGCGAGCCAGATCCTTCGCAGGAGCCGGGGGCGGGGGCGCGCCATTGGTGCTTGGCAGCCTGTGGGCCTTGTTGCCCTGCGGTTTGTTGTATTCGGCGCTGATGGTGGCTGCGCTGGCCGGTAGTGTGGGCGATGGCGCACTGGTCATGGCACTGTTTGCGCTGGGCACCAGCGTCACCATGTTTTTGGGGCCTATGCTTTGGCTGCGTTTGCGCGGCTCGCCCGCAAATCCGGGCAGCGGGCAGTGGGGCGTGCGCCTGGCGGGCGCCGCACTGGGTGCCAGCTCAGGTTGGGCGCTGTGGATGGCTTTGGCGCATGATGCCGCGCCCTGGTGCGTGGCTGCTGGCTAGGATCCTGGGCGGCAGGGCGTTGTAGGCAAAAATTCCGCCCAATATTTCCAAATTGGGTTTGTTGCGGCATTTTGTCGATGCTTCAATGCAAAAACAGGCTGTAGCCCCCGTGAAATATGGCGATATCGCTATTGAATGTATAGCATTGCAGCGTCTGCTTCAAATATGCGCATCGCGCACCGAGGCCTCCAGCTCAGCAAAGGCTTCTTCCACATACACACCCAGGCGCTCCAGGTTGGGCAACTCGTCGGTCGCAATCAGCCCAAAGAACAAATCTCCGGCATAACTGAACAGCGTGATGTTCAGCAAATTGCTGGGAGGCAGCGTGCTGATGGGGTGCATCTCTTCCATGCGCGCGCCCTTGATGTACAGGTGCTCCTTGGGGCCGGGCACGTTGGACACCAGGGTGTTGCCCATGGGCGGCATCTTGTTGCTAAGCTTCAGGGTCTCGGCGATTTGGGCCACCAGGCCGGTGATGATGGTGTAGGACTCAATCGCCTCAGGCGCCACGCTGTCGACCATGGTGCGCACATTGCGCAGGCTGTAGCCGATATTGCGCAAGCGCACGTAAGGATCATCGGTGGGGGCAGACAACTCCACTTGGATGATGCCGATCTTGTTGCCCGCCGTTTTCTCCCCCTCTTTGCGAAGATTGACTGGCATCTGGATGATGATGGGGCGACGCAACTCCACACCCTGGTCCTGCAGGTAGCGCCGTAGTGCACCGTCCAGACAGGTCAGCGCGATGTGGTTTAGCGTGGAGCGTGTGCGAGCGCGGATGGCATTGACCCGCTCCATGGATACTCCTGCGGTGGCAAATTGGCGGCCCGAAGTGACCTGGCCCGTCAATGGTGTCTTGGCGCTGGATACAAAGGGCAGGGCGATGGCGTTTTTGGTCAGTTTGATGCTTTCCAACAGCAGCATGGCGGCCAGACGGCCAATGCCCAGAAAGCGCCGGGTGTTGCCAGTGACCTCTTTCCAGGTCATCTGCAGCAGCTCCTGCTTGGCCCTGGCACTGCGGTTGCCCCCGTGGCCACCGTGTTTTTGTGTCCACACCGGGACCTGGTCCATGTCGGTGGGGGAGTTGGAATAACACTCTGCCGTCCAGCGCGCCATGGTCACGCCATCGGCATAGGCATGGTGCATCTTCTGGTACAGCGCGAACTTGCCGTCTGGCAGACCGTCGATCACATGCACCTCCCAGAGCGGGCGGCTGCGGTCCAGCATGGGTGTATGCAGCCGCGACACAAAGGCGTACAGGGCGCTGCGGTCATTACTGCCCTTTGGCATGGTGTGGAAGAACACGTGTTGCGACATGTCCAGTTTCTCGACCGGCTGCCAGAACGGCCAGGAGCCCATCGTGAACTGGATCACCCGGTTGAACGGCGGTTTGACGTCACTGGCGGCCAGGTACTCTTTGAACAAATTCTTGGCAAATGCGGGGGTGGACTTGGGTGGGCGTTTGAAAATCAGCAATCCGGCTACGTGTTTGGGGCTGGCCTCGGTCTCAGCGATAAAAAAACCAAGGTCGAGTAGGGACAGTTTGCTCATGTTTTATGTTCTTTGCTAAGGCCGGATTGCAGTTTTGTGGGGCAAGGGCCGGTTTAGCCCGAATTGCCTGTGCGCACTGTAGGCGATGGGCCGGGATCGGTCAATTTGGTGGAGCGACATTAGTGAGAGGTCCCGGGAGCTTGGCCCAGGCAAGAACAGTTAACCGTTAGTGGTCAGTTCAGGCTAATATGGGTTCTACGATCCACGTTCGGAGTCTGCATGATGGTGCCTGTCAAACGGTATGTGGCCCACTTGGGCTTTACGCTGGCCATGCTGATGATGCTTGTCATGGGTGCTACGCTGTTTAAGGCAGGTAATAACCAGATCGAGTCCTCCGAATGGGTGAGCCATACCCAACAGGCGCTGCAGGCGGTTGCTGAAATCAATGGCGCCGTCAGCGCTGCGGAGTCTGCCCAGCGCGGTTACCTCCTGTCGGGCAGTGAGACCTTTTTGACCGAGCGCGATCACGCGATCACAAAAACAAACGATGCTGCCCAACGCCTCAAGCAGCTCACAGCAGACAGTCCCACACAGCAAATGAGAATGCCTATGCTTGAGGAAATGATCGTCCAGCGCTTTGCCATCATGCGTGACACTGCTGCCCAGAGGCGCAGTCAAGGTCAGGCAGAGGACGAGACGCTCGCGGTGTCCGATATCGGCAAACAAACGACAAAACGCATCTTTGAAATTACCGAAGAGTTGCGTCTTGAGGAACTGGGCCTGCTGCGTTTGCGCCATGCGAATACGCAGCGCCTCCAAAAGGTATCGTTGTATGTACTGATAGGCACCACTCTGATAGGCGTGCTTGTTTTGATTCCCGGGTACCTGGGCTTTTCTTGGCAGGCAATGGCGCGGGCACGCACTGAGAGCAAACTGCGGGCAATGGCCGATAGCCTGCCAGGCGCAATGTACCAACTGAGGCAATCACCGATAGACGAGGCAGAAATCACATTCTTGAGTGCCAATCTGCGTAGCGTCCATGGCTTGGCGTCCAGCCATGGCTCAGACACTGCCCTGAAGTGGGATGAAATCATGGGCGCCATTGACGACCGTGACAAGGCCGACTTTCTTGCAAGTTTCGACGAGGCCAAAAAAAATCTGTCGTCGTTTCGGCACGACTACCGGATCAAGCAGGGCAACAGCACAGACAAATGGCTACACCATGAGGCATCGCTGCACCGGGAAGAGGATGGCAGCATCGTCATGAACGTGTATGTAGCCGACATCACCGGCAAGAAAAGGCTGGAGCTCGCGCTGCAAGAAGCCAAAGAGGCTGCAGATTCAGCCAGTCGCGCCAAGAGCACCTTTCTTGCCACCATGAGCCATGAAATCCGTACACCCATGAACGGTGTGCTCGGTATGCTGGAGTTGTTGAGCCTGACCCGACTCGACGCCCAGCAGTACACCGCGTTGTCCATTGTGCGCATGTCCAGCAAGTCCTTGCTGCGCATCATTGACGACGTATTGGATTTTTCCAAAATCGAGGCCGGCAAGCTGGAAGTACGACCCGAGGTGGTGTCTATCGAGGACGTGGTCGAGGATGTGCACAACATCTATTCCGGAAACGCCAGCAGCTTGGGCTTGCTGATCAAACGCAAGGTGGATCCCCGCATCAGTCCCGCCGTTCTGGTAGATCCCACCCGGCTGCGCCAGATCCTCAACAACTTCGTCAGCAATGCCCTCAAATTCACATCGCAAGGGGTGGTCGAGGTCAAAGCCGAGCTGATTGATCAGACCGACGTGGCTGAACGCGTGCGGTTCTCGGTGGTGGACAACGGCATTGGCATATCGGAAGAAAATCAAAAGCGCCTTTTTCAGCCCTTCAGCCAGGCCGACAACAAGAACGCGCCAAGAGTGGGAGGTACTGGACTTGGACTTACGATCTGCCGCCGCCTCGCGGACCTGATGGGTGGATCGGTCGAAATGCAAAGTGAGCTTGGCAAAGGAACGACCATGTTCCTGACGCTGTGGTTGCCGACCGCCGATCCCAAAGACTTGCCCAACCGTGATGTGGAGGGGAACCGCGATTGGCTCTGCACCACAACGAGCATGCGCCGCGCCGCGCCCAGCATTGCGCAGGCCGAGGCAGAGGGTACCCTGGTTTTATTGGCTGATGACCACCCCACCAACCGCGCCGTACTGTTGCGCCAAGTGCAAGCGTTGGGATATGCGGCCGAAAGCGCCGTGCACGGCGCTGATGCCTTGGAGAAATGGAAATCTGGCCGCTACGCAATGGTGATCACGGATTGCAATATGCCCGAAATGGATGGTTACGAATTGACCCGCCAAATCCGCGAGATTGAAGCCAGTACCGGGAAGCGCCACACCCCCATCATTGCCTGCACCGCCAATGCCCTGGACGGCGAGAGCGAAAGGTGCCTGGCCGTAGGAATGGACGACTATTTGGTCAAGCCGGTCGAGTTGTCCCACATTTTGAAGAAACTTGATCTATGGCTTCCCATTCCACCCGACCACGTTACGCGTGACGCCGTCGCTGGCATGTCTACCCATGCGCCAGCACCCGGCAGTGTGTTTGACCCTACCATATTGGTGGCTATTTCGGGCGGGGACGCGGCCATAGAGCGCGAAATACTCTTGGACTACCGACGCGCCAATGCTGAAGATATTGGCATCCTCCAGCAGGCTGTCGCCAGCAGTGACACGGTGCAGACCTCACGCGCCGTGCATCGCATACGGGGAGCCAGCCAAACGGTGGGTGCGGTAGGGCTCGCCGCCGTGTGTGGGCGCTTGGAAGATGCCAGCCGCGCCAATGATTGGGCGACGGTGCTCGCCAATATGGGCGCCTTTGAGCATGAATGGAAGCAGTTAAACGACTTCCTGACGTGTGTTATCGAGCAAACGTGATGAATACCTGCAGGTAACGGAGTAATTGGAGTGGGAAATGTCGGGCGCTAAGTTGAACTTTCTGGTTGCTGAAGACCATGACTTTCAGCGCAAAGTGCTGGTCAGAATTCTGGATGGCATGGGTGCCAATGCGGTCCACCAGGCGACGGACGGGATGGGCGCGTTGGCCGTTTTGCAAGACCCGAGCCGGCCAGTTGACATCGTCATCAGCGATTTGGACATGCCAGGCATGGACGGCATGGCATTTGTTCGCAACCTGGGAGAAAGTGGGATCAGCGTGTCCATCATTCTCGCCAGTGCCCTAGACCGAAAATTGCTTGCCTCTATCCAGACCATGTCTGAAGCCTATGGCATCAATCTGTTGGGCGTGCTTGAGAAGCCGATCTCGGCAGAAAAATTGCTCCCCCTCATTGCGCGGCACCGGGCGCTACCGAGTGGGCCGCAGCACCCCACGGGTCCGGTGTTCTCGCTGGAGGAGATTCTTGAAGGGCTGAGAAATGACGAATTCGAACCTTTCTACCAACCCAAAATAGAAATGGCAACACGGAAAGTCTCGGGCGCTGAATCGCTAGCCCGGTGGCGCCATCCGCAACACGGGCTCGTTGCGCCCTACGCCTTCATTCCGACCCTGGAGGACAAGGGAATGATTGACGGACTTACCGACACCATGGTCAGAAAAGCCGTGGCATTCCGCAACACCTGGGCCGCCAGCGCAATCGGTGGGTCGGTGTCTGTCAACCTGTCCATCAAATCGCTGGCGGACGTGCAAACCGCAGACCGCTTGATAAGCATCGTGCGCTCTCACCAGGTAGACCCCCGCGACGTGGTGATGGAGGTAACCGAGTCCGCCCTGACGACGGAGATAGGGCATATGCTGGAAAACCTTGCACGCTTGCGTATGAAAGGGTTTGGCCTGTCGATTGACGACTATGGAACAGGTTACTCTTCCATGCAGCAACTGGTCCGTATAGCCTTCACCGAGCTCAAGATAGACCAGTCGTTTGTAACCAATGCAGCGCGGGAAGATTCGGCCAGAGTGATACTGGAGGCCAGCCTGGGAATGGCCAAAAAGCTCAATATCAGTTCCGTAGCCGAGGGCGTAGAAACCCAGGCGGATTGGGACATGTTGCACCAGCTGGACTGCAGCATCGTGCAGGGTTATTTCATTGCAAGACCCATGGCAGGTGAGGAGTACCTGGCCTGGGTGCGGGAGTGGAACTTGTCGAACTGATGTCTTCGCCCTGAGACGGGAAGGTCGGGCGCGCTTCCATCTGCGAAAATCAGCTAACTACTTGATTCCGCAGAAAAATGTCCCAACCCAACCTGTGGCGCATGTCCGTCGCCCCCATGCTCGACTGGACCGACAGGCACTGCCGCTATTTCCACCGCCTGCTGAGCCGCAAGGCCTTGCTGTACACCGAGATGGTGACCACCGGCGCGCTGATCCATGGGGACGTGGCGCGTCACCTGCGCTTCAATACCGAGGAGCAGCCAGTGGCTTTGCAGTTGGGCGGCAGCGATGCGGCCGATCTGGCGCATTGCGCCAAATTGGGAGAAGAGTGGGGTTATGACGAGATCAACCTGAACTGCGGTTGCCCCAGCGAACGGGTGCAGCGCGGCTCGTTTGGCGCTTGCCTGATGGCCGAGCCGCAGTTGGTGGCCGACTGTGTCAAGGCCATGGTCGATGTGGTGGATGTGCCGGTCACGGTCAAACACCGCATCGGTATCGACAAGACCGAGAGTTATGAGTTTGTGCGCGATTTCATCGGCACGGTCAGCGAGGCGGGTTGCAAAGTATTCATCGTTCATGCGCGTAATGCCTGGCTGAAGGGCTTGAGCCCTAAGGCCAACCGCGAGGTACCGCCGTTGCGCTATGCGCTGGTGCACCGGCTCAAACAAGAGTTCCCGCACCTGACCATCGCCATCAACGGTGGTATCAATACCAATGAACTGGCGGCTGAGCAACTGAACCACGTGGATGGCGTCATGATCGGGCGCGAGGCGTACCACAACCCCTGGATCTTGAGCGAGTGGGACGCTACGTTTTACGGCGCGGCACCCTCCGACTTGACCCGCGAAGCAGTCGAGCAGCAGATGGTGGACTACATGGCGCGCGAGGCCGCCGCGCACGGCACGCCGTGGAGCCACATCGCCCGCCACATGCTGGGCCTGCGCCATGGCATGCCGGGTTCGCGGCACTGGCGCCAGGTGTGGAGCGACCACCACCTTAAGACCACACCTCCGCACGAGGTGATGGCCCTAGCCCACGGACACGCCGTTGCCACCGCAGCAGAAGCCTGAAGCGGTGCAGGCCGACGGCATACGAAACACCGCACGGCTGGAACGCCTGGCCCGCCTAGCGCTGTGGCTGGTGCCCGCGTTGTGGGCCGTGAACTACATCGTGGCCCGGCGGGCGCCTGGCGTCATCGAACCCTATGCGCTGGCCCTTGGGCGCTGGGCCATGGCTGGCCTGTTGCTGGGGCTGGTCGCGCGGCAGGAGCTGTGGACGCAGCGCCGCGCCATTGCCTCCGTGTGGTACCAGTATGTGGTGCTGGGGTTTTGCGGCATGCTGGTCTGCGGGGCCTGGGTCTACATAGGCGCCAAGACCACGGCGGCGATGAATATTGCGCTGATCTACTCGGCGTCGCCCGTGCTGATTGCGCTGGGTGCCGTGCTTTTTCTGGGCGAGCGCTTTCGCTGGCTGCAGGTGGCAGGCGTGGCGGTGGCGCTGACAGGCGTGGTGCACGTAGTTGTCAAAGGGCAGTGGACGGCGCTGGGCCAGGTGCAATGGGTGGCCGGTGACGCCTGGATTGTGGCGGCCATGGTGTCCTGGGCGGCGTACGCGCTGCTGCAAAAGCTGTGGCCCAGCCCGCTGGGATCCACCGCGCGGCTGGCGGCCATTTGCGCTGGTGGCGTGGCGGTGCTGCTGCCCTGCGCGGTGTGGGAGATGCTGCAACCCGGAACGCCGCCATGGTCGTGGACGGCAACAGGGCTAGTGGCGACTGCGGCGCTGGCGCCGGGTCTGGCCGCCTACTGGATCTACGGCTGGGCGCAGAAGATATTGGGTGCCAGCCGCGTTGCCGTCACCCTGTACCTGGGGCCGCTGTATGCCGCGGTTGCAGCGTGGGGCGTATTGGGCGAGCCGCTGGGGTGGCACCATCTGGCCGGTGCCGCGCTGATCTTGCCTGGGGTCTACCTGGTGAGCAAGCGATAGTGGTCAAATAGGCCGCTAGCCCCCGTGCAGCGGTCGTTAGCAGCTCCTTAATTGATAGCGGTTTCCGCCGTGCGTTCAGGACGCACGCCCAGCGGCACCACGCACAGCCTGACGCCATCCAGCGTCAGCACCAAGCCCAACTGCCCCCCCGCTTGCACCAGGCCACAGCTGACGCCTGGCGGCGTTGGCGCAGCTTCGGAGGCCGCGGCGGACGCGTTCACATACCCACTCACCCCACTGATAGGTGGATGGCGCAGCATGGCCCACAGCGTTTGCGGGTCGCGCAGTTGCAGCGACTGCAGGTACAGGCGAAAAACAGCTTCCTCGGGCGGCTCCAGTTCCGCCTGCAGCGCGTGCACGGTTGTGCCGCGCGCCTGCCGTAGCCGCAACAGCGCGCGGCGCAACTGTTGCCGGCTGGCAGCTTCTGTCTTGCCAGTGGCCTGTGCGATCTCGGCATGGCTTGCTTCAAACACTTCGTACAGTAGCAAGGCCGCACCGTCGGCGGGCGTCAGATGGGCTGCGAGCACGTGCAGAGCAAGGACGGCTTCTTGTGCCAGTGCGGCGTCCATCTCTGCAGAGGGCGATGCCTGCGCAGCGTCGCCGTTGTTGTTCGTTTCTGCCAGCCATTGCTGCATCCACTGGCGGCGCCGCAGGCGGTCGATGGCTAGATTGCGCACGACCGTGAGCAGCCAGGCCTGCGCAGCGTTGAACGCAGGGGCGTCGTCCATCTCCAGCGCGCGCACGTAGGCGTCCTGCACAGCGTCCTCAGCGTCCGTAGCGCCCAGGAGGCGGGAGGCCGCGCGCACCAGTTGGCGGCGGTCAGAGTCGAGCAGGTTCAGGGTGCGTTCGTCGTACATCAGCGCAGCATGCCACAAAGCTTTGTCGGTGCCGGGTGTCACAAAAGCCGCGTGTCGTTCGTCATGGCAGTTCAACACCCATAACCAGGACTTCAACATGGAAACCTCTGACACCACCCCACCCGCATCCACCGCCACCGAGCTACACACCTCCTACCTGGAGGAGAAGGCTTTCAAATCGCGCACGCTGCTGGTCTTCGGCACCGTCACCGACGTGATGGCGGCAGACGTAACGCGCCGCCTGATCGCGCTGGACGCCGACAGTGCCGAGCCGATCGATATGCTGGTGAGCTCGCCCGGCGGCCACCTGGAGTCTGGCGACGCCATCCACGACTTGGTGCGATTCATTGCCGCGCCGGTGAACATGATCGGCACCGGCTGGGTGGGCAGCGCCGCCACGCATCTGTATCTGTCCGTGCCGCGCGAGCGGCGCTACTGCACGCCCAACACGCGTTTTCTGATCCACCAGCCCAGCGGCGGCGCGGGCGGCCCAGCCAGCGACATCGCCATCCACGCCCGCGAAATGGTCAAGGCCCGCGAACGCATCGCTCGCACCATCGCGCGCGAGACTGGCAGGTCGCTGGAAGAAGTACTGGTCGATATCGAGCGGGACCGGTGGCTATCGGCCGAGGAGGCGGTGGAGTACGGGCTGGTGTCGCGGATCATTGAGCGCAAAACCGAGCTGCGAGGAGCTTGAGGTTGCTATAAAAATGGAAGCTGCTTACCCAATTTCTAAGGGGGCTACAGGCCTATTAAAGCCCTGGTCAGTTCACCGTCGGCACAAAATGACAAAAGTGATCAGATTAGAACTGGCGACCACAGGCCATTGCCACTCAAACCAAAGTGACATCGCGCAATGGTTTGAGCACGCTGGACGGCGTCATACCAAAGGTTTTGCGAAACATGTGGCTGAAGTGGGACGAATCCACAAACCCCCCCTCCAGGGCGGCTTGGGTCAGGCGGCTATCGGCACCCAAAGCATACAAGGCACCGCGCACTTGGGACCACACCCGGTAGCTGCGAAAACTCACCCCCATCTCGGCACGAAACAGGTGGTTAAAGCGGGACTCTGACAAACCCGTCGCCTGGGCCAACACACCCCGCCTGGGCGGTGCCCTGCCAGGCCTGCGCAGAGCGTTCACGCTGTAGGCCACCCGCGCATCCATGGGGGCCACGTCCTTGCAGTGAAACGGCAACAGGGCGTCCAGGTCAAAGTTGCGCAAATACGCACCCATGGTGCTGCGGCCTTGGACGGGTACACACGGGTCCAACACCACGCCACCGTGGTTTGCAAAATGGGCCCTCCAACGCCGCGTCTCCACAGCATCCGGCTCCAGGTACATCGACGCCACCTGTTCGCCACAGGAGTCAAACACATGCTCGACTCCGCTGTCGATCCACGCGCTGTAACACGACTCGGTGCTCCCCTGGGCAAAGTGCAACACAAACCGGCCCGACAGCCCTATTAGCAATACCGGTGCGCCGTGGCAGTGCCAACCTGTGGCGGGCAACTCACCCCGGTACAACGACCGGTCACTGCCGAGAATTAAAGAATTCGATATGCGCATAGCCCAAACATACAAGTTCTTGCGTTCCGCTCCACTAGCATCACTGCAAATTACCCATTGCCCCTTTTTCCAACCATGAAACTTCCGTGGCGCACCCACCCGCAAGCTCCGCCCACAGCGAACCAGCGAACCCATCCCAGTTGCAGCGTCATCTGCCGCCGAGTTCGGAGCCTTTCGTGATCGATAACAAGTAAGGTAACACGATGATAAAGAAACACAGAGTGGCTGTGACACTAGCCAGCGCCGCGCTGATGTTGCTGGTATCGGCCGCATCGGCGCAGAGTGTATACAAATGGGTGGACGCCACTGGCAAGGTCCACTACGGCTCGCAGCCGCCCGTGGCTGAAAAGGAGCCCGAGCCTGTGAAGATACACAGCGCCAGCAGTTTTGGCGGCAATAACAACAGCAACGACACGACCGCCAAGACGCAGTACAACGCCAACGGCACCAAGAAAATTTCCAAAGATGTTGAAGAGTTGCGCGATGGTTTAGTCAAAGGCCTGACTAAGGTGGACCCAAAGACCGAGCCTCTTTCCTGCGCGAAGGCCGTTGAAAACGTGCACGACCAGCTCGACGCAATGCTTGAAGTAGGCCAGCGCAACGCCAAGGACGGCTACGTCACCCAGGCCGAATATGACGCTACGGCCCCCAAACTGCGCCAAGCCAAGTCCGAAATTTCGCTAACGGATTGCAATGGCTCCACCGGCAATAAACGGGCGTTTTATCAGTGTATGTCGAGTAGTTACAACCATGTCATTGGGTGTGGGGGCAAGTACAAGTTTTAAGTGTGCCCTGTAGGTGGCTGAAATGCCGCTTATCCGTTAACTGGTGGGCACAAACGTACGAGCTTTTTGCAGCATACGCCGTTAGCATGGCGGCACATTACGAACGCCCCTCGCGAATCATGAACACTTCTCACATTCTTAAATAACTAAACTGGAGATCTACCCATGACGGACCGTATCTGGCTCAAGAGCTATCCCAAGGGCGTGCCTGCCGATATCGACGCAAGCAAATACGCCTCGGTCGTCGAGATGATGGAGGAGAGCTTCAAGAAGTTTGCGGACAAGGCTGCGTATAGTTTCATGGGCAAAGAGCAGACCTACAAACAGGTCGATGATCGCAGCCAGGCTTTTGGTGTCTATCTGCAGGGGCTCGGCTTGGCCAAGGGTGACCGGGTCGCTGTGATGATGCCCAACGTGTTGCAGTACCCCATCGCCGTGGCTGGCATCTTGCGCGCAGGGTTCACGCTGGTCAACGTCAATCCCTTGTACACCCCGCGCGAGCTGGAGCACCAGCTCAAGGACTCCGGTGCCAAGGCCATCGTGATTCTGGAGAACTTTGCCGCCACCTTGGAGAAGTGCCTGGCCGCCACACCGGTCAAACACATCGTCCTGTGTGCCATGGGCGACCAGTTGGGCATGATCAAGGGCGCCTTGGTCAACTACGTGGTGCGTAACAAGAAGAAATTGGTGCCGAGCTTCTCGCTGCCCAGCGCAGTGCGTTTTAATGCGGCCCTCGCTAAGGGTAGTGCTGGCACTTTAAAGAAAGTGGTGATCAAGCCGGATGACGTCGCCGTGTTGCAGTACACCGGCGGAACCACCGGCGTTTCCAAGGGGGCGACCTTGCTGCAAAGCAATCTGGTGGCCAATCTGCTACAGGCTGACGCGTGGAATGGGCCCATGCTCAAACGTATTCCAGCCCATGAGCAGACGACAGGCGTATGTGCTTTGCCGCTGTACCATATCTTTGCCTTTACCGTAGGCATGATGGTGTCGATGCGCTCCGGTGGCAAACTGATTCTGATCCCGAATCCGCGCGACCTGACGGCGGTGCTGGCCGAGTTGTCGAAACACACCATACACACATTCCCTGCGGTCAACACGCTGTTCAATGGGCTGGCCAACCACCCGGATTTCAACAAGGTGGACTGGAGCCATCTGGTGGTGTCTCCCGGCGGCGGAACGGCTGTGCAAAGTGCGGTGGCCAAGATCTGGTTTGAAAAGACCAATTGTCCAATTTGCGAGGGTTACGGCTTGAGCGAAACCTCTCCCATTGCCACCTCCAATCCGGCCACGGCGACCGAGTACTCAGGCACCATTGGTGTACCGATCTCCAGCACCTGGGTCAAACTGTTGGACGACGACGGCGGCGAAGTCGCGCTGGGTCAACCTGGCGAGATCGCCATCAAAGGCCCGCAGGTGATGGCAGGCTACTGGCAGCGCCCGGACGAGACCGCCAAGGTAATGACACCGGACGGGTACTTCAAAACGGGCGACATTGGAGTGGTGGACGAACGTGGCTTTTTCAAGATTGTGGATCGTAAGAAGGACATGATTCTGGTGAGTGGCTTCAACGTCTATCCAACTGAGGTCGAGGACGTGGTTTCCTCCATGCCCGGTGTCATGGAATGTGCTTGTGTGGGTGTGGCGGACGCCAAGACGGGTGAGGCGGTCAAGTTGGTGATCGTGAAGAAAGACCAGGCCGTGACCGAGGCGCAGGTGCGAGCCTTTTGCAAGGAAAACCTCACCGGCTACAAGCACCCCAAAGTGGTGGAGTTTCGCGCCGAGTTGCCCAAAACACCGGTTGGCAAGATTCTGCGGCGCGAGTTGCGCGACAAGTAGCGTGACTCAGCTCCGGCGACACGCGGCCTCCGGGCCGCCTTTCTCGATTGATCGGTCGACTGCGGGCGACTTCAAACCCATGGTTTGACCCCCAGTGGAAGCTTGTGTTGCAGTAGGCGTCAGCGACAATCTACACCATTCATGATTTCCGCCAAAGCGGATCAATGGCACGCTTCGTAACGTCCTTAGAAGAGACTGTTTTGGGCGGCGGCGCCCGATTCAACACCCACCTAACGGAGATGCACGCATGCGATTTTCAGAAGACAAACTGGCAAGCCTTCAATGCAGCGATCAGGTGAACCGCACCATCCACATCTGGGAGCCCCAGCAGCCCAAGGCCGTCATTCTGGCGATCCACGGCGGCATGGCGCATGCGGGTGACTACGTTACCCCCGCGCTCTACTTCCGCGACAAGGGAATCGCCACCGTGGGTTTTGACATGTGCGGGCACGATGGCAAGAAGCGCGTCGATATCCCCGGCTTCAAGAGCTTTCTGGACGACACCGCCCTGTTTCTGAAATGGATCAAAAGTAGCTACCCCGGTCTGCCTATTTTTGTGATGGGGCACTCGATGGGTGCGCTGATTGCATCCCATCTGGAATTGGGGCAATTTGGCAAAGATCCAGCCATCAAAGGCATCATCCTGTCGTCGCCCTACTACGTCAACGCGGTCAAAGTACCCAAGATACTGCTGACCTTTTCCAAGACGTTGGCCAAAATGTTTCCGAAGATGAAGGTTCCACTGGAACACATGACCGATTTCCTGACCCATGATGCAGGCATCACTTCCCGCCACTTGGCGGACGAAAAAGACCATATCCGCGCGACTGAGGTGACTTTCCGCTTTGCGGCCTCACTGATGTCCGCACAGGCAGCTCTGGTGGGCCAATTCGGCAAGTGGTCGCACCCTGTATTTGCAGTGGTGGCGGGTGATGACAAGCTGGCCAATGCCAGCGAGGCAGAAGCCATGCTCAAGACCATCCCCGAGGGTTTGCTGGAGGAGTACCACTACTACCCGGAGAACTTCCACGAGAACTTCAACGAACTCAACCGCGTTCAGATCTTCTCAGACATCCTGAACTGGATGGGCAAGCGCTTGCCCAGCCAAGCTCAGCCTGCTTAAGCAGTCGCGCCTACCACGGTGTCCTACCTGGTTGGGGGCAACACCGTGTACGCCGTCACCGCCAAGTCGGATATTGACACGTTCATCTCTTGCAGCCGTCAGTTAGCGCCACCGGCTCCAGCATTTAATTGGTCGCGCACATGCTGGGTCACCAGCACCTCGCCAGGTCACGCAATGTCCTCGCCCAGCTTGTAAGCCAGGTTAGGCGTTGTGAGCTGCTGCATGGGTCGAATCTGGACATGGACAGATCAAACACCTAAGTTGCCCAGCCTCGTTCCGCCCGTGTACCCGCGCACGAGGAAACTTACTCCGCCGCCTGCAACCCATTAGCAAAATGCTCCCGCATGCGTTCCTGAGTGCGCTGTGCATCCCGCGCCAGCAGCGCTGCCATGATGGCCCGATGCTCGGCTAGCGATTCACCAATACGCCCCGTCTTCAGCAGCGAGTTGTGGCGGTTCAGCTTCATGACCTTGCGCAGATCGGCCACCATCTGGTCGCGCCAGCGGTTGTTGGCGATGGCGAGCAGGCGCATGTGGAAGCGTTCGTTGACTGCAAAAAATGCGTCGGTATTCGAGGTGCCGGGCAGGGCTGCGGCTTCCAGCTCGGCGTGCAAGGCCTTCAATTCCGCCAGTTCTGCGTCAGTGGCTTTGGTGGCGACCACACCTGCGGCGTCGCTCTCCAGCAGGCTCAGCAGGTGGTACACGTCGGCCAGGTCGCTCTTCGATACCTCCGTCACATAGGCGCCACGGCGCACCTTCATAGTCACCAAACCCTCGGCGGCCAGTACCTTAAGCGCTTCGCGCAGGGGGGTGCGGCTGATGCCGTATTCCTCGGCAATGCGCAGCTCGTCGATCCAGCTACCGGGCTCGAGCTCGCGTTTGAAGATGCGCTGGCGCAGCAGCTCGGCCACTTCTACGTACAGGGCTTTGGGAGCGAGCGAAGGGCCAGCGGGGCTGGCGGACGGTTGTGCTGGCATGGCGCGCGGTTGGTGTTTTGTAAGCTGGAATGAATATTCTGAATCAATAATTATGAATAATGTAAACTAAAAGACAAGCTAAGACTCGCCCAAAACTGGACCGTTTGCCGGAAAACGATCACCATTGCGGCCAACAGGATCACGCTCTATGACTGAAAAAAACACAGAATTCAAAGCCGCCTCGCTGCAAGACTGGGCCAAGTCCGCCGCCAAGTCCGCCCCCGGCGGCAACGTGGACGCCCTGAACTGGATCACGCCCGACGGCATTGCCGTCAAACCGCTGTACACCGCCGAAGACACGGCCCACCTGGCCTATACCAACACGCTGCCGGGTTTTGAGCCCTACCTGCGCGGCCCGCAGGCCACCATGTATGCGGTGCGGCCCTGGACCATCCGCCAATACGCAGGCTTCTCCACCGCCGAAGAGTCGAACGCCTTCTACCGCAAGGCGCTGGCCGCAGGCGGGCAGGGTGTATCCGTCGCGTTTGACCTGGCCACACACCGCGGCTACGACAGTGACCACCCGCGCGTAACCGGCGACGTCGGCAAGGCCGGTGTAGCGATTGATTCGGTGGAAGATATGAAGATCCTCTTCGACCAGATTCCGCTGGACAAGGTCAGCGTATCCATGACCATGAACGGTGCCGTGCTGCCGGTGCTGGCCGGTTATGTGGTGGCGGCCGAAGAGCAGGGCGTGGCACAGAACCAGCTGAGCGGAACGATTCAGAACGACATTCTGAAAGAGTTCATGGTGCGTAACACCTACATCTACCCGCCCGCACCCAGCATGCGCATCATTGGCGACATCATCGAGTACACGGCGCAGCACATGCCCAAGTTCAACTCGATCTCGATCAGTGGTTACCACATGCAAGAGGCCGGCGCTAACCAGGCGCTGGAACTGGCCTTTACGCTGGCCGACGGCAAGGAGTATGTGAAAACCGCCATCGCCAAGGGCATGGACGTGGACGCCTTCGCCGGGCGCCTCTCGTTCTTTTGGGCCATTGGCATGAACTTCTATTTGGAAGTGGCCAAGATGCGCGCCGCGCGCCTGCTGTGGTGCCGCATCATGAAGGGTTTTGACGCCAAGAACCCCAAATCGCTGATGCTGCGCACGCATTGTCAGACCAGCGGCTGGTCACTCACCGAACAGGACCCGTACAACAATGTGGTGCGCACGACGATTGAAGCCATGGCGGCCGTGTTTGGTGGCACGCAGTCGCTGCATACCAATTCGTTTGACGAAGCGATTGCACTGCCCACCGAATTCTCCAGCCGCATAGCCCGCAACACCCAGCTCATCATCCAGGAAGAGACCCACATCACCAATGTGATTGACCCCTGGGCGGGCAGCTACATGATGGAAAAGCTGACCCAAGATATGGCCGATGCCGCCTGGGCCATCATCGAAGAAGTCGAAGCCATGGGCGGCATGACCAAGGCCGTGGACAGTGGCTGGGCCAAGCTGAAGATCGAAGCCGCCGCGGCCGACAAGCAGGCCCGTATCGACAGCGGGCAGGACGTGATTGTGGGTGTCAACAAGTACAAGCTGAAGACCGAAGACGCCATCGATGCACGCGACATCGACAACGTGGCGGTGCGCGATTCGCAGATCGCCCGGCTCAAAACCATCAAGCAAAAACGCGATGTAGCCCTCGTGGATTCTGCATTGTCTGCTATTACTTCTGCAGCAGAGTCCGGCACGGGCAATCTGCTGGACCTGTCCATCCGGGCCATCCGCCTACGCGCCACGGTGGGTGAGGTCAGCGATGCGATGGAAAAAGCCTTTGGCCGCCACCGTGCCGACACCAACAAGGTGTCGGGCGTGTATGCCGCCGCTTTTGATGCCGCCACGGGGGACACGATGGAGTACTGGAACGCACTCAAGGCCGACATTGCCGCCTTTGCCGACACACAGGGCCGCCGCCCCCGCGTGATGATTGGCAAGCTGGGCCAGGACGGCCACGACCGCGGTGCCAAGGTAGTGGCCACCGCCTTTGCCGACTTGGGTTTTGACGTGGACATGGGGCCGCTGTTCCAGACACCTGAAGAATGCGCACGCCAGGCGATTGAGAACGATGTGCACGCCGTAGGCCTGTCCACGCTGGCCGCCGGTCACAAGACGCTGGTGCCGGCCATCATTGCCGAACTCAAAAAGCAGGGTGCGGACGACATCGTCGTGTTTGTCGGCGGCGTGATCCCGCGGCAGGACTATGACTTCTTGTACCAGTCCGGCGTCAAAGGTATTTACGGACCGGGCACACCGATTCCGGTGAGTGCGCGCGATGTGCTGAGCCAGATCGAGAAGGCCCTGGGGTGAAACCCATGGCATCCCACAGTGGTTGGACCCTGGTGCCAGCCAAGGCCGACGACTTTGAGGCTTTGCTGGCCTTGCGTCTGCGCGCCATGCGCGAGAGCCTGACCCGCTTGGGCCGTTACGACGAAGCGCGTGCACGCGAGCGTCTGGCCGATGGGTTTGTGCCTGAGAACACCCACCATATTGAAGTGCAGGGCCAGCGCGTGGGCTTTATCGTGCTCAAGCATTTGTCGCACGCCTTTCGCCTGGACCATTTGTACATCGACCCGCCGTGGCAGAACCACGGCCTGGGCGCCAAGGCCATGCGCTGGGTGTGCAAACAGGCCGATACCGAACAATTGCCGGTGGAGCTGTGTGCACTGAAGGACAGCGACGCCAACCGCTTCTACCTGCGCTGGGGTTTTGCCAAGGTGGGTGAAGGCGAGTGGGACAACGACTACCTGCGCATGCCCGCCACGCCCAGCGTGCGGGCGGTGCGTCGTTTCTGGGCGGCCCTGCAGGCGCGTGACTGGCCCAAGGCCCGCTCGTTGTTGTACGACGATGTTCAAACGGTGTGGTGGACCAGTGGTGAACGCATCGCTGGTGCCGATGCGCTGATCGACGTGAACGCGCGGTATCCCGAGGGCTGGACCATCCACCTGCTGGAGGTAGAGCACTTGCAGGATGGTCGGGTCATGTCACTGGCGCGTGTGGACCACCCCCCACAACAGTTTTTTGCGACCTCGTTTTTCCAGGTCGATGATGGGCGTATTGCCGGGGTCGATGAATACTGGGCCACGGTAGAGGCTCCACCGGCCTGGCGCAGCCCAGACGCCTTTCCGGGCATCACCCGTTTTGACCCGACCCAGGACCCGCGCTCCACAATGGCGCCCGCGGTGCCCAGCCCCCAATGACCATGCCGGACGTCCACCCGCTGATGCAGGCTGTGCTGGGAGATACCTGCATGGCACAGCGCCGCGCGGTTGCCAAGGCCATCTCGCTGCTGGAAAGCACCCGTGCCGACCACCGTGTGCAGGCCGACGTGCTGTTGACGGCGTTGCTGCCACACACCGGCAAATCCCTGCGCCTTGGCATCAGCGGCGTGCCCGGCGTTGGCAAGTCCACCTTCATCGAGGCCTTGGGCCTGTATTTGATTGGCAAGGGCCACCGCGTGGCTGTGTTGACCATTGACCCGTCCAGCAGCGTGTCGGGCGGCTCCATCTTGGGCGACAAGACCCGCATGGAGCATTTGTCGATGCGCGAAGAGGCTTACATTCGCCCCAGCCCGAGCAGCGGCACGCTGGGCGGCGTGGCTGAGAAGACGCGTGAGGCCATGCTAGTCTGCGAGGCGGCGGGTTACGACATTGTCATCGTCGAAACCGTGGGTGTGGGCCAGAGCGAGACGGCCGTGCAGGGCATGACCGATATGTTTGTGCTGATGCAATTGCCCAATGCCGGCGACGATCTGCAGGCCATCAAAAAAGGCGTCATGGAGCTGGCAGACCTGGTGGTCATCAACAAGGCCGATCTGGATCCGGATGCCGCCATGCGGGCGCGGGCACAGATCAGTTCTGGCTTGCGTTTGCTGGGCATGCATGGCAGCCCGGACCATGATCCGCACATCAGAACCAATTGGCATCCTAAGGTCATCCAGCTCAGCGCTTTGAAAGGCACTGGCGTCGATACTTTCTGGGAATCGGTCACCGAATTCCAAACCCTTAGCCAAGCCAATGGCAAGCTTGAGCAGCGCCGCCAGCAGCAGGCCCTGGCCTGGATGTGGGAGCGTATTGACGCGGGGCTCAAGCAGGCTTTCCGTTTAAACCCCGCTGTGCAGGCCAGCCTGCCGGAGATGACGCGCGCGGTGGCCGCGGGGCAGCTTGCAGCATCGACCGCTGCACGAAATCTTCTTGCTGCCCTCGCCAATACTGCGTGAATAGCTACTCAATTTATAGCAAACCCTAACAACCATTCTCCGAGATCGAAAAAGAAGGACCCTATGCAAGACATCCTTGAACAATTGGAAGCCAAGCGCGAACTGGCCCGCAAGGGCGGTGGCGAGAAACGCATCGCCGCCCAGCACAAGAAGGGCAAATTGACAGCCCGCGAGCGGCTGGAGATTTTGCTGGACGAGGGCACGTTTGAAGAGTGGGACATGTTTGTCGAACACCGCTGTGTGGACTTCGGCATGCAGGACCAAAAGATCCCCGGCGACGGCGTGGTCACCGGCTACGGCATGATCAATGGCCGCCTGGTGTTTGTGTTCTCACAAGATTTCACGGTGTTTGGCGGTGCGTTGTCCGAGGCCCATGCCGAGAAGATCTGCAAGGTCATGGACCAGGCCATGAAGGTCGGTGCGCCCGTCATCGGTCTCAACGATTCGGGTGGCGCGCGCATCCAGGAAGGCGTGGCGTCACTGGGCGGATATGCCGATGTGTTCCAGCGCAATGTGATGGCCAGCGGCGTCATCCCGCAGATCAGCATGATCATGGGTCCATCGGCCGGCGGCGCGGTGTATTCGCCGGCGATGACGGACTTCATCTTCATGGTCAAGGACTCGTCTTACATGTTTGTCACCGGCCCTGAGGTTGTGAAGACCGTGACGCATGAAGAGGTGACCGCCGAAGAACTGGGCGGCGCCATCACCCACACCACCAAGAGCGGTGTCGCCGACTTGGCGTTTGAAAATGATGTGGAGGCGCTGTTGATGTTGCGCCGCCTGTACAACTACCTTCCCTTAAGCAACCGTGAAAAGGCGCCGGTGCGCAAAAGCGGCGACCCGATTGACCGCAAGGAATTGAGCCTGGACACCCTGATCCCGGACAACCCCAACAAGCCTTATGACATGAAGGAACTTATCGTCAAGACGGTAGACGATGGCGACTTCTTCGAGATCCAGCCCGAATACGCCAAGAACATCATCATCGGTTTTGCGCGCATGGACGGGCAGACGATTGGCATTGTGGCCAACCAGCCGCTGGTGCTGGCGGGTTGCCTGGACATCAAGAGTTCCATCAAGGCGGCGCGTTTTGTGCGGTTTTGTGATGCGTTCAATATCCCGGTTGTCACGTTTGTGGATGTGCCTGGCTTCATGCCCGGCACATCACAAGAGTACGGCGGCATCATCAAACACGGGGCCAAGTTGTTGTATGCGTATGCGGAGTGCACGGTTCCCAAGATCACGGTTATCACGCGCAAGGCCTATGGTGGCGCGTATGACGTGATGGCGTCCAAGCACCTGCGGGGTGATGTGAATCTGGCCTGGCCGAATGCCGAGATCGCGGTGATGGGGGCCAAGGGTGCGGTGGAGATCATCTTCCGTGAAGACAAGGGTGATCCGGCCAAGCTGGCTGCGAAAGAGGCGGAGTACAAAGCGCGGTTTGCAAATCCGTTTGTGGCGGGCGCGCGGGGGTTCATCGACGATGTGATCTTGCCTTCGGAAACCCGCAAGCGGATTTGCCGGTCGCTGGTGATGTTGAAGGACAAGAAGCTGGAGAATCCTTGGCGCAAGCACGGGAATATTCCGCTCTGATCGGTATGAGAACGACCATGACTGTGGATCGCGCTGGATCGGGCTGCCCGGACGTTTTGCTCCGTGTCCCCCGCGCTGCGCGCTCCTCCTTTACCTGCGCAAAACGCCCGGGCAGCCCGATCCTGGAGGGGCGGTATGCCTAAGGCTGCGCATGCATCTGAGGCTCGGGTTTTGACGGATATTCCGAATATTGGGAAGTCGATTGCTGGGGACCTGCGAGGCCTTGGCGTTTCTTCTCCAGCTGATGTGGCGGCTATGGACCCGCTTGCGATGTATGACGCATTGCGCACGCCCATGGGCCTGCGCCATGACCCCTGTGTACTCGATACCTTTTTAGCTGCCAAAGACTTTATGAATGGTGGCCCCGCTTTGCCGTGGTGGCACTTCACGCCGATCCGCAAAGCCAACAAATTGATTCCCGAATAGGAGACCTTTCATGTTCACAAAAATCCTCATAGCCAACCGTGGCGAAATCGCCTGCCGTGTCATCGCCACTGCCCGCAAGATGGGCATCAAGACTGTGGCCGTGTATTCGGACGCGGACAAGGAAGCCCGCCATGTCGAGCTGGCCGATGAGGCTGTCAACATTGGCCCTGCGCCCAGCCGCGAGAGTTATCTGCTGGCGGACAAGATCATTGCCGCCTGCAAACAAACCGGTGCGCAGGCGGTGCACCCAGGCTATGGTTTCCTGAGTGAGAACGCAGAGTTCTCCAAACGTGTGGAAGAGGAGGGCATTGTTTTCATTGGCCCCAAGCACTATTCGATTGGCGCGATGGGCGACAAGATTGAATCCAAGAAGCTGGCGGGCAAGGCGGGTGTGAACTGCATCCCAGGTGTCAACGATGCCATTGAGACGGCGGAGAAGGCGGTGGAGATTGCCAAGGGCATTGGTTACCCCGTGATGATCAAGGCATCGGCCGGTGGTGGTGGCAAGGGCCTGCGGGTCGCCTTCAACGACAAGGAAGCGTTTGAAGGTTTCACGTCGTGCCGCAACGAGGCGCGCAACAGCTTTGGTGATGACCGTGTGTTCATCGAAAAGTTTGTCGAAGAGCCCCGCCATATCGAGATCCAGTTGATTGGTGACAGCCACGGCAACGTGCTGTACCTGAACGAGCGCGAATGCTCCATCCAGCGCCGCCACCAAAAAGTGATTGGAGAGGCGCCATCACCCTTCATCAGCGACGCCACGCGCAAGGCCATGGGCGAGCAGGCGGTGGCCTTGGCCAAAGCGGTCAAATACCAGAGCGCGGGCACGGTGGAGTTTGTGGTTGGCAAAGACCAGAGCTTTTATTTCCTGGAGATGAATACGCGTCTGCAGGTGGAGCACCCGGTGACGGAGTGCATCACGGGGCTGGACCTGGTGGAGTTGATGATCCGCGTTGCGGCCGGTGAGAAGCTGCCGTTGACACAGGCGGGCGTCAAACGCAATGGCTGGGCCATTGAGTGCCGTATCAATGCCGAAGACCCGTTCCGCAACTTCCTGCCCAGCACGGGTCGCCTAGTGCGTTTTGCGCCACCGGCGCAGACCATGTGGCAAGGCAATACCGATGATCTGTTCGGCGTGCGCGTGGACACCGGCGTGCAGGACGGGGGTGAGATCCCGATGTTTTATGACTCGATGATCGCCAAGCTCATCGTGCACGGCACGGACCGCAACGACGCGATTGCCAAGATGCGTGAGGCCCTGAATGGCTTTGTGATCCGCGGCATCAGCAGCAATATTCCGTTCCAGGCGGCGTTGCTGGCACACCCCAAGTTTGTGGCGGGTGACTTCAATACTGGTTTTATTGCTGAGAACTACGGCAAGGGCTTTGCGGCCGAAGATGTGCCGCACCCCGATCCTTCTTTCCTCGTCGCCCTGGCTGCCTTTGTGCGCCGCAAGTCCCGCGAACGGGCGGCCGGCATCAGCGGGCAATTGCCAGGGTATGGTGTGCAAGTGGGCAAGGACTATGTGGTGGTCACGCTGGCGCAGGATGGCCAACACGTTTACACCCCGGTGCATGTGGATGAGTTTGTGGGCGAAACCGGCTCGGCCCGTGTGCGGGTGGGCGCCAGTAGTTATGAAATACGCAGTGGTTCGCGTATCAACGATATTGCCATTACCGGCTCGGCCAATGGTGTGCCGTTCACGGCCCAGGTGGAGCGTGGCACGCCCAAGAACCCTTTGGCGCTGCGCCTGCAGCACAACGGCACGCGTATTGACGCGCTGGTCATCTCGCCGCGCATGGCGCAGTTGCATGCGCTGATGCCACACAAGGCGCCGCCGGATATGAGCCGGTATGTGTTGTCACCCATGCCGGGCCTGCTTGTGGATGTAGCAGTGGTGCCGGGGCAGAAAGTGCAAGCTGGCGAACGTGTGGCGGTGATTGAGGCCATGAAGATGGAGAACGTGCTATTTGCCGCCGCGGACGGCGTGGTGGGCAAGGTGCTGGCGGCCAAGGGTGAGTCTCTGACGGTGGACCAGCCTATCGTGGAATTCGCATAAATGCGAAGGTGGAGTTCGCGTAAACGCGGGGTAGGAATTCGCAAAAATATGCGAAAGTGAAGCTTGTCAAAAAAAAGCGGAGGTTATCGACATGTTGCGTCCTTTTCAAGTGTTGGGCATCCAGCAAATCGCCATCGGTGCCACTGACAAGAACCGCCTGCACAAGCTGTGGGTGGAAATGTTGGGCCTGGAGGTCACCGGCACCTTCCGCAGTGAGTCGGAGAACGTGGACGAAGACATCTGCGCCATTGGCGCAGGTGCTTTCAAGGTCGAGGTTGATCTGATGCAGCCCTTGGACCCCGAGAGAAAACCCGCCGTGCACAACACACCGCTCAACCATGTGGGGCTGTGGATTGACGACCTGGCCACCGCGGTGGATTGGCTCACGGCCCAGGGTGTGCGTTTTGCGCCGGGCGGTATTCGCAAGGGCGCCTCCGGCTTTGATGTGTGTTTTTTGCACCCCAAGAGTAATGACGAATTTCCGATTTCCGGTGAGGGCGTGCTGATCGAGCTGGTGCAGGCACCACCCGATGTTGTCAAGGCGTTTTCGCAGTTAGCCCATCCTGGACAAAGCCGCTAACCCATCTGAGCCTGACCATGACCGTGCTTGATGAGGCAATGGCCCAACAGCCCGTGTTGTGGTGGGCCCTGCTGGGCGTGGTTGGAGCGACGGTGGTCTTTCGCACGGTGCGCCCGACCGAGCGCCGTGCCCTGCGGGTCAGTTGGGTGTTCTGCGCGCTCGCGCTAATTGCGCTCTCGGCTGTGAAGGGCCTGGGCAGGTATTCCATGCTGGCGAATACGGCCATGGTGCTGGCGATATTTTTTTGGGGCGTGGCCTGTGCCCATTTGTTAGGGACTGTGGTGTTCCGGGCTGTCTTGCCGGCATGGGGATTCAGTGTGCCCCGCATCGCACATGACCTGAGCTTTACCGGCTTGGTTCTGATTTGGGGGATTTTTTGCCTGCGCCTGTCGGGCGTAGACCCTACGCCCTTGTTTGCGACGTCGGCCGTCATCACGGCGGTGCTGGCCTTTGCCATGCAAGACACGTTGGGCAATGTGCTGGGCGGTGTGACCCTGCAGTTGGACAACTCCTTGCGTGTGGGTGACTGGGTAAAGCTGGACGACATCAGTGGGCGGGTGACCGATGTGCATTGGCGCTTTACCGCAGTAGAGACTCGCAACTGCGAGCTGGTCATGGTGCCCAATAGCTGGTTGATGAAAAACCGCTTCACCGTCTTGCGGGGGTCAGCAGCGGTGCCAATGGCATGGCGCCGGTCTGTGAATTTCAATATCGACCCCAGTGCCGATCCGGATACGGTGATTCGCGCGTTGGAGCGTTCGGTACTGGACGCGGAAATCCCTTACGTGCTGACCAACCCACCACCCAACGCCGTCCTCCATGAAGTGGCTGCGGGCTTTAACCGCTACAGCTTGCGTTACTGGTTGGGTGACCCCCAGTTTGACGAGCCGGGCGACTCGTCGGTGCGGGTGCATGCGCTGGCCGCATTGGGGCGGGCCGACATACAACTGGGTGTGCCGCAAGAGCAGCGCCTGCTGATCAAGGAGAACGACAGTTGGCGGGCAGCTGCTGACCAGCGCGAATTCGATCTGCGACTGGACGCCATTCGCCGCACCGATCTGTTCGCCAACCTGCCCCAACCCGAGCAGCAGATGCTGGCCGAACACCTGGTGCATGCGCCCTTCGCCGCGGGCGACATTCTCACCCGTCAGGGCGCAGTGGCCCATTGGTTGTATCTGGTCATCCGCGGTGAGGCACGGGTGTTGGTGGACGGGCCGGATGGTCGCCTGCCGGTAGCCACGCTGCGCGACGGGGCCATTTTTGGCGAGATGGGCATGTTGACCGGCGAGGCCCGTAGCGCCACGGTCGTGGCGGTCACGGCGGTGGATTGTTACCGTTTGGACAAGGCCGGTTTTGCCAAGGTGTTGCAGCAGCGCCCGGAAATTGCCAAAGACATGAGCGCCATTGTCGAGGCACGTAACGCCGAGCGCAGCGTGTTGCTGGCCAAGGCCGGTCAACCGCCGGCGGGCAAGGACGACGATCTGCTCGGGCGCATGCGGAAGTTCTTCTCCCTGCGGGCTTAACCCGTGCCCGCTGTGTGTCGGCGCACAGTACAGGGTTTGTACTGGGTTTATATGTAGGCCTACCGTCAGCTGAAAGGGATAGCCTCAACATAAAGGGTGCAGACTGGCGTCGTAACGATAGCGGGGTATTTGATATGGGTTTTTCCAGCTTATGGGCTCCCGGGCTGCGTGTGATGCGTCATCTGTCGTTTGGCGGAAAATTCGTGCTGGTCGCGGTTTTGTCGCTGCTGCCCCTGCTGTTTGTGTTGTGGCAGGTTGCACTGGGCGATGGCTCCAAGCCTGGGTTGGCCAGTGTGTTGACACTGTGTGCCATGGCAGTCCTGCTGGTCTATTTTCTGGTGGCGCTGTACCAAAGCGTGACGCAGGATTTGGGCGTGGTGGTAGCGGCGGTAGACCGCATGGTGGCCGGGGACCTGCGCCAGACTTTGAACGCAAGTGGACACGACGAATTGGGCCGTCTGGCTGGTGCAGTGGGGCAGTTTGGCCGTACGGTGTCTGGCATGGTGGCCAATGTGCGCAGCAATGCAGCCTTTGTCAACCACGCCGGCAGGAGCCTGGCCCGTGGCAGCAGTGATTTGTCGGACCGCACCGAACAACAGGCCGCCAATCTGGAGCAGACGGCGGCCAGCGTCGAAGAGCTGTCGTCCACCGTGCAGGAAAACGCCAACACTGCCAGCCGCGCGAATGGCAAGGCCGGTGAAGTGCGCGATGTGGCCGACGAAGGCGCCACCACCATGGCGCAGGCAGTGCAGTCGGTGGAGGCGATCCAGGCCAGTGCCAAACGCATGGATGAAATCGTAGGTGTTATCGATGGCCTGGCCTTTCAGACGAATATCCTGGCGCTGAATGCTGCCGTGGAAGCAGCCCGAGCCGGTGAGTCGGGCCGCGGCTTTGCGGTGGTGGCGACCGAGGTGCGTTCACTGGCGCAGCGCTCGGCCGAGGCATCCAAAGAGATCCGTTTGTTAATCAGCACCTCGTCCAGCCAGGTGGCGGCCAGCGTGGCAAAAATCCGCGCGGCCGGCACCACCATCAACCAGGTGGTGGGTGGCATACGCGATGTGGCTGCCAGCATGTCGCAAATCTCGACGTCTAGCGCCGAGCAAAGCTCGGGCCTGAGCGAGATCACATCCGCAGTGCGCCAACTCGATGAAATCACCCAGCGCAATGCCCAGATGGTGGAGCAGGCTGTGACGCAGGCCGTTGCCATGGAAGGGCGGGCCAGCACGCTGGTGGAATCGGTGGCGCTGTTCAAGCTGCAACAGGGCTCGGCTGAAGAAGCCATGGACCTGGTGCAGCGCGCCGTAGCCTACCGCCAGCACACATCCAAAGACGCGTATCTGCGCGATGTGACGGACGCCAGCAAGGGGTTCTTCGACCGCGATATGTATGTGTTTGTGCTGGACGAAAACGGCCGTTATGTGGCTTTTGGCGGCAACCCTGCCAAGGTAGGCACACGCGTGCAGGACATTGCCGGCATCGACGGCCAGGGCCTGATGGATTCCATCATCGGCCAGGCCGACTACGAGCCGGGCTGGGTGGAATACGACATCGCCAACCCGACTACCGGCAAGGTGCAGGCCAAGATGTCTTTTGTGCAGAAGGTGGACGGGCTCTACGTGGGCTGCGGCGTCTACAAGAACCTGGTCCAGGCCTAGTCTAGACCCGCGCGTTTGCTGCGGGCGCGGGCCATGGCGGCCTCGATGATGGCGCGCTTTTGGTCCAAAACCGCGGGGTCTGTAATGCGCGAATGACCGGCCAGGTCTGCCAACTTTGCCTGCACCTGAGCCTGCTGTTTTTGCTCGTTTTCGACCTTGGTGCGTGCGGTGCGCTCGGTTTTGGCAGCGTAGCGGCTGCGGGCCAGGTCGGCCTGGGGCCCGGACCAGGCTGCCCAGCCGGTGGCGTCGCCACTGGCATTTTCCAGCTTGATGCAGTCCACTGGGCAAACCGGCAAACACAACTCACAACCCGTGCAATAGGCCTCTATGATGGTGTGCATGCGTTTGTTGCTGCCCATGATGGCGTCGGTAGGGCAGGCGTCCAGGCATAAGGTGCAACCAATGCACCAGGCCTCGTCGATGAACACGACCTGGCGCACAGCCTCCACACCAAACTCGGGGTTCAGCGGCTTGGTGGGCAAAGCGGTGATCCGCGCCAGGCGCGCCACGCCTTCTTGTCCACCGGGTGGGCATTGGTTGATGTCGGCCGCGCCGGCCTCAATGGCCTGGGCATAACCCGCGCAATCCGGGTAGGCGCAGCGCGTGCACTGGGTTTGCGGCAGCGCATCCAGTATGCGGGCGGCCAGCGCCCCCAGCGGTTGCGCCAGCGTGCTCACTTCTTGGCAGTTGCCCGTTTGGTAGCTACCTTTTTAGTAGCAGACTTTTTAGCTGCGACGGGGGCTACGGCCGGTTTCTTTGCAAGAACCTTCTTGGCGGCAGGCTTGGCTGCGGCGACCGCAGTGGCGGCGGGTGCTTTGGCGACGGTCTGTGCCGCAGGCTGATTGGCCAGTATGAAAGACTTGACCTGCGGGTAGACGAGGTCACGCCAGCGCCGACCGGAGAAGATGCCGTAGTGGCCTGCGCCTTTGGCTTCAAAATGCTTTTGCATGCTGCGCGGCACGCCGGTGCAAATGTCGTGCACGGCCTGGGTCTGGCCGGAGCCGGAGATGTCGTCCAGCTCCCCTTCGACGGAGAACAGGGCCGTGGTCTTGATGTCTTCAGGGCGTACCCGTTCGATCTTGCCGTTCATGCCCTTAACGTCCCAGGTGCCGTTGACCAGGCAGAAGTCCTGGAACACGACCTTGATCGTGTCCAGGTAGTAGTTGGCATCCATGTCCAGCACGGCGTTGTATTCGTCGTAGAACTTGCGGTGGGCCTCGGTGCTGGCGTCGTCGCCCTTGATCAGGTCCTTGAAGTAGTCGTAATGGCTGTTGGCGTGGTTGCTGGGGTTCATCGCCACAAAACCGGTGTACTGTAAGAAGCCGGGGTAGACGCGGCGGCCCGCGCCGGGGAAGTTGGACGGCACGCGGAAGATGACGTTGTTCTCAAACCAGCTGTAGCTCTTGTTCATGGCCAGGTTGTTGACCGCGGTGGGCGATTTGCGCGCGTCAATCGGGCCACCCATCATCGTCATGGACAGCGGCGTGGTCTCTCCACGGCTGGCCATTAGGGAGACAGCGGCCAGCACGGGCACGGTGGGCTGGCACACGCTCATCACGTGGCAGTTGCCGTATTTCCCCTGCACGTACCGGATGAACTCCTGCACGTAGTTCACATAGTCGTCCAGGTTGAAGCCACCCTCCGACAGCGGCACCAGGCGCGCGTTCTTCCAGTCGGTGATATAGACCTTGTGGTCCTTCAGCATGGTCTTCACGGTGTCGCGCAGCAAGGTGGCGTAGTGGCCGGATAGCGGGGCCACGATCAGCACGGCCGGTTGGCCCTTGATTTTTTCCAGTGTGTTGGTGTCGTCTGTATAACGCTTGAAGCGGCGCAGTTCGCAGAAAGGCTTGCTGATCTCCACACGTTCGTGGATAGCGACTTCCACGCCGTCCACATCAATGGTGCGCAGGCCGAATTCGGGTTTCTCGTAGTCCTTGCCCAGGCGGTGCAAGAGGTCGTAGCCCGCGGAGATGCGTTGTGCAAAGGGGTTTTGGCCGGCGAGGGTCAGGGGGTTGCCGAACACTTTGGCGGCGGTCTGGGCCAAGCTTGAAAAAGGCTCCATCAAAGACCGCTGGGTTTCGTAGAACTGGTACAGCATGGGGGAGTCTCGCTTTCGGAAAAACGCTTCAAAAGTTGAAATGTTGCAGTGCAATATACCAGTTTTACATCGAGCAGGTGTGGGCAATTGCACCCGGGATACCCCGTAGATTTCCGGGTTTTGTCAGGTTACTGAAAGGGTTTTCAGCGGGGCCGCAAGGTGGTACATCGCCGGGGTCCCAACTGAAAGAGCACGTAATCAGCTATCACTTTTATAGCTACCTACGCGCTCTGCACGGGGGCTATAGCCCGTTTTTGCTTAAGCCACCTTGGCGATCGATGCGCAAACGTAATCAATGTTCTTGCTGTTCAACGCGGCCACACACATGCGGCCGGTGTCGGTCCCATAAACGCCGAATTCATTGCGCAGGCGCACCATCTGGTCCTTGGTCAGGCCGGAGTAGCTGAACATGCCGATTTGCGTGGTGATGAAGCTCATGTCCTGCTTCACGCCGGCAGCCGTCAGGCCGTCGACCAGCTTCTGGCGCATGGCCTTGATGCGCACACGCATTTCGCCCAGTTCTTTTTCCCACAGGGCGCGCAGCTCGGGGTTGTTCAACACGGCTGCCACCACGGCACCGCCGTGCGTAGGAGGGTTGGAGTAGTTGGTGCGGATGACGATCTTCAATTGCGACAACACGCGGCCGGCTTCTTCCTTGTCCTTGCACAGCACCGACAGGCCACCCACGCGCTCGCCGTACAGGCTGAAGCTCTTGGAGAAGCTGGTGGACACAAAGAAGTTCAGGCCGGCGGCGACAAACTTCTGAATCACGGCGCCGTCTTCGGCAATACCGTAGCCAAAGCCCTGGTAGGCCATGTCCAAGAAAGGCGTCAGTTCCTTGGCCTTGACCACGGCAATCACTTTGTCCCAGTCCGCGGGGCTGATGTCGTATCCAGTCGGGTTGTGGCAGCAGGCGTGCAACACAACAATGGTGCCGGGAGCGGCTGCATTCAGGCTGGCCAGGAAACCTTCGACATTTACGCCGCGTTTGGCTGCGTCGTAGTAGGCGTAGGTGTCGACTTCAAAACCGGCGTTGTTGAATAACGCGCGGTGGTTTTCCCAGCTGGGGTCAGAGATCAACACCTTGGCATTCGGGTTGAGGCGCTTCAAAAAGTCCGCACCAATCTTCAGGCCGCCGGTGCCGCCAATGGCTTGCACGGTGGCCACGCGGCCGGAGGTCAGGGGTTCGCTATCGGCGCCAAACACCAGGCTCTTGACGGCGTTGTCGTAGGCCACGATGCCGTCGATGGGCAGGTAGCCGCGGGCGGTGGGCTTCTCCATCATGGATTTTTCAGCGGCTTGCACGCACTGCAGCAGAGGCAGCTTGCCGTTGTCGTCAAAGTACACACCCACGCCCAGGTTGACTTTGGCGGGGTTGGTATCGGCGTTGAACTGCTCGTTCAGACCCAGGATAGGGTCGCGGGGGGCCATTTCGACGGAGGAGAAGAGAGACATAGCGGGTCCTGTGGGAAAGATTCGGGAGGGGTGCGAAGCAGCAGCACTGGGCTGGTGTCGGCCCCCATTCTACCGGGGTGGGTTTACCCGAGGACGTGTGGTTAATGCGGATACTGCATGGATTCTGCAGCCGGCCACATCACCGGGGGTTCAGCCCTGGAGCGCCTTTTGCAGCTCGGGTGGTATGCGGGCGGGTTTGGACGTCTGGGCGTGGATCCAGCCGACGCGCACGGAACCTTTGCACAGTACGACCGGCGCGGCATCCTGGGATACCAGCCGCACCTCTTGCTGGATCGTGAAGGATGAACGGCCCAGTTCGCTCAAGTACGCCGTCACCAGCAACTGGTCATCCAGCCGAGCCGAGCGCAGGTATTTGATCTGCACGTCGCTGACGACAAAGATGCAGCCCAAATCTTGTTGCAACTGGCGCTGTTCGACACCCTTTGCACGCAGCCACTCGGTGCGGGCGCGTTCGAAAAACTTCAGGTAGTTGGCGTAAAAAACGATGCCACCGGCGTCTGTGTCTTCCCAATAAATTCGGACGGGCCAGGTGAAGACGTTTTCGGGTGAGGGCGGGGCGGTAGCGGTCATGTGCTGCATTGTTGCAGACGGTGGTGGCTGCGCATGAGGCATCGCTCCGTGCCACCCTGGGGCGATGGTCGCTGGCGCGACTCCCCTGCGCTGCTCGCGCCTGGCGGGGTCTGGCTAAACTCGGCTACGCCTCAAACAACGCCAGCCCTGATCCGCCCGCCGCTGCGCTGTTCGGCACCGCCCAAGGGTGGCACGGAGCGATGCCTCATGCTTTTTGTGGCTCACCACGTTGGGCACATGACCCCAGAAGCTATCCAAACGTGCAGGTGACTGGACATCGTAGGCAGTCCTGTCGACTGACATGTAATCCCTCATGTATTGCCGCTCCAGGAAGCCTCGACGAATGCAACAAATGAAGGAGCGACTTCCTCGAAGTCGCGGCCCGGCCCAAGTGCGACAACTGGGTTCTCACCATCGCCCGAAGTTTGGGCAAGATCAATGAGGTACGTGCAGTCTTGGCCATCGCTAGAGACTTCTAAGTAACGTGATGGAATTGGCGCGCAAGGACTTTTCCTTGCGCGGATGTTTTCCACGACCAGATCAGACCATTGCGGCGGCTGGCCGAGCGATTGCCGATCAGAGATCGGCAGGCCAGCGAGTTCGGGCCCATGCCCGAATGCGGCACCATACTGCGAAAGAAAGAGCCTAAGCGAAGGTGGGAAGCGAACGCCCAGCTTCTCCTCGGCCGAATCGATCTCGGATTTGGACACTTGGCCATGACAGATGGCACCTCGAAGTGCCTCCTTCAGCCGCTCCGCATCAGACGCCGCCTTCATGAGGGATAACGCAATGCAGACCACAGAACTTTGGAGGATATTCTGGAATATTCCCGCATGAAAGTGGCCCCTAGCCACCGCCAAATATACATACTCCGCTCCCAAAAATATAGCAAAAACCCCGCACCAATGAAATCGGGATATTGACTCCCAGCCACTGTAACCATTTCCCAAGCCGGGCCAGCGGTGCGGGCTGGGCGATCCCTTGTGCGTGGCTGAGGAGCGCAGGGCCGGGCGGATCAGGGCTGGCGTTGTTTGAGCCCGAAGGGCGAGTTTAGCCAGACCCCGCACGGGACGAGCACCGCAAGGCAGCCCGCAGGGCCCACACATCAGGGTCGATCGGCCCGCACCGCTGGCCCGCCGTTGTTCAGCATAGAAATTCGGACGGTACTGCATGCAGGACAATCTGCGGATGCGTTATCTCCGCTTCTATGCCCACACCCGCCGCCACCCGTCGGCCATCTTGCTGCTGGTGCAGTTGCTTGGCTTGGTGCTTTACCCCTTTATTGAAAACACCGATGCTGGCCGCATCGGTCTTAGTGCGTTTGGCGTCCTGGTGCTGGCCATTACCACGCGCATGGTGCGGCGCACGCCGGGGCTGACTTGGGTGAGTGTGTGCATTGCACTCCCAGCCATCGTATTACTGGGCTTGCAGGCCTGGTTCGGCATGCCGCACTTGCTCCCGTGGTCGGCGGGCCTGGAGGCCGTGTTCTACTTCTATGCGGCGGGCAGCCTGATCGCCTACATGATGGAAGACCAGCGCGCCACGACTGACGAGTTATTTGCTGCAGGTGCCACATTTACCCTGCTGGCGTGGGCTTTTGCCTATTTGTTCGTGCTGGCCCAGGCACTGCAGCCGGGATGCTTTGCGGCGGCTGTGAACGCAGACCAACCACGCACCTGGACGGAACTGGTGTTCTTGAGCTTTGCCCTGCTATCCAGCACCGGCATTGGCGATGTAATTCCCATCACCCCACATGCCCGTGCGCTGGCCAGCCTGGAAATGTTCGCAGGCATTATTTATTTGGCCGCTGTCGTGTCGCGTTTGATTGGTTTAACCCTACAGTCGCGCAAGTAAAACTGTATTCATATACAGTATCTGGTTTCCCGTATCCGCTCACTTGCCCCAATTGGAGTCTGCGCCCCATGAACGAAGCCGTGTCCCTAATTTCCCCCACACCTGTGGAACAGCCAACCGGTCAGTTCATCCGCTACCCCGGTTCACCGTTTGAGCTGCACCAGCCCTATCCACCGGCCGGTGACCAGCCCGAAGCGATTGACCAGCTAGTGGAAGGCGTCATCGACGGCGAAGTGTTCCAGACCCTGCTGGGCGTGACCGGCTCGGGCAAGACCTTCACGATGGCCAATGTGATTGCCCGCCTGGGTCGCCCGGCCATCGTGTTCGCGCACAACAAGACATTGGCGGCGCAGCTGTACAGCGAGTTCCGCGAGTTTTTCCCGAACAACGCGGTGGAGTATTTCGTCAGTTATTACGACTACTACCAGCCTGAGGCGTACGTGCCGCAGCGCGATTTGTTCATCGAGAAGGACAGCGCCATCAATGAACACATTGAACAGATGCGCTTGTCGTGCACCAAATCGATATTGGAGCGGCGCGATGTGGTGATCGTGGCCACCGTGTCTGCCATCTACGGTATCGGCCAGCCCGAGGCGTACCACAAGATGGTCATGACCCTGCGCGCGGGTGACAAGCTCAACCAGCGCGATGCCATCGCGCAACTGGTGCGCATGCAGTACCAACGCAACGACATGGACTTCAGCCGCGGTACCTTCCGCGTGCGGGGTGACACCATCGACATTTTTCCCGCCGAACATTCCGAAATGGCGCTGCGCCTGGAGATGTTTGACGACGAGATCGAATCCTTGCAGCTGTTTGATCCGCTGACCGGTCGCATCCGCCAGAAGATTCCACGCTTTACCGTGTACCCCGGCAGCCACTACGTCACCCCGCGTGACCAAGTGCTGATGGCGGTGGAAACCATCAAGGTGGAGCTGTCCGATCGCCTGAAAGAGTTTGTGGCGGCGGGCAAGCTGGTGGAAGCCCAGCGCCTGGAGCAGCGCACGCGCTTCGACCTGGAAATGCTCAGCGAAGTCGGCCATTGCAAGGGCATTGAAAACTACAGCCGCCACCTGGCCGGCAGCGCGCCGGGCGACCCACCGTCCACGCTGGTGGACTATCTGCCCAAGGACGCGGTCATGTTTGTGGACGAGAGCCACGTCACCATCGGCCAGTTTGGGGCCATGTACCTGGGTGACCGTTCGCGCAAGACCACGCTGGTGGAGTATGGATTCCGTCTGCCCAGCGCGCTGGACAACCGGCCGCTGAAGTTTGCCGAGTTCGAACAGCGCATGCGGCAGGCGATTTTTGTGTCCGCCACGCCGTCCACCTACGAAAAAGAACACGCGGGCCAGGTGGTGGAGCAGGTGGTGCGCCCGACGGGCTTGGTCGACCCCGAGGTCGAAGTGCGGCCCGCCACTCACCAAGTGGACGATGTGCTGCAGGAAATCCGCATCCGCGTCGAGCAGAGCGAACGGGTGCTGATCACGACGCTGACCAAGCGCATGGCCGAGCAGCTGACCGACTATTTGAGCGACAACGGCGTTAAGGTGCGCTACCTGCACAGCGATATTGACACTGTGGAGCGGGTCGAAATCCTGCGCGACCTGCGGTTGGGCGCCTTTGACGTGCTGGTGGGCATCAATCTGCTGCGGGAAGGCTTAGACATTCCAGAGGTGTCGTTGGTCGCCATTCTGGACGCCGACAAGGAAGGATTTTTGCGCTCCGAGCGCTCGCTAATTCAGACCATTGGCCGGGCGGCCCGCAACCTGAACGGCCGCGCCATCCTGTACGCCGACAAGGTCACCGATTCCATGGAACGCGCCATCGGCGAGACCGAGCGGCGGCGCAAAAAGCAGATTGCCCACAATCTGGAGCGGGGTATTACGCCTCGGGCCATCGTCAAAAAGGTGCGCGACCTAATCGACGGCGTGTACAGCGAAAAGGCCGGCAAAGAAGCCGAGCGCCTGGAACGCGACGCCATGCAGCGTGCGCAGGTGGAAGATATGAGCGAGAAGGATATCTCCCGCGAAATCAAGCGCCTGGAGAAGCTGATGATGGAGCACGCCCGCAATCTGGAGTTCGAAAAGGCGGCCAAAGTGCGGGATCAACTGGGCATTCTGAAGGAGCAGGCTTTTGGCGCGCCGGGCAGCGACAACATCGTTTCGCTGTCAACATCGGGCAAATAGCCGTGGTTTGTGACTGGTCAGTCTGAATACCTGAGGAAAACCCTAGGGTTTTTGGTATACTTGAGTGGAATAGTCAACCAAGTAGGACTGAAGGAGTTTTCCATGCGTCTCACTACCAAAGGCCGTTTTGCGGTCACAGCGATGATTGATCTCGGCTTGCGACAAAGCAGCGGGCCGGTAACCTTGGCTGCCATCAGCCAGCGCCAGCAGATTTCGCTGTCGTACCTGGAGCAGTTGTTTGGCAAGTTGCGCCGCCACGAACTGGTGGAATCCACCCGTGGCCCCGGCGGCGGTTACACCCTGGCGCGCAAGGCGTCGGACATCACCGTAGCCGACATTATCGTTTCCGTCGACGAGCCCATTGACGCCACCCACTGCGGCGGCAAGGAAAACTGCCAGGGCGAGGGTGAGCGCTGCATGACCCACGACCTGTGGACCGCGCTGAATGTGCGCATGGTGGAGTTTCTGGACTCGGTCACCCTGCAAAAATTGGTGGACGACCAGTTAGCCAAAGGCCTGCAGGTTGAGGACAAACCCAGCGTCAAACGGGCTATTTCGGCCATGCCCATCACCAAGCCCATCCGCATCAACGCGCCCAATTCCGTGTTTGCCCTGGGCAACGCGTTCTCCAAGTCCTAAAACTTTGCGGGACAGACCGCAGCCTGCACCGCAGGCCAGCTCTGTCCTCACCTGATTAACTATTAGAGCCAGCTATGGATTCCACTCCCCACTTCCCGATTTACATGGACTACAGCGCCACCACGCCGTGCGACGAACGCGTCGTGGACGCCATGGTGCCCTGGTTGCGCAACCATTTCGGCAATCCGGCGTCGCGTAGCCACGCCTGGGGTTGGGAAGCGGAAGCGGCAGTGGAGAATGCCCGTGGCCAAGTCGCAGCCCTGATTGGTGCTGACCCCCGAGAGATTGTTTGGACCTCAGGCGCCACCGAATCGATCAACCTGGCTTTGAAGGGTGCGGCGCACTTCTACAAGTCCAAGGGAAAACACCTCATCACGGTCAAGACTGAACACAAGGCCGTGCTGGATACTTGTCGTGAGCTGGAGCGCCAGGGCTTTGATGTGACCTACCTGGATGTGCAAGCTGACGGTCTGATTGACATGGAAGTGTTCAAGGCGGCTATTCGTCCCGACACGATTCTGGTCAGCGTCATGTATGTGAACAACGAGATTGGCGTCATCCAGGACATCGCTGGCATTGGCGCGGTGTGCCGTGAAAAGGGCACTATTTTCCACGTCGATGCGGCGCAGGCCACCGGACGTGTCGAATTTGACCTGTCCAAGTTGCCAGTGGATTTGATGAGCCTGACGTCACACAAGACCTATGGCCCCAAGGGCGTGGGCGCTTTGTTTGTGCGCCGCAAGCCCCGTATCCGCTTGGAAGCGCAGATGCACGGTGGCGGCCACGAGCGCGGCATGCGCAGCGGCACCTTGCCTACGCACCAGATCGTGGGCATGGGCGAGGCCTACCGCATTGCCAAAGAAGAGATGGCGTCCGACAACATCCGCATTCGCGCGCTGCATGAGCGCATGCTGGCCGGTTTGAAGGATGTGGAGCAGGTGTTTATCAACGGACACGAAACCCGACGCGTACCGCACAACCTGAACATGAGTTTCAACTATGTTGAAGGTGAATCGTTGATCATGGGCATCAAGGGTCTGGCTGTCAGCAGCGGTTCTGCCTGCACGTCCGCTTCACTAGAGCCCAGCTATGTGCTGCGCGCCCTGGGCCGCAGCGACGAACTGGCCCACAGCAGCTTGCGCATGACCATCGGCCGCTGGACGACCGAAGCTGAAATCGATTACGCCGTGGACACGATCAAGAAAAACGTGGCCAAGCTGCGTGACTTGAGCCCCTTATGGGACATGTTCAAAGAAGGCATTGATATTTCCACTATCCAGTGGGCCGCGCATTAAGCATTGAAGTAATTTGCGGGACAGACCGCAGCGCTCGGCGCAAGCTCTGTCCCCAACTGATTGAAGGAGCATCAAATGGCATATTCAGAAAAAGTCGTTGACCACTATGAAAACCCCCGCAATGTCGGCAGCTTTGAAAAAGGCGACGACAGCGTAGGCACCGGCATGGTGGGTGCGCCCGCTTGCGGCGACGTGATGAAGCTGCAGATCAAGGTCAACCCGCTGACGGGTGTGATCGAAGATGCACGTTTCAAGACCTATGGCTGCGGTTCGGCCATTGCGTCCAGCTCGCTGGTGACCGAATGGGTCAAGGGCAAGACCTTGGACGAAGCGGCTGCGCTGAAAAACAGCCAGATCGCCGAGGAACTGGCCTTGCCGCCGGTCAAGATCCACTGCTCCATCCTGGCCGAAGACGCCATCAAGGCGGCTGTGGATGACTACAAGAAGAAGCACTTGAACTGAAATGGCCGTAACACTGACCGAAGCCGCCGCACGGCACGTCACCCGCTACCTGACCAAGCGCGGCAAGGGTGTGGGCGTGCGCCTCGGCGTAAAGACCACGGGTTGCTCCGGCTTGGCCTACCAACTGGAGTATGTCGACGAATTGGCGCCCGAGGACCTGGTCTTTGAGGGCCATGGCGTCAAGGTTCTGGTCGACCCCAAAAGCCTGGCTTACCTGGACGGCACCGAGCTGGATTTTGTGCGTGAGGGCTTGAACGAAGGTTTTCGCTTCAACAACCCGCGAGAGCGCGACAAGTGCGGCTGTGGTGAGTCCTTCCGCGTGTGAACCTGAAGTCCAACGACTTTGAGCTGTTCGGCGTAAAGCAGCAGTTCGCCCAGGACCGCGCGGCACTGGACGCGCGCTGGAAAGAGCTGCAGCGTGAAGCCCATCCCGACAAGTTTGCCGCCCAAGGCGATGCCGCGCAGCGCGTGGCCATGCAGTGGTCTGTACGCATCAACGAGGCCTACCAGCGCCTCAAAGATCCGCTCAAACGTGCCGCCTACCTGTGTGAATTGGCCGATGCGCCTATCAACGCGCACAGCAACACCGCCATGCCGGCCGCATTCCTGGTGCAGCAAATGGAATGGCGCGAAGAGTTGGACGATGCCCACGACGACAATACGCTCAATGCCTTGCGCGAAAATGTAGAGGCAGCGCAACGCGAACTGATCCAAGAGTGTGCAAATCGGTTGGACGTGGACCATGATTACCCCGCTGCAGTGCGGTCGGTACGTGCGTTGATGTTCATTGAAAAGTTTGCGCACGATCTTGATCTGGCGTTTGACAAGTTGGAAACATAAAATCGGGTGAGCGGGCGCGGCTGTAACGCGGCGTGTTGCGCTGCCCGGGATAGAGATAAAGTAAATGGCGCTTCTACAAATTTCCGAGCCCGGCCAAGCGCCTAATCCACACGAGCGGCGTATTGCGGTCGGCATTGACCTTGGTACGACCCATTCCCTGGTGGCGGCGGTGCGCAATGGCGTAGCCGAGTGCCTGCCGGACGACGCCGGCCGCGTGATCCTGCCCTCAGTAGTGCGCTACCTGGAAGGCGGCAAGCGCGAGATCGGTTACGCGGCGCAAGCCGCCTTGGCGAGTGATCCAGAGAACACGATTGCCTCGGCCAAGCGTTTCATGGGCCGCAGTCTGGCCGATGTGGCGGGGGCGGAGAAACTGCCGTACCGTTTTGCCGACCACACCGGCATGTTGGGCGTGATCACAGTGGCCGGAGAAAAATCACCGGTCGAGGTCAGCGCCGACATTCTGGCCACGTTGCGCTACCGGGCCGAAGACACCTTCAACGACGACCTGTATGGCGCGGTTATCACCGTGCCGGCCTACTTTGATGAAGCCCAGCGCCAGGCCACCAAGGACGCTGCGCAACTGGCAGGCATCAAGGTGCTGCGGCTGATCAACGAACCCACAGCGGCTGCCATTGCCTACGGCTTGGATAACGCCAGCGAAGGCGTTTATGCCATCTACGATCTGGGCGGCGGCACCTTTGACATTTCCATCTTGCGGCTGACCCAAGGCGTGTTTGAAGTGGTCGCCACCGGCGGCGACTCGGCCCTGGGTGGTGACGACTATGACCACGCGCTGGTCGACTGGGTGTTGGCGCAAACCGGTGTTCAAGCCGCCAATGCGTCGGACAAAGCGGCGTTGAAGGTGGCGGCCCGTGCATGCAAGGAAGTCTTGTCTACTATAGAAACAGTAGCGTTCCATGTAGATCTGACGGGGGCTAGCGTCCATTTTGACGTAAGCCAAGCCCAATTTGAGGCTACCACTGCCCATTTGACCGCCCGCACGATTGCTGCTGCACGCAAGGCGCTGCGTGACGCCCGTCTGGCGGTGCAGGATGTGCAAGGTGTGGTCATGGTGGGTGGCTCCACCCGCATGCCCCAAGTGCAGGCAGCGGTGGCAAAGTTTTTTGAGCGTGCCCCGCTGAACAACCTGAACCCGGATGAAGTCGTGGCACTGGGTGCCTCCATCCAGGCCAACCAATTGGCGGGCAACAACACGGCAGGTGACTTGTTGCTGCTGGACGTGATTCCCTTGTCGCTGGGAGTGGAGACCATGGGTGGTCTGGTGGAGCGCATCGTGCCGCGCAACCAAACCATTCCCACGGCGATGGCGCAGGACTTCACGACCTACAAGGACGGCCAAACCGCCTTGGCCTTGCACGTAGTGCAGGGCGAGCGCGACCTGGTCAGCGATTGCCGCAGCCTTGCGCGTTTTGAGCTGCGTGGCATTCCGCCCATGGCGGCTGGTGCGGCGCGCATCCGTGTCACCTTCACGGTCGACGCCGATGGTTTGCTGAATGTGTCCGCACACGAGCAGGTCAGCGGTGTGCAGGCCGACATCAACGTCAAGCCCTCGTATGGGCTCAGCGATTCGCAGATTGCGCAGATGTTGCAAGACAGTTTCTCCACCGCAGAGCAAGACATACGTACCCGCGCCGTGGTCGAGGCCCAGGTGGATGCCGATCGCCTGTTGTTGGCCATACAGAGTGCGCTAGATGCCGATGCCGATTTGCTGATTCCGCAAGAGCGTGCCGAAATTGATGCCGCCATGCGAGCCCTGACTGATGGCCGTTCGGGCACGGACGCTGCTGCTATTGAAGCCATGAGCAAAACCTTGGCCCAAGCTACTGAAAATTTTGCCGCCCTGCGCATGAACAAGGGCATAGCCCAGGCGCTCGAAGGTAAGAATATCGAGACACTCTAAACCATGCCCATCATCAAAATCCTGCCGCACCCCGAATATTGTCCGCAAGGCGCCGAAGTAAATGCACCTGCCGGCACGTCCATCTGCGAAGCGCTGCTGGACAACCACATCAACATCGAACATGCCTGCGACATGAGTTGCGCCTGCACGACGTGCCATATCATCGTGCGCGAGGGTTTTGCATCGCTCAACGAGCTGGATGAAAATGAGGAAGACCTGCTGGACCGCGCCTGGGGCTTGGAGCCGAACTCCCGCCTGAGCTGCCAAGCGTTTTTGGCGCAGAAGGATGTAGTAGTGGAGATACCAAAATATTCTCTTAACCACGCCAAAGAGAACCACTGATGCGCCAGATATTCCTGGATACCGAAACTACCGGTTTCTATGCCAACCATGAGCAAAATCCGGACCGTATGGTCGAAATCGGTTGTGTGGAGTTGGTCAACCGCAAGCTCACCGGCAACAACCTGCATTTCTACCTGAACCCCGAACGGGACAGCGACGAAGGGGCCTTGCGGGTCCACGGGTTGACGACGGAATTCCTGAGTGACAAGCCCAAGTTTGCGGCCATCGCAAAAGACCTGCTGGACTACGTGGCCGGTGCCGAAATCATCATCCACAACGCGCCGTTTGATATCTCTTTTCTGGATGCCGAACTAGCACGCGCCGGCCACCAGCCATTCAAGAAATACATTGGCTCGGTGACCGATACGTTGGTCATGGCTAAGGAAATGTTCCCGGGCAAGCGCAACAGTTTGGATGCCCTGTGTGACCGCCTGGAAGTTGACAATTCCGGCCGAACATTGCACGGCGCTTTGCTGGATGCCGAGCTGTTAGCCGATGTCTACATCAATATGACGCGCGGCCAGGATGCGCTGTTGATGGACGTCGGCTCATCCAATGAAGGCGGCATCAAGGTGGTGCAGATCGACCTGCGTGGATTTGATTTGCCGGTAGTGGCCGCCAATGCCCTGGAGATGGCCGTTCACGATGAGGTGCTGGCCCAAATCGACAAATCCAGCGGCGGCAAAACGCTGTGGCGAAAGCTGGCCTGAAGAGTGTTGTATAATTTGAGGCTATTCTGATGAATAATCAGGGCGGTTAGCTCAGGGGTAGAGCACTGCATTCACACTGCAGGGGTCACAAGTTCGAAACTTGTACTGCCCACCAGATAATTGGTTATGAAAAAAGACTTGCGAGTAATCGGAAGTCTTTTTTTTATGTGCTTGCGGATTGAGTTGTGGACGACCTCGACTGATCAGCTGTAACAGCACTGTTCAATAGGTGTGCTGTTCAAAAAAAATGCGCCCACCCATTCGTCGAATTTGCCCGAATATGGGATGGCAAAAGTGAACACCCACTGAAATAGTTAGTTTGTAATTAAGCAAGGAACTTTAATGACAGCGTTTATGTTTTTTCGAGCTGCGTTCTGCGTAGCAGTTTTGGCTTTAGTGACTTCTACCGCCAACGCATTTATGCCATCAACAGGCGCTTGGACTATTGACGCGGAATCTGGTTCTGGAGCACCAGGGCGTGGTTTCACTCTTGAAGTCGAAAATGAAACTGTGTTACTTACTTATTACGGATACCGTCCCGACGGAACAGGTACTTGGTACCTGGCAGTTGGCCCAATCGTGAACAATGTGTTCAAGGCAAATTTAACCGAGTTTGCAGGCGGAGCTGTCATTGGGTCAGGATATCGTGCAGCCGCGTCACTGGGAAATTCACCTGGCCAGGTTTCAATTGACTTTTCGAGCGGATTGAAGGGAGTAATAACTTTTCCAGGTGAGGGCCCAAAGGCCGTTTCAAAATTTGGGTTTGGTTACGGAAATGGGCCATCTGGTTTGCTGGGCACTTACCTGTTTGCCTATGTGACGCCATCTGGCAACATTTATACAAGTACATATAGGTTAAGCAATCACCTTGGTTCGAAAACCGCCACTGGCAATGGTATTGTTTCTGATTCGCAAGTCAAGCTTGCCTGTGAAAACCAAGTCAGCGGCGTACTTACAGGTGTTGTTATTTGTGTCGAGACCGCCACTACTGGAAACCCAGATTCGTATTTTTTCAGAATGTCTGGCGACCGTGGGAATGGGGTCGGAACATTCAAGGGCACAAGCCTCTACTTCCCTTTGCAAGCGATACGCACTGCTACAGCTTCTGGTCAGCTAACGGGCATAAACAATGGAACGTTGTCCGATGTTAATGGAGGTACTGGAACACAAAGCATGGCGACGATACAAAATACTCCTGATACCGCACGTGATAGTTCTTTGGACTATTTGAAAGAGCGGGAGTCCCGGGTTTCAAAAAATGGAGTTGTTCTGAGCCGGGAAGAGGAGGCAGCGCTGAACCAATGGGCAGTTGAAGCCATGGCGATTTTGAGGAAATAGGCATTCCCATTTGTTTAAACCCGTTCAATCACTACTGCAATACCTTGGCCCACACCAATACACATTGTGCACAGCGCGTAGCGGCCACCGGTCCTGTGCAATTGGTTAACCGCCGTGGTGAGCAGGCGGGCACCCGATGCCCCCAATGGGTGGCCCAACGCAATGGCGCCGCCATTCGGATTGACCCGGGTGTCATCGTCCTGCAGGCCTAACAAGCGCAGCACAGCAAGACCCTGCGCGGCGAAGGCTTCGTTGAGTTCTATGACGTCCATCTGTTCCAGGCGCAAGCCGGTCAGTGCCAGCACTTTTTGCGTGGCCGGGGCAGGGCCTATGCCCATGATGCGCGGGGGTACGCCGGCCGTGGCCATGCCGACCACGCGGGCGCGTGGTGTCAGTCCGTTCTGCTTGGCGGCGACTTCGTTCGCCAGCAGCAGGGCGCATGCGCCATCGTTGACACCGCTGGCATTGCCTGCGGTCACCGTGCCATCGGGACGCACTGCGCCCTTGAGTTTCGCCAGTGCCTCCAGCGAGGTCTCGCGCGGATGCTCATCCTTGGCCACCACGATGGCATCGCCTTTCTTCTGCGCGATCGTCACGGACGTTATTTCGGTATCGAAGAATCCTGACTTCTGCGCCGCCACAGCCTTGAGCTGGCTGGCCAAGGCCATCTTGTCCTGGTCTTCACGGCTGATCTTGTATTCGGCCGCCACGTTTTCTGCGGTCTCGGGCATGGCGTCTATGCCGTAAAGTTGTTTCATGCGCGGGTTGACGAAGCGCCAGCCAATCGTGGTGTCGTACATCTGCGCGGCACGGCTGAAGGCACTTTCGGCCTTGCCCATGACAAAGGGCGCGCGGCTCATGCTCTCCACTCCGCCCGCTATCATTAATGCAGCTTCATCCGCTTTAATGGCGCGGGCTGCAGTGCCTACAGCGTCCATGCCCGAGCCGCACAGGCGGTTGATGGTGGTGCCGGGTAGTTCCAGTGGCAGGCCTGCCAGCAAGCTGGCCATATGGGCGACGTTGCGGTTGTCTTCCCCAGCCTGGTTGACGCAGCCATAGATAATGTCGGTCACTGCTTGCCAGTCCACACTGGGGTTGCGGGCCATCAGCGCCGCCAGTGGCACAGCCGCCAGGTCGTCGGTGCGTACACCACTCAATGCGCCACCGTAGCGGCCAAAAGGGGTGCGGATAGCGTCACAGATAAATGCCTGGTTCATGGGGTTCTTTCTGGCGGGTAGTAGCTTTGAAATGCTAACACCGGCAATCCAGCCAAGCGTCGCCCATTTGACTCTGCGGTTCTGTGCGCAGGACCGCTAACATGGTGGCGGTCGCTTGTCCGCGTCATGCCATTGGAGTTAACCATGCCCCGTTTCGCTGCCAACCTCACGATGCTGTTCAACGAGGCTGCATTCCTGGACCGCTTCGCACTGGCCGCAGAGGCCGGTTTTGAGGCCGTTGAGTTCTTGTTTCCCTATGCCTACTCGGCGCAAGACATTCGCCAACGCCTGGATGCTCATGGCTTGCACCTGGTGTTGCACAACCTGCCGCCAGGTGACTGGGATGCGGGTGAGCGCGGCATCGCTTGCCACCCCGACCGTGTGGACGAATTCCGCACAGGCGTCGCCCAGGGTGTTAGCTATGCAAAAGCCTTGGGCGTGGGCCAGCTCAACTGCCTGGCTGGCAAGGCACCGGCGGGTATTGCTGACGAGGTGCTGCGCCAGACACTGGTCTCCAATCTGACGTTTGCCGCGCGGGCGTTCAAGGATGCGGGTCTGCGCCTGCTGCTGGAGCCTATCAACAGCTTTGACATCCCGGGCTTTTATGTCAGCCGTACAGCCCACGCGCTGTCCCTGTTGGACGAGGTAGGTGCGGACAACGCCTACCTGCAATACGACATCTACCACGCCCAGCGCATGGAAGGCGAGTTGGCTGCCACCTTCACCCAGCACCTGTCCCGCATCGGCCATATGCAACTGGCAGACAACCCGGGACGCCACGAGCCAGGTACGGGGGAAATCAATTTCCCCTTCTTGTTCGACCATCTGGACCGCCTGGGTTACAGCGGCTGGATTGGCTGTGAATACAAACCCACGACCACCACAGCGGCGGGCTTGGGCTGGGTCAAGCCGTACATTCAGTCAACAAACCCTTGCTAACCAGAGCAGCCATCATGACAAGCCATCCTCAACCCGATCCGTCATCCGCGCGCGCCTTGCTGCGCCGCATGTTCGATGCGGCAATAGCCAGTGCGCAGCCCGCGCTGTGTGTTCCGCCGTATTTGCCGTCTCCCGAGTCGCTGGGCAATGGGCGGCTCATTGTCATTGGCGCGGGCAAAGCGTCTGCCGCGATGGCGCGTGCTGTCGAAGACCATTGGAGTGGGCCGCTGTCGGGCCTGGTGGTCACGCGTTACGGTTATGGCGTGCCCTGCGAACGTATAGAGATCGTGGAGGCCGCACACCCGGTTCCCGACGCTTCAGGTCTGGCAGCAGCGCAACGCATCTTGCAAGTGGTGCAGGGGCTTAATCAGGACGATGTGGTTCTGTGCCTTATTTCTGGCGGCGGGTCGTCTTTGCTTCCCTTGCCTTTGGAGGGGCTGACCCTTGAACACAAACAAGCGGTAAACCGCGCTTTGCTGAAGTCGGGCGCCACCATCAGTGAGATGAACTGTGTACGCCGCCACCTCTCAGCCATCAAAGGAGGCCGCCTCGCGGTGGCCTGCCACCCCGCGCGGGTGGTGACGCTGTTGATCTCGGATGTGCCCGGGGATGACCCCATCAATATTGCCTCCGGCCCCACGGTAGCCGACCCCACCCATGTAGAAGATGCGCTGGACATAGTTAAGCGATACGGTATTGACCTTCCTGCAGAAGTGCGCGCTGTGCTGGAGTCGGGCAAGGGTGAATCCGTCAAGCCCGGAGACCCGCGTCTGGCGCGCAACAGTGTGCATATGGTCGCGGCCCCGCAGATGGCGCTGGAGGCTGCGGCACAAGTTGCGCGTGACGCGGGTTATGGTGCCTACATCCTGGGCGATGCCTTGGAGGGCGAGGCGCGCGACGTGGGCAAGGTCCTGGCCGGCATTGCGCTGCAGGTGGCGCAGCGCGGCCAGCCGATGCAAGCCCCGTGCGTATTGCTTTCTGGTGGAGAAACCACGGTGACGCTGCGCGGCAAGGGCAGTGGCGGGCGCAATGTGGAATGCCTGCTGTCCATGGGCATTACGCTGGCCGGGCACCTACGCATCCATGCGCTGGCGGGAGATACCGATGGCGTGGATGGTGTCGCCGAAATTGCAGGCGCCTGTATTGGCCCCGACACCCTGGCGCGGGCGCATGCCCTCGGCCTCAAACCCAATGACAGCCTCAATGACAACGATGGCCATGGCTTCTTTGGCAAGCTGGGTGATGCAGTGGTGACGGGCCCTACCTTGACCAATGTGAATGACTTCCGTGCCATTCTGATTGAGTAGGGTGGCCCGACGTTTCAGGTATTTTCATTCCAAGCGTATTCCATTTGATGGGCAGTGCGCAGGGCCAGCTCCCGGCTGATCAGGGTCTCCACCAGATGCAAGGACATGTCGATGCCGGCTGAGATGCCGCCGGACGTCACGACGTTGCCATCACCTATCCACCGCCGATCCCGAACCACATCGGTATCGGGGAACATGGTTTGCAGATCGTCCATGTCTTCCCAATGCGTGGTCGCCTTTTTGCCGGCTAGCAAACCCGCTTGCGCCAGCAAAAATGCCCCCGTGCAGACCGAAGTTATCAGTTCGCTGCTGCGCGCTGTATGGGCTATCCACTCGATAACCTCTGGTTTGCCCAGCTCTGCCGTTACGACACCACCCGGAACCAGCAACACATCAACTGACGCGTAGTCTGCAAAACCAGCGTCCGGTAGTACGCGCAGTCCCGCGCGGGCCCGAACTGGCCCAGACGTTTGCCCAATGGTCAGCACCTTGAAGGGCGCTTCTGTGCCCGGGTTCAGCCGTGCGTGCACGCGCGATGCACAGGTAAACACCTCATAAGGACCAGCCAGGTCTAGTAATTCAACGTCGTCAAAAACATAAATACCAATGGTTCGTGTCATGGGAGCTCCGCAGAGAGATAGAAGGAATGGTTTGTTGATCCGATGATCGCAAACAAGCGATTGACAGATATGACATTGATAGTTGAATATCTGCCAATATGACAACAACCCGCTCCACTGGCTCGAAGTCCATTCAAATATGGGTGCTGGTCTACCCTGACTTTCTGTTGTTGGACGCAACCGGTCCGGTACAGGTTTTCTCCACAGCCAACGACGACGCGCGTGACGCTGGCGTGTCTGAGCCCTACCGCATCACCCTGGTGTCCAAAGACGGAGGCGCAGTCAGGTCCTGCTCCGGTGTCACGGTGTTGACCCAAAAGTTGCCGCCGGGTGCCATGTCGGGTGCCACTTTGATCGTTTCAGGCGGTCGGGGGTGTGAGCAGGTCCTTGCAGATGTGCCAACCCTCCAGTGGGTGACCAAAGCATACCCAACACTTGCGCGCTGTTGTTCGGTGTGTACGGGAGCGTTTGTACTGGCCCACGCCGGCTTGTTGGATCACCGGCATGCGGTGACACATTGGCAGGACGCCGACGCGCTGCAGCAGCGCTACCCTGCTGTTCGGGTGGAGGATGACGCGATTTATGTCAAGGACGGAACGCTCTACACCTCGGCCGGTATTAGCGCCGGCATCGACATGTCGCTGAGTCTGGTGGAGGAGGACTTGGGCCGCCCGGTTGCGCAGCGCGTGGCCAAACGCCTGGTCGTCTTTCTCAAGCGCCCTGGAGGCCAGCGACAGTTCAGCTCCGAGCTGCTGGCACAGGCCGACGACCAGGGCACCGTTGCGCAATTGGCCCAGTGGCTCAAGCCCCGATTGAAGCAGACCATTGGGGTTGAGCAGATGGCGCATGCCCTGGCTGTCTCGGTGCGCACTTTGCACCGCAAACTGGGTGTCGAGTCAGGCGCCACGCCGGCACAGTTTTTGACCCGCATGCGGCTGGACGCGGCCTGCGCGCTTTTGGAACGCGCAGACGTTTCCATCAAACAGGTGGCGCGCCAAACCGGCTTCGGTTCGGAATACAACCTGCGCCGTGCGTTTGCCGCCCATCTGGGCGTCGTCCCTTCCGAGTACCGCGCCCGCTTTGGCTGAAACGTCAGCCCGACCACTCACTAGGCTGCTTGCACGCGTTGGTCTTCGTTGGCCGCACCCTGTGTACTGGCCTGGATGTGGGCTGCAGCCAGTGTCAGGGCCTCGGCCTTCTTGGCGTCGCCCATGGCTACACCCTCCGCACGTACAAAACGCACGTCGGTGATGCCAAGGAAACCAAACACGGTCTGCAAATAACTCTCCTGGTGTTCCATGGCACGGCCACCTTCGCTGGTGGAATACACGCCGCCGCGGGTGGATGCGACGATGACAGTCTTGCCGCCGGCCAAGCCCTTGGGGCCAGTAGCGGTATAGGTAAAGGTGCGGCCGGCTTGGGCCACACGGTCGATCCAGGATTTCAACTGGCTAGGGATGCTGAAGTTGTACAGCGGTGCACCCACCACGATCACGTCGGCGGCCAAAAACTGGGCCACCAAGGCTTCAGAGACTCCGTTTTCCCTGCGTTGTCCTTCGGTCAGGCTCTCCGCAGAGGGCGGCATGCGAAACCCCAGCGACTCGGCCGACAGGTGGCTGGGCGTGTTCTCCACCAGGTCCAGGTATTCCACTGCGGCATTGGGGTGGCTGGCGGTCCAGGTGTTCACGATGTCGCGTGTCAGCTGGCGGGAGACGGATTGGGTGCCGGTGATGCTGGAGTCAATGTGCAAGAGTTTCATGGTGGGCCTTCCAGGCGGTTGGTAGCAATGGATTAATTGTCTAATTGAAACCATTCTTTGATAAGTAGGCAAAAGTGCGTTAAATTGTTCTATTAGTAGAACAATGGAGCGACCATGCAGGATTTGAATGACATGCTGTACTTCACCGAAGTGGTGGAGGCCGGTGGCTTTGCAGCGGCGGGCAGGCGTTTGGGTCTGCCCAAATCCAAAATCTCCCGCAGGGTGGCCGAGCTAGAAGGGCGTCTGGGTGTGCGGTTATTGCAGCGCACCACCCGCAAACTATCCCTCACCGATGTGGGCGCGATGTACCTGCGCCATTGCAGCGCCATGCGGGACGCGGCCCAGGCCGCTCAAGAAGCAGTGGAGTACATACAGACCGAGCCGCGCGGAACAATACGTGTAGCCTGCCCGCTGACGCTGGCCCTGAGCACCATTGGGCCCTTGGTCCCAGTTTTTATGGCTCGGTACCCTCAGGTGCGCATCGACATGCGAGTCAGCAACCGTGCGGTTGATCTGGTGGAAGAGGGCGTGGACATTGCGTTGCGTGTGCGCACCACGCTGGAAGACAGTGCCAGCCTGGTCGTCAAGAATTTTGGCCAGAGCCGCACGCTGCTGGTGGCCAGCCCCCAGCAACTGCAGCGCCAGTGGCAGCCCACCACGCCGGATCAACTTGCCGGCCTCGATACGGTGGCCATGTCTCCGGTTGACGTGAAAGCGACCTGGGTGCTGCAAGGCCCAGCCGGCGCCACCCACACTTTAGTTCACCAGCCGCGCTACGGAGCGGACGATCTGGCCACGCTGCGCTTTGCGGTTTTGGGTGGCATCGGCATGTGTTTCATGCCCGACTACATGTGTGAGGCGGATTTGCGAACCGGTCGCTTGGTAGAGGTCTTGCCAGGTTGGAATCCGACCCCCGGAATCTTCCATGCCGTCTACCCCACGCGGCGCGGCATGGTGCCCGCAGTGCGCGCATTCCTGGATTTTTTGGGTCAGTCGATTGGTGCCGAAGGGCTGCCATTGATTGCTTGATGGCTGGGTCCAATGAGCGCATACTGAGGTTAGAAAAGCAAACAGTCCTTTACCAGGGGCGTTCACTTGGACCTATCAACTCTCTCGCTTGCGCGCATCGCGTGTCGATGGTTCATGGCCTGTGGCATTGCGCTTGCCTGCCTGTTGGGCACCAGCGCCCAAGCGCTGGAGCCCATCAACCTGCAACTGAAGTACCTGCACCAGTTCCAGTTTGCCGGCTATTACGCGGCGCTGGAAAAAGGCTACTACCGCGATGCCGGCCTGGACGTCACGATAGCCGAGGGCCATACGGGCGACGAGCCCCTGGCGAATGTGTTGGCTGGGACCAGCCAGTTTGGCGTGGGCAGCAGCGGCTTGTTATTGGCCCGACAGGCGGGCAAGCCGGTCGTGGTGCTGGGGGTGATCTTTCAACACTCACCGTATGTGTTGCTCGCACCGCAGACCGGCCCCACACAGGGCATACACGACATCATCGGCAAACGCGTCATGCTGGCAGCCCAGTCGGAAGACCTGGTGGCCTACCTGAAAAAAGAGGGCATATCCGTCTCTGACTTCACCAAGGTCGAGCACAGTTTTAATCCCGACGATTTGATCAACGGCAGGGTCTATGGTTTCTCGGCGTATGCCACCAACGAAACCGATTACCTCGACAAAAAGGGCTTCGCCTACCAGGCCTATACGCCGCGCTCGGCCGGCATCGATTTTTATGGTGACAACCTGTTTACGAGTGAGCGAGAAATCGCCACCCACCCCGCAAGGGTCAAGGCTTTCCGCCAAGCCAGTTTGCGCGGCTGGCAATATGCCATGGCGAACCCGAATGAAATCGTCGAGCTGATACTGGCAAAGTACTCCAAGCGCAACAGCCGCGAGCACCTGTTGTACGAAGCGCGGCAAATGCAGGCCCTGGTGCAACCGGTGTTGGTGGAAATGGGCTACATGAATCCTGGCAGGTGGCAGCACATCGGCAGCGTGTATTCAGACCTTGGCATGTTGCCCAAAGGCGTCTCGCTGGCAGGGTTTTTGTATGACCCCGATCCCCGACCGGATCTGCGCTGGATCTATTGGGCGCTGGCCGCCGCACTGCTGCTGGCAACTGCCGCATGGGCCGTTCACCTGAAGCGGCTCAAGCGCGAGCGTGAACGTGCCCAGGCCCGCATCCAGGTCAGCGAAGAGCGCCTGGCATTTGCACTGGATGGGGCGGGTTACGGCGTCTGGGATTGGGACATTGCTGGTGGCACCGTCCTGTACTCCGAGCGCTGGTTGCAAATGCATGGGTTCAATCGGGAAGACATTCCTGAGCGGTTGGAGGGGTGGGAGCACCGTGTGCACCCCGATGATGTGGCCCTGTTCAAGGCCAATATGCTGGACTACTTTGCGGGCAAGACCGACACCTTTACCGCAGAGCACCGCGCGCTGTGCAAGGACGGCAGCTGGAAATGGGTGATGGACCGTGGCCGCGTCGTGCGCCGGGATGCTGCGGGCAAACCCCTGCGCATGGTCTGCACCCATGCCGACATCACCGCCCGTAAGGAGCAAGAAGAGCAGTTGCGCCAGATGAACGAAACCCTGGAGACCCGTGTGGCCGAGCGCACGGCCGAGCTTCAGCAGGTGATAGACCGCCTCAAGCAAACCCAGGCCAGCTTGGTACAGGCCGACAAGATGGCCTCATTGGGTGCCCTGGTGGCGGGGGTGGCCCATGAGCTCAACACGCCCATAGGCAACAGCCTGACCGTGGCCAGCACCATGGAAAACTATGTCAAAGGTTTTGAGTCCGATGTGGCCAAGGGTTTGACACGCAGTGCCCTGGACAGCTTTGTCAGCAGCGCGCGTGAAGGCACCGACATTCTGATGCGCAGCCTGCACCGGGCTGCCGAACTGGTGTCCAGCTTCAAGCAGGTAGCGGTGGACCAGACCAGCACCAACCGCCGCCGCTTTGACCTTCGGCAGACGGTGGATGAGATCATGCTGACCTTGGGGCCCTCCATTCGCAAGACCACACACAGCGTGGTGATCGATATCCCCGCAGACATCACGATGGAAAGTTACCCGGGTCCCTTGGGCCAGGTACTGACCAATATGGTGAATAACGCCTTGTTCCACGGGTTTGAGGGGCGTGAAAACGGCACTATCACCATCGCCGCAGAGGTGTTGGTCGATGACAGGGTGCGATTGATCGTGCGGGATGATGGCGTGGGTATCCCAGCGGCCCATTTGGGGCGGGTGTTTGATCCATTTTTTACGACCAAACTGGGCAAAGGCGGCAGTGGCTTGGGCCTCAACATCACTTACAACCTGGTCCATGACCGCCTGGGTGGCACCGTCGAGGTGGAGAGTTTGCAGGGCCAGGGCAGTTGTTTTGTGATGCTGCTGCCGCTGGTGGCACCCATAGCCGATACCCAACCTGCTGCGTTTACCGCACCGGTGTAATGCGGTAGACGCAGCGGCGTGCCCCCGCAAGCGCATGTTCTACCCGTTCGACCCTGCTGCCAGGCCCCAGGGTGCGCCGAAAAACATCCAGTTCTGATTTGCAAAAGCCTTGACATTCGGCGGCCGCCGCACAGATGGGGCAGTGGTTTTCGACCAGCAGAAAACTTCCATCGGCCTGCTTCTGCATCTCTGCCATATAACCCTCCGCATCCCGTGCCTCGACCAGCCTGGCCACTTTTTGCGACAGGGTTTTGCTGCCTGCCATGCGTGAGGCGTAACTGACTTCGCTGGTCTGTTCCCGTGCGGTGATCAGCTTGTCCAGGCCAGCCTCGCCAAACAGCGTGCGCACCTGGGCAATCAGCTGCACGGTCAGCTCACTGTGTCGGTCGGGGAAACGTGCGTGGCCGGCCTCGCTGAGCAACCAGTAACGGGCAGGGCGGCCCACCTTGTCGGCCCGGTCTTCGGTCAGCAACAGGCCTTTTTCTTGCCCCTGTTCCAGGTGGCGGCGCACGCCCATGGATGTCAGTTGCAAGTGCTCTGCCAACTGCTGGGCCGTGCTGGGGCCGCGCGTCTTGAGCAGGAAGAGGATGTGGTCACTGGTATTCATGGGCGCGCGCCTTCCGCTTGGGAGTTGGTGGATGGCGACTGGCTCCATTGCCGGATGCGCCAGGCGGCCCATGCCGACAGGCCCGCACCCACCAGCAGGATCAGCCGTGTATCGATCAAGGTCAGTACCGAGCCCAGCATCGCCATCAGGATATTGGCCAGGCAGAAGATGGTGGACAGCAGACCCATGACGGCGCCCTGGCCCAGGTGGCCATAACGTTCAGCACACCAGGCAGGCATGATGGCGTTGTAGTACGCATTGGGTATGCCAAACACCACAATCGCCAGCACACCCAGCAGCGGGTTGCCCAACCCCACCGCGGCAATACAGACCGCGCACAGCAGCGCAAACCGGCTGGCCTGCTGCAGGGGGCTGCTGCGCACCACACGCCCTGCGAGCACGGACGCCGCAGTCATGACGCCACACAAGACGGCCGTGGTCCAGGCAATGCCTTGTGCATCGAAATGGGTCACCTCGACCAGCCACAGCGGATAGAACTCATAAAACGCGGTGATGCCGCAGGTGAACGCCAGTTGCACCGTCAGCAAGGTGCGTAACTCAGGGTGCTTGAGCAGTTTCAGCGCGTTCTGGTGTTGCACCACCTGCCACCAACTGGTGGTCAGCGTGCTGGTGCTGCGGCGCGGTACCGCCACGGCGGTGATGGCAGCTGTGGCCAAGAGGGCCACCACCGCCACCCAGAACGGTGTGGTCACACCCCAGTGCAGTGTCAGCCCAGCGAGCAAGGGGCCAGCCAGCCAGCCCATGTACAAGGCACTGTTCAGCAGCGAGAAGGCTCGCACTCTGGCTGCCCCCTCCAACTGGTCTGCCAGCATGGCCCGGGCCACACTGGCATTGCCTTCCATCAGCCCGGTGGCAAAGCGCGCAACGATGAACAAGGGGTAAGACTGGTTCAGCAAACTCACCGCTGTGATGGCATGGCCGGCTGCAGCGCCCAGGGCGGTGAGGAGCAACACCGGACGGCGTCCATACCGGTCCGACAGCGGCCCCAACAACATAGACCCTATCAGCAGGCCCACGGGGTTGATGGCCAGCGCCACGCCAAACAGTAGCTTGGGCGGCAAACCCAGAAAGTGGTTCAGGTTGTTGGCCGCGTCGGCCGCAAACAAGGGCGGCAGTATGGGGTAGGGCAAGGCCGCCCCCACGGTGGAAAAGAATGCCACCAGGCAGGCGGCGGCGGTGAGCAGGGTGGATTGCATGGCTAGGTTTGTAAACTTTTATGCTTACAAATGTAGAGTGCCATGCCTTATATGTCAACAATAAGGTTTATATATGCGGTCACGACGCAACCGCAAAACTTACAGGCAGACAGCGACCGCCGGGGGCAGGCTCACCCCCGCCAAGCCCGCGGGTAGCGGTCCATAGCCAAGCCGTCCAGCGCAATCTCGGGTTTGCGCCCGGAAATCAAATCGTCAATGACCCGCGCCGTACCGGCCGCCATGGTCCAGCCCAGTGTGCCGTGGCCGGTGGCCAGCAGCATATTGGGGTAGGGCGTGGGGCCGACGATGGGTGTGCCGTCGGGTGTCATGGGGCGCAGGCCGCACCAGAACGTGGCCTTGGACACGTCGCCCCCCTTGGGGAACAGATCAGTCAGCACATGGTTCAGTGTTTCGCGGCGCGATTCGCGCAGCGTCATGTCAAAACCTGCCAGCTCGGCCGTGCCACCCACGCGGATGCGGTCGCCCAGGCGGGTCACCGCTACCTTGTGTGACTCGTCCATGATGGTGGACTCGGGCGCGAAGTTGGCATCGGTGATCGGCACGGTGATGGAGTAACCCTTGACCGGGTAGACCGGAATGTGAATGCCAATCGGTTTGAGCAACTGGGGCGTGAAGCTGCCCAGTGCCGTCACGTAGTGGTCGGCTGTCAAGGTGCCGGCGCTGGTGCGCACACCGCTGACCTTGCCACCGATGACCTCGATGCCGTCAATGCTGGTGTTGTAGCGAAATTTCACACCCAGGGCCTCGGCCATCTCGGCCAGGCGGTTGGTGAACTTGAAACAATCGCCGGTCTCATCACCCGGCAGGCGCAGCGCACCGACAAACTTGTCCTGCGTCAGCTTCAGCGCAGGCTCTGCCTTCACAAAACCTTCCCGGTCCAGCACTTCGAACGGCACCTTGTAATCCTTCAGCACCTCCACGTCCTTGGCAATGCCGTCCAGCTGCGCCTGGGTGCGGAACAGCTGCAGCGTGCCTTGTGCGCGGTCGTCATACGCAATGCCGGTCTCGGCACGCAGCTCCTTGAGGCAATCGCGGCTGTATTCGGCAATCGGCACCATGCGGCTCTTGTTGATGGCATAGGCCTTTTCGGTGCAGTTGGCCAGCATGGACAGGCCCCAGCGCCACATGTTGGGGTCCAGCATGGGCCAGATCACCAGCGGGCTGTGGCGCATCAGCATCCACTTGATGGCTTTCACTGGTACGCCGGGTCCGGCCCAAGGGGACGAGTAGCCGGGCGACACCTCACCGGCATTGGCAAAACTGGTCTCCAGCGCTGGACCGGCCTGGCGGTCTATGACCTCGACCTCGTGCCCGGACTTGGCCAGGTAATACGCGATCGACGTGCCGATCACACCGCTGCCCAATACGACGACTTTCATGCCAAAAACCCTTCAATTTATGTGCGTGAAATGTAACGCTTTGCTCTGTAAACGCGTCATTCTGCGCACCGATTCAGCGGCAACATTAGCTGCGATACTGACCAGCCCACGCACCCTCTACCCGTAACCCCATGCTCCAGACCCCCGGTGAATTTGTTCCGCTGATGCACGCGCAGTCGCATCCCGACTCCGTTGCCTTTGTTTTCAGAAGCGGCAAGCTGCTGGTCCGCGAGGATGACCTCAGCCTGCCTGATGCCCGCGTAGGCCTGCCCTTGCACGGTTTGCAAGCTGACCAGTTTCACCCGGTGGGACTGTGGCAAGAGCGTTACTGCTGCACCACCTGGGTCGATGCCGAGTGGCAGGCGCAGGACGGGTTTGCCTTCTTGCCCCTGCGGTCCTTGTTTGGTGGCATGGACGAAGCCTTGTTGGGTCTGGCCAGCCGCGCCGCCCAGTTGGCAGAATGGGCCCGCACGCACCGCTTCTGCGGCCACTGCGCCAACCCCATGCAACTGGCCAGTGGTGAGCGCGCCTTCAAGTGCCCGGCGTGCGGCATGGTCGCCTACCCCCGCATCTCGCCGGCCATGATGGTGCTGATCAAAAAAGACAACCACATTCTGCTGGCCCGCCACGTGGTGTCACCTACCGGCCGCTTCAGTGCCTTGGCGGGTTTTTTGGAGGCGGGTGAGTCCATCGAAGAGGCCATCCACCGCGAAGTGATGGAAGAGGTGGGTCTGAAGGTGAAGAACCTGCAGTACTTCGGCAGCCAGTCCTGGCCCTTCCCACACTCGTTGATGATTGCATTCACCGCCGAATACGCGGGTGGCGAGATCACGCCCGATACCAGCGAGATCGCCGAGGCCCGCTGGTTCGGCCCGCACGATGTGCAACCTGAGGCGCCGCCCGGCGTATCCATCTCCAACCTGCTGGTCAACGCTCACTGGCCGGGGCCGCGGTAGCCAGACTGCCGTGCGCTCGGTGCAGCATCCAAAACGGGTTAGAGGTGTTTCCAGCGGGGTGGTTTATGTAAAACTGGCCTGTAGCCCCCGTGAAATATGAACATACCGCTATAAAAATAATAGCGTTATTCAGGCGCTAAGCTTTCACCGCCCAACGCAGCTTGGCTGATGTGGAGCGCGGGTTGGCACGCCGCTCTTCAAATGAGGCGCGCATCGGATCGCTGGCCACGCTGGAATAGATGCCGCTGCGTTCACCGGTCTGGAACGCTTTCTTGACCCGGCGGTCTTCGCCCGAATGAAAGCTAAGAATCGCCACCCGCCCCCCCGGTTTCATGCAGGAGGGCAGCAGTTCCAAAAACCGGTCCAGCACACCAAACTCGTCATTGACCTCGATGCGCAGCGCCTGGAAGGTACGTTGCAGCGCCTTCTTGGTCTCGGCCAGACGTTCTTCTTCCGGCATGGTGCGTTTGAAGGTGTTACCCAGCGTCAGGCGCACCAGGTCGGCCAACTGGGTTGTGGTCTCCAGATACTGGCCCTGCAGGGCGGCGGCTAGCGGGATGGCGTAAGGCTCGTCCGAGTTGTCGATCAACAAGTCGCGCAGGCACTGGCGGGTGACAGACAGCAGCAGCTCGGACGCAGACTGGCCGCTGCTGGGGTCCAGCCGCAGGTCCAGCGGGCCATCGGACTTGAAGCTGAAGCCCCGTGCTGGGTTGTCGATCTGCATGGACGACACGCCCAAATCGGCCAGCACCACGTCAAAGCCACCACCGGCCTCGGGCAGTAGTGTGGCCAGCTCGGAGAAATTCATCCGCCGTATGACCAGCTCGGTCGACAGGAAACCCAGCTTGCGCAAGCGTGCCTCGGTGCGGGGCAGTTCGATCGGGTCCACATCCACGCTGTACAGGCGCCCGCCAGGCAACAGCTTGGGAAATATCTCTTGGGTGTGGCCGCCAAAACCCAGCGTGGCGTCCAGCCCTATTTCGCCGGGCTGGGGTTTAAGGATGTCCAGGATCTCGTTGACACAGATCGAACGGTGCATGCCCGCCGGGGTCTGGCCTCGGTCCAGCACCTTCTGGATCGCTTCGGCGTTGCGGGTGGGGTCCAGCTCTTTGTATTTTTCTTCAAAGCGCTTGGGGTGGGTGCCCGCATAGCGCACCCTTCGTTGGTGTGGGGTGGCGTCGTCAGTCATGCCCCAATTGTGGCGCATGTGCTGCTACGGCATCACCGCTGCAAGCAATTGCATGTCGAACACGCGCTCCACCAGCCACAACCCGGCTAGCACCATCGTCAGCAGCGACCCCCCCACAAACACACCCTTGCGGTAGAAGGCCGTGTGGCGCAGCGCAAAGGCCATTGGCAAAAACACGGCGACGATGGCCAGTTGCCCGATCTCAACCCCGAGGTTAAAGCCCAGCAGCGACAGTGCCAACGCGTCGGTGGGCAGGCCCAGCTCGGCCAGCACACTGGCAAAACCAAAGCCGTGGATCAAACCGAAACAAAACGCCACCACCCAACGCCGACCTTCCACCAAAGGCCACACATTATTGGCAGCGGCCAGCACGACGGACAAGGCAATAGCCGATTCGACCAGGCGCGAAGGTAGTGAAACCAGACCCAAGGCCGCCAAGGACAAGGTGATGGAGTGGGCGACGGTGAAGGATGTCACTACCCACAACACCTCTTTCCAGGCCTGGCCAAAACGCTCGACCCCGCGCCGGCCGTTGCCAATGCCGCTGTGCAAGAGTACTGCCGGCAGCAAAAGCGCCAACAAAAACAGGATGTGGTCAAAACCAATCCAGATGTGCCACACACCTTCGACCAAGTATTGCTTGAATTGTGCCAGCCGCGAAATGCCGTCAGTACCAAACTGCAAGGCACCACTGGTGGGCGACAGCACTGCGGTGTGTGTGCCGCCATCGACCATTGCGCGCAGCAGGCCGCGGTGCAGGCCGTCCAGGTCAAACAACAGCCGATAGTGCAGGCCCAATGGTCCCGTAGAGCCAGGGCAGGTGCCAGAGATCTGCAGCACCGCAAATGCGCCATCAGTGTGTTCGTCCACCTGCAATTGGTTGACCTGCAGTGGGCAAACACCTCCCGCGCGCGTGAGTTCCAGCCGGCTCAGCGCCCAGGCTGCCATATCGGCCTGGCGCGACCGCAGCTCACCCCAGGTGATCTCGCCACTGCCATCCTGGTCCAGCCCCAGTGCAAAGTCGATGTCGCGCACGGCGATATCCCATTGCACATTGACTGCCGTGCCGGTTGCATTGACGACCAGGTAGCTGTCACTGGCCTTGTGGGCCCAGGCGCTCAGGTGCAGGCAACACAGCAGGGGTAGTAACAATAAAGTGCGCATGATCATTTGCCACCTCCGCTTTTGGAGGCTTGTTGCGGCTGCAACTGTTGGGCCAAGGCACGCAGGACGCTGCCTTCAAACCCGCTGGTCCGCAGCCATTCCAGTACGGCAGCTGCAGCGGCGGGATTGCGATCGGCCAGAGCGGACTCCAGCACGATGCGGGCATCGCGCGGCTCTTTTTGCACTGCGTAGTTTTCTGTGGCCAGACGCAGCGCCTCTTTAGCGTCCTTGCGCAGGCGCAGATAAAAGCGTGCTTCTTCCGCTTGGTGTGTGGAGTCGCCACGCAGCTTGGCGGCGGCAAACCGGTCTGCCAGGATCTGGATATGGGCTGTGGCCGCCGGCAGCTTCAGCAGCGTTTCCGCTTCCGCCAAGCGCAGCAGCAGCCCGTCGTTGGATTCCCATTTTGCCAATTGTTGAATCACCTGGTCTGGGCGCCCCGCATCGAGTAGAAAATCGGTCCAGGCGGCCAGCAGGTAGCCATCGTCCACACCCAGCGCCAGGGCCTGGCGGAAGTGCTGCTCTGCCGCGGCGGCCTGTCCCTGCCAGCCAGCCACTTCGCCCAGGCGCGTGTGCAGCCACAGGCGTTGGTCATCGTCTTTGGCGCCGGCCAAAGCCAATTGCAGCGTCTTGTAGGCCACACCCAGTTGCCCGGTATAGGCTTGTGTCAGTCCGGCGCATCCCCCATGGAGCACCGGGCGTTGCAGGCGCTGCAGCGCATCGCATTCCTGTGCTGCAGCGGCGTAGTTGGCTTGCACCAGGTAGATGGCCGCGCGCCAGGCATGGGCGCCCGCCAGGTCGGCATCCAGTTTCAAGGCGGCTGCAAAGTCCGCCAATGCCTCGGCGAAGCCATGGCGGTACTGCCGCACCATCCCACGCACCATGAGTAGTGGCGCATTCATTTGGGTCGTAAAGCGGTTTATCAGTGCCTCTGCATAACCCACGTAGCGGGGGTCGCCGCGCTCTGCTGCCAGCTCAAAGTAACGCTGGGCCAGGGCAACTGCCGGCTCCGGATTGTTGGGTTGGCTGGCCACTGCCGCACGCATAGCGGACAACTCGCGTGCCGTGGCGTCACCCGGGCGAAGGGGCAGGCGTTCGATGATTTCGGTATCACTGGTTGGCGTGCGGGGTGCAGCCTGCAGTGCCACAGCGCTGAACGCAAAAATCAGCGCCGCACCCAGCCTGGTTGCCAACACTCGCCTTCGGATTTGTGGATATTGCATATTTGACATACATTGATTCGTGGCCTTCATGCCGTTGCAAGCTGCGATTAAACCCCAGCAGTTCATCCGTGACGGTATTGCATCCCATCTCGCATTCGAACCAGAAGGTGTAAGGCATGGCACAAGAAGATATCAGTTTCACCGACCTGATCGCGTCGACCATACACGACATGAAGAATTCGCTGAACGTGCAGGTCAGCGCGCTGGAGCGTATCGCAACCCAGTGCAGGGACCGGGGTGACACCCCCACCTTCGAAAATCTGGGCCATGTGATCTACCAGGCTAACCGGATGAACTCCAACCTTATCCAGTTGCTCAGCCTGTACAAGCTGGGGAATTCCATCTATCCGATCGACATCGCCGAGCACGCCGTTCGGGATGTGATTCAAGAAGCGATTTTGCAAAACGCGTCCATCATGGAGTTCAAAGGTGTTTCCATTTCCGTTGACTGCGCTGCAGACTTCTATTGGTACATCGACCGTGATCTGGTGGAGGGCGTGCTGGTCAACGCACTGAACAACGCCTACAACTACACACAAGACAAGATCCGCGTTGCAGCTGCCCTACACGACGGCATGCTGGAACTGCGCGTGGAGGACAACGGGCGTGGTTACCCAGCGGGCATGTTGCTCAAGGATGGGGTGTCTGCCAACAAGAGCATCAATTTTTTGAGTGGCAGTACCGGTCTGGGCTTCTACTTCTCGTCCAAGGTGGCGGGCATGCACAAGAACGCCGATCGCCAGGGCACCCTGACGATAGAGAACGGCGGCGCATATGGCGGTGGATGTTTTGTGCTGCGGCTTCCCTAGTTTCTGATTGCAGAGAAAGAACACAACCCATGACGGCTTCCCTGACACAGGCCAAAATCCTCGTCATTGACGACTTCCAGGGCATGCGCACCATGCTGCGCGATTTTGTAAAGGCCATGGGGGTTACCCATGTGGATACCGCGGCCAATGGCAAGGAAGCCTTGAGCCAGTTGCGCAATACCCGCTACAGCATAGTAATTTGCGACTTCAACCTGGGCACAGGCCAGAACGGACAGCAAATTCTGGACGAAGCCAGAATGCACGACTACATCGGTGTGTCCACCATCTGGGTCATGGTGACGGCCGAAAAAACCACCGACATGGTGATGGGTGCGGCCGAGGTCAAACCCGATGACTATCTACTCAAGCCCATTAACCAGAGCCTGTTGGAGACCCGTCTGGAGAAGCTCATTCTCAGAAAGCAGTCCTTGGGTGGAATTGAAGCGGCCATCAAGGCCAAGGACTTCGCCGCTGCAGTGGCGCAGTGCGACCAGCAGTTGCAGGGCCAGGTCCCGAACCCACAGGAGATACTGCGCATCAAGGGTGATCTTTTGATTACGCTGGGCGATTTTGAAATGGCCCAGGCACTGTTTGAATCGGTGCTGGCCACGCGCAGCGTGCCCTGGGCCAGAACGGGACTGGGCAAGGTCCTCTACCTGACCGGAAACTACGCTGCGGCCCGTGACGTCTTTCAGCAAGTGCTAAATGAAAACCGCATGTTCATTGAGGCCTCCGACTGGTTGGTTAAATCCCTGCTTGCCCTGGGTGAGGGTAGCCAGGCACAGCAGGTGTTGCTGGACGCGGTGAAACTTTCACCCAATTCTTCGGCACGGCAAAAAGCCCTGGGCGAAGCCGCATACCGCAATGGGGAGTTGGATGTGGCGCAGGCAGCGTTTGAAAAAAATATCAAGATCAGCGAGTTCTCCGCACACAAGAGCGCGGCGGTGTACGCCGGGCTGGCCAGGGTGTTATCGAAAAAGGACGTGCCAGACGAGGCCTTGAAGGTACTTGCACGCAGCCGGGGCGCCTTCAAAGACAGCCCGGAGGCTGCCATACAGACCGCAGCCGCAGAAAGCGCCGTCTACCAAAAAATGGGGCAGGTCGACAAGGCGCAGGCCGCCATGGCCCATGCCGAGCAGTTGATGGCCAGCCTGCCTGGCAAGGCGACACCCGAAACCGCCATGGAGATGGCCCAGGCCTTGTTCGCCTTGGGCAAAAAAGACCAGGCTTGCAACCTAATGCGGGACCTGGTGAAGAACAACCACGAAAACGTGGAAATTGCCCGGCAGATTGAGTCCGTCTTTGAAGGGGCCGACCTTGGTGCGGAAGGGGCAGCGTTGATCAAAGAGTCCAAGCAGGAGGTCATCAACATCAACAACGAAGGTGTGGTGTTGGCCAAGAAGGGTGAATTCCTGGCAGGCGCCAAGTTGCTCCGAACCGCGGTGAAAAACCTGCCCAATAGCGAGATGGTGATACTGAACCTGTGCGCCCTGTTGATTGGTCTTATGAACAAGGAGGGCAAGAGTGAGGATCTGATTCAGGAAGTCCGCGCCTTGCTGGACCGCGTCTTTATCCTGAACCCGGCCAACAAAAAATACCAGCTGTATGCGGGCGCACTGGCCCGCATCACTGGTGGCAAGTAGGCGTTGGTGAAATATAGTCCGTTGCCTTAACCATTGTTAATGCCCTCAGCCCAGTAAGCGGCAACACTTGCGCGGCGGCCAAACGGCGCCGTATCCTCGGGTATCAACACATGGTTTGGGACACAGCAGAGACACAAGTGGGCGTGGCAGCGCCACGACGTCAATTTTTACGCAGAGGTATAGGGCTGGGTGCGGCCGCGCTGGCGGGCGCGGCCAGCGCAGGCAGTGCAGGGCTAGTGGCTACACCCCTGGGCACGCGCTTGCCAGACGCTATGAAAACGCCGGGTGGCTCGGATCTGGCGTATGGTTTACCGTCACCCCATGAGAGTCGCGTGGTACGCACCGAATCCCGCACAGCGGGTTTTAGCGTTTGGCGCTCACCCTTGCAGCAGCAGCGCGGCATCATCACCCCCAATGGCCTGCATTTTTCAACGCACCACAACGGCATACCCGACATTGCACCCGACCAACACGTGTTGATGGTCCACGGCCTGGTGCAGCGACCTTTGAAATTTGATATGGAGCGCCTGGCGCGTTACCCCATGGTCAGCAGGATCCACTTTTTGGAATGCGCAGGCAACTCGGCGGCCAATGCACTGTCGTTGACGGCGCTGGACCACACGCTGGGCGATCTGGCGGGAGAGGTGTCGTGTGCGGAGTGGACGGGTGTACCCCTGTCCTACATTTTTAATGAGGTGGGTCTCAAAGACAGCGCCAAGTGGGTGGTTGTGGAAGGGGCTGATGGCGGCTCACACAGCCGCAGCCTTCCGCTGTCGGCGCTGGCAAAAGACGGCATGCTCGCGCTGTACCAGAACGGCGAACGCCTGCGGCCTTCGCAAGGTTACCCGCTGCGCCTATTTATGCCTGGGTGGGAGGGGAACGTCAACGTGAAGTGGCTGCACCGCCTGGAGGTGGTGGATGCACCGGCCTACACCAAGGACGAATCCGGCCTCTACACCCAGGTATTGAAGGACGGGCGGATCGAGCGGTTTGCGTTCCCGATGGAGGTCAAGTCCGTCATCACCCATCCATCGGGTCAGCAGACCCTGCCCGAGGCAAAAGGTTTCTACGAGATAGGCGGCCTGGCCTGGTCGGGGCGTGGGCGTATCACCAAGGTGGATGTGTCGGTAGACGGTGGCGCGACCTGGGCAAATGCAACTTTGCAGGGGCCAGTGTTGGACCGTGCCTTCACCCGTTTCACGCTGCCCTGGCAGTGGCAGGGCAAGAAGGTGGTGTTGATGAGCCGGGCCACTGATGAACATGGCAAGGTGCAGCCCACGCGCAGCGCGTGGAAGAACCGTTATGCCGCCCATTCCTTTAACCACTACAACGCCATACAAGCTTGGCAGGTGGGGCGCGATGGCAGGGTGGAGAACACCTATGCGTGAACGTTCGGTTGCAACCCTGCTGACACTGGCGTTGGGTTTGCTGTTGGGGGGGCAGGCTGCGCGCGCCGTGGATCTGGGTCAGCCACTGGACGCGGCGCAGATAGCACGCTTTGACATCACGGTCTTTCCGGATGGCCGCAACCTGCCAAAGGGGCAGGGCAGCGTGGCACAGGGCGCCACTCTGTTCCAGGCGCAGTGCGCGGGTTGCCACGGCCAAAAAGGCATTGAAGGCCCGGCTGCACGGCTGGCGGGGACTGACGGTTTTTTTGGCTGGACCGACCCCCTGCGGGTACTGCGTATCAAGAACTACCCCTTGCTAGTGCAATCCGTTGGCGCGCGCTGGCCCTACGCCACGACCCTGTTTGACTATGTGCGCCGTGCCATGCCCTACCACGCACCCAAAAGTTTGAGCGATGACGAGGTCTACGCTATCACGGCGCAACTGTTGCACATGAATGGTCTGGTTGGTGCCACGGCGGTCATGGACAAAATGAGCCTGCCGCGTGTGGTGATGCCTGCGCGTGACAAGACCTACTCTGCGTGGCCGCAATGACCCTGAACCTCAGCAGGGTTACGGGGCACCACGCCCTTGGTTGGCCATGCCCAAACGCGCCCGAATGCGCGACAGCGAAACGTTGGAAATACCCAGATAACTTGCGACATGGTGGATTGGAATACGCCCCACAATAGCTGATTGGTCGGCCATAAACGCCTGGTAACGCTCCAGTGGTGAGAGTGTCAACAACTCGGCTTCGCGCTGGGCCTGGCCGGCGAACAGGCAGTTCATCGCCTCATGCAGCAGCGGGCGAGTGGTGGGGAATTTATCGTGCCAGCCTTGCAGGGTGGCGTAGGGCAATTCGACCACCTGGGTCGGCTCCATGGCCTCCATGGTGTAGGGGCAGATGCTCGGCACGGGCGGCACGCCACCGCCCAGCCAACTGCCTTCGATGTGAAACGATCGGTTGCGTTCAACACCTTCGGGGTTCAGGTAGTAGGTGCGCACCAGGCCCTGCTCCACCAGCCAACTGCGGGTCAAGGAGGCCCCGGCAGCGTGCAAGGTTTCCTTGGGCGCCAGGCTTTGGCGCGGCAAGGCCAGCCACGCACGCTCCATCGCAGGGTCCGCCTGAATGAGTCGGTCGAGCTCGGGGGGGCGGCAGATGGAACAGTTCAAAGCGGTTTGCATGGGATGGAGGACAAAAAAGCAGGGTCTCGGCTTACAAACTGCCGGTAGTCACTGGGTGAAATACCCACATGCCGCCTGAACGCACGGGAGAAAGCGCTGTGGTCAGTGAAACCGCTGTCCAGGCCAATCTGCGCAACGGTGCGGTTGGTGGCCAGTTGGCCCAGGGCATATTCCAAGCGTAAAGACAATAACCAACGGCTGGGCGTAAGCTGCAGCAGGGCCAGTATATGGCGCTCCAGTTGTGCCACCGATAATTTGGCATGTTGTGCCAGATCCGCCACGCTGATGGGGTCGGTGCAGTGCTGGCGTGCCCAGGCCAAGCTACTGGCCAGGCGCTGGTAGACGGGGCTTTGTGTGGATGGCCCCTTGAGGTCGCGTGAGATACCCACAATGCCCCGCACCTTGCCGACTTCGCGTATGGGATGCTTCACCGACAGGCACCAGCCGGATTCCCCATTCGGAAACAAATGACGCTCGAGTACGTCCACCATGCTGGCGCCGCTGCGGATCACTTGTAAATCTTGCTGCCAGTAGTGTTCTCCCAGCTGTGCCGGAAACACTTCCGCTGCGGTCTTGCCTTTCAGCGCTTTCAGGTCTGGCAAGCCCAGGCGCAGCAGCAAGGTCTGGTTGGCATGGGTGTAGCGTCCCTCACTGTCTTTGCTGAAGTAGACGACGTCGGGCAGGCGGTCAAATAGGGCGTGGTTGGCGCTGAGTAGGTCCATGGCCGCATTGTGCCGAATTCTGCATGCAGCTGCAGGACTTTAATCTAGACCACAGGCGCACTGCTGGACAAAATTCGGGCATGGAAAAAATTATGTGTATCGATTCCCACACCGGGGGTGAGCCTACCCGGGTAGTGGTCTCTGGTTTTCCGGATCTGACGGGTTTGCCATTGCCGATGGCGGTAGAGCGGTTACGCACTGAGCATGACCGTTACCGCAAGGCCACAGTCTGCGAGCCGCGTGGCAATGACGTGGTGGTCGGCGCGCTGCTGTTGCCCGCGGTCAACCCGGGTTCGCTCGCCTCGGTCATCTTTTTCAACAACGTGGGTTACTTGGGCATGTGTGGACACGGCACGATAGGCCTGTTGGCCACGCTGCAACACATGGGTCGTGTCTCGCCCGGCAGTTATGCGATCGACACGGCGGTCGGCACCGTGCAGGCCCAATTGCACGGCAAGGGTTGGGTCGAGGTGGACAACGTGCCCGCCCACCGGCATCTGGCCGGCGTGGTGCTGGACGTGCCCGGTTACGGCCAAGTGGTGGGTGACGTGGCTTGGGGTGGAAACTGGTTCTTCCTAACCGACGCGGGTACCTTGCCCTTGGCCCTGACGGGTGTGCAGGATCTGACCACGTTTGCACTGGCCGTGCGCCGGTCGCTGCGCAAGCACCGCGTCACAGGCAGTGGTGGAGCCGAGATTGACCACATTGAACTGATGGGCTCGGCACAGACCCATGGCAATAGCGGCCGCAACTTTGTGTTGTGCCCCGGTGGCGCGTATGACCGCTCACCCTGCGGCACCGGCACCAGCGCCAAACTGGCCTGCCTGGCCGCCGACGGCAAGCTGCTTGAGGGTGAACGCTGGCTGCAGGAGAGTGTGGTTGGCAGCGTGTTTGAAGGTCGCTACCGGCTGGTGGGTGACCAACTCATCCCCAGCATCCGCGGCCAGGCCCATGTGGTGGCGGAGACCACGCTGCTGCTGGACCGGCGCGACCCCTTCTGCTGGGGCCTGGAATAACCTGCAGCACTGCAACGATTTCTTTTTCAACAACAACCAACAGGAGACACAAAAATGAACACTTTTTGGCAAGGCGTTTTGCCCGCTATCACCACCCCCTTTTTGCCCAATGGCGAGGTGGACCATGCTTTTTTGGCCCACCATGTGGACCTGATGATGCAGGCCGGCAGCACCGGCATCGTGCCCCTGGGCTCACTCGGTGAAACGGCAACTTTGAGCTTTGACGAGAAGCGCGCCGTGTTGCGTACCGTGGTGAAGGCCGTTGCCGGGCGCGGTGCCGTGGTGCCCGGCGTGGCGGCATTGGCCACAGCAGACGCAGTGCGCTTCGCACACATGGCGGTGGAAGAAAACTGTAGCGGCCTGATGGTGCTGCCGCCTTATGTGTACTCCACCGACTGGCGCGAGATGAAGGCCCACGTCAGTGCCGTCATCGCGGCAACACCCTTGCCCTGCATGTTGTACAACAACCCGATTGCCTACCGCACGGATTTCTCTGCTGTGCAGATGCAGGAGCTGGCCGCTGCCCACCCCAATCTGGAAGCGGTGAAGGAGTCCAGCGCCGACGTGCGCCGCATTGCGGCCATCAAGTCGGCGCTAGGCACGCGCCTGCACATCCTGTTGGGTGTGGACGATTTGATCGTTGAAGGTATTGCCGCCGGTGCCACCGGTTGGGTGGCAGGGCTGGTGAATGCCTTCCCCAAGGAATCCATCGCGCTGTTCAAGCTGGCACGCGCCGGGCGTTGGGCCGAGGCCGAGCCGCTGTACCACTGGTTTTTGCCCCTCTTGCGCATGGACGTGGTGCCAAAGTTTGTGCAACTGATCAAGCTGGTGCAGTCCCATGTGGAGATGGGCAGCCAGGCCGTGCGGGCACCGCGCCTGGTGATGGAGGGTGAAGAGTTGGCACAGGCCAATGCGGTCATCAAGCAGGCCTTGGTGACCAAACCTGCGCTGCCTGCGGTCTGAAGCGGGGTATGGTGCAAGCCTCTTCATGCACAAGGGATGCCGAGGTCATTGTCATCGGCGGTGGTGTCATTGGTGCGGCCTGCGCCTTCCGCCTGGCCCAGGGCGGCCGCGAGGTACTGCTGCTCAATGCAGACGGGCCCGAGACAGCCGCTAGTTACGGCAACGCGGGTCATATTGCCACCGAGCAGTTGTTCCCGCTGGCCAACAAAGAGGTGCTGCGCAACAGTTGGCGCTACTTGCTGGATGCTGACAGCCCGCTGCGGGTACGAGCCGGCTACCTGCTGCCACTGATGCCCTGGCTGGCCCGTTTTGTGTGGGCCGCGCGTGGGCACGCCCATGTGCGGGGTGTCGCGGCGCTGGTGGCCCTGCAGCACAGCGCCTTAGCGGATATGACCGACCTGCTGGGTGATGCAGGCATTGGCCATTTGCTGCACCACAACGGGCATTTGGAGGTATTTGAGACTGGGCCAGGCGGCCAGGCAGCGCAGGCCCAGGCCGAGCGCCTGATGGCCTACGGTGTGGACTCGGTGCAGTTGTCTGCCGATGCCGTGCGTGCCGAGCTCCCCAGGCTGAACCCAGGTGTACAAGGTGCCGTGCATTACTTGGGCAGCGCCCACGTGGACGATCCGTGGGCCGTGTGTGCGGGCTTGCGTGCGGCCCTGTTGGGCCAGGGTGGCCATATGCGCCAGGGCAGGGCGGTGCGCATTGTGGAGGATTCGGGCAACGGTGTAAGCGTGGTGCTGGAAGATGGCCACCTCCTACACGCCGACCAGGTGCTGGTGTGTGCGGGCGCCTGGTCCAAGCCTCTTGCGGCCAGCTTGGGTTACCACGTGCCGCTGGATACCGAGCGGGGCTACCACATCAGCGTTGGCGGTCTGCCACCCGAACCGCACGCAGATCCCTCCGCCACTCAGGCTCCTTGCCTGCAACGGCCGGTAGCATCCAATGAACGCAAGGTCATCATGACCTCCATGTCCATGGGCTTGCGCATGACCGGCACAGTAGAGTTTGGCGGCTTGAAGCTGGCGCCCGACCCGCGCCGCTTCCTGTTGCTCAAACGCCAGCTACAAGCGCTGCTGCCCGGCATAGACACGGCAGACATGCGCACCTGGATGGGTTTCAGGCCTTCTTTGCCTGACCATTTGCCGGTGTTGGGCGCGGCACCCCGCCACAAGCATGTATTCTTCGCCTTTGGCCACCAGCACCTGGGACTGACATTGGCCGGCGTGACCTCCGCTGTGATGGCGGAGCTGATGCAGACCAACACCAGTCCCATCTACCTGAAACCCTACGCAGCAGACCGCTTCAGCTTTGCCTGAGCGGGCTTCAGGGGCGCCACCATGCCCCTTGGTGAGGATTTCAGCGCTGTTTCAGCCAAACTGTTTATAGCAAGAATGGCCGAAAGCCCCCGTGATTAATCACTATATTGCTATTTGTTTTGTAGCATTTGCAAGCCCTACCCGGGTTTCAGGAATGGAGACGCGCGAATGAAGTTGTTGTTAGGATTTGTACTGCTGGCGGCGCACACGCTTACCGGTTGGGCCGCACCCCAAGAGATTCCTTTGCGTCTGCCCAACACCATCACCCCCACGGCTTACCAGCTTGCCCTGACGGTGGACCCCAACCAAAACACCCACAGCGGTGAGGTGAACATTGCGGTAGACATCACCAAGCCCGCCCAATCAATACGCCTGCACGCAGTGGACATCACGCTGCAATCCGCGGTGTTGACCATGGCCGGCAAAACCTACACCGCCAGTGCCAAACAACGCAATTCCGATGTGATGGACCTGAACTTTGCTCAGACCTTTCCCAAGGGCAGGGGCCAGCTGCGCATGGTGTTTGCCGGTCGCATAGAAGAAAAGGACACCCAGGGCCTGTTCCGCCAGCAAGAGGGTGGGGACTGGTATGCCTTTACGCAGTTTGAATCCATCAGCGCCCGCCAGGCTTTTCCGTCCTTTGACGAGCCGGGCTGGAAAGTGCCATGGACCCTGTCGCTGACCGTTCCACAGTCCATGACGGCTGTGGCCAATACACCCATGGTGCGCGAGGTGGTGTTGGGAGACGGCCTGAAGCGGGTCGAATTCCAGACCACCAAGCCCCTTCCCAGCTACTTGCTGGCGTTTGGCGTGGGGCCGTTTGATATTCTGGACGGCGGCATGGCCGGCAAGACACCGGTGCGCTTCATCACCCCGCGCGGTCGTGCACAGGAGGCCACATTTGCGGCCAGCGTTACGCCCAGCATCCTGGCCAAGCTGGAAGCCTACTTTGGCACGACCTACCCCTATGAAAAACTGGATACCCTGGTGTTGCCCCTGTCGCTGGGATTCAGTGCGATGGAGCACCCGGGGCTGGTCACTTTTGTCTCGCTGCTCAGCTTGTCCAAGCCCGGCGAAGAAACAGTAAATTTCAAGCGCAAGTTCGTCGAAATCCAAGCCCACGAACTGGCACACATGTGGTTTGGCAACCTGGTCACCATGGCCTGGTGGGACGACCTGTGGCTCAACGAATCCTTTGCCTCCTGGATGGCGGAAAAAATCGCGGTGCAAATGGCCCCGGAACTGCATGGCGAGAACGCCACACAAAGTGCACGGGCCTGGGCCATGCAGACCGACCGCCTGTTGTCCACCTCACAAATCTACCAACCGGTCAGCAAGACTTTTTCGCAGGGTGACCCCATGGGTGGCCAAGTCGCGGCCATTGTGTACGGCAAAGGCCAGGCCACGCTGGCCATGTTTGAAACCTGGCTGGGTGAAGAGCGCTTCCAGGCCGGTGTGCGCCGCTATATGGCCAAACACGCCTGGGGCAACGCCACTGGAGAAGATTTTGTGGCGGCACTGGGCCAGGGCGACAAACAATTGGCAGCTGCCTTCAAGACCTTCACCCACCAACCCGGCATCCCCCGCGTGGCGGTGGAGCTGAGGTGTGACGGCCTACCGCGATTGGAGTTGACCCAATCCCGCTTCCTACCTGCTGGGGTCAGGGCCCCCAAATCGTCGCTGTGGTGGGTTCCCGTCACAGTGCGTACGCCCGCTGGCACAACCCAGACGTTGCTCAAGGAGAAAAAAGGGCGACTTCTTCTGGCCGACAAGACCTGCCCCGCCTGGGTGCAGGCCAATGCCCAGGGCTCCGGCTATTACCGCGCGGTGTACGCCCCCGGAAAAATGAGCGAGCTGATGGCCAGGGCCGACCTGACGGAGTCAGAACTGATGGCCAACTTGAACGACATTCGGGCAATGGTGGAGTCGGGTGACCTGACGGTCTCCGAATCACTGGCCATCGCAAGCCAGTTCGCCGGACATGCCCAACATGGCGTCGCCGAATCCGCATTGACCGTAATCAGCAACGTGGAGCTGATGTTGGAGCCCCAGCAGCGCGAAGCCTATGCACGGGTGTGGCAATCCGCGTTCGGCGTTAAGGCGCGACAGTTGGGCTTGCTGGACCAGGCGCAGGACAGTGCAGACGACCGTTCCATGCGGGCCAAGTGGGTACCGCGCTACATCGCCCTCAGTGCCGACGGCGTGTTGATGGCCCAGGCCAGCAACCTGGCGCATCAGTGGCTCAAGGACAAGAAGAGTCTGCCTGTAGCCAGTCGCGCGCTGGTTCTGCGATCGGCTGCCTACCACGGTGACCGTGCCTATTTCGACGCGTTGACGGCGGCAGCGGTAGGCAACCCCGACCGCCGCGAACGCGCAGACATCTACGCCGCCCTGTCCAGCTTCCGTGCGCCTGAGCTTACGCAGGCTGGGCGCGACCTGTGGCTATCACACGAACACGATATCCGCGAGTTGATGGCCGCTGCCCGTGTGGGCGGACGCACGGAAGCGCTGCGCGAAGGCATGCTGAACTTTGTGACCAGCCGCTTCGATGCGCTTGCCGCCAAACTGCCCAAGGACTCGGTCACACGTTTCCCAAAGCTGTTTGATGGTGCTTGCAGTACCCAAGACGCAGACCAGGTCGAAGCATTCTTTACTCCCCTGACCAAGACCTACACCGGTTTGAGCAAGACCCTGGCGCAGTCATTGGAGTCGGTGCGCATCTGTGCGCGCTACCGGGGCACACAACACGCCAGCCTGCAGGCGTATCTGAGCCGGTTCTGACATTAAAACCAACACGGCCTTGAGAATAGGCCTACAGTAGCCACATACAGCATGTCGTGCGTTGAGAGAATGTGTGTATTGCATTGCAGGCTAAAGGCTGTTTTTTAGCCCGCAAATGTTGTGGTAATTTTGGTGCGTAAGTGCTCAAATGAACTTATCGCTTATTGTCTGTACCTAAGCTTGTAGGCGCCTCCAGTCTCTGGCGGCTCCTTATTAAAATAGGAGGCTCTATGGATGCAATTGGCAACTTCGTCGCCCGTTATGCGCGTAGCCGCGAGGAAGAACTCTCCATCGACGATTACCTGGCGGAGTGCAAACGCAATCCGCTGGCCTACGCGACGGCCTCCGAGCGCATGCTCACCGCCATTGGGGAGCCAGAACTGGTGGACACGCGCAACGATCCCCGCCTGTCCCGCCTGTTCGCCAACAAGACCATCAAACGTTACCCGGCCTTTGCCGAGTTCTACGGCATGGAAGACGCCATCGAGCAGGTGGTGAGTTACTTTCGCCACGCCGCACAAGGTCTTGAAGAGCGCAAACAGATTTTGTATTTGTTAGGCCCGGTGGGCGGCGGCAAGAGCTCGATTGCCGAGCGCCTGAAATTCCTGATGCAGCAGGTGCCGTTTTATGCCATCAAGGGTTCACCCGTCAATGAGACACCCTTGGCGCTGTTTGACCCCATAGAAGATGGCCCCATTCTGCAAGAAAACTATGGCATCCCACGCCGTTACCTGCAGCGCATCCTGTCGCCGTGGGCCGTCAAACGCCTGGACGAATTTGGTGGAGACATCCGCCAGTTCAAGGTGGTCAAGCGTTACCCGAGCATCCTCAAACAGATCGGTTTGGCCAAGACCGAGCCCGGTGACGAAAACAACCAGGACATCAGCTCGCTGGTGGGTAAGGTCGATATCCGCAAGCTGGAAAGTTATGCGCAAGACGACCCCGATGCTTACAGCTATTCCGGCGGCCTGTGCCTGGCCAACCAGGGCATGCTGGAATTTGTGGAAATGTTCAAGGCACCCATCAAGGTACTGCATCCCTTGCTGACCGCCACACAAGAGGGCAACTTCAAAGGCACCGAAGGTTTTGGCGCCATTCCGTTTGACGGCATTGTGTTGGCACACAGCAACGAGAGCGAGTGGAAGACATTTCGTAACAACAAAAACAACGAGGCTTTCCTGGACCGCATTTACATCGTCAAGGTGCCGTATTGCCTGAGCGTGCGTGAAGAAATCCGCATCTACGAAAAGCTGGTGCGCGACTCGTCTTTGGGTGATGCCAAGTGTGCACCCGGCACCTTCAAGATGATGGCGCAGTTCTCGATACTGACGCGGCTCAAGGAGCCCGAGAACTCTAGCCTGTACAGCAAGATGCAGGTCTACGATGGCGAGAGCCTGAAGGACACCGACCCACGCGCCAAGAGTTACCAGGAGTACCGCGACTACGCTGGGGTGGACGAAGGCATGAACGGTGTGTCCACCCGTTTTGCTTTCAAAATTTTGTCCAAGGTTTTCAACTTCGACAGCTCGGAGGTGGCAGCCAACCCGGTGCACCTGATGTATGTGCTGGAGCAGCAGATTGAGCGTGAGCAGTTCCCCGCGGAGTCGGAGGCCAAATACACCGGCTTCATCAAGGAGTACCTGGCCCCGCGCTACGCCGAATTCATCGGCAAGGAAATTCAGACCGCCTACCTGGAGAGCTACAGCGAATACGGCCAGAATATCTTTGACCGTTATGTGACCTATGCCGACTACTGGATACAGGACAACGAGTACCGCGACACGGATACCGGCGAATCGTTTGATCGCTCGGCGTTGAATGCCGAGCTGGAGAAGATAGAAAAACCGGCCGGCATTGCCAATCCCAAAGACTTCCGCAACGAAATCGTCAACTTTGTGCTGCGGGCGCGCGCCAACAACCAGGGCAAGAACCCGAGCTGGACCAGTTATGAAAAACTGCGCCTGGTCATTGAGAAGAAAATGTTCTCCAACACCGAAGAGTTGTTGCCGGTCATCAGCTTCAATGCCAAAGCCAGTGTGGACGAGGCCAAGAAGCACGAAGACTTTGTGACCCGCATGGTGGCCAAGGGTTATACGTCCAAACAGGTGCGTTTGTTGTGCGAGTGGTATCTGCGCGTCCGAAAGAGTTCGTGACCAATGACGGAGGCCCGCAATGCCCCTTCAGATCATTGACCGCCGCCTCTCGGGCAAGAACAAGTCCATAGGCAACCGCGAACGTTTTCTGCGCCGCTACAAGGAGCAGATTAGCGACGCGGTGCGGCGGGCTGTATCGGGCCGGGGCATACGCGATATGGAGCAGGCGGAAGACATCACCATTCCCAGGAAAGATATCAGCGAACCAGCGTTCCACCACGGCCAGGGCGGCATACGCGACACCGTACACCCCGGCAACAAAGACTATGTGCGCGGCGACCGCATTGCCCGGCCCAAGGGCGGTGGCGGCGGGCGAGGCGGCCAGGCGAGTGACTCGGGTGAAGGCGAAGACGACTTCACCTTCACGCTGAGCAAAGAAGAGTTCATGCAAATCTTCTTCGAGGACCTGGCCCTGCCGCATCTGTTGCGCACACAAATTGGTGACAGCCCGGAATGGAAAAGCCACCGCGCCGGTTATTCACACGACGGCACGCCCAACAACCTGCACATCGTGCGCTCCATGCGCGGCGCTTTAGGCCGGCGCATTGCGCTGGGTACATCGGCACGGCGCGAATTGCATGAAAAAGAAGCTTTGCTGGAGGAGTTCAAACGCTTCCCCGCAGGCCGCGAGGATGAGATCCTGGCGCTGGAGCGCGACATCCTGGAGCTCAAACGCCGTCTGAAGAATATTCCGTTCCTTGACCCTATCGATCTGTGCTTTCGCAACCGCGTAAAAGTGCCAGTGCCCACCAGCAAGGCTGTGATGTTTTGCCTGATGGACGTGTCGGGCTCCATGGACCAGGAGCGCAAGGATTTGTCCAAGCGCTTCTTTACGCTGCTGTACCTCTTTTTGACCCGCCATTACGACAAGATAGACATCGTCTTCATCCGCCACCACACCCAGGCCCAAGAGGTGGACGAAGACACTTTCTTCCATGCCACCGAGAGCGGTGGCACCGTGGTCAGCAGTGCGCTGGTGCTGATGCACCAGATCATCGCGGCGCGTTACCCGCATGGTGACTGGAATATTTACGGCGCCCAGGCCAGTGATGGCGACAACTTCTCGGATGACAGTGAACGCTGCACCGAGCTATTGACCGACAAGCTACTGCCCCTGTGCCGCTATTTTGCCTATGTGCAGGTGGCCGACGAAGAACAAAACCTGTGGCGTGAATACGAGGCCCTACAGGCCATGCATAGCAACTTTGCCATGCGCAAGGTCACCGAAGCGTCGCAAATTTACCCCGTGTTTCGCGATCTGTTCAAGAAAGAAGGGACTACTGCATGACGGCTGACCTCCAACCTGTTCTGGAGCGGCGCCATATCGAGAACCTGGGGCGCGTGCCCCCCACCGGAGACCGCCGGCCGCATTCGGTACTGCAAACACCATTGCCAGCCCCACCGCGGGCGACGACCCATTTGCCAGACCCCAGTGACTGGACGTTTGACCTGATCGAGCGTTACCACGATGTCATACGCCAGACCGCGGAGCGTTTTGGGCTGGACACCTATCCCAACCAGTTGGAAATCATCACCGCCGAGCAGATGATGGACGCTTATGCCTCGGTCGGCATGCCCATCAACTATCGCCACTGGAGTTACGGCAAGGAGTTCATCGCCACCGAGAAGAAGTATCGCCGTGGCCACATGGGTTTGGCATATGAAATTGTCATCAACTCCAACCCCTGCATCAGTTATTTGATGGAAGAAAACACTACGGCCATGCAGGCCCTGGTGATTGCCCATGCGGCCTATGGCCACAACAGTTTCTTCAAGGGCAACTACCTGTTTCGTATGTGGACCGATGCGTCCAGCATCATTGACTACCTGGTCTACGCCAGAAGTTACATTGCCGAATGTGAGGAACGCCACGGTTTAAAGGAGATGGAAGACTTGCTGGACTCTTGCCACGCTCTTTCCAGTTTTGGCGTGGACCGCTACCGGCGCCCGAGCAAACGCACGCTGGCGCAGGAGGTGCAGGAGCGCAAAGAACGTGAGGCCCATGCCCAGCAACAGATCAATGCTTTATGGCGCACCGTGCCGGTGAAAGAGGGCACGGGTGGCCAAGCGCATCAGGTAGATCGATTTCCTCTGGAGCCACAGGAGAACCTGCTGTATTTCATTGAGAAGAATGCGCCCCTGCTAGAGCCCTGGCAACGGGAGGTCGTGCGGATTGTGCGCAAAATCTCTCAGTACTTTTACCCCCAGCGCCAGACCCAGGTCATGAACGAAGGTTGGGCCACCTTCTGGCACCACAAGTTGCTCAACACGCTGTACGACGATGGCCATTTGAGTGACGGCGTGATGCTGGAGTGGCTCACATCCCACACTAATGTGGTCTACCAACCGCCTGTGGGCCACCGGGCCTATAGCGGCATCAACCCTTATGCGCTGGGTTTTGCGATGTACACCGACATCAAACGCATTTGCGAAGCGCCCACGGAAGAAGACCGCGCGTGGTTCCCCGACATTGCCGGCATGCCGTGGCTGCCCACACTGCACCATGCCATGCGCAACTTCAAGGACGAGAGTTTTATCGGCCAATATTTGTCGCCCAAGTTGATACGCGACATGCACCTGTTTTCCATCCATGATGACGAGAAGATCAACGACTTGGAGGTGGCCGCCATCCACGATGACGCGGGTTACCAACGCATCCGCCAGGCCTTGTCATCGCAATACGATCTCGGTACGCGCGAGCCCAATATCCAGGTCTGGGATGTGGACCTGCGCGGTGACCGCACGCTGACACTGCGCCATACCCAATACCAGGACCGGCCCTTAGGCGAAAGCACGCTGGAGGTCTTGAAACACACGGCCCGGCTGTGGGGTTTTGGTGTGACGCTGGAGAGTGTCAACGGTGCCGGGGAGCGGGTGAAAGAGTGGAGTGTGTCCAGCCCGGCGTGATCTCGGGCGCTCACCAGCGCAACAATTTCGCCCCCACCACCGCGCCCACTGCGGTTGGTATCAACATGCCCAACATGTACCAGACCGCCAAAAAGGGCGCCTGCATCTCTGGGCAGTGCAGGGCATACGCCACGGCGCCTGCGGCTGCAGAGGCCAGGCCCGCGCATGCACCGGCCAGTGCGGGGCGCGTGGGTGCCATGCCTTTGACGGCCCATAACATGCCCACCAGCACCGGTGCGGATACACAGGCAATGTTGAAGGCACACGACAGCCAGGTCTTGCCCATCAGCAGTGGCAGTCGTTCATCCGGGCTGGTATTGACCAATGTGGCGATGGCCAGAACAGCAATGACCAACCAGGGCAGGGGCAACACCATCCAGGCCTTGCCCAATGCCATGCCCGGGCGGGACAGGCGCAGAGTCAGCAGTACGGCAGGTATCGCCATGGCCAAGGGGAAAACGAGCTTGACCCAGAACATGGGCAAGGCTGCTGCCTGCGCCAGGTCGTGGCGCACACCGTAGCCGGACAGCATCACCGCCATGGCACCCAAAACCCCCCACACGAGCGCGGTCTGAAAACGTTTACGCGTTGCTTGGGCATCCACGGGCGCCACACCGCTGGCCAGCATCGCAATCAGGGCATCGGTTTTCATTAAGTCTTTATTCCAATCAGTGCGGCCAATGCCTTCAGGCCGCGGTGCACACCCACTTTGACTGCGGACTCCGACATGCCGGTGGCCTGGGCTGTCTCGATGACCGATAGGCCTTCGAGTTTCATGTGCACGATGGGCAGGCGCTGGTGGTCGGGCAGCTGCTCCAGCAGGCGGCTCAGATCACGGCGCGCATCACTTGCGTCGGTGTCGCTGCTGGCGAATACCTGTAGATCGTCATCCAACGGGTCGTTCAGCGCATCACGTCGACCCCGTGCGCGAAACAGGTCTACCAGTTTGTAGCGTGCAATGGCGTGCACCCAGGCCGTCAAGGGCTGGTCGCTGTGGTAGGTATGGCGCTGGTTGTGTAGCGCCAACAATGTTTCTTGCACAAGATCCTCTACTTCACTGGGTAAGGACGCCAAACGGCGTTTGAAAAATGCCCGCAAATGGGCGCCCAGGCCGTGCAGGCACGCCTGGTAAGCCTTTGCATCTCCCGTCAGACCCTGCAACAGAAGTGTGCGCAGACGGTCTTCATCTGCTTGCATGCGGTGCACCCCGTCCCTATGGGTCTGATTGCGTTCTATGGTGTATTCGTTCACAGTAGCGGTCTGGTTACAGCGTGCAGTAAATATTTTTTTGGGGCGTTAAGCCTAGGGTGTAACCAAAACGCCGAGTCGTACGAATAGAGGTCTATGAAACCAACTACCCTGATCCAAACCCTCGCCAGGCTCGCCCTATCTGTCGCGCAAGCGCTCAATACCTTACAGCCTGTCGCAGCCCTGCTCGCCCGTTTGTATGTGGCCCAGGTCTTCTTCCTGTCGGGCCTGACCAAGATCCGCGACTGGGACATCACGCTGGCACTGTTCATGGATGAATACAAGGTGCCACTGCTGCCACCGGCGCTGGCAGCCGTGATGGGCACTGCGGGCGAACTGGTGTTACCCGTGCTGCTGGTGCTGGGCCTGGGTGGCCGATTTGCAGCCTTGGGCCTGTCGGTCGTGAATGTGGTGGCGGTGTTGTCCTTGTCCGAGATTGCGCCAGCGGCCCTACAGCAGCATGTGTTTTGGGGCGCGCTGCTGGCGGGTATCGCCATTTATGGTCCGGGCCGTTTTTCAGTCGACCACTGGCTGGTGCGCCGCCTGGGCGCTGCGTAAAACTTAGATTATTTTCAAACTTCTGTAACCAATCGGTCCGACCCGGCGAATTAATCAGCAGACCGCGACACATAGACGCGGTTTCCAGGCCCAAAGCCTGGCCGGGTTCTCTTTCGTTTACTACTTTTTATTTCGGAGATTTTTCATGGCTTCTACAACCACCACGTCCTTTGCCCTGACCGCTGCCTTGCTGGCTCTGTCTGCTACTGCTTTTGCTGCAGACGCCCCCAAGGGTTCCAGCGGCAAAGCCATTGCGGCCAACGACAAAGTGCATTGCTACAACGTGCATGACTGCAAGGGCAACAGCGATTGCAAGACCGCAGAACATGCGTGCAAGGGCCAAAACGCGTGCAAGGGCCATGGCTTCAAGGCCAAGACTGCCGCTGAATGCCTGAAAGGCAACGGCGTGATTGGCGACATCAAGGCGTGATAACGGAAGCCAACCCCGGCTTCGGCCTGGGGCTTCGCACCCAGCATTACGCAGATTTTCTGGCCGGCAAGCAGCCCTTGGACTGGCTAGAAATCATCACCGACAATTTTTTGGTGAAAGGGGGCAAACCCCTGGTCATGCTGGACAAGATTCGGCGTGACTATCCTCTAGCGATGCACGGCGTGGCCATGTCCATTGGCGCCGCTGGCGGTGTGGACATGGACTACTTGCGCAAGGTCAAGGCGCTGGCAGATCGTATCGAACCCCTGTGGGTGTCGGACCACCTGTGCTGGACCGGCCCCGGCCCCGAACAATTGCACGACCTGTACCCCATGCCCTACACCGACGAGGCCGCGCGCCACGTGGTGGCGCAGATACAGCGTGCGCAAGATGTGCTGCAACGCCAGCTGGTGCTGGAAAACGTATCCAGCTACATTGATTTCAAGCACAACGCAGCCAGCGAATGGCAGTTTCTAGCCCACATCGCGCAGCAGGCAGATTGCCTGTTGCTGGTGGACGTGAACAATATTTATGTCAGCAGCGTCAACCACGGCTTTGACCCGCTGGACTATCTAGGTGCCTTGCCCGCGCAGCGCGTGCAGCAGATGCACCTGGCGGGCCATTCTGATTGCGGCAGCTACATCGTCGACACCCACGACCACCCAGTGGTGCAAGCCGTGTGGGACCTGTTTGCCGAAGCGTGCAAACGTTTTGGGCCCGTGGCCACAATGATTGAGCGGGACGATCACATACCGCCACTGCCAACCCTGATCGATGAACTCAACACGGCCCGCAGCATTGCGCAGGCTGTGGCCACAGCGCGTGCGGAAGTTCAAGCGCAGACGTCCACAGCGAACACGCTGGGCGAAGCCCCTGTGCCGCACCCACCCGCCCTGCGCCAGGTGCAACGCAGCATTGCCGACTACATTCTGGACGTGCCGCAAGCCAGAGCAGATGCCAACGGTATTGCCGTGGCCAGCCTGGTGCGCGAACGGGAGGGTGTTGACAGCGCGCAGCGCCTGGGCATTTACCACAATGCCTACCGCGTGCGCCTGGCCGATGTGTTGGCCGACAGTTTTGCCAAGACATCTTTGTATATGGGCTCCGACACCTTTGCAGAACACGCCACGGCGTTTGCTGTAGCCCATCCGCCGCTGGCGCGCAGCCTGAGCCGTTATGGGGCCGGCATGCCCACGTATCTGGGCGGCCTGTACCCAGACAACCCCGAACTGCACGAACTAGCCCAACTTGACTGGGATCTGCGCACCCGCTTTGACGGCGCCGATGTCGCGGCGCTCGACGCACAAACGGCGCAGGCCGCAACGGATGATGGCCAAGCCCCCGCCTGGCTGACCTGGCAGGCACCGCTGCACCCCAGCCTGGTCCTGCGCAGCATACTGACCAACGTTGTACAGATCTGGCGCGCTATCGACGCCGATGCCGACGTGCCCCCAGTGCAGCATTGGGCAGAAGCCCGATTTTTGGCCGTGTGGCGCAAGGGTTTGCAGCCCCATTTCCAGTCCGTGGATGCCGACGAAGGCGCATTCCTGCAGTGCCTGCTGGCTGGCCAATCGGTGGAAGAGGCTGCCAATGCGCTGGCCGGCACGGCTGCGCTGCCGGACCCCCAGCGCCTGGGTGGCTGGCTACAGACCTGGCTAGAAGACGGAGTATTGCGTCTACAGGAGGCGTATATGGAAAATCGGGCTGTAGCCCCTGTGGAATAAAGCGGTATCGCTATCAATAAGTGAGTATCGGTTGCCGAATTGGCAACTGCGATACTTGCCACCATGTCTCTACCCACACCCGTACTGCAAGCGTGGCAGCACACGTCTACCAGCACTGCAAGCGCGGTGGTACTGCCGGACGGTTGTAGCGATCTGATCCTGCGTGCACCGCCGGGCCAACGCCCGTACTGGTTTGTGACCCCGCTGGCCGACGCCGCCTACGATGTGCACGGCACGGTGGGCGAGCAGTTTTGGGGTTATCGCCTGCAACCCGGAGCCTGCATCAACGAAGCTCAATTGCTGGGCGCCCTGCAGGCCCGGCCTCTGCGCGATGCGCAAGACGCCTTGCCCTGGCTGGAAACCTGTGTGCGCGTGGACGCCCGCGTGGACCAGGCCTTGCACAGCCTGTCGGACAGCGCCACGGTGGCCACAGCGGCCCGGCAGTTGGGCGTGTCCGAGCGCACCTTGCAGCGGCTGGTGTTTGGCGCTACCGGCAGGCATCCCGCGTACTGGAAATGCCTGGCCCGTGTTCGGCGCGCCGCCTCCTGCCTAGCACACGCGCCGTCCTTGGCGGCCTGTGCGGCCGACCACGGTTTTGCCGACCAGGCGCATATGACACGCGAGTTTCAGCGCTGGTTGGGGCGCACACCTAGTGCGGTTCTGGCCTCGTCAGATTTGCTCGCGGTCGCAACGGCCTCGGGTTACGCCTAGGACTTGGTGGACGATGCCTGCAACGCCAGGGTTAGGTAGGCGTGTACGTGTTTGTCGGTAATGTCCTGCAGTGCTGTCAGCTTGATGTGACGGCGCAGCTTGCCCGACCCCTCCAGCATCTTGTGCGGGTCTGCTAAAGAAGCACCCGCGCCAAACTCCAGCGAGACATGGTTGGTGTACGCAAAAACACCACAAAACGGTTTGCCAGTGCCAAACAGCAGGCCGCCGTATTTCACTTCTTCGGATACCGAAGCGTCCATCGCCAGCATGTGTTGTCGCAGGGTCTGGACCAGTTCATACCGCCCCTCGTCCAGCGAGCGAATGTCTTCCAGCAGTTGGGCGATGCGGGGTGTTGTCGTCATGGGTGTCAGGATTTGTAGAAGGCCTTGAATTCGGCACTCGGCTCACGCTCGGAGTAGATGTAGAGGGTAACGCCGTTCGGGTCTTCGAGTGCAAACGCCCTGTCCCCCCAAAGGTGGTCCTCCAGCGGCATGGTGGCGGCCAGGCCGGCCGCGGTCACCTTTGCATACTCCGCATCCACATCTGCGACGCAGAAGTTGAAGCTCAACCCGGCGGGGTTGCACAGCGGCATACCGGGCTGGGGTGCCATGAACTGCAGGGACGCCCATTTGCTTCCAAATTCAAGATGGAGGTACCAGCCGGAATCAAACGCTATCTTGGCCGCGAAATGCCGGACATAAAAGTCCCGGGTTTCGTCAATTTTGGTGGTGGTGATGGAGGGGGAGAGTGCCTGGGGGATCATGGTGGTGTGTGGGTTGGGTCGGGGGTCAAAGGGCCTTAACAGAGCGTTCACAGGGCGCGACTATAGAACGCGCATGTGGCCTGGTCTTGAATAAATCCGACACGGTAGGATCAGACATATGAAACGCAAGCCAACAACCGTACCCAGAGCGCCCTTTCGATCGCAACTTTGCCACGCCCTGCTGATAGCAGTGCTGTGCCTGCCCACGGGCGCACCGCTGCTTGCGCAGGCTCAAAGCGCAACTAAACCCGATGCGGTGACACCCGACGGCGGTCGTTATTACGGCGCTTTGGTCGACGGGCTGCGCCAGGGCGAAGGCCGGGTGGAGTGGGACAGCGGTGTGCGTTACGAGGGCAGCTTTGCCAACGGGGTGTTCGACGGCAAGGGCAAGCTGACCGGACCCACCGAAGAATACGAAGGCGAATTCAAGGCAGGGCGGTATGCAGGGCAGGGCGAACTGAAATACCTGGACGGCCGCAAATACAAAGGTGAATTTGCGCTGGGCCAGTTCCACGGCAGCGGCATCTACACATCACCCGACGGCCATGTGTACGAGGGCAACTTTGACAAAAACATCTTCAGCGGAACCGGCATCTACAAACGCCCGGACGGCATACAGCACCGGGGGCAGTTTGCCAAGTGGCGTCCGCACGGTGTGGGCACCTATACCGATGCCAAGGGCAATGTGTACGAGGGCACGTTTACCGAAGGCGCATTGAACGGCCCGGGCCGCATGCTGGGCAAGGATGGTTCGCGTTACGAGGGTGATTTCAAAAACTGGATGTACGAGGGACAAGGCGTTTTCCGCAATGCTAATGGCGACGAATACAAGGGAGGATTTGAAGAAGGCCTTTTCGAGGGGGAGGGAACCCTGACTTTCGCCAAGCCGCAAAAAGACGGCACAACCCACAAGACGGGCATCTGGAGTTATGGAACCCTTCCCAACAAGGAGGCGGCGCAGAAGACTGCCGCCAATGTAGAGACGGCGCTGTACAGCCAGCGCGCCTTGCTGGATGCGGCTTTGGCTGCCCTTGCACCTCGCGACGCCAAGAAAGACATCAACCTCTATGTGCTGGCGGTGGGGGGCGACGGATCGCAAGAAGTTTTTCGCCGGGAGGTGGACTTTGTGCAGCAGCAGTTTGACCGCGATTACCAAACGCAACAGCGTTCATTGGTGCTGGTCAACAGCCGCAATACTGTGTCGCAGCTCCCCATGGCCACGCTGACCAGCATTCGCGAGGGCATACAGGCCCTAGCCAGCCGTATGGACAAAGAGAAGGACATTCTTTTTGTGTACCTGACCAGCCACGGGTCTGCGGACCACCAGTTCACGCTGGACCAAAACGGCATGGACCTGCGCAACCTCGGTGCCAAAGAACTGGGCGTGATGTTGAAGGAGTCCGGCATCCGCTGGAAGGTGGTGGTGGTCTCTGCCTGTTACTCCGGCGGCTTTATTGAGCCCTTGCAGGATGCGAACACGCTGGTGATCACCGCGTCACGCGCAGACCGCCGCTCGTTCGGCTGTGCCGACGAGAACGACTTCACCTACTTTGGGCGCGCCTTCTTCAAGGAGTCACTACCAACCAGCAAGTCGTTTACCGATGCGTTCCAGAGCGCCAAGGCACTGGTGCAGAAGTGGGAAGATGACGACTTCAAACAGGTCAGCAAGACGGAGGAAAACAACCACTCCGAACCGCAGATGTCCACAACGCCAGCGATCGAGGCACAGTTGCAGCGCTGGCGCGCCGGGTTGGCACCAGCCAAATAGTGTGTTATTCCAGGGCACCCTTGGGAAACAAGGTGGCACTGTCCAGTTCGGATAAATGCCGCATGGTTCTGGGCGTTTCATGGAACCGCTGTTTAAACGTGCGGTTGAAGTAGGACAGGTCGTTGAAACCGCAGGCGTAGGCCATATTGCTGATGGACATGTGTTGGTCCTCTGGGGCCATCAGTCTGCGCTGTGCCTCGTCCAGCCGCCGCGCATTGACCAAGGCCGTGAAAGAACATGCGCGCTCTTCCAGCAGTTTCTGCACATAACGAGCAGTGATGCCCAGATGCCGGCCCGCGGTTACGGCGCTGACATCGGGGCGCAGGTAGTTGGCATCGATGAAATCCACAATGCCTTGAAAGCGCGCCGCACGCAGACCACCTTGCTGCGCAGTATGCGCGGCGTCTTTGCTTGGGCCCAGCAGCATGGCTACCAGATCGAATAGATGGTTGCCAATCGTGGTCCACGGCAATGCGGCCTGGTGGGGTGATTGCAGCAGCATGTCTTCGGTGTAGCGCACCAGAAACCGCAGCATGGCGGGCGACTGCCCTTGGGCGCGCAGCAGCAGGGCTTCGGCGTTGGGCACGGCGGCCAGCAGCATCTTCCTTGGAAACGAGTAGACGAACAGTTGGCCCAGATCGGGCGCAGGGCTGTCAAAAATACCGTCACCAATGCGGGCGCTGGTCGTTAGCGCGCTGCCCATGGAATTGAACGCGACGCGGTGCGACTCCTTGCCGCCCACTGCGGAGCGGTAGGACATGTGCATGCGTCCCTTGCGGTTCAGGCGCAGGCACAGGTCGTCATTGCCATCGGCCAGATGGTGCTGGCGGCGCGATGCGGAAACCGAGCTCCCTTCAAAGCAGGCAAACATGACGCCGCCCATGTTGGGGAAGGCGGTGAGCCCCTGTCGGAACGGCCCCGCATCGCCCGGCAGCCGTGCAGTTTCGTAGTTGATGAATTTGCTTGCGATCTCGTCCTGCCAGGCTTCGAATCGGTGTTTCTCGGGGTAGGCGTCGGTCGAAAAATGGACCATTCCGGGCGCTCGTAGCATTGTCTATTCCAAGGTTGCAAGGGGGCTTCCTGTTAGGGGAAGCATGGGCTTGCAGCAGCAATTTTCAGACCAGCACCGCCAGCGTCTCACAGGTGGCGTTCTTGCCGTTCTGGCTGACAAATCGTGTCTGCGCGCACGTGCACGCGCGCCCATGAAGCGGCACCGTGACATTTCTGTCGACCCAGCGCCAGGCCAGTTATGCGTAGTTCGTTCTAGTCCTGGCAGTTCGTATACGTCCTACTTGGGCCCGCAGTTTTGTAAGCAATTGTCATAACGGTGCGTTGCAGTCCAGGTTTCGTTTTGGTCCAAGTTTTCAAAGCCCGAAATTCGTAGAGTCGGCGCCACCCGAGCAAAGTTGTTCAAACGAAGGAGTGCTAGATGCAATCACACACGGATAAGGCCCATCGCCACAACCCCCACAAAGTGCTGCCCGTATCAGGTATACGCCTGGAAGGCGCCATGGCCCTTGCCACCGCCATTGCCATGGCCTGTTCCGCTTTGGTGCCTGGGAGCGCCATGGCTGCCAGCGTTCTGAGCGGCCCGCGGCCCGTTACCTCACATACCAGTGACAGCACACCGCCTACGGTAGAGGTGCTGAGCGTGAATACTGATCCAGCTACCGGCGTGGTCACGATTGCCGGCGCGGCCAGCGACAACCGGGCTTTGAATGTGGCGCGTTGGTCCAACAGCCGGGGTGGCGGTGGAGAAATTTTCATGAGCGGGACACTGACGCAAGCCCAATGGTCCGTCGACCTGCCCGCACTGCAACCCGGCAGTAACCTGATCGTTTTGCGTTTCGCCGACGAGACGGGCAACAACCGCAAGGAGACCCTGACGCTGTCCGGCCCTGGCACCCAAGGGTCGAGTCCCGCGCCAGCGCCTTCTCCTACACCGACCCCGACCCCGGCACCACCCAACGCAGCCATTCTCAATCCGATACTGTTTGCAGCAGAGGTGCCCACGCTGGTTGACTTTGCAAGCCGTGCATCCACCTTCGGTAACCATCTGGGCAGTCGGGCCCGTCGTGGCGGGGACCTCGTCATTCGTTACCCCAATGGCACGCTGCGTTTTCTGACGCAGGAGGCCGGGTTTACCAACGTTGCCGTGCGCGAGCCGTCCGTTAGCTGGGATGGCAGGACTGCGCTGTTCAGCATGGTCACTGGCGCCAGCAATGCAAGCTGGCAGATGTATGAGGTGCAGAGCGGTCTTCGCTCAGGGGATCCCGTGCGTATCGTCAAGGTGCCGGGGCAACCTGCCGACTACAACAATGTGTCGCCCATTTACGGGACGACGGGGCGCATCCTGTTCACGTCGGACCGACCCCGAAGCGGGCTTCACGCGCATTTCCCCCAGCGAGACGAGTACGAGAGTGTGGCCAGTGTCACTGGTGTGTGGAGCATGAACCCCAACGTGGCCAATGGTGATGTACGCATACTCAACCACACGCCCAGCGGTGTGTTCAGTCCGTCGATTGATAGTTTTGGTCGCGTCATTTCCATCCGCTGGGACCATCTGCAGCAGGACCAGCAGGCGGATATAGACCGCGAAAGCGGCACCGTTACCTATGGGCCGTTCAACTTTGCAGACGAAGGTGCGAATGCTGCGCGCACGTCCCAAAACACCGAGTTCTTCCCGGAGCCGCGGCGGGCCAGTGTCAGTTCACTGGGGCGTGTCTATGGCTTCACCTACAACCACTTTGCACCCTGGCAGATGAATGAGGATGGCACCGAAGAAGAAACCGTCAACCATATCGGACGCCATGAGCTCAACAGTGGTTACATGCAGCGCTCATTCCGCGATGACCCGGCCCTGACGGATAGCTCGGCCGACAACCTGCACGCCAACCGCAAGTTCTTGCGCGAAGACGGCGGCATGTTCCACATCAAGGAGGACCCCACCAAGCCCGGCACATACTTTGGCATCAGCGCGCGCGAGTTCGGTTCCCTGGCGACCAACCAGATCATCAAGTTCACCGGTGGGCCTACTGTGAACCCGGAGGACATGGTGGTGAGCAATGTGACGGTGCCGGGTATAGACGGCAGTTCACCGCAAGGGCGATTCAGGAATCCTCTGCCCATGCAGTCCGGTGCGCTGGTGGCTTCACACACCAGTGCGACGTCTGCCACAGTCAGCCAAATGCGCGACCTGAGACTGCGCCAGTTGAACTTCAACACCGCCAGCGGTTTCTATGAAGCAGGGGCCACCCTGACTACGGGCGTCGTCAAGAATGGTGCGAGCCTTTGGGAAATTGAACCCGTGGAAGTCGCGGCCAGAGCGCGCCCGGTTCGGGCGGCTGTCGCGCTGGAGGCTCCAGAACGTGCAGTGCTTGCGGAGGAGGGGGTTGACGAAGCGGCGCTGCGCGCCTGGATGAAGTCGCAGGACTTGGCCTTGATTGTCACCCGCAACATCACCAGCCGCGACCGCGCAGACAAACAGCAACCCTTCAATCTGCGGGTGCCGGGCGGCGTATCACGGGTAGCGCCACGCACCAATGGTCCGACCTACGACATTGCCCATTTGCAGATCGTCGAGGCCAAAGCCATTCGGGGGTATTTGAATGGTGGCGGGCGCCGTGTCTTGGGTCAGCCCATGAGTGAACCCCACGTCAGGAACCCGGTGACTCCGGGACCGCAGGGCAGCGTGAAGATCGCACCGGACGGCTCTACAGCGGCCTTTGTTCCGGCCAATCGGGCTCTGGCTTGGCAATCGACGACGCCGGACGGAACGCCGGTAGTGCGCGAACGGGTATGGATCACCTTTCAGCAGGGCGAGATCCGGGTGTGTGCTTCCTGCCACGGCGTGAACAAGTTGGACCAGGCCGGATTGGCGGCACCTACCAACAAGCCCGAGGCGCTGCGCACCCTGGTGCGCTTCTGGAAAACGCTGCCCAAGTGACGCAACATGGGGATGCCCACGCGCAATCTGTAAAGAAACCGGAGGGGGCGGGTGCAATAATTGCGTCATGACTGGAACCCGCCCCCCGACATGCCGCAGATAGATCCCCGTACGGTCGTTCTCCTGGCGGGTGTCATGAGTAGCTTCATGGCGCTGATCATGTTTTCGCTGCAGCGCAGCTACCCGCCCAGCATCAAGGGCCTGGGCGAATGGGGTGTGGCGCTGCTGCTGGTGACCGTGGGCTGCATACTGGCGTTTGGCCTGGGCACGTTTCCCAATTTTGTTTCGATCACGCTGCCACGCATACTGTTTCCCACGGGGTTGTTCCTGGGTTATGTGGGGGCACAGCGCTTCTTTGGGCAGACGCCGCGTTACTGGCCTTGGCTGGTTTTGATCACCGTCGCCATGGCTGTGCAGATATGGTTCACCTTTGGCGAACCCAATTTCGCGGCACGCCTGCGGGTGTCGGGCGCGTTGTCGGTGTGCCTGTTTGTGGCCTTCGTCAATCTGTTGCGCAAGCAGGCCATGAATTCGTTTGCCAAGATTCTGACCATGGGTGTGTTGCTGAGTATGTGTGCCATCGTGAGCATGCGCCTGCTGACCGCATTGATGTGGCCGGTGGGGATGGATATCTACGACAGCTCGCCCCACCACATGGTGTATCTGAGCGCGCTGTCCGTCTTCATTTTGTTGCTGTCGGTCAGCGTGGTCTTGATGGCGGCTGAACGCATGCACACCGAAATGGCATATCTGGCCAGCCACGATTCGCTGACCAACGCGCTGACACGCCGGCACATGAACGAGGTCTGCAGCATCGAGCTGGACCGGAGCCAGCGCCACGGCCACAGCCTAGCGCTGCTCATCATGGATCTGGACCACTTCAAGGTCATCAACGACACACACGGCCACCAGCGCGGCGACCGCGTGCTGGTGGACTTTGTGCGCAAGGTTAATGTTTTGCTGCGCCGCCCTGACCAGTTGGGCCGTTTTGGCGGTGAAGAGTTTTTGGTGCTGCTGCCCGAGACGTCACTGGCTGAAGCGCTGAGCGTGGCCGAACGCATACGCGCCGCCTGTGCCGCACCAAGTACCGAGCCCAGCTGTACCGTCAGCATTGGCGTGGCCACCAATTCCCAAGGCAATGACACGGTGGACAGCCTGATTGCACGCGCCGATGCAGCCGTGTACCGCGCCAAAACCAAAGGGCGCAACCGGGTCGAGACTGCCGAGTAGCCGGTCAGGCGCTGCGCAACTGGTCCAGTGTCTTGGCCATCCACTTCAGCATGGTCGGGTTCTGGCTGGTGGCGAAGTTCATCCGCATCCAGGTGCTGGGTGTTTGTTGCGGTGAAAAGATGGCGCCTGGCGCCAGCAAGTAACCGGCTTCCAACCCCATGGCTGCCAGACTGGCGGTGTCCACACCGGTGTTAAACCAGCCCAAAAACCCCGCATGTGGCCGGCAAAAGGCTTTCAGGCCCAATGCATCAAAACGTTTGAAGGCCGGCTCACGCAGGCTCTCCAGCGCGCCATGCATGCGCTGGCAGTGTTTGCGGTAGCTGCCCTGGGTCAGCGTCTGGTAGACGATGCGTTCGTTGATCTCGGGTGTGGCAAAAGATGTCAGCAGCTTGAGCCCGGCCAGTGATTCGACCAGCTCCGCGCTGCCAGCCAGATAACCCACCCGTATACCGGGCACCAGGGTCTTGGAAAAGCTGCCCACATAAACCACCCGTTTGAGCTGGTCTAGGCTGGCCAGCCGCGCATATTGCACGCCGCTGGGCAGAAAATCGGCATAGATATCGTCTTCCACCACCACCATGTCGTGGGCCTCGGCAATGCGCAGTATCTGGTAAGCGGCCGCCGCAGTGAGCAGGGTGCCCGTCGGGTTGTGCAGCGGCGTATTGATCAACAGCATCTTGGGCTTGTGCGTGGCTGCCAGTTCGGCCAGTGCCTTCACATCGGGCCCGGCCGCCGTGTACGGCATGCCCACCACGTTGACGCCCACCATGGCCAGTGATGCTAGCTGGGCCGACCAGGCCGGGTCGCCCACGATCACCGTATCGCCCGACTGCAAAAAATGCCGCACCACCAGATCAATCGCCTGGGTGGAGCCGGATGTAGTGAGAATCTGCGCCGGTGTGCTGGCGATCTCCATCTCTTCGAGTTTGCGACTGAGCTGTTCACGCAGCGGCGCGTAACCATGGGCCAGCGCGGTGTGGGACAGCTGCAGACCGGCGGTGGTGGAAACCGAGCGCAGACCGGCACGCATCAGGTCACCCCCGCATAACTCGGGTGGCAAATAACCAAAGCCGGGTGACATATCGGCCGCTATGCCGCTTTGCATATTGCGCACCAGCCAGCCCATGTCGATGGCGCGCGAGGCGGGTACTGCCACTTTGGCGCGTCGCACCGGCTTGCTGGCGCGCTCGCGTACAAAGAAGCCCGAACCCTGGCGGGCTTGTAAATAACCGCGGGCAACCAGCCGGTCATAAGCCTCCACCACGGTAAAGCGGGATACACCACGGTCCACCGCCAACTGACGCACCGAGGGCATTCGCATGCCGGGGCGAAACACCTGCTCCTGAATGCGGTGGGTGGCCCACTGCACGATTTGCTCGGACAAGGTCGTTGCGGCTGCGAGTGCAGTGCTTGGCTCAGTGGTCTGCATAGGGTATCTGTATTGGTGTTAATACCCAGCCAGTTGGATGAATTATCTGTACAACTGTACCGGTACTGTATCGGTGCAAATTTTACACTGTCAGCATCAATAGGCAAGCGCCATTGCCCCGCACTTATTGGCATCCACCACTGAAGGAGTTCACCATGCAACAGAGCCAACAAACCCAACACTTCCAATTGGACACACCGCAGACCCTTGCGCTAGCCCTGGTAGCGGGCGCCATGGTGCAGGTGACCCACGGCAGCATTTGGTTGACGCTAGAGGGCCATAGCCGTGATGTGTGGCTCCGGGCCCATGAAAGTTGGACCGTGCCGCTGGATGCCAAAGCGTGGATCAGTGCGCAGGGGCAGGCTGCCTTTACGGTCAGCCAGCCAGTTGCACTACCGGTCAAAGTGGCCAAGCTTGTGCGCAACGGGCGCGCGTCGGTGGCTATTGCGGCCTAGACGGGAGCAGTCTCTGGCGCACGGTGGGCGACAATTCCCCCCGGTATTGATGGGGAATGTCGGGGCGGCCTGCTAGGTTTCATGTAATTTCAGAAAATACTGAAAATTCAAGAATTTGACCTAAATCAATAAAACCATGAACCTGCCCCCCCTCACCCAATCCTTTGTGCTGCATTTTGGCGAGATGGGTAGCCGCTGGGGCATCAACCGCACAGTAGGGCAGATTTATGCGCTGATCTACGTGTCGGCCAAGCCGCTGAATGCGGATGAGATCGCCGATGCGCTCAACTTCTCACGCTCCAACGTCAGCATGGGGCTGAAAGAATTGCAGTCGTGGAACCTGGTTAAGTTGATCCATTTGCCCAATGACCGGCGCGAATACTTTCAGTCCCCGCAAGACGTGTGGCAGATCTTCCGCACGCTGGCCACCGAGCGGCGCAAGCGCGAGATTGATCCGACCCTGTCCATGCTGCGCGACGCACTGATGGAGACCCCCGGCGGCGAAGACGAGCGTGTGGCCCAAGAGCGTATGCGCCAGATGCACGCCTTCATCGAGCTGATGACGGACTGGCTGGACGAGGTGCAGAAGATGGACTCCGCCACACTGGCCAGCCTGATGAAGATGGGTGCCAAGGTGCAAAGGCTGCTGGAGATGAAGGACAAGGTCAAACAGGTGTTTGGCATGTCCACCACGCCTGCCGACGGTGATGCCGTGGACCCACCTCCGGCCGCCCCAGTCGACGCCTTTGCTCCACCCGCTGCCACACCCGAAAACCCGAAGAAAGAGCATTGAACCGTGGACACCCTGGACCCCCTCATCCTGGCGCGCATACAGTTTGCGGCCAACATCACCTTCCACATTCTGTTCCCTACGATCAGCATCTCCATGGCCTGGGTGCTGCTATTCTTCAAGCTGCGGTTTGCGCGCACCGGCCAGCAGCACTGGATGGATGCCTACCAGTTCTGGGTCAAGATCTTCGCGCTGACCTTTGCCTTGGGTGTGGTCAGCGGCATCACCATGAGTTTCCAGTTCGGCACCAACTGGCCGGGTTTCATGAACACGGTTGGCAATGTGGCCGGGCCGCTGCTGGCCTACGAGGTGCTGACGGCATTTTTCCTGGAGGCCACCATGCTGGGCATCATGCTGTTTGGCCGCGGCCGGGTCAGCGAACGCATGCACACCACGGCCACGCTGCTGGTGGCGGGCGGCACTACCTTGTCGGCGTTCTGGATTCTTGCGCTCAATTCGTGGATGCACACGCCGGCCGGCTTCGAGATGGTCGACGGCAAGGCCCATGTGACCAGCTGGCTGCAGGTCATCTTCAACCCCTCTTTCCCGTACCGATTTACGCACATGCTGCTGGCCTCCGGTCTGACCGTGTCCTTTCTGCTGGCGGGTATCAGCGCTTTCCGCTGGCTCAAGGGTGACAAGGGCGCCGAAGTGCGTGCCAGCCTGCGCACCGGCCTGGTGTTGGCGGCCATGCTGATCCCGGCGCAGATTTTCGTGGGTGACCAGCATGGCCTGAATACGCTGGAGCACCAGCCGGCCAAGATTGCGGCGATGGAGGGCATCTGGAAGACGCAGAATGGCGCGCCCGCCGTGTTATTCGGCTGGCCCGATGCGGCCACGCAGAGCAATCTGTATGAGGTGGGCATCCCCAAGCTGGCATCTCTGTACCTGACCCATAGCTGGGACGGCGAGATCAAGGGCATAGACGCCTTTGGCAGCCAGCACCCGCCCGTGGCGCCGGTGTTCTTCGCATTCCGTGTCATGGTGGGTGTGGGCCTGCTGATGCTGGCTGTGAGCTGGTTTGGAACCTGGCAGACCCGGGGAGGACGCGCGCCAAATGTGTTGCTGTTGCGTGTGCTGGTCGCCATGACCTTTGCCGGCTGGGTGGCCTTGATCGCCGGTTGGTACGTGACCGAGATCGGTCGCCAGCCTTGGCTGGTGCAGGGTGTGCTGCTGGCGGCAGATGCAGCGTCCGCCGTGCCATCAGCCAATATCGCGCTGACACTGGCCATGTACCTGGTGCTGTATGTGGCGCTGCTGATTGCTTACGTATCGGTGGTGTTCTACCTGGCAACGAGCGCAGCCAAGAAACATTTCGAACCGCTGGTTGCTCCTGATTCAGGAGCGATAAGCGTAATACCGACGGGGGCTGGAGGGCCAAATCATGCTTGACGTTATGCCGGATCTGACCCAACCCCAGGGCTGGTTGCCCCTGGTCTTTGCCGCGGTGATGGCGCTGGCCATGTTGGCCTACGTAATCATGGACGGCTACGACCTGGGCGTGGGCGTACTGCTGCGCCGTGCCGATGACCGCGAGCAGAAAGACGCGATGATCGCCAGCATCGGTCCCTTTTGGGATGCCAACGAGACCTGGCTGGTGCTGGGCGTGGGTGTGTTGCTGGTGGCGTTTCCACAAGCCCATGGCGTGATCCTGGGCGCACTGTATATGCCAGTAGCGCTGATGCTGTTTGGCCTGACGCTGCGCGGTGTAGCCTTTGACTTTCGCGTCAAGGCGCGTGACCACCACAAGCCGCTGTGGGACACGGCCTTTTATGTGGGCTCCGTGCTGGCCAGCTGGTCGCAAGGCTTCATGTTGGGCGGGCTCATCACAGGCTTTCGCACTGATATATGGACCACCGTCTTCAACGGGCTGATCGGCCTGTGCCTGGTGGCCGCCTACTGCCTGTTGGGCGCTGGCTGGCTGATCATGAAGACCGAAGGCGCGCTGCAGCTCAAGGCCGTGCGCTGGGCCCAAGGCAGTCTGTGGCTTACTGCGGCCGGTGTTGTGGCGATCTCGGTGGTGACGCCCCTGGTCAGCCAGCGCATTTTTGGCAAGTGGTTTGCGTTTCCCAACATCGTGCTTCTGCTTCCTATCCCGCTTGTCACCGCCGTGTTGCTGGGTGTGATTGCACGTAGCGTCAAACGCCTGCCGGTGCGCCTGGCACAGGGCAATGAATACGGCATCGGTGTGCCGTTTGCCGCCACTGTGGGTGTTTTCCTGCTGGCTTTTTATGGCCTGGGCTACAGCCTGTTCCCCTGGCTGGTCGAAGACCGCCTGACCATCTGGCAGGCTGCCAGCGCCCCCGAGGCGCTGATGGTGATCTTCTACGGCGTGGTGGTTGTGTTGCCGGTCATCATTGGCTACACGGTGTATGCGTACCGGGTGTTTTGGGGCAAGGCGTCGGCGTTGAAGTATTGAGGTGGGGGTGCTCACCCCTCGGTATTGCGCATCCAGTCTGCCGTCTTGAAGAACGATTCCTTCAGCCGTTCGGCCAACTCCAGCGGCACGCCCGTCTCTGCCATGGCCTGCGCCATACATGCCAACCACTGGTCACGCTCAACCTCACCAATCTTGAACGGCATATGCCGCATCCGCAACCGGGGGTGGCCGAAGCGGTCGGTGTAGTGCTGCGGGCCGCCGAGCCAGCCGCACAAGAACCAGAACAGTTTCTCGCGTGCACCGCCCAGGTCTGAGCCGTGTGCGGCGCGCAGTTCGGTGTAGCCCGGCTCCAGGTCCATCAGGTCGTAGAAGCGCTCGGTGAGCGCCTTGACCTTGTCCTCACCGCCTATCCATGCAAAGGGGGTTTCAAAAGTGGGTTTTTCCTGGATGTTCATATGAATAATGCGCCTATAGCCCCCGTCGGGTGGACCTAGTATGCTATTAAAAGTATAGTGACTGGGTTGAGGTGTTAGTCCGACAGCACCCGCTCTGGATAGGTGTACACCACCAGGCCGGACTCCCGCACAAAACCCACCAGGCAAATGCCGGCCTGCTGCGCCAGGCGCACCGCCATGGCCGTGGGGGCAGACACCGTGGCCAGCAGGCTGATGCGGGCCCGCGCACATTTTTGCACCAGCTCGTAACTGGCGCGGCTGCTCATCAGCACCCAGCCGGCGCTTGGGTCAAGCGTGTCACGCGCAAGAGTACCAACCAGTTTGTCCAGTGCGTTGTGGCGACCCACGTCTTCCATGGCATAGGCCAGTTGCCCTTGCGTGTTGACCCAGGCGGCCACATGCAGGGCGCCGGTTTGTGCGTTCAGCGGTTGCCGTTGGGGCAGGCGATGCAGCGCCGCAAGTATGTCGCTGCGGCGCAGCTGCGGGGCAGGGTAGTCCAGTGGGGCCACGTTCAGGTTCAGCGCCTGCAGGCTCTCCAGTCCACACAGGCCACAACCGGTGCGCCCGGCCAGTTGGCGTCTGCGGTCTTTTAGCGCGGCAAACTGCGCACCGGCCAGTGCGATGTGCAACTCAATGCCCTGGGGCTGCGTCTGCACGTCGATGCCATAAATCTGCGCGGGGCTGTCCACAATACCTTCGGACAGGCTGAAGCCCAGCGCAAAGGCTTCCAGATCGGCTGGTGTGGCCATCATCACCGCATGTGAGACGCCGTTGTAGACCAGGGCCACGGGGGTTTCTTCGGCCAATGCGTCCTGGGCCGACAGGGGTGCGGCGCCCTCGCGGTAGCGCAGCACGCCGTGTTGTTGCGTAGGCGCAGGCATAAGCAGAGTGGCTCCCACCGTGCTCAAGCCTTGTGCGGGGTCAGCACCACCGGCACCGCTTTGGAGGTCGGTGTGTCCGCGCCGATGGCCACGCTGGACAACGGCACCAGCGCATTGGTCTCGGGGTAGTAGGCCGCCAGGTTGCCCATGGGAATCGGGTACGCCACCAGCATGAAGCGCTTGGCGGTGCGTTCAATACCATCGTCGGCCACACTTTGCAGGTCTACCCAATCACCGGGCTGCATCTGCAGGCTGCTGATGTCGTCCACATGTATGAACAACACCCGCCGCTCGCCAAACACCCCGCGGTATCGGTCGTTCTGGCCGTAGATGGTGGTGTTGTACTGGTCGTGGGATCGCAGTGTGGTCAGGTTGAAAACACGCTCGATGCTCTCCTGGCGTGCACGGTGGATGGGCAAGTCCACCGGCACCGCATGCACATGAAAATTGGCCTTGCCATTTGGCGTCACCCACAGGCGCTCGGCCGCGCGGTTGCGCAGGTGAAAGCCGCCGGGCACCTTGACCCGCGCATTGAAGTCGGCAAAATCGTCAAACACGGCGGCAATCTTGTCGCGTATGCGGTCATAGTCGTCCACCAGCCATTGCCACGGCGTCTTGCTGTTCTTCAACGTGGCCTGGGCCAGGCGCGCAACGATCATGGGCTCTGACAACAAATGTGTTGAAGCTGGCGCATTGATGCCAGACGACAAATGCACCATGCTCATGGAGTCTTCCACGGTAATGGCTTGCGGCCCGGTCGCCTGTACGTCGATCTCGGTACGGCCCAGGCAGGGCAGGATCAGCGCCTCGGTGCCGTGCACCAGGTGGCTGCGGTTGAGCTTGGTGGCCACGTGTACGGTCAGCGCGCAGTTTTGCAGTGCCTGGTGGGTGCGTACGCTGTCGGGCGTGGCGGCCGCAAAATTGCCGCCCATCGCAAAGAAGACCTTGCCGGGCTCCTTCAACATGGTCTCTATGGATGAGACGGTGTTCAGGCCGTTGGCGCGTGGCGGGGTGAAATCAAACACCTGGCCCAGCTTGTCCAGGAATGCCGGAGCGGGTTGCTCAAAAATACCCATGGTGCGGTCACCCTGCACATTGCTGTGGCCGCGCACCGGGCAAGCGCCGGCACCGGGCCGGCCCATATTGCCGCGCAGCAGCAACCAGTTGATCAGCATGTGGATGGTGCCCACCGCCTGCTGGTGCTGAGTGATGCCCATGCCCCAACACGCAATCACGCGCTCGGCCTGCATGTAGACCAGCGCCGCGCGGGCGATCTGGTCCTTGGTAAGGCCGGATTCCTGCTCTATCAGTTCCCAGGATTCGTTGAGCACATCCTCTGCAAACGCGTCGAAATTGGCGCAATGTTCGGCAATAAAGGCCGCGTCTACTACGCGGGTGTGGCGGTGCTGCTGGGCTGCTTTGTCGGCCTCCAGCACACACTTGACCATGCCCTTGACGGCAGCCAGATCGCCACCGATCTTGAGCTGGAAGTATTCCGTGGTTATCTCTGTGGAGCCATCGGTCAGCATCTCAACAGCGTTTTGCGGGTCCTGGAACTTCTCCAGCCCGCGTTCGCGCAGCGGGTTAAACGCCACGATCTGCGCACCGCGTTTGGCGGCCTTGCGCAGCTCGCCCAGCATGCGCGGGTGGTTGGTGCCGGGGTTCTGGCCGAAGATGAAGATGGCGTCGGCCAGCTCAAAGTCTGCCAACTGCACCGTGCCCTTGCCCACGCCTATGGCCTGGCGCATGGCCACACCCGAGGGTTCGTGGCACATATTGGAGCAATCGGGGAAATTGTTGGTGCCGAACTCGCGCACAAACAGCTGGTACAAAAACGCGGCTTCGTTGCTGGTGCGGCCCGATGTGTAGAAAATCGCATCGTCGGGGCTGGGCAGGGCGTTCAGCCGCTGGGCGATCAGTGCAAAAGCTGCGTCCCAGCTGATGGGCAAATATCTGTCGCTGGCACGGTCGTATTGCAGGGGCTCGGTCAGCCGGCCGAGAGCTTCCAGCTCCTGGTCAGACCGCGCCGCAAGTGCCGCGACAGTGGCTGCGCCCACCACGGCGGGGGTGGCCCGGCGCGCAGTGGATTCCGCGGCGACGGCCTTGGCACCGTTTTCGCAAAACTCAAAGGTGGATGTGTGGTCTGCATCGGGCCAGGCGCAGCCGGGGCAGTCAAAGCCCTCAGGCTGGTTGGCAGACAGCAGGGTGCGTGCGCCCTTGGCGGCAATGCCTTGCTCAAGCAAATGGTGGGCCACACTTTTCAGGGCACCCCAACCACCTGCGGGGCGTTTATAGACTTGGATTTTTTTCATACGGGTAACCCCGGATGGTAAGGCGTTTTTTAACGCCCCTTTGGCCTAGTAACCTTGGCGCAGCACCACGTCTGAGCAGGGGTAGGCCACGCAGGGCAGCACATGTCCTTCAGCTTGCTCTTCGCTGCTCAGACCCGGCCACTCCACGGCGTAGCGCACTTCGCCGCTTTGCAAGTGGCCTATGCAGGTGCGGCAGGTGCCATTGCGGCACGAGCTGGGCCAGTTGCTGCCACCCATCTCCAGTGACAGCAACAACACATCCGTATCACTGGCGTCGACTTGCAGGCCTTCGGGTTCGCTACGGGCAGTGAAGAAATTAGACGACGGCTGCGTCACGAGACGCGGCCGAAGAGATCGCTTTCGCTGCCCACCAACCAGGTTTTGGATGGCTTCAGCAAGCGGCTGAGGAAATTGCTTTTCTGTGCCACGGCGCTGTCCAGCGTCTCGGGGGTGTACAGCGCAAAACTGAGTTGGCGCGCCAGGGTGTTGGACGCGTTTTGCATGGCATGGGCCACCGCGTTGGCAACCGTTACGTCGGCCAGTGCGGCACCAAAAAACACGACGGTTACCGTTGGCTCCTTGGTGCTGCGGGATGCCCAGTGTGGTGGTTCATCGTGCACAAATGCGGAGCTGACTTGCCGGGCTACCGGTACCATGGCCGCCTTCAACACATTGGCAACCCCCATAGTCGTGCCGACCAGACTGCGCAGGGCATCGTAAATGGGTGCTTGGGGATTGGCCTGGTAATGCTTTTGTTTGCCCTGCTTGTGCACGCTCAAGATGCCCGCAGCGGCCAGGCCCGCCAGCTCGCGCTGCACAGCCCCGGTGCCCGAGCGGGCACGTGCAATCACCTCGCCCATGTAAAAGCTGCGCTCCGGCGCATCAAACAAAACGGCCAGCACACGCTGGCGTACCTTGGGAAACAAGGCGTCAGCAAGGCTGGTACGTATGGGAGGGGGAGAGTTGAGTTTTGTACCCATAATGGGTTTTAGTTTACCCACGGCGGTACAACTTTGCCCCCGGTCTAACCAATTATCCGCAGCAGTATCGAGATGACTGCGACCACCAGCAAGATGTGGATGAATCCGCCCAGGGTAAAGGAAGTGACCAAACCCAAAAGCCAGAGAATGATAAGAACAACGGCTACGGTGTACAACATGGCGAGACCTCGTTTGAATAGTAGTAAATAGTGGCTATTGTTGAGTTTGCTACGGCAATCGTCCGTGTGGCAGCGTACACAGGCGCGTCAAACTGCTCACCTCGCAACCGCAACCGCAACCGCATCCCAATCCAAGCCAAACTTCAGCAAATATTTGCGCAGGCGGTCCGCATCGTTGATGACGCTGCGCTGCTGACGTGACACGTTGAACAGTTCGCGGCCGGCGTCGCTGATGCTGGTGTGTTTGCGGCACACGGCCACCACAGCCTGAAGCTGCAGTTGATCAAATGTGTCCAGAGTGGCGGCCTTATCGCCCAACAGCTCTTGCAATGACGGGCTCTGTGCGTTGGTTGCCATCAGAGAACCTGCATCCGACCCTGTATCCGAAGGCGATTGCCACTGCCAACGCAGCCGCTGTATTTCTGCGTTTACTAGCGCAATGCCAATGCGTCCATGGTCTGCCAGCGTGGCCAGGCGCGTGATGGACGCACTCAGGTCGCGAAAATTGCCACTCCACACCGCATCCACGGCAGTGGCAAACCGCAGGTAGGCACTGCGCGCCTCGGCCGTAAAGCGCACCTGCTTGCCCAGTTCTTGCGCGGCCAGTGCGAGCTGGTGGTCCATGTTGGGTTCAATGTCTTCACGCCGCTGCGCCAATCCGGGTAGGGTGTAGGTCCACAGGTTGATACGGGCAAACAAGTCTTCGCGAAATCGGCCCGCAGCGATCTCTAAACGCAGGTCTTTGTTGGTGCCCGCTATCAGTTGAAAATTGCTGTGCGCCTCACGGTCCGCGCCCATGGGCAGAAAACGCTTTTCTTCCACCGCCTTCAGCAACATGGCTTGCTCGTCCAGGCCCAGTTCGCCAATCTCATCCAAAAACAGCAGGCCGCCATGCGCCGTGCGCAGCAAGCCGGGGCGGTCGGTGATGGCACCGGTGAACGCGCCTTTTTTGTGGCCAAACAATGTTGAGCCCGCGCCGTCGCCATGTAGCGTGGCGCAATTCACCTCAACAAACTCACCATCGATCTGGTGGCGCGCTTTTTTCAACTCATACACACGCCGCGCCAGCATGGACTTGCCCGCACCGGTGGGGCCGGTCAGCAGCATCGGTGCCTTGCTCTGCACTGCGACGCGCTCCACCTCGTCTATCAGCGTGTTGAAGCGTGTATTGCGCGTGGCAATGCCGCTCTTCAAAAACGACACCGCGTCTTGCTGCGCCACATGCAGGCGCTGGTTGATCGCGTCGTAGCGCGACAGGTCCAGGTCAATCACCTCATGGCTGCCGGGTCCGCGCCCCTGGCGTCCCCTGGGTGGCGCACTCTGTAGCAACACGCCGGGCAAGAAGCGCGCTTCGACCAGCAGGAACAAACAGATCTGCGCCACGTGTGTGCCGGTGGTGATGTGGGCCTGGTAGGTCTCGCGGTTGGTGTCAAACGGGTAGGCCGCCGCCCAGTCGTACAGAGCGGTGTAGACCTCACCAAAGTCCCAGGGGTTGGCCAGGTTCATCTCGATCAGCTTGACCTCGGTGGTCGGCGACAACTGCGCGTAGTCGGCTTGCACCTGCCGCGCCAGCGTCGTGCTGCGCGCATCGTGGAACAACTCCAGCCTGTCGATCACCAGGTCTTCATGTTGCGCCAGCGATACCGTGGGCCGCCACTTCTCCCAACGTGTGGGGCTGAGGCCGGAATCGAGTTGCGTGCCCAGGAATCCAATAACAACGGTCTTCTTCATATTGCTAGTTTACTAGCTAAAAAGATATCAATAGAAAATTGATCTTCTCAGGATTGTGTGGAGTATCTTTATGGCGATAAAAATATCCAATTAAATCAACAACTTACAAATATTTCTGTCTTTGCTCAAAAGCTGGCACGCTGTCTGCAATACCTATCCTGTCACTACAACGGTGAATGCAAACAAGGAGTAAGAAGATGGCAAACACACAACTATTTCAAAGCAGCAAGGGCAAGTTCTTGTCTGCAGCCAACACCACCAATGAGGCGGGTGGCGTGGCTTATGCGCTGGAACCCAAACATGCCCTGGTGCAGTTGGCCGTAACCGGTTGCCTGAACAATGTGTACTACGCTGGCGCTGCCGAGCAGTTGGACAAAGTGCTGGAGCTGGCTGCCCAGGTGGATGTGGCCTTTGTGGCCAAGACAGCCATCTATGCCCGTGAGCGCGGCCATATGAAGGACATGCCTGCGCTGCTGTTGGCATCGCTGGCAACGCGTGACGTGGCTGTGTTTGCCAAGGCGTTTCCCCGCGTGGTGGATAACGGCAAGATGTTGCGCAATGTGGTGCAGATTCTGCGTAGCGGCCAAGTGGGTCGTAAATCGCTGGGTTCACGCCCCAAGAAATTGGTGCAGGCATGGTTGTGCAACGCTAGCGAAAAGCAATTGCTGAACGCCAGCGTGGGTAACAGCCCTTCGTTGGCCGATGTGGTGAAGATGGTTCACCCCAAGCCGGCTGAAGCCTGGCGCGCCGCGTGGTTTGCCTGGTTGATTGGTCGTGACTTTGATGTGAACCAGTTGCCCGAGGCGACCCGTGCTTTTGAAGCCTACAAAAAAGACCGTAGCGGCGTGGCGCCGGACGTGCCTTTTCAGATGTTGACCGCTTTGAATTTGACGACCAACCAGTGGACGCAGATTGCAAAGAATGGTTCGTGGCAGATGGTGCGGCAGAACCTGAACACCTTTGCACGCCACGGTGTGTTTGGTACGACCAAGGCTGAAAAGGCCATTGCCGCCAAACTGCGTGATGCGCAAAGCATTGAGAAAGCCCGTGTATTGCCCTACCAGTTGATGGCGGCGTACAAGGCTACGGATGCGGCTGTTCCTCAGCAAGTGCGTGAGGCACTGCAAGATGCGATGGAAATTGCGTTGAAGAACGTGCCGGAGTTGGCGGGTGATGTGGTGGTGTGTCCTGATGTGTCGGGTTCCATGAGCACGGCGGTGTCTGGACACCGCGGTTCTGCAACCAGTGCGGTGCGTTGTATTGACGTGGCTGCCTTGGTGGCTGCGGCTCTGTTGCGCAAGAACCCGACGACCATGGTGTTGCCGTTCGAGCAAAAAGTTGTCAGCTTGTCACTCAACCCACGTGACTCGGTGATGACCAATGCGGAGAAGTTGGCGGCGGTGGGTGGCGGTGGAACCAACTGCTCGGCGCCCCTGGCCCTGCTGAATGCCAATAAGGCCAAGGCGGATTTGGTGGTGCTGGTGTCAGATAACGAGTCGTGGATGGATAACAAACGTGCCGGTGCTACGCAAACCCTGCGTGAGTGGGAGGTGTTCAAGCAACGCAACCCGCAAGCCAAGTTAGTGTGTATCGACATCCAGCCCTATGCCCATACGCAGGCGCTGGAACGGTCTGATATCTTGAACATCGGCGGTTTTACCGATGAGGTGTTCAAGGTGCTGGCTTTGTTTGCTGCAGGTGCGTTGGGAGCCGACCACTGGGTCGGATTGATTGACGAGCTGGCCTTGTAGGCCACGACTCGAAGTGTTGAGCGTCGTCGCCTGAGGAATGCCGGTGTGATTACATCCAAACTGTATCCATCACACCAATTGTTTGTCCTCAGGCGGGGGCCTTTTAATTGAAGGTAGAAGAGAAAGAGAGTTTTCAAAAGCGCGAATGCTGGTGGGATTACATTGGTTATAGCCAGTTCAACTCTGGCCATGTGCATCACAGGCAACTGAATGCACATGAAATCTCACCGATCTAGTCGCGTTTTTGAAAGCTCTTGAAGAAAGAGCAAAAAGTTTTGATTGCCAGTGGCAAATGCGGTTGGAATTACAGCACTGTTAATGCCGAGGTCGCGGGTTCGATTCCCGCCGGTGCTGCAATGGGCTTGTGCCCGAGCCCATTGCAGCACCGTAGCTCAGTCTGGTAGAGCACGTATCCATTTCAACAATTTTGTTGCTGCTGGTGATCAAAAGTATTAGTGATCCGTTTTTATTGAAGAGAAGAAAGAAGAAAAAATGAACTACCAACAACTCAACGTACCCGGCGGAGTGCCGGTGAAGATGTGGACCAACGGCGTGCCTATCGAGGCCGAGGCCCAGCGCCAGCTGGAGAACGCGGCCAAGCTGCCCATTGTGTTCAGCCACGTGGCCGTGATGCCCGATGTGCATTACGGTATTGGCGCCACCATCGGTAGCGTGATCCCTACGATCAAGGCCATCATTCCTGCTGCGGTGGGGGTGGACATTGGTTGCGGAATGATCGCCTGCAAGACCACGTTGGTGGCCAGCGATCTGCCGGATAACTTGGGGCCGCTGCGTGGCGAGATTGAAAAGGCCGTGCCGCATGGATCTGCGCCCAAACAATACCGTCATCACAAGTCGAGCCGCGAGGTGGGTGCGTGGACGAACCCGCCCGCTGCTGCCGACGTCGCCTGGGGGCAATTGGTAGATGAGTTTGATGCGCTGTGCGTGGACTACCCACGCCTGAAGAACACCAACAACCACCGCCATATGGGAACGCTGGGTGGGGGTAACCACTTTGTGGAGATCTGCCTGGACGAGGCCGGTAGCGTGTGGATCATGCTGCACAGCGGGTCGCGCGGTGTGGGTAACGCCATTGGTACGCACTTCATTGAGCTGGCCAAGAAGGATGCCGAACTGCACCAGCGCAACCTGCCGGACCAAGACCTGGCGTACTTTGAAGAAGGTGCCCAGTATTTTGGTGACTACGTGCGCGGTGTGGGTTGGGCGCAAAAGTTTGCGCGTTTGAACCGCGAGGTGATGATGCAGGCCGTGATCGGCGCCCTACGCAAGTCTGTTCCTAAGCCGTTCGAGACCCACCTGGAAGCGGTGAACTGCCACCACAACTATGTGAGCAAGGAAACGCACTTTGGGCAAGAGGTGTTTGTGACCCGCAAGGGCGCGGTGAGCGCCAAGGCGGGTGAGCTGGGGATTATTCCCGGAAGCATGGGTGCCAAGAGTTTCATCGTTCGCGGTAAGGGTAACCCGGATAGCTTCAACAGCTGCAGCCACGGTGCGGGGCGGACCATGAGCCGCACCAAGGCCAAGAAGCTGTTCACCGTGCAGGACCAGATTGATGCGACTGCCGGTGTGGAATGCCGTAAGGACGCCGACGTGATCGACGAGATCCCGATGGCCTACAAGGACATCGACGCCGTGATGCTGGCCCAGAGCGATCTGGTGGAAGTGGTGTACACGCTGAAGCAGGTGGTGTGTGTGAAGGGTTAACAGAGCAGGGCGGTAAGCCCCGCAAAGGATAAGTGTGTGATGAAGAGCGGAAAACAAAGGCGGGAGGAAATCAAAGCCAAGCGCCTGGTGCGCCTGAGTGCTGCGCGGGCACCCAACCCTTACATGCCCATAAAGACGGTGCCTTTGGGCGCCGTGGCGGTGGACCCTATGCAACTGGCCCATAACAACACCTACGGCCTGTTGCCGTCGTTCTACATCGACACTCCCTTTGTCTGCAGAGACTGCGGGGCGCACGAAATATGGACGGCCAAGCAGCAGAAGTGGTGGTACGAGATTGCCAAGGGGCAGATCGACACCCGCGCCGTGCGCTGCCGTCCGTGTCGTCTGCTGGAGCGCGCGCGGGTCGCAGAGGTGCGGCGCGTGAGCCAGGCTGGCATGGCATTGAAAATAGAGAAAAAGAAGAATGATGATGAAAACAGAAGTAAAAACCACAGTTGAAATCGATGGATCACAAGGAGAGGGCGGTGGGCAGATCCTGCGTACGGCCTTGGCCCTGAGTCTGATCACCGGCCAAGCCTTTAGTTTGGTCAATATCCGCGCCAAGCGCCCCAAGCCCGGCCTGATGCGCCAGCATTTGGCCTGTGTGCAGGCGGCCGTTGCCGTGGGCGGCGGGCCAGAGCACTGCCAGGCCCTGGATGCGGAGGGCGCGCCCGTGCAGATTGGCGCAAACCAGCTCAGCTTCACACCCGGGCCCGTGCGCGGCGGTGATTACGAATTCGCGGTTGGCTCTGCTGGCAGCTGCATGCTGGTGCTGCAAACCGTGCTGTGGCCGCTGGCGCTGGCTGCGCAAGCATCCAACATCGTGCTGCGCGGTGGCACGCATAACCCGATGGCACCATCGGCGACCTTTTTGAACCGCATGGCACCGTACTTCTCTGGCGGCGGCCAGGCCGTATACGCGCTGGAAGTGCAGCGCCACGGCTTCTACCCTGCGGGTGGTGGTGAGGTGCGCGTGCGTATTGCGCCACCACCCGATGGGCTGGCCGCAATCCACCTGATGGACCGCGGCGCGCAGCTGGAAGCCTGGGCCGAATGCCTACACGCCGGCATCCCCAAGGGTGTGGCCGGCCGTGAGCTGGATGTGTTGGGCCGTGCCTTGGACTGGACGGAGGACCAACTGCGCGACCGCGCCCTGCGCAGCAACGAAGGGCCGGGCAATGCGCTGCAGGTGATCCTGCAGTTTGAACACATCACCGAAGTGCTGACCACCTTTGGCGAGAAAAGTGTCAGCGCGGAGGAAGTGGCACGCGCGGTGCTGCGTGAGACACAAGCCTACCTGGAACACCGCGCCCCGGTGGGTGAGCATCTGGCGGACCAGCTGATGATTCCCATGGCGCTGGCGGCGCTGCAAGGTAAACCAGGTCAGTACTGGGCGACCAACATGTCAGAGCACACGCGCACCAATGCCAAGGTCATCGAGCAGTTTTTGCCGGTGCGCTTTGTGTTGGAGCCGTTGGATGGTGGAGTGCTGGTGCAGACCAAAAACTCCTAATTTGATAGCGCAACAGTGATATTCCAAGGGGGCTATCGGCCAATTAGGCTTAAGGCCCCCTGGCTCAGACCGGAAACGAAGGCCCGCCCTCAGCCTGCCGCAGCACCACGGCGCCATACAAGGCCGCCAGCACTTCGCGTATCGCATGGCTTATGGCCGGCGTCTCGCCCATATCGCTCTCGGTGATGTTGGCTCCCAGCAAGGGAATAGTCAGCGATGCCGATTCCACAATCACTGCCGACATGGTCTTCAGCGTTTCGCGCAGCGCCGCGTCTGCATGGTGGGCGCGGGGTGATGCGTTCAACACGGCCACCGGTTTGTTGACAAGGGCCTCGCAGCCCACCAGCCAGTCCAGCGTGTTTTTGATGGCACCGGTGACACCGTGCGCGTATTCCGGGCTGGCGATCAGCAGCGCATCGGCCGCGGCTATCTGGTCGCGCAGGCGCACCACGCTGGCGGGCATGTCGGCCTCCAGGTCGGGGTTGAACAGGGGTAGCTCGCCTACTGCAGTACACAGGGTGACCACAGTGCCGGGCGGGGCCAGGCGCGCTGCCGTGCGCAGCAGCGCCGAGTTGATAGATGCAGCGCGCAGGCTGCCGGATATGGCCAAGACATTCATGCGGCCCAGTCTATACTGCGGCCCCGCAGATGCGTAGACACCGCATTAGGAAACCATGTCACGCCGCCAAATCCACATTGATGCCGCCAAAGTGTTGGCATCCCACCTCATCGTTTTGCACCACTTTACGGTGTACGGCCCATTGGCCGAAGCTCTGGATGCCGTTGCGCCGCGGCTGACGGACTGGTTTTTTGACTATGCACGCATGGCCGTTCAGGTGTTTCTGGTGATCGGTGGTTATCTAGCCGCTGGCACCTTGGCACCACATGGCACCCTGCAACACGCCCGACCCTGGCGCATCGTTGCCCAGCGTTATATACGCCTGGCTCTGCCGTTTGGCATTGCCTTGCTGCTGGTGGTTGCGTGCAGCGCAGTGGCCCGGCAGTGGCTGCACGACGACTTCATCCCGCCCGCACCCAGCGCCATTGCACTGCTAGCCCACCTGGTACTGCTGTTTGACATATTCGGCGTTGATGCGTTGTCTATCGGCGTCTGGTATGTGGCGATAGATTTCCAACTCTTCGCGGTGATGGCGATTTTGTTGTGGGTGGGCGGGCGTGCAGCGCAATGGCTAGTGGGGCTTTGCATGCTGGGGTCTTTGTTTTACTTCAATCTGCATGAATCGGTAGACAGCTGGGCCCTGTACTTTTTTGGCTCCTACGGCATGGGTGCTTTTGCTTGGTGGGCCGGCCATTCGCGCCACGCGGGCAAGTGGTTGAGCTTGCTGGCCGTGGCCGGGGCGGCCGCACTGATGTGGGACTTCCGGTTGCGTATCGCGTTGGCAGTGGTGGTCGCCCTGGGCTTGGGGGTTGCGCGGTGGCGCCTGGGCCACGATGCCGGTCAAAAGCCTGCTGCCAAATCCGCATCCTCATCCACGGCATTGCGGGTGCTGCGGCTGCTGGGCAGAAGCTCCTACGCCTTGTTTTTGACACACTTCACCGTTGTGCTGTTGGCCAACGTGTTGTGGGTGCGGTTGGGGTGGACAGGGCCTGCAGCGACCACCGGGTTCATGGCTGCGGCCTGGGTGGCATGCGTGGGCATCTCCTTACTGTTTGAGCGTTTTGTAGAGCGGCCGCTGTCCGCCATTCGTATACCCGCCTGAGCGGGCAGGCTACACAGCGTAATAACGCACAGACGGTGCGTGGCGTCGCTTCTAGGCTGGGGTTTTCTTGTAAGGAAACCCCATGTTCCAAATCGACAGCTACCTCTTCTTCGACGGCACCTGTGCCGACGCCATGCACTTCTACCAGCAGACACTAGGCGGCGAGATCGAAATGATGATGACGCATGGGCAGTCCCCCATGAAGGATCAAATGCCTGAGGGCAGTGAAGACCGCATCCTGCATGCCAGCCTGCGCATAGGGTCCATGCGCCTGTTGGCGTCTGACTCCATGGTGGGCCAGCCCTATGAAGGAATGAAAAACTTTGCCTTGTCACTGAGTTACCCCACCGCAGACGAGGCCAAGCTGGCGTTCGACCGGCTCGCCGTGGGCGGCAAGGTGACCATGCCGCTGACCGACACCTTCTGGACCGAAGCCTTTGGCATGCTGACAGACCGCTTCGGCACACCGTGGATGCTGAGCGGCGGCGCTGCCAAGAGCATGGCATGACCGCACCCCTACAAACCTGGGCCGTATCGCCACACAGCAAGCCGACCCACATTGGTATCAATATGCTCACCGTGACCGGTGACATCCACATGCCGCTGTTGGAGCTGCCCCGGCGCATGACCGTGGTGCGCCTGCACGATGCGCGGCTGGTGGTCTACAGCGCCATTGCGCTGGATGAGGATGAAATGCTTGCGCTGGAAGAGTGGGGCCGCCCCGCGTTTCTGATCGTGCCCAGCGACCACCACCGCATGGACGCCAAAATCTGGAAAGACCGCTACCCGGCGATACAGGTTGTGGCCCCGCACGGCGCGCGTGCCAAGGTGGAGGAGCTGCTACCAGTAGACACCGTGGCGCCCGAGTTCAAAGACCTGGATGTGGACTTTATGACTGTGCCCGGCACACGCGGACATGAGGCCGCACTGATGGTGCGCTCGGCCGGCAGTTGCTCGCTGATCCTCAACGACGTGGTGGGCAATATCCGCGATGCCAAGGGTTTTGGCGGTTGGTTGCTGCGCATGGCGGGTTTTGCGGGTGACGAGCCCAACATCCCTGCGGTGGTCAAGATGACGGTGGTCGACGACACGGCGGCGCTGCGCCTGCAACTGATCGAATGGGCCGCCATCCCCACGCTGACGCGCATCATCGTTTCGCACGGCGACATCATCGAAGACAACCCGCGGCAGGCGCTGCGGGAGTTGGCTGCTTCGCTGGACTAGGGTGGCCGGGTGGGATAGGTCATATGGAAAATATGGCTCTAGCCCCCGTGGAATGTTATTAACTAGCTATCACAACTATAGCGAATTACTACATCTATCCCCACGGCACCGACCTGGACCGCGCACGCCCCGTGCTGGAGAAGATGGGCCACAACATCTTCCACGCCGGTGACGCCGGCGCCGGCCAGACCGCCAAGATCTGCAACAACATGCTGCTGGGCATATTGATGCTGGGCACATCCGAAGCGCTGGCCCTGGGCATGGCCAACGGCCTGGACCCCAAGGTGCTGTCCGAAATCATGCGCCGCAGCTCTGGCGGCAACTGGGCGCTGGAGAAATACAACCCCGTGCCCGGTGTGATGGAGACCGCGCCTGCATCCAAAGGTTATGCCGGTGGATTTGGTACGGACCTGATGCTGAAGGACTTGGGCCTGGCGCAAGAGAACGCGACTGCGGTGCAGGCCGCTACACCGCTAGGCGGGCTGGCGCGCAGCTTGTATGCGGCGCATAGTTTGGCGGGGAATGGGGGGCTGGATTTTTCTAGTGTGTTGGGGGTGGTGAGGCCATGCTAGCGGTTGGTTTTTCCAACGTCAGCTTCAACAGTCGGCCCGGTGTACCGACGCACTGAGGATCAATCATTGCTGTGCCGATGCCGTCGAATTGGGCTTCTTGCGGTACGAGTGGGTTTACTTCACGCCTTACACTTCGCAGATGTCCGCTGACCGCATCGTCTACTGTCTTGAGCGCATCTCTGATTACAGGGAGTTCGAGCGACTTTGTTCCGCTCTTTTGGCCGGTACTGATTACCCGGGCATCGACCCTTTGGGCGGAACCGGTGACGGAGGCCGTGACGCCATCATCAGAACAGACGCATCGGGTCGGCGCATCGTTTTCGCATACACCGTCCGTGGGGACTGGGAAACCAAGCTGAAAAGCGACTGCAACAGGGTCAAAGAGCTTGGCCACAACCCGAGCACCTTCGTGTTCGTTTGCACCGAAGCGCTGAATGCTGCAGACAAAGATCGCGCCCACGAGCTGCTTTCCAAGAAGTATGGCTGGATCCTCGATCTGTACGACCTTGAACGGCTACGCGTACAACTGGCCAGTCCGCTGCGGCATCTACTGGCTCAACATCCCAGTATCTTCGCCCCTCCGTTCTTTCCGCAGTCGGGTGGGCAGTCGCTGGCAGAAAGCAAAGACACCATTCTCATCGACCACGCCGATGCAGACCATGCGTTGGCCACATGGGTGTCGCGCCGCCTGACTCTGGCCGGCTACCGGACTTGGTGTCGAGGTACCGCGCCCCTGGCTGGCGAGGACCCTGACGCCAGCGTTCGAAAGCTCATCGACCTTCGGGGCTGCCAGTATCTGCCGGTGCTTTCCGAGGCGAGTCTCGCCAACGCGTTGTTCTTGGAGCGATGCGCTCTCGCCGCCGCCAAGGAATCATTCGTCCTGCCCTGCAGTTACATACTGGGCTCGGATCCGCGCCTTCCATCCAGGATGAAGTCTATGGCCGTGGCGAACTTTGCTGGTTCATGGAACGACGGGCTCGTTCAATTGCTGGCAAGGCTGACGACGCTTGGCATTCTGCCAAGCCTTGAGAGTGATCTCGGAAAGCAGATTGCGCTGCGGGACTACCTGCCAAGTCGCGTCACGGTCGCGAAGGCTGAGCCGGTTTACGCAAACATGTTTTCTCTGCACCTTCCATTGGCAATGCTCATTACCGACCTCTCGCGGTCGTTGACTACCGCCGAGGCGACTGAACTGCGCAACCGATGGGCGTTCGTTGAACTAAGTCCCAGTAGCTTGGTCTCCTTCACCCCCCACCCGCCTGGCAGTCTTCCTTTACGTGACCACCGCCAGCATCAAGAGTTTTCCTGGTCGGACGCCTCGCACAGAGGTGGAAAGCCGACTGAAGACCTGGCAAAGGAACTCGCTCGTCGAAGCCTGGAAGTGATTTGCTTGCAGAAGGGGCTGAAGTACTGTGATGATCGAAAGGTCTTCTATTTCCCAGAGCGCGATAACGGTGAATGGAGCCAGCCCTACCGCCACGTAGACGGACGTCAAACACGGGTGCAACTGACCGGCGAGCGAAACAAGACACGCGGCGACACTGTTCAGACCACGCTCTACCAACTGGCACCACGCTTCCGGCCTCAGCGTGAGGCAGATGGAACCTGGAATGTTGTTTTGAATATCTACATCCGAGTAACCGATTCCGGCGGCAAGTTGTTCGAAGCGAAGGAGATCGCGAGGCGCCGCAAGGGGGTCACCAAGGGGTGGTGGAACAACCACTTCCTGGCGCGCATGCTCGGAATCATTCAGGCGCTGGAAACCCGCACGGGTCATATCGAAGTTGGGGATGGCAAGCGGGCAGTTGTCGTGGACACCGCCCCTCTGTGCTGGCAGTGCCCAGTTGGTCTGGATGTGGAGGCGTTGTCTCGTCAGGCCGACCTTGGTGAGGAAATGGCTGCGTTCCGCACGCGTGATGACGAAGATGATGACGTCGCGTCGTCGGCCACAGAGGTATCGGCATGACGAACAAATTCCACTTCCTGGGCGAGCCACTTCTCGAATTTGGCCATGGACAGACCGCGGAAGATCCGCACGACGGACTGGCACTCTTTGGACCCGCGGAACCGCGCAGCCAACTTCCGGACAACATCGTCATTGGGACCGACAAAGGGGTCGAAGCCTGGAAGCAGTGGTGCGCATCATTGAACAAGCCTGCAGCATGCATCGACCAAAGCCGGCACCGAGCTTGGCCGCCGTATCCTGGTTTCGATGTAGCCTTTGGCGCCAAGTGGCCGTCGCCGGTTCGCAGTTACATCGTGGATGCAATCAAGCTGTCAGAGGCATCGCGCAAAGCCGACAAGCATGACCGCTCCTTCGAGGTCACGAATCTCTACATGGAGCAGCTCGACCGCCTAGGTAAGCTGGATTCACGTCCGGCCCTGGCAATCTGCATCGTCCCAGACGAGGTGTTCGACAATTGCCGCCCCAACTCAACCGTATCTCGGGCCAATCGCAGTGACGAGCCCAGGAGCAAGGACGAAGTGGCGTTCCTCAAGAAGGCTTTGACCAGTCGCGATTCCGGTCAAGGCGGGTTGTTCGAGAATGACGACCCGCATGTCACGGCGGTGCTCGAAGGCATGGAGGCCTTCGAAGAGGCGCGAGGTTATTCCCCCGACTTCCGACGACAACTTAAGGGCCGGATGATGGGGCATGAGTTGCCCGTTCAAATCATCAAGGAGTCGACGCTGCTCATCACGGCGCAGGTTCGCAACGGCGAAAAGGGAACAAACCCGCTCTCCGACCGGCTTTGGAACTTCGGTACCGCCATCTTTTATAAGTGTGGCGCCAAGCCGTGGAAAGCGCCATGGGCCCGAGAGGGTGTCTGCTACGTTGGCTTGGCCTACAAGCTGGCTGAGGATGCACGCACAGCGTGCTGCGCGGCCCAGATGTTTTTGGACAGTGGCGACGGTGTCGTCTTTGTAGGTGAGTTCGGTCCGTGGTACTCGGCAAAAGACGGCGAGTTTCACTTGCCACCCGACAAGGCCGAAGCCCTGCTTCGAGGAACGATAGCGACTTATAAAGAGCAAGACGGGCGTCCGCTGAAGGAAATCTTCCTGCATTCGAACTCAGGCATAAGCGCCGAGGAGTACCGTGGATTTCAACGGGCGCTGCCTGAAAGCGTCAAACTGGTAGCCATCCGGGTACGGCAGGACAGGGGGGGCATGAGACTGTATCGCCACGACGAGCATCCCGAGGCTGGGCAACGGGGGAAGCACCCCGTGCAGCGTGGCGTGTTTTGGCAGCGAACCGCACGCCATGGCCTACTGTTCACTAACGGCTTCAAGCCGCGCATTGCGACCTATGACGGCTTCGAGGTCCCGGTGCCGTTGTCCATCTCCATCCAGCACGGCGATGGCGACATCCTTCAAATCGCCAAGGACATCTTAGGGCTGACAAAGCTCAACTACAACTCGTGCCAACTCGGCGAGGGGCGTCCGATCACGGTCAAGTACTCTGACCGTGTTGGTGAAATATTGCTGGCCAACCCCGGCCTGACCTCCGATAAATGGCGTCACAACTTCAAGTATTACGCCTGACCGGCGGTGCCACCGGCGAGGGAGACCCGAGCCAAGAAGTGGCGCCACTGAGTTCCGAAAGCTCTTATATTTGCAGAACCTGGAGATACTCAACGGCATGAACGACGACGATGGCGATCAAAAGTACATCTGCTTTGAGTGCGCCGCAGAGGTCTATCTTTCAGAGCAGATCAAGAAGGCTGGCAAGCAGAAAGGATGTTCCTATTGCGGACAGTCGAAAGCCTGCATCTCTATTCAGGAGCTTGCAAACCGTATTGAATCGGCTTTCGCTGATCACTACGTTCGCACATCCGATCAGCCCAACTCATGGCAGAGCACCCTGCTATCAGACCGCGAGTCCAACTACAACTGGGAACGAGAAGGTATGCCGGTACTCTATGCAATTGAAGCCGCCGCAGTAATCCCACAGAAGGCGGCCGAAGACGTCCTTCAGATTCTTGATGACCGGCACGACGACTTCGATTCAGCGGTCATGGGTGAAGAAACCGAGTTCTCATCAGAGGCGTACTACGAGGAAAAGGGTGCAAGCGCTCAGGGGTGGCATGAAGAGTGGCACTTTTTTGAGCAGTCTCTCAAGACTGAGGCCCGATTTTTCAGCCGCTCCGCCTCGAAACTTCTCGCGCGAATATTTGGAGACATTGACGCGCTTAAGGCCAGACCGCATCACCCGCTTGTTGTAGACGCAGGTCCCCAGCGCAGGCTCACTCACCTATATCGCGCTAGAGTCTTTCAGGCTGAAGAAGACCTCCAAGAGGCTCTATGCAGGCCGGACCTACATCTGGGTTCGCCCCCCGCTCGTTTCGCCAGCGCGGGCCGAATGAACGCGCGTGGTATCTCGGTCTTTTACGGGGCCAGCACGGCGGCCGTTGCCTTGGCCGAAGTACGCCCACCTGTCGGAAGCAGGGCTGTGGTCGGAAAATTCAGCATCATTCGGTCCTTGCGCCTACTCGACCTTGCCGCCCTCGACGGTGCTCAGGACGGGGGCAGTATTTTTGATCCGTCCTTGAAAGACCGTCTTGAACGCGTCGCCTTTCTCCGGTCTCTCGGACGAATCATGACACGCGCTGTAATGCCGAATGACGAGGCCTTTGACTACCTTGCAACGCAGGCCATCGCGGATTTTCTTGCGACTGAGAACGAACCAAAGCTCGATGGCATTATTTTTAGTTCAGCGCAGTCGGAGGGGGGGCGCAATGTGGTGCTGTTCCATAAAGCGGCGCGCGTAGAGCCCATGGAAATTCCAGAGGGAACCAAGATTGAGGCACACACCGGGTATGGAACTGAGGATGGTTGGGAGTTTGACTACGAGGTGAGGGAAACTATACCGAAGGCCAAAACGACGGCAGAGAACGCGGAAGTCCATGACTTACTCAGCTTTGTTCCGAATTTAGAGCCCGGCTACAGGGTTGATTACGACTATCGCGATTCAGATTTGCGCGTCGATCCTGCCTCAATTGAGGTACACCAAATTGACTCGGTCAAGGTCTACAGCACCCGATTTTCTGTGAGCCGTCATCGCCGATAGAGCCTAGATTCGAAGTTTGAGCTAGACAGTTGGAAAAAGGGACGCCCACCATTTCAATGTTCCAACTCCTTCGCCAAAAAATCAAACACACTCCGAATCCGCCGGCTAGTACGCAACTCACTGTGCGCCACCAGCCACATCTCCCCCGGCGCGCGGTCCAGGTGGGGCAGGGCGCGTGTCACGGTGCGCTCTGCTTCGCCCACGCTCTCTTGCATGACGCCTATGCCAATCCCTTGCTTGACCAGCTCCCACTGCACGATGCGGTTGTCGGTCGTCAGCGGGAAGTTGCGCGCCGTCAGATCCACAAAGCCGCAGCCCTTTAATAAATTGAGGTACTGGTGATTGTCTTCAAAGCCGATAAAACTGGCCTGGCCAAATTCTGTGGGCTTGCTGGGGTTGCCAATGCTCTTCAGGTAGGCGGGCGTGGCATACAGCTGGCCGCTGACCATACCGATCTTCTTGGCGGTGAGGTCGCCTTGCGTGGGCGCAAACAGGCGCACGGCGATATCGGCCTCGCGGCCCTTGAGGTCGCTGGCGCTGTTAGACACGACCAAGGTCACATCGATATCGGGCAACTGTTTGCGCAGCTTGCGCATGACCGCCGGCAGCGCGAATGCGGCCATGACCTCGCTGGCGCTGATGCACACATTGCCTTCTATTGATTCCGATTGACCGCTGGCCGCCAGCGACAGGTTGTTGGCCGCCTCGCCCATGGCGCGCACATGGTCCATCAGTGCCAGCCCGTTGGGCGTTAGCTCCAGGCCGCGGCCACGGCGCTCAAACAGGGGCACGCCCAGCTCTTGCTCCAGCGATGCCACCTGACGCCCCAGCGTGGGCTGGGTCACGCCCAGCGCGCGTGCCGCTGCGGATAACGAGCCTTCTTCCGCCGTGGCAAGGAAGGCCTTGGCGCGATTCCAGTCGAACTGCAGGGCCTTGCGATTCATGCGTTTTTGCATATCTGATGTGGGTTGTTTGGCGATGTGCTTTCATTCTTGCATGGATAAACTGCATGCGACCCATCCATCAATCAAGGAGGACCATTGAAACAACAATTGCCATATTGGCTGCTGGCGCTGAGCGTGGTGCCCCTGGTGGCTGGCGGTGTGCGCCTGCTGCACTTGACCAATGGGTCGGTTGCGCCGGGCGACGCACGTTTTTCTGGTGCCCCGCTGCCCTTGGTGCTGCACATTGTTTGCGTGGGCCTGTACTGCGTGTTGGGCGCATTCCAGTTTGATACGGGCTTGCGAAGCAGGCGGCCGGTCTGGCACCGCAGGGCAGGTTGGTTGACGCTGCTCAGCGGCCTGATGGTCGCGCTCACAGGCTTGTGGATGACGCTCTTCTACCCCATACCGCAGGCGCTGCAGGGCAGTCTGCTGCTGGTGGTGCGCGTGGTGGTGGGCTGCTTGATGCTGGCGTTTCTGCTGCAGGGCATTGCGGCCATTTTGGCCAGAGACATCACACGACACCGGGCCATGATGGCCAGGGCCTATGCGTTGGGCCAGGGGGCGGGCACGCAGGTCATTTTGTTTGTGCCCGTGGCCATTGTGTTTGGCGAGATAACGGGGCTACCGCGGGATGTGCTGATGAGTGCGGCTTGGGTGTTGAACTTTGTGCTGGTGGAGGTGTGGCTGGCCGCGTCTACTCAGCGCGGCGGCGGCCCAAACACAAACTGCAGCGCATTGCCAAACTCGGGTTCGTAGTGGCGCGGGGTTGCGTCCTCGGCGCTATCAACAATTTGCATAGCTTCTTTCGCAAACAGTATTGGCCCATCTGCGCACTTCTCCGTACAGTCCGCACATGACCCTTACTGATGAGATTTGTTCGTTTCCATGATGTCATTGCGATCAATGCATTTTGCGGTTGGCGTTGCGGGCGTCTTCATGTTCTTGCTGAGCGGCCAATACATGCATGCGGTTCACAATCATTTGCAGGAGATGGATCCTGGGCCGCGCATGCTTTTTCGTTCAGCGCATATCTACTTGCTGTGGTCATCCCTCCTGAATTTGCTGCTGGGGTGCTACATGGTTCGTAGGCTTGAAAGAGGCCTCAAACAGGCCCAGGCTTTCGCCAGCATTGCGATACTGATGGGGCCAGTCTTGCTGTGCTTGGCATTCTTTTATGAGCCACACTTAGAAAATTTTTCTCGTCCGTTCGCGCGGTCCGCTGTGTACGCAGCCTTTCTGGGCTCTATCGTCCATGGGCTGATTTCGCTGCGCGGGATCCATGCAAAGCGCAATAGCTGAACTCTTCGCCTGGCATCCTTTTGCAAACGCAATTGCTATTGTTTGTATAGCGACGTTGGCATATTTCTAGGGGGCTAGAGCCACATTTTGCCGATAGCCACTTGGTGAAATGGTCGTCAAGATTTATGGTGCCAGACGGTGTTCATAGTAAGGCCGCTCCCTATCCTCGAGGATGTCATACAGCGAGTCCAGATCCTTGGGGTCCGGGTCTAGCCAGGCATCGACGTTCTCTCGCTTGAGCGGGATGATGCAACGGTCATGCCCGGCGGCCAGCACCTCGGCAGGCGGTTCATCGGTGATAAAGGCGAAGGAGTAGAGGTCGTCTTTGCCCGGAGCCGTCCAATGCGACCACAGGCAAGCCACGTACAGGTTGTGCCCAGTGTGGGGCTTGAACTCCAAAACGATCTTTTCGCCATTTGCGCCCATGACGTATTCGTAAAAGGCGGTGACGATGGCAACACCATGGGTGTACCCAAACTGCTTGTGCCAAAAGCCGTCCAGGTTGTCCAGGCGGGCGTTGTAGGTGCCGGGGAATCGGGTGTCAAAGTTCTCGGGGCTACCGGCTACCCTGCATTGGTAGCGCATGGGCCGCACGATCTTCTTCCCGTTTTCCATGATCAGTACCGGCACGTAGTAGCCCGGGTACATTCTGGAATCGTTGCTCTTGAAGTCTGCCCGCTGCAGATCAGCCAGCTTTTCAAGCGCGCGTTCTATCTTGTTAGTTGCGATGCGCTTGTCATCGGTAGCTTTTTTGGTGGTCTTGGTCTGAAGGGCAAGCTCGGCCTTCGCCAGTCGGTCACGCTGCGCAACAATTTCTTGCCCCAGCTTGCTGACTTGCTGCGCCTTGTATTGTTGTATCGCCTCTCGAATCTGCTGCAGCTCGGCACGCGTATCTGCTGTAAATGCGGCGTCCATTCCGGGTGGGGTTTTGACTCTGTTGTCATAGAGTTTCATTCCGTACAGGCGGGCGAATGTTTCGATGTCAATGTCTGCGCCGAACTGGTCGCAGTATTCGTCGTAAGACTCTAGGACTTGGGCGGAGTAACACATGCACGGGATATTAAGCGGCCTGCTTCCAGAATCCATGAGCAACCGTGGCAGAAGTTGACACTGAGTTTGCTATGGTTTATGTAGCGCATTGTGCATACTTCTCGGGGGCTAGAGCCACATTTCACCAATAGCCACTTGGTGGACGCCCTGAATATCCCGTTCGGGTTATTTCGACGTAAATCAGTGGGAAATTGGATTAAATTTCCCAATCGGGATATTTTCTTGCATTGTTGCCTGTTCTTGGCAATAATTTCCCGAACAGGAAATTCATATGTCCATCACCCCCACCAACTCCCCCGCAGCCTTGGGCACAGCCGTTTTGGCAGCCCGCAACAGGCTTGGTTTAACACAACCCCAATTGGCGTTGGCTGCGGGCGTGGGGGTGCGCTTCATTGTGGAGCTGGAGGCCGGCAAGCCCACCGTGCGCCTGGAGACTCTGCTGAAAGTGTTGCACGCGCTGGGCGGCAGCCTGGCAGTAGAAGGCTGGGTCTGACAGCATGGCACGCCATCTTGAAGTCTGGTTGTCAGGCGTGCACGTAGGAACACTGGCGCAAGTGGATGGCAGGCTGGGTTTTACCTATGCGCCGGGTGCCACCACGGCGTTATCGCAATCGCTGCCCATCCGGCCCGAGCCGTTTGATGACCGCGCGACGCGCCCATTCTTCGCCGGCTTGTTGCCCGAAGGCGGCAAGCGCCAGCAGATTGCCAAGACCCTGCAGGTATCCACGCAAAACGACTATGCCCTGCTGGACAGCCTGGGTGGCGAGTGCGCCGGTGCCGTCACCTTGCTGGAGCCCGGCCAATCACCACAGACCTTTGATGTCGCCCGTGACGTGCGTTGGCTGGACCATGCGCAGCTTCTTCAGGTGCTGGATGAAATGCCCCTGCGCCCCATGCGCGCCGGGGACGACGGCTTGCGCCTGTCGCTCGCAGGGGCGCAAGACAAGCTGCCGGTGGTGCTGGATGCGGACAGCGTGCGTGTTGGCCTGCCACTGAACGGTTCTCCCAGCACGCATATCCTCAAACCGCCGATTGCCGGGGTGGACGGCAGCGTCTTCAACGAAGCCTATTGCATGGCGCTGGCTAGCGGCTTCAAACTGGATGTGGCCCGCTGCCAGATCCAGGCTATCACCGACGGGGCGCAACAGCGCCATTACCTGCTGGTAGAGCGCTATGACAGACAAGCTGATGTACCGGGCTTGCGACTGCACCAGGAAGATTTTTGCCAGGCGCTGGGCATCGTCTCTGAGCACAAATACCAAAACGAAGGCGGCCCGAGCCTGGCCCAGGCCTTTGCGCTCCTGCGCAGCGCTACCCGCCCCAGCGCACCGCACACGCTCAAGCTACTGGACTATGTGGTGTTCAATGCCCTGATCGGCAACCACGACGCCCATGGCAAAAACTTCTCGCTGCTGTACACCCCGGCAGGCGCTGTGCTCACGCCCTTGTATGACGCGTTGTGCACTGCCGTCTATCCCACGCTGACCGACAAAATGGCCATGAAGATCGGCAGCAAATACAAGTTCTCCGAGGTGCAGGCGCGCCACTGGGAGCAGTTTGCTGTGGAGTCCGCCCTGTCGCCCGCCCAGGTCAAGAAGCGCATGGTGGACATTGCCAGGCGCCTGCCAGACGTGGCGCATGCCACGCTGGCCGCGTTTGAAAAGGTGGGAAACCACCACCCCATCCTGGATCAGGTTGTGACCCTGATCGACCAGCGCTGCGCCCTGACCATTCGCCGCCTCACCCAGACGACAGCATGAGCGCCCATCCAGAACCCCAAAGCCCCGAGCTACTGCGCCGCCTGCTGCGCGCCAAGGACCGCATGGACGCAGCCTCGCAAGAAGACTGGCCGGTGCAGCGGCTCGCCGGTGTGAGCCACGTGTCCCAGGCACACTTTGCGCGTGCATTCAAAGAGGCTTTTGGCGTGCCGCCGCACCGCTATCTGCTGACGCGGCGTATTGAACGGGCGGTGGCGCTGCTGCGCGACAGCGACACTGCCATCACCGACATCGCATTCCAGACCGGGTGGCGCAGCCTGGGTACGTTTGGGCGCATATTCCGCGACATCACAGGTGAGACACCCAGTACTGTGCGTCTGCGTGCACGCGCGGCGGCAGGCGATCTGGGTAATGTGCCGGCCTGCATCGTGAGCGCGGCGCACCGGCCTGATCTCAATATCGCAGTGCTGGAAAAGAAGCGCCGCAGTGTGGCCAGCAATTAGAGCCTGGCAAGCGGGATTGTGGGCAAACGCACAGACGTTGCTAAGGGCAAAATTTCAAATGGAAGCAACTCTAACGGAGGCTTCCATGGACACCCAGCCATCGCAAACGCAACACCAGACTGACACCGATTCACAGCAGGCGCAGCCGCGTGACTTGACGTGGTTGGGCATGGCGGATGACCGCGAGTTGGTATGCCGTGCGCGGGAGATCGCCGCGCAAAATACCCTTGGCAGCCCTGCCGCAAAGGCGTCCGATGGCATGGCGGCCAAGCTCCATTCCTGGCAGTTGGCCGAGGGCTGAAGCCTTTTATCTGGCGTCGAAAAGATCGTTAGCCAATTTCCGAAGCTGCGCCTTGTGCTCCATGTCTGAGTGCAAGAGCTGTGGCTGGGTCTGTACGCCTGCCATCAATCGGTCAAACTCCGACCGCAGCATGTTGAGGTTGGGATGTGTCTTGATCAGAGCCCGCACCGCAGTGGCCAGAACCATGACCTGAATATCCGTTTGCCTACGACCTTGGTAGGAATCATCACTTTGTTGTTGTCGCTGGTTCTGGCGTGCTTCCATGGGGGTCTCCTTCGTGGTTCGATGTTTACCTTATGCGCGGCCATTGGTTTGATCTGTGCGATTACCCACAATGTACGCCACCCAGCCCCAATCGCAAGACCGCAGTTTTGGAGAAGCGCCACCGTTTTGCCGGCGATATAAACGAGGCTCTTCACAACTGAAAGGGAAAACCCAATGAGCCAAACTGCAGTGCAAACCGTCGGAGTGTATGTGCGAGACCAGGACGAGGCGCTCGCGTTTTATGTAGACAAGCTGGGGTTTAAGGTGCACACCGATGTGCGCAATGGCGACTACCGGTATCTGACGGTGCAATACCCCGGGCAGTCCAGCTTCCAGCTCGGGCTGTTCCGGCCCGGGCCTCCCGTGCATGACGCGGCCACCGCTCAGACGCTGCAGGCCATGGTTGCCAAAGGGGCCATGCCGCCCCTGGTGCTAGAGGTAGACGATTGCCGCGCCGCGTATGAGCGCATGCTGGCCAAGGGTGTGGAATTTACGCAGGAGCCGGTGGACCGTTATGGCACGCTGGATGCGGGCTTTCGTGATCCGGCCGGCAACGGGTGGAAGATGATCCAGGCCCGCCGCTGAGTGATGGGGGAATCACTATGAACACGACTTCATCACCCTCAACCGCCAGCAAATGGTTTCGCCAGTTTCACCGCTGGGTGTCCATGATTTTTACGCTGACCGTGGTGACCAATTTCGTTGCCATGACGCAGGGGCAACCCCCAGCATGGATCACCTATGCGCCGCTGCTGCCGCTCTTTTTGCTGCTGTTCACAGGCCTGTACCTTTTCACGCTGCCGTATGTCGCCAAGTGGCGCTCGGGATAGCAGGGTGCAATCCACCTCCGCCCTTTTGCCTGTTCCTGGACACGACTGTGTTAGGCCATCCAGTCTTCAAGTTTCAGACCTGGCACGTTTTCAAAATGGCGGGTGTTGTGGGTGACCAGAATGAGTTTCTCAGCCAATGCGTGGGCGGCGATCAGTGTGTCCATGTCACCAATGGGTTTGCCGTTGGTCTTGAGGGTGTGCTTCAGCGCGCCGTACTGGTCTGCAGCGTCCATGCCCCACTCTACGCTCGGAAGTCGCAGCAGAAAGCTGTCAATCAGGGCTCGACGGCGGTCTTCTGGGGTCATGCCCTCTTGTCCAAAGCGTAGCTCCGCGCGTGTGATGGCAGAGATTGCGATGGTGCGGTGCTTTAGTCCATCGTTAACGCGGTCTTCCAACGCAGGTGAGGTGCGGCGCAGGTAATAGCTGACGATGTTGGTGTCGAGCATGTAGCGCATTACGCGCTCCACCCTTCAAAAGGGCTGGGGCGGGGCGCGTCGTCTCGGGGCTGCAAAAACTCTTCGGTTTGTGGCATCGTGCGCAATTCTGTTAGAAATGCCTCCAGCTCATCTTCCTTGGGTTTGGGCTGAATGGTGATGATGCCGTCGCTGGATTTACTGATCCAAACCTCTTCGGTATCCAGCCGAAATGCCTTGGGAAGGCGAATGGCCTGGCTGTTACCGGTGCTGAAAACTTTGGCGGTGGCGATCATGGCACCCCTTTCATAGTAGATACGAAAACGTATCTACTTTACCACCACTAAGGTCATCAGGTCAATGTCGTTCGCGTGGTTGCGCTCCTTGCCGGGTCGGGATTTTGACTGTGTAGATGCTATGGTTTACGTAGCGCCTTGTTTATATTTAACGGGGGCTAGAGGCACTTTTTGCTTAGAGGCTATTGCTTGATGGCCTCAATGGCGATGCTGATCATTACCTCATCCCCCACATTGGGTGCGTATTTGCCAGCGCGGAAGTCAGAGCGTTTGATGACGGTGGATGCATCCGCACCAATGGCGTCGCGCTTGAGCATGGGGTGTACGGTGTTCACGTAGCTGGCGACTTTGAGCGTGACGGGTTTGGTCACGTCTTTGATCGTCAGGTCACCCTCTATCGCCGTGGGCTTGTCGCCGTCGAACACGACCTTGGTGGATTTGAAAGTTGCGGTGGGGTATTTGGCCGTGTCCAAAAAGTCTTCGCCCTGGATGTGTCCGTTGAAAACGGCCAAGCCGGTGTCGACGCTCTTCATATCGATGACCACGTCGACCGAGCCGGTCTTGGCGGCCTTGTCCAGCACGACGGTGCCGGTCGTCTTGCTGAAGCGGCTCAGCTGGGTAGACAAACCCATGTGGCTGTAGGAGAAGCGGGGGAAGGTATGGCCGCTGTCAATGGTGTAGGTCTCGGGTGCGGCGTTTGCCGGGGCGTGGACGCCGCAAATAAGGGCGAGGACGGCGGCGCTGAGGAATGCTGTGGGTTTCATGGTGTGTGGTCTCGGGTTTTAGATTTTTGCTACGCCAGCCAGGGCCAGCTTGAATTTGATTTGCACGTCGTCGGCCACCATGGAGGTATCGGCCCACTCGTTTTCGCCAATCTTGAATGCCAGGCGCTTGATGGTGAAGACACCGTTGGCCGTAGTGGTGCCGCCGCTTTGGGCCAGCGACACGGGGACGATGGCATCACGCACATTGCCCTTGATGGCCAGCTTGCCGGCTACCTCAAACTTGCCATTGCCCAGGCTTTTGATGGCCGTGGATTGGAAGGTAGCCTGTGGAAACTTGACCGTGTTGAACCAGGTGGCCTTGGGCAGTTCGGCATCGGTTTCTGGTGCGCCCAGTGTGGCGCTGGCAATATCGATGGTGAAGGCGATATTGCCGCTCTCTGGCTTGGCCGGGTCAAACGCAATTTGTGCATCAAACTTCTTGAAGCGGCCCTCTAGTGGCACGCCCATTTGTTTGGTCACAAAGCTGATGTCGCTTTGGGGTTGCAGCAGTTTCTGTTGTGCATGTGCAGAGGTGCCCAGCAGCGCTGCCAGCAGGAGCCAGCCCGCGGTGCGGGGCAGGCTTGAATAGTTCATCTTCATCATTTCGGTTGTCCAGTTCTGTATCGTTGTTCGGATGAGGCGTCTGGTGGCAACTCAGCGTTTGCCGGGCAGCATGCGCAGCAGCAGGCCATCGCGGTCCACAAAATGGTGTTTCAGTGCTGCGGCCACATGCAGGGCCGCAATGCCGGCCAGTGCATAGGCGCTCAACGCGTGCCAGGGTTTGATGGTCTCGGCCAGCGCCTTGTTGGCATCCACCAAGTCTGGCAGTGGCAACACACCCAACAGCACGATGGGGAAGCCCGCCGCCGAGCTGTAGGCCCAGCCCAGCAGCGGCACGGCAAAGAACAGGGCATACAACATGCCGTGTGTTGCGTGGTAGGCCCGCGTCTGCCAGCCCGGCATTGCCGCGGCAATTGCTACAGGTAGCGCGGGTGGGCGCTTGATCAGCCGGGTGGCCAGGCGGGCTACCGACAGCATCAGTAAGAAAACTCCGGCCCACTTGTGCCAGTTGTACAGCTTCAACCGCTGGGGTGAGAACGGCAGGTCCGCCATATACAGGCCCACGGCAAATATCGATGCCAGGGCAATCCCCAGAATCCAGTGCAGAGCCATGGACACTGGGTGGTAGCGGGTTTCAGTGGGCGCGGAGTTCATGCTTATTGCGCGGGTTTGTAGTCGGCAATCGCCTTGGCCAATTGCGTGGTTTCGTCACAGTTGGCGCAGCTGGTTTGCAGCTTGGCCAGTTGTGCCTCGGCCTTGGCCTTTTGACCGGTCTTCAGGTAGGAGATGCCGGAGTAGTTCAGTGCGCCCTTGTGGTTGGGGTCCAGCGCCAGAGCCTTGTCATAGGCCGCAAAGGCTGCGTCGTAGCGCCCCAGCCAGCGGTTGGAGAAGCCCAGGTAGTTGTAGGCGTCTGCGTTCTTGGGGTCTTGTGCGACGACCTTGTCGAAGCTGGCCACAGCCAGTTCCCAATTCTTGGCGTCAATAGCCTTCTTGCCCGCTACAAAGTTGTCGACCTGCGCATTTTGCACAGGTGCGGCTTCGGCTGGCGCGGCCAGGGCAGCACCCGCCATGGCGAGGGTCAGCACGGGGACTAGGAACAGATTGCGAATAGAGATAGAGGACATGTTTGACTCCCGGTAATAAATAAGGGGTTAAAGGTTCGCGCTGCATTGCGGCACCTAAGACAAACGATGGAACTCTTCGAACGGATGCAAATAATTCGAAAATATTTTGAAATGTCAGCTTTTGCTAAGCCGCAGGCCTTAAGGCGTGAGACTCAAACGCTGGCGACCACTTGATTGCGCCCTGAGGCCTTCGCCTGGTAAAGCGCACGATCCGCGGATTCCATGAGGTCTTGCACACTTGTCATGGCATTCGTCGTCAGCGTCGCCAGCCCAATACTTACCGTCACACGCCCAGCCGCATTGTCTTTGTGCGGAATGGCGGAGTCGCTGATCTGCGACCGTATGTGCTCCGCCACACCCACGGCGCCGGGATTGTCGGTATCTGGAAGCACCACCGCAAACTCTTCACCGCCATACCGCGCCGCCAGATCACCGGGTCGCTTGATCGCACCCGCGATGGTGGTAGCCACGGCGCGAAGGCATGCATCGCCACTGGGATGGCCATAGCTGTCATTGAACTTCTTGAAGTGGTCAACGTCGATCATCATCAGTGTGATGGGCTGCTTGTCGCGCTTGCAGCGCAACAACTCAATACCGAGATACTCATCCAGATGCCTGCGATTGAAGATGCCAGTCAACCCATCGCGACTGGCCAGCTCGCGCAACCGATCATGCGCAACAGCAAGCTTGCCGTATAGGGCCGATGATTCAAGCAGAAGCAAAACCAAAACGAAACTGGCGGCCGCCAACCCATAGATGCGACCGACATAGAAACCCAGGTCGTAACGGCCCGCATTGAGTACGGCGCTCAAGGCAATGTCGAACAGCCAGGCGCACAGCACCACCATCAGCCACAGGTCCAGAAGGGTGTGGGGCTTGCGTCGCCAGAGCGTGAGCAATGCCACCAAGCTGAGCGTCCACACCGTGGTGACGACGCCAACCATCGCCGGTGTGTAGTGGTTGCCAGCCATCACTGCGGGCAACACCGATTCCCCGGCAGTGGCCACAAGCGTCAGCGCAAGCAAGACGCCCAGTACGGCCGCCACACTGGCCACGATGGCCAAGACCGGCCGCTGGATCAGGTTTTGGTCGCCCTTGTGCAGCACGTAATAAAGCACTGTGAGCGGAAACACGCCGTGCCAAAACATGTAGAGCCAGGCGGTGCTTTGCCCGCCGCCGCCAAGCAAGCCTGTGGTTGCGAAAAGACCAGGAAAGCTCAACGCGTGAACGATAGCTATCAGTGCCGTGAACAGATACCCGCTGCCCAAGACCAGTATCGCGCGCGTGCGCAGCATCATGAATTGCCCAAAGAGCAGCATCATGGTGACAAGGTCGCAGATTGCCAACGCCGATTGATAGACCGCTATAAAAGCGGGCGCCTGGGGCAGCGGTGTGCGGGCGAAAGGTGCGGCGAACAGAAAGGCAAACAACGACACCAACACCACCGCCAGCGCAAAACGGCGCTCGCGAGGCTCTGCCGGAATCGTCGACAGGAACGTGGCTTGCTTGCCCATGGCGTCTTTCTTCATCGGCGCTACTCTCGCGCCTGATCCAACTGTTATAGATATCTTGTTAGTTTAGTGAATCGCGGCGGGAGTGCAAGGTGGCGATCGGCGTTCGTGGGGGCTTCTTTTAGGCGTGGAAATCATTTGCCGGTGGTAGGTTCAGCTTGCGCCGTTTGCGCCGCCAGGCCGGCCAGAATAATGTCCAGACCCGCACGGAATTCATCCTCGGGCATGACCTGGGATGCGGCGGTGGCCACCTCGATGAGCTTGGGGAACTTGTCCGCTGGCAGGGCCTGCATACGGGCGACTGTGGGGTCGGGCGGGTCTTCCGCCGAGCCCGGGCGCGGGTTGACCAGTTGGGCCTGGGCCAGCCCTATGACAAATCCGAACACCGTGCGGTAGGCGGCCAGCAATTGCCTGCCGGTACGGCCGCTGCCGGCCAGTGTATGTATCAACCGTTCGATAGGTTCCAAGGCCGTCTCGTCCAGGCTGCGGCGGTTGATGATGAGCGGGATCGCATTGGGATGCGCGGTGATGGCCTGCCATATGGGTTGGCAGATGGCGCGCACGTTCTCTTGCCAGTTTTCTCCGCTGGCGTCGGGCCATTGGGCCTCGGACATCGCAGCTTCGACAACCAGTGCGTCCAGCTCCTCGCGGTTCTTCACGTAGTTGTAAATCGTCATCGGCCCTGTGCCGATCGCATCTGCCAGGCTGCGCATCGAAAGGGCGGCCAAGCCGTGTTCGTCGACGATGGCGACGGCAGCGGCCTGCAGCTGTGAACGGGTGAATTTGGCTGGACGTGGCATGGGGAAACGCCTCTCTGGGTTGACAACGTACATTGTACGTATTACATTTACGTACAACGTACTCAAATGCTTTCACAATCACTTCCACCAACGTAAAAAGGATATGCAACATGACCATTCGAACGACTTTCCCATCCGGTTCTGACTACTGTGCCGCCTGGCTGACACTGCCAAAAGGCGACGGCCCGCACCCTGTGGTGCTGCTGATCCACGGCGGTGGTGCGACCCATTCCATGATGCTGGAGCAGTATGAGCGGTGGTTTTCGGCCGCAGGGTTTGCGGTGGTGGCTTTTGACTTTCGCCACCTGGGCGAATCGGGTGGGCTGCCACGCCAGCTGTTTAGCCTGCGGCGCTACTTTGAAGACATTGAGGCCGCGTTGGCTTTCATTGCGGCGCGGCCTGAGTTGGATGCCAAGCGCGTGGCTCTGTGGGGCACATCCATGGGCGCAAGCCACGTGGTGACCATGGCTGCGCGGCGCCACGATATTGCCGCCGCCGTCATCCAGTGCCCCATCCTGCAAGGCAGGGCGCCCATGCTGCGTTCGGGTTTGTGGCACATGCTGCGGTTTACCGGGCCCATCATTTCAGACACGGTGCGGGCGTTGTTCGGGCGCAATCGGCGTTATGTGAAATTGGTCGGACGGCCAGGGGAGTTGGCGATTGTCAACCTGCCGGGTGCGTACGAAGGTTGGCATTCTGTCGTGCCGCAAGGTGCGCATTTTGACAACCGCATTCCTGCTGGCGGTGCAAGCTTGGAGGTGCTCTTTTACAACGCAGCGGCATCAGCGCGCCATGTTCGTTGCCCGCTGCTGGTGTGTGTCAGTGACAACGAGGAGTTGATGGACCCGGCCATCGCAGTGAAGGCCGCCAACGATGCGCCGCGTGGCAGCGCCAAGCACTATGCGGCAGACCACTTCAGCGTGTACCACTCACCCATCGTGGAGCGGCTGGTAGCAGACCAGATTGAATTCCTCGCTACGCATTTGATAGCGCAGTAGTTATGTTGTACGGGGGCTAGAGGCCGATTTTGCTTAAGTGGTTAGCTGGCGGATGGGTTTGGGGTGATCCAGTAGCGTTGCACCACTTCGCCCCTGTCGGCCAGGTATTCTTCAGACTCCAGCACACCGCCATTGCGCAGGATCACACCCGCGGACGCAACATTGTCTTTGCCGCAAGTGACCAGCACCGGTGATACGCCCAGCTGGGCCGCCCGCAACAGCGACAGCCGCAAGATGGCAGTGCCCACGCCCTGGTTGCGCGCGGTGGGCCGAATGCCATACCCAATGCTGCCGCCTTCGCGTAGCAGGGAGGGCGTCAAGCTGTGGCGGATGTTTGATACACCCACAACCTCGGTCCAGTCCCGCACCAGCCAGAAGGTGGAGTGGGCGACAAAGCCTTCGGGCACGCTCACGCCTTTGGCGCAGTCTGCAAGCTTGGATAAAAAGGCGTCGAAGTCCGTGTGGTCAAAGGACAGCGTGAACGGGACCAGCGCATTGCCGTAGGCAACAAACTCGGCGACCAGCGCGCGGTACGAGTCGCGCAGGTGTGCGCTGGGGTGTACGAGTACAAAGGCTGACATGCCACGCCCAGATCAGGCTGTTGGCGCAGCTTTTGCCGCACTCAGCTCACGGGCCGACAGCACGGTGGGGGTCGCTACCGCAACACCGGTGTCCTGCTTGAAGAATGGGTTGCGCCGGTGGGCGCCGTTCAGGCGGGCCCTGATGATCATGGCCATGGTTTTGGCGATGCCGCTGAAAAGGCCCTTTTGCTCGGGCTTGTCTGCCCCTATTGCGGTCTTGACCCCCACCACCATGGTGACCGGGCCGAAGGAGGCTTCGCGCGCGGACGCATCACCCAGGCAGGTGTGGATCAGGCCGACAAAGGACATGCCTTGGCTGGCAGGTGTGTTGCCAATGGGGGTGTTGCAGCATGCGGCGTACCAGCGCAGCATGCCTTTATCGGTCAGGCGCAGGCAGGTCAGCTTATCGGAGCCCTGGGTGAATTGGAGGTTCGATGGGGGTACCTGGATGACTTCTGTGCCACCGCGGCTGTCCAGGGCGTCTTGGGCTTGCAAGTGCCTGGCAAAAGCCTGGCAGTCGTCGCAGTAGCAGACGCAGCGGTTGGAGGGAGTGGTGGGGGTGAGCAGGCCACGGATTTGGCCGCATTTGCATCGGATGGTGTGGCTGCTGGGCATGGGTCAGCCGCGTAGAGCGGATTCAATGGTGGCAATATCAATCTTGGTCATTTCCATCATGGCCTGGAATGCGCGCTTGGCAGCCGCCGGGTCGGGGTTGGTGATGGCGTCGATCAATACGCGCGGGGTGATCTGCCAAGACAGTCCCCATTTGTCTTTGCACCAGCCGCATGCGCTTGACTGGCCGCCGTTGTCGGTGATGGCGTTCCACAAGCGGTCTGTTTCTTCCTGCGTGTCGGTCGCCACCTGGAACGAAAACGCCTCGGTGTGTTTAAAAGCTGGCCCGCCATTCAGTCCCAGGCAGGGGATGCCCATCACGGTGAACTCAACCGTCAACACATCGCCTTGTTTGCCCGAGGGGTAGTCGCCCGGCGCGTGGTGCACGGCGTCTACCGAGCTGTTGGGGAATGTCGCGGCGTAGAACTTGGCGGCGTCCTGCGCGGTGCCGTCGTACCAGATGCAAATTGTGTTCTTGCTGACCATGGTGGTTCTCCTGAATTTGGGGGTAAACCATTCTCGCAAATTGGCTGCCGTTTTGGCTAACGGCTGCTAGTGTTCCAGTCACTAGGTGCAGATGTTTTGCCCACGCTGCCTCAAGGCGTCTTCACCGATGCACCAGCCGCTGCGCTACCCAATGCGCCTGCCACGGCACCTACAGATGCACCGACCAACACACCGACGGGGCCAGCCACTGCGACGCCAATGGCTGCGCCCGTGGCTGCACCTGCAAGCACGCCGCCGGCGGCCAGCGCGGAATGGGATTCACGTTGTGCTTCTTCTGGTGTCAGTAGCACTTGTGCCGTGGGGTCGGTGTCCTGGGACGGAATGCCGTGGCCGGGGAGGGCTTGCTCGGCAAGGTCGTCGTCAACAGGCACCGTTTGGGATACATGGGTGGTCGATGGCTTCATGTGTTTCTCCTGATGGGTTGGGTCAGGAGACCTTAGACCTATGCTGAGGGCTTGTTGGTGTTACAGCGCACGGTCACCACTGCTGCAGTTTAGATCTGCACCGTGCATTTGACCGCTACTTTGGGAGCGCCGGGTACGGGTGGTGCCATCTCAAACCCGAATGTCGCATTGCCACCATGGACCGTCGGGTCGTTGCTAAAACTGAAACCAAAATATGCCGCCCCGCTGTTGCTGGCAGTCACCGCAAAGTTAAAGGCCCCGGTCCTGGCGTCATAGAACCTTTCGTACACATAGGTCGCGTCATTGCCACTGGTACCGGGTTGATACGCCACAGAGCCCAGGAAACCGGCACTGATTATCTGCAGCAAGGAGGTTGAAAAATTGACTGAGCAAGACTTGCCAGATTCGTCCACCCCCGTCGTTACCGTTCCGGCGAGGCAACCGAGCAGTACTTCGTTCAACGAAGATGGTGCTTGCAAACACCGCAATAGAACGGTGCGGGTGACCGACGCGATACGTATCGCTTCGACCGGACCGCTCCCGCCGCCGCCACAGGACGCCAACAGCGTGCTGCACAGCACGACCAGAGAAATCAATAGTTTGCGCATTCTGTATTCCGGGCGTGGTTTGAAAGTTGTAGCTTAGCAGGCGGAGTCCATGAAGATCGCTCAGCCTGCATCCCATGAATCCGGTATTTACTGGATCGACGCCTGCCGAGCCAGGTCCACAAAGGCATGCAGGTAGTCGATATCCACATCTGCCTCCCGCGCGCCCAAGAAGATTTGTTTGTCTATGCCATCTTTACCCAGGCGCACGGGCACCACGGGCAGCTTGCTGGCGTATTCTTCCACCAGCCAGCGGGGCAGGGCGGCCACACCCCGGCCGCTGGCCACCATCTGCAACATGATGTCGGTTGTCTCAATGGTTTTGTGGCGCTCGGGGCTGATGCCGGCGGGCATTAAAAATCGGTTGTAGATGTCCAGCCGGTCCAGGGGCACGGGGTAGGAGATCAACACCTCGCCTGCCAATTGCTCGGGCATCACATGCTTGCGCTTGGCCAAGGGGTGCTCGCGGCTGACCACCAAGACTTGTTCGTAGTTGAACACGGGCACAAAACGCAGTCCGGGTTTGAACAAGGGGTCTGGCGTGACCAGCAGGTCAATCTCATACGCAAACAAGGCGCCTATGCCACCAAATTGAAACTTCTGTTTGACATCTACCTCCACATCTGGCCACGCAGCCAGGTAGGGCGACACCACTTTCAACAACCACTGGTAACACGGGTGGCACTCCATACCGATGCGTAGCGTGCCACGCTCGCCCTGAGCGTATTGGTACATGCGCGCCTCGGCCATCTCCAACTGCGGCAACACACGGTTCGCCACGGCCAGCAAATAACGCCCGGCCTGCGTGGGTACCAGGCTACGGCCTTCGCGCAGCCAGATGGGGGTGCCCATTTGCTGCTCCAGCTTTTTGACGGTGTGGCTAAGAGCGGACTGGGTCAGGCACAACACGCCGGCAGCGGCGGTTAGCGAGCCCTGTTTGTCCACCTCGCGGACGATGGCCAGGTGCATTCTTTCAATCATGGCGACTCATGAGTAGATCTAATCATTCGTTTAAATAAGATCATTTTACTTCATGGGTTATTGTCCTTAACCTTGCGCCGTCTAACAACTCTAAGCATTGAAAAGGGCACCATGATCACCACACACAACCTCGGCTTTCCCCGCATCGGCGCGCAGCGCGAGCTCAAATTCGCGCTGGAGTCTTACTGGAAAGGCGACACCCCGCGCGAGGCGCTCAAGGCACTAGGCGCGCAACTGCGCCAACGCCACTGGCAGCAGCAGGCTGACTTGGATTGGGCGCCGGTGGGTGACTTCGCTTTCTACGACCAGGTGCTGGACATGAGCTTCACGCTGGGCAATTTGCCGGCGCGGGTGCAAGGCTTCCATGGCGATGCATTGGACAACTATTTCCGCGTAGCCCGGGGGCGTTCGGCTCAGGGCACGGAAGACCACAGCGCTTGCTGCGGTGGAGGCGTGGCGGCGGGTGAGATGACCAAGTGGTTCGACACCAACTACCACTACATCGTGCCGGAATTCACCGCGCAGACCGCCTTCACGCTGGACGCATCACGCCTGATTGAACAGTTGGCAGAGGCCAAGGCACAGGGCGTGAGGGCCAAGCCGGTCATCATCGGGCCCGTCACTTACTTGGGCATTGGCAAGGCAAAGGACGGATCGGACAAACTGGCCCTGTTGCCACGCCTGCTGGCCGTATATGCCGAGCTGCTGGAGACGCTGGCAGCGCATGGTGTGGAGTGGGTTCAAATCGACGAGCCGCTGCTGGTGACCGAGCTCGATGCGGACTGGCACCATGCGTTCAACACGGCCTACCACCAGTTGAAAAGCTGCCGAGTCAAGCTGCTGTTGGCCACCTACTTTGGCCAACTGCAAGAGAACCAGTACCTCGCAGCCAACCTGCCGGTGGCGGGTATCCATGTGGACGCGATCAATGGCCGTGACGAGATTCAGCCGCTGCTGAACCTGCTGCCGCAGCACAAGGTGTTGTCGCTGGGCGTGATCAATGGCCGCAATATCTGGAAGACTGATTTGAACGCGGTGCTGGACTGGGTGGAGCCTATCGTTGCCAAGCGTGGCGGGGCTTTGTGGATTGCGCCGTCATGCTCGCTTTTGCATGTGCCGGTGGATTTGGGCCAAGAGCAAAAGCTGGACGCCGACGTCAAGCCCTGGCTGGCCTATGCATTACAAAAGCTGGATGAACTGAAGGTGTTGGCTACGGCGCTGAACCACGGGCGCAGTGCGGTCAAGGACGCACTGGCCGAGAACCAGCGCGCCATTGCGGCACGCCGCGCATCGCCACGGGTCAACAAGCCCGCTGTCAAGGCAGCCATCGCCCAGATCGATGCCAAGCTGGGCCAGCGCCAAAGTGCCTACACCCAGCGCGCGGCGCTGCAGGCTGCGCACCTGAAGCTGCCCGTATTCCCCACCACCACCATAGGCTCATTCCCGCAGACGGCGGAGATACGCCAGGCGCGTAGCCAGTTCAAGATCGGCATGCTGAACGAAGCGGGTTACAAGTCGGCGATGAAGGCCGAGATACGCCGCAGCGTGCACGAGCAGGAGGCGCTGGGTCTTGACGTGCTGGTGCATGGTGAAGCGGAGCGCAATGACATGGTGGAGTACTTTGGTGAACAGCTGGATGGGTATGCCTTCAGCCAGTTTGGCTGGGTGCAATCCTATGGGTCGCGCTGTGTGAAGCCGCCCATCTTGTTTGGCGACATCACTCGACCCAAGGCCATGACGGTGGACTGGATCCAGTACGCACAATCACAAACCGCCAAGCCCATGAAGGGCATGTTGACCGGGCCGGTGACCATACTCAACTGGTCGTTTGTGCGTGATGACCAGCCACGCGCGGTGTCGTGCAAACAATTGGCGCTGGCCATTCGCGAAGAGGTGCTGGACCTGGAGAAGGCTGGCGTGCGGGTCATCCAAATCGATGAGGCGGCGTTGCGCGAAGGCTTGCCGCTGCGCAAGGCCCAGTGGCAGCAATATTTGGACTGGGCGGTGGAGTCGTTCCGCATCACCGCCAATGGCGTGGGGGATGCGACGCAGATCCACACCCATATGTGTTATTCGGAGTTCAACGACATCATCGCGTCGATTGCCGATATGGATGCTGACGTGATCACTATTGAGACCTCGCGGTCCGATATGGAGTTGCTGGATGCCTTTGATAACTTTAACTATCCCAACCAGATTGGTCCCGGTGTGTATGACATCCACTCGCCGAATATTCCGACCCAGCAGCACATGGTGGAGTTGATGCAGAAGGCGGCCGAGCGCATTCCGGCGGATCGCCTGTGGGTCAACCCCGATTGCGGCTTGAAGACACGGCAGTGGACCGAGGTGGTGCCCGCACTGATCAATATGGTGGCGGCAGCCAGGGAGCTGCGCGCTGCCCAGCTTTAACGGTTTAGATGGTGGGTACGGCGGCCAGGCGCAGTGGGATGAAGATGCGGTCTCCGTCACGCATCAACAGTAGCGCTACGGTGCGCCCGACGCGGTCGGATGCAGTGCGCGCCTGGTCGACGGAGAGTACGGCTTCCTGGTTGATGGCCAAGAGCAGGTCGCCGGGTTGTACACCTGCGCGTTCGGCGGCACCGCTGACCTTGTCAATGAACAGGCCAGTGGTAGAGCCGGAGTTGCGCAGCTCTTCGGGCTTTTGCAGGCGCAGTGCAACGCCCAGGCGATTGACTGATGTGCTGGTTGCCGTGTCCACCACCTTCTTGGCCATGCTCTCGGTGGCATCGTCCATCGTCACCTGCAAGGGCAGTTGTGAGCCCCTGCGCCATACGGTCAGGTCCAGGCGGTCACGCGGCTGGGCCATACCGACCAGAATGGAAAAGTCACCCGCCTGATTCAGTAGCTTGCCATTGGCGGTCAGCACCACGTCACCAATCGCCAGACCGGCCTTGTCCGCCGCGCCGCCCTTGACCAGGTCAGACACCAGCGCACCCGTAGGCTTGGGCAGGCCAAAGGACTCGGCAAGCAGTTGGTCCACCTCTTGCACCGCTACGCCCATCTTGGCGTGGCGCACTTTGCCAGTGGCCAGGATCTGTTGCTGGATATGCACCGCCACGTCCATGGGGATTGCAAAAGACACACCTTGGTAACCACCTGACAAGGAAAATATCTGCGAGTTGATGCCCACCACTTCGCCCTGCATGTTGATCAGCGGGCCTCCAGAGTTGCCGGGGTTGACCGCAGCATCGGTCTGGATAAAGGGCACGGTTCCATCACCCGACAGTGACCGGCGGGTGGCGCTGACTACGCCGGCTGTTACCGTGCTCTCCAGGCCAAATGGTGAACCAATGGCCATCACCCATTCACCGACCCGCAACGGTTTGGATGTGTTGAGCGACACGGGTGGCAAGTCGCCAGCGTCTATCTTCAACACGGCAATGTCGGTGCGTTTGTCGGAGCCCAGCACGGTGGCCACAAACTCGCGGCGGTCGGACAGTTTGACGACCACTTCTTCCGCATCGTTGATCACATGGGCATTGGTCAGGATGACCCCGTCTGCCCGCACGATGAAGCCTGAGCCCTCGCCGCGTACCGGCACATTCAACTGCGGTGGCAGTTCACCAAAGCGTTGTTGGAAACGGCGCAGGTATTCGCGTGTGGCGATGTCTTCAGCAGAGCCTTTGCCGCCGTTGGCCTCCGGGTTGCTTGCCTGCGCCGCGGTGGACAGCTTGCGCACCCCCCGCACGCTGATGTTGACCACGCTGGGCGAAAGTTTGGTGGCAATGCGGGTCATGTCCGGCAGGAGGGTGGATGCCATGGCCATGGCCGGTGCGGCAATCGGCGCAGGGCTGCTCTGTGCAAAACCGGATGTGGGCAAGCCCATGCTGGCAAGAGCCAACGCCACAGTTAAAACTTGCAAGGGCAGAGGCAGGGTACGGCGTGGGGGAGTGGGGTGCTGGGGGTTTTGCATGGCTGCATCATCCGTGCCGATATTTGCGCGCCCGTTAACTGGACGTGAAGCGCAGGTAAAGGCGTTGGGGTGTACGGATAGGGGTGTGACCGGATGCAGGGGGCTGCAACTTGGCGCAGAATCCATGGTTTTATTTACTTGGGTTTGCTCTCCATGACACGTTTAGCCTTGCTGGCTGCCATCCCCGTTGTGTTGGTGGCCTGTTCCAAAGCGCCTGAAGTTGCGGCCCTTCCCGCCGCCAAACCGGCCCCACATGTGGCGCTTGCAAGCATAGACTGGGTCAAGCCCGAGGGTGCCAGCCTGGATGCTGTCTTTACCAAGGCCAAGGCAGAAAACAAGCCAGTGTTTCTGTATTGGGGCGCCGTCTGGTGCCCACCCTGCAACCAGATCAAGGCAACCGTCTTCAACCGGCCTGATTTTGTGGAGCGCAGCAAGGGATTCATCCCGGTTTATCTGGATGGCGACACGCCTGGGGCCCAAAAGCTGGGCACACAGTTCAAGGTGCGCGGTTATCCCACCACGATTTTGTTCAAGCCCGACGGCACCGAACTGACACGCCTGCCCGGTGAAGTGGATGCGGCCCAGTACATGCAGATCCTGAAGATGGGCATGAGCGCCACACAACCCATCAAGCAAACCCTGACCGCCGCCATGGCCGCCCCCGGTGCAACACCGGAATTGAGCACCGACGATTGGCGCATGCTGGCCTACTACGCCTGGGACATTGACGAGGCACAGTTGCTGCCCAAGAAAGACCTGGCATCCACCGTGCAGCAGCTCGCACAGAAATGCCCGCCCGAGCAACGGGAAGCCTCAGCGCGGCTGACACTGCGGTCCGTAGCCATGGCTGCGCAGGAAAAGGCAACCACGCTAGACAAAGTGCAGGCCCTGGCCCAAGTGCACAAGATTCTGGGCGACGCACCGCGTACTCGGGAGAACGGCGATATTTTTGTCAACTATTCCAACGACATCGTGACGGTGCTGACCAACGCTGGTACTGCGGAGCGCACCACCTTGCTGGCCGCCCTGAACAGCGCGCTGGACAAGTTAGCGGTCGATGCCGGTTTATCCAAGGCCGACCAACTGGGCGCCGTGCAAGCCAAGGTTTCGTTGGCGCTGATGGACAAACCCAAGGGCGCCAAGCCAGAACTCGCACCCGAGCTGGTGGCCCAAGCCCAGGCAGCGGCCACAAAGGCCGACACCAGCAGTACCGATAAATACGAACGCCAGGCTGTCATTCCCTCGGCCGCGCACCTGCTCAGCCAAGTGGGTCTGGTCGACGCGTCGGATGCGATGCTGAAGGCCGAGCTGCCCAAGGCGGTGTCCGCCTACTACCATATGCTGGTTCTGGCATCCAATGCAAAGCTGCGCGGCGATAGCGCTGCGTCGCTAGACTGGGCCCAGAAGGCGTACGAGGGATCACAAGGCCCAGCCACGCGCCTGCAGTGGGGCAGTGGTTATGTGCAGAAGTTGATCGCTTTGGCGCCGCAAGACAGCGCACGCATTGAGAAAGCTGCATCCCAAGTGATTGGCGAGCTGGATGCGGCGCCCGAGACCTTCTATGAGCGCAACCGCCGCAGCCTGGAGAAGATGGGTGCACAACTCAACACCTGGAATGCCGGTGGCAAATACACACCGGTGGTGCAAAAACTCACTGCGCAATTGAATGCTGTCTGCGCCAAGCTGCCGGAGAAAGACAGCGCGCGAGAGGCTTGCAGTGGTGTTTTTGCAAAGACAGGCAAAAAGGCCTGAGGCACCGCCCCTGCCGACATCACCAACACTGCTTGTTTAAGGCGCGTCGGTAACGACAGGTTCGACCGGAACGCGCCGGGCGCCATCAAAACGGCGGGACCAATAGGCGACCGACAGGCTTTCGACCCGCACTTCGGCGCCTGGTTTAGGGGCGTGGATGAATTTGCCTTCGCCTACATAGATGCCAACATGGCTGAAGGCGCGGCGCATGGTGTTGAAGAAAACCAGATCGCCGGGTTGCAGGTCGGCGCGGTCTATTTTTTGGGAGGCTGCGGCTTGTTCAATGGCCTTTCGGGGCAACACCAGGCCGGCAGTTTGCTCAAAAATCGCACGGACAAATCCGCTACAGTCAAATCCCGTGGAGGCGTCGGTGCCACCGCGTTTGTAGGGAACCCCAAGGAAAGTCATTGCATTTACCACTAACTGGGAGGCTTTGGCCTCCATTTTGTGGCTAACTTCACTGATTCGGCCCAGAAGGCCTCGTTCGGCCGGGAGTGCGTTTATGTCGTCTGGTTGGGTCTGGGGTTTGGCGTATGCACTAAAGGCTAGGAAAAGGAGCGTAAGAACGAGGATAATTCGCATCAACGGAGCTTAACCCGTGGTATTCACGGCGTCAAGCCAAGGCTAAAGAGGGTAATTACATGGCAAAAGCAGAATCAAAGACAACCGTTTTACCGGACGGATTGCGGTACAAATCCAAAGTGTCGGGCTCCCCGTTCATGGCCGCGGCATCGTTTGGCGGCGCCACCATGTCCTGTTTCCTGTGCGGCAAGCACCGGGCACGTTCACTGATGACCACCCGCAAGGTGCTGGGCAAATCCCAGGCGGTGTGCGCCCCGTCGTGCAAGGCGCTGGACGAAGCCACTGCGGCGGCGGCCGCCGAGCGTTCGTAAAATCCACCACCTGGTTACCCAGCATGCTGTTAGACATAGAAGACTCCCAGCTGGTGCTGGTGGATTACCAGGAACGCCTGATGCCCGCACTGCTGGACGGCCCTGCCGTGTTAGCCAATGCGGTGCGCCTGGCCCAACTGGCCGCGCTGTTGCGCGTGCCCACCTATGCCACCGAGCAAAACCCGTCCAAGCTGGGTGGCAGCGTGCCGGAACTGGCGGCTGCGTTGCAGCAAGCCGGTGCGCGTGTACTGTCCAAAATGCAGTTCAGTGCGGTGGAAGAGGGCCTGGGCGAATGGTTGCGCCCAGAACCCAAGCCGGTGCAGGGCAATGCCCGCAGCCTGCCCAAACATTTGCAAAAGCCACCCCCTGGCAGCGAACCCCGCGGCACCATTGTGCTGGCGGGTTGCGAGGCCCATGTCTGCCTGCTGCAGACGGCCTTGGACCTGTTGGAAGACGAATTTGAGGTCTGGGTCGTCACCGACGCCTGCAGCTCGCGCACCGAGCGCAACCGCGACGCCGCTTTTGACCGCCTGGCTGGTGCCGGCGCAGAACTGGTCACCACCGAAATGGTGGCCTTTGAGTGGATTCGCAGCGCCGAGCATCCTGATTTCAAGGCTGTGCAGGCCCTTATCAAGTAGAGTTAGGAGCATGGGCGGCAGAGCGCTCTGCTCCGTGTCACCCGCCCGCTATGCGGGCTCC
>JAYSZJ010000122.1:0-2747 GCA_043738115.1 Rhodoferax sp. | reverse complement strand
TTCCCAAGCAGCATATTGCGTCCTTGGCCCACGTGGAGCCTGATCATGCAGGCATGATGGGGCGCATGATGGCGTTGATTCCCAAGTTGGCCCAGCAGGAAGGCTGCAATCCGTATCCGAATGGCGGTTTCCGGGTGTTGAGCAATACGGGGGCCGAGGGTGGCCAAGAGGTCCATCATTTGCATTTTCACGTCATGGGTGGTCCGCGCCCCTGGTTGCGCGGCTGATGGGGTGAGGGGTTGAAGGCACCCCGTCACCGGCCTGCAACAGCGAAAGCCTAAAATACCTGTAACAACCAAGGAGTGAGCCATGGGCTTTTCTACTACGCATCTGATTATTTTTCTGGTCATCATCATCGTGATCTTCGGCACCAAGAAGCTGCGCAACATCGGCTCAGACCTGGGTGGCGCGGTCAAGGGCTTCAAAGATGGCATGAAGGACGGCACAGCCGAGAAGACCGCTGAAGCCACCCCCCCAACCAATCTGCCCCCAACCGAGAAGACCGACGCAAAGTCCGCCATCGATGTTGAAGCCAAAATCAAGAGCTGATGCGGGCTACCGGACGCTGTCCGGTCTGAGGGGGCTGGTCCATGCTTGATATTGGCGTCACCAAGATCGCCATCATTGGTGCCATTGCGCTGGTGGTGATTGGTCCTGAAAAATTGCCTGGCGTGGCCCGCATGGTGGGCAATCTGCTGGGCCGTGCGCGCAACTACATGGCGGAGGTCAAGGCCGAAGTCAACCGCTCCATGGAGCTGGATGAACTGCGCAAGATGAAGGACACGGTGGTCAGCGCGGCGCGCGACGTGGAACAGACCATACAAACCAACGCCAGCGACTTCGAGAAAAGCTGGGCCGAGGCAACCAGTACCGCGTCTGTCGACGCTCTGGACACGTCGTATGTGCACGTGCCGGAGTACCGCCACCCCAAGAAACAATGGCGCCTGAAAAAGGGTGCCACACCGAATTGGTACAAGGCACGCAGTGGCGTGCGCACCAAGGCCCTGTCGGGCGCTGCGCGGGTTGCCCGCTTCCGTCCCCCCAAAATCTCTTCCTGATGGCTGACGACAACAAACAGAATCCGGACGAACTGGCCGGTACCGAGCAGCCCTTTGTGCACCATTTGATGGAGCTGCGCGACCGGTTGCTGTACTGCGTGTATGGCATTGGCGCGATCTTTGCCGTGCTGGCGTTTTACCCCGGACCATCGGCCATGTATGACCTGATGGCGCTGCCCCTGGTCAAGACCCTGCCCGAAGGCGCCCGCATGATCGCCACCGGCGTCGTGTCGCCCTTCCTGGTGCCGATCAAGGTGACGGTGCTGGCGGCTTTTGGCCTGGCCTTGCCTTGGGTGCTGTACCAAGTGTGGGCATTTGTTGCCCCCGGCTTGTACAAACACGAAAAGCGCCTGGTGATGCCGCTGGTGATGGCCAGCACATTGTTGTTCTACACCGGTGCCGCGTTTTGCTACTTCTTTGTCTTCGGCCAAGCCTTTCCGGCCATCCAGAAAATGGCTCCAGCATCGGTGGCGGTGAGCCCGGATATCGAGGCTTATCTGGACTTTGTCATCACGATGTTTATCGCGTTTGGCGTCGCATTTGAAGTGCCGATTGCCGTTGTTATCCTGGCCCGCCTGGGCATAGTCACGGTAGAACAGCTGCGGTCGTTCCGCTCCTACTTCGTGGTGGGCGCGGCGGCTGTGGCCGGTGTGGTGACACCTCCTGATCCGGTGTCCATGCTGGCCCTGCTGATTCCCATGTGTTTGTTGTACGAGGTGGGCATCTGGGCTGCCAGCATCTTTATCAAACACACACAAGCACCGGCGGACGATACGGCTACCACGCCGCCCTGAACCAATCGTTTGTGGCGAATCGGCCTGTAGCCACCGCCGGCATTGGCTAATTCGCTATTGAAATAATAGCTACCTGTCGGAAACCCGAGGCCGGGGCCGCACGCCGGGCGTCACGTCCAGTTCCATAGGCTGGTTCTTGCGTTCAATCGCAAAACGCGCGGCCGTGCCTGGTTTGAGAGAGGCCACGGCGGACAACAGATGGGCCACATCCACCACCGGCGCTTCGGCAATTTTCACGATCACATCGCCGGGCCGGATGCCTGCCTTGGCAGCAGGGCCGTTCTGCAACACACCGGTGATGATGACGCCCTGGCGGGTTTTGACTTCAAAGGTTTCAGCCAGCTCGGGCGACAGGTCATTGGGCTCCACGCCGATCCAGCCGCGCGTGATCTGGCCGTCTTTGACAATGCCTTCGAGCACCTGTTTGGCGGTGGACATCGGAATGGCAAAACCGATGCCCATGCTGCCGCCGGAGCGCGAGTAGATGGCGGTGTTGATGCCCAGCAGGTTGCCGTTGGTATCGACCAGGGCACCACCCGAGTTGCCGGGGTTGATGGCGGCGTCGGTCTGTATGAAATTCTCGAAGGTGTTGATGCCCAGCTGGTTGCGCCCCAGCGCGCTGATGATGCCGCTGGTCACGGTCTGGCCCACACCAAAGGGGTTGCCGATGGCCAACACCTGGTCGCCGACCTGCACCGAGTCGGAGTTGCCCAGCACGATGACCGGGAGCTTGTCGAGTTCGATTTTAAGGATGGCCAGGTCGGTGTCGGGGTCGGTACCGATCACCTTGGCGCGGGTGCTGCGGCTGTCGTTCAGGATGACCTCGATCTCGTCGGCACCTTCCACCACGTGGTTGTTGGTCAGGATGTAGCCGTCGGCGCTGATGATCACGCCG
>JAYSZJ010000121.1:0-5398 GCA_043738115.1 Rhodoferax sp. | reverse complement strand
TCCGGGGGGCAGCGCAGTACGCGAAGCGACAAGCGTGGGGGCCAAGTCCACACGCACCTACCGGGTTCACCCCGGAGCTGGCTCCCGGTAATCCCGGTTGCCAGATGCAATCCCGCCCATGAGGCGGGATTTTTCGTTGTTGGCTCCTAAAATCCCCGCAGCACACCGCTACCCGGGCATGCGCCGGTCAAACTGAGACAGCACCACAACACCATGGAACTCCTTGTACTCTCACTCACCGTGGCCTGTGTAGCGTATTTCTTCCAGCGCCGCGACGAGCACCGCCGCATCCTGTTGCTGGGCGCCCACCTGGGTCAGTACCAGATAGAAAAGCTGATGGAAACTCTGACCGACGGATATATGCGTGCCCTGGGCGAGGCCAACCCTGAGCGCCAACAGCAGATCTGGAGCATGCTGACCACCACCGAGGCTGCGCTGTGTGAACAGTTCCAGCGGTTTGTGGCCGATTTTGGCCGCCTGGACACCGAGTTGACCTGTGCCAGCAAGTTGCCGCTATCCATTTTTTACACCCGATGGCTGCCGGGCAGCACCTTTGACTTTCGCAAAGCCCTGGCCGTGCATGCCCAGGGCATTTGCCAGGCCATCAACCGCGACCCGGATGCAGTGGGCACCAAGGACAAGGCCTTTACGCTGCTGGCCGAGTTGTTTCTGATGCAGCACAGCTGCCATTGGTTCTGCAAGTCCAAGACCGTGGCGTCCACCCGGCTGGTGCTGCGCCACCAGACGCCATATGAAAAGGTGCTCGAATCGGTCGCACCCGCCACTCGGCAGGCCTATTCGGCCGTGGTTGGAGCGTAACTGCGTGATGGCGGCGCGCTGTTTTTGCGACGGTGGTGTCGTGATCGCTCGTTAAACTGGCGCGCTGGCATCCCTCTTGCTCGGCCCCAAGTTCACCACTTCTTCTCTTCCTCTTTGAAGGCACATCCCCATGCAGCACGTCGTTTTCAACCAAAAAGGGGGCGTTGGCAAGTCCACCATCACCTGCAACCTGGCCGCCATCAGCGCCTGGCAGGGCAAACGCACGCTGGTGATCGACTTGGACTCCCAGGGCAACTCCACCCGTTACCTGCTGGGTGCCGATATGCCAGAGGATTTGCCCAACGTAGCCGAATTCTTTGAGCAAAGCCTCAAATTCACCATCCGCGACAAAGGCGCCAGCGAATACATCGTCAATACCCAGTGGGAAGGCCTGGATTTGATGCCGTCCAGCCCGCTCTTGGATGAGCTGCACAGCAAGCTGGAATCCCGCCACAAGATCTACAAGCTGCGTGATGCGCTGGAACTGCTGGCCGAAGACTACGACCAGATCTTCATCGACACACCACCGGCGCTGAACTTCTACACCCGCTGTGCACTGATCGCCGCCCAGGGTTGCCTGATTCCGTTTGACTGCGACGATTTTTCGCGCCGCGCGCTGTACACGCTGCTGGAAAACGTGGCCGAGATCAAGGCCGACCACAATGCCGACCTGGAGGTGGAGGGCATCATCGTCAACCAGTTCCAGGCCCGCGCCAACCTGCCCCAGCGCATGGTACAGGAGCTGATCGACGAAGGCCTGCCGGTGTTGCAACCCTACCTGCGGTCGTCGGTGCGCATCCGCGAATCGCACGAGTTATCCATGCCCATGATCTTCCTGGACCCCAGCCACACGCTGACCCAGGAGTTTGTGGCGCTGCACGATGCCCTGGCGGAGAAGGCTTAAACAAAATAGGTCGCTAGCCCCCGCAGAATATCCTTGTATCACTATCAATTTAGTAGCAAACGGCCGTGCGTGACCAAACCCTGAAATGGCTGCTGCTGGCCACCCTGCTGCTGCTGGCGGTGGCACTGTGGAAGAGTGACGCGCTGCCGCCGCCGACGGAGCTGTCGCCCGCGCTGCTGGACGAGCCCCTGCAGGAGCCGGTTCGCAAGCCGGCATTTGCAACGACCAGCCAAGGCGTGACCTACACGGTCCAGCCGCTGTACACGTACGAACTGGTGGGCTTGGTCGTCAGCAAACACGACGCCAAGACCTGGTGGGACCACCTGCACCGGGAGTGGAACGACAACCTCAACGTCGTGGATCTGTGTGTGGTCTGGGGCAACAATGCGCGCAATGGGTCTTATGCCGATATCCATTTTTCCAGCGGGCAGTTCACGTGCAATTTCAGCACCCGGTCGGACGCAGCCTATGCTGCCTTTGACCAGACCGCCATATCCAACAACCACCTGCTGACGGACCAGCCGGCCGTTGCCAAGAAGCTGCGCTCGGTGCGGGTGGGGGACCAGATCCGCTTCCGTGGGCATCTGGCCGAATACGCGCACCAGCACGGCATGGACTTTAAGCGTGGCACCAGCACCGTGCGAACGGACTGGCAATGGCGCGGGTGAAACGGTTTTTATCGACAGCATCGAGATCATCCGCTCGGGTGGCAAACGCTGGCGCATGCTGGTGTGGGTGTCGGGTCTGCTGCTGGCCCTGGGTGTGTTTGCCTGGTTTGCGCGGCCGGTGCGGCTGCATGAGTAGGGGTGTGGCGCCCCTCGCTCCGGTGCTCCGTTCAACCCCGTTGCAGCGCCTGGCGCAGCGCCTGCTCTGGCGCAAAGAGTGCAAGCAACGCGTCCATCAGCGCCTGCGCCTTGGCCGAATGGTCTGCGCTAAAGTTGCACACATACACATCCACCGTCACACCTTTTTGTTCGGGCCAAGTGTGTACACACAGGTGCGATTCGGCCAGCAGCACCGTGGCGGTTACACCCCCGGGGCCGTGTTCGTTGGCCGGGAAGCTGTGGGCCAGCTGGTTGACCGGCTGCAGCCCGGCATTCAAGACCTCTTGCACGCAGCGGGCGAGCAGACGGGTGGCATTGGTCAGCCACGCACTTTCGCACTGGCAGCGGGTCAGATCGGCGGTGAGGTGTAGGCCTTGCATAGATGACGCGACTGTAGATTATTTTGGGGGCAGGTAGCCCCACAAAGTGGGCGAGCGCGGAGGCCGTTTTCAGCGCCCAGTAAAATAGCGGGTTTTCCCCAGCCCCCACCTTACCCCGGAGTCGCCCAGCCCATGGCCCCCACGCAAAACACCCAGCAAATGGCCAACGCCATCCGTGCCCTCGCAATGGACGCCGTCCAAGCCGCCAACTCCGGCCACCCCGGCGCGCCCATGGGCATGGCCGACATGGCAGTTGCACTGTGGGGTCAGCACCTGAGCCACAACCCGACCAACCCCAACTGGCTGAACCGCGACCGTTTTGTGCTGTCTAATGGCCACGGCTCCATGCTGATTTATGCGCTCTTGCACCTGACCGGTTACAAGCTGCCCATCGGTGAACTGAAAAACTTCCGCCAGCTGCACAGCAAGACCGCCGGCCACCCCGAAGCCGGCATCACCCCTGGCGTCGAAACCACCACCGGCCCCTTGGGTCAGGGCCTAACGAATGCGGTCGGCATGGCATTGGCCGAGAAGCTGTTGGCCAGCGAATTCAACCGCAAGGATGGCGACGTGGATCACACCATCGTCGACCACCACACCTACGTCTTCATGGGTGACGGCTGCCTGATGGAAGGCATCAGCCACGAAGCCGCCGCCCTGGCCGGCGCCTGGAAATTGGGCAAGCTGATCACACTGTACGACGACAACGGCATTTCCATCGACGGCCAGGTCGCACCCTGGTTTATCGACAACACCGCCCAGCGTTTTGTGGCCTATGGCTGGAACGTGATCGGCCCAATCGACGGCCATGACGTCACCGCTGTTTCCACCGCGATTGCCGAAGCCAAGAAGACCAATGACCGCCCCACGCTGGTCATCTGCAAGACCCACATCGGCAAGGGCAGCCCCAACCGCGCCAACACCGCCAAGGCCCACGGCGAGCCGCTGGGTGCTGAAGAAATCAAGCTGACGCGCGAATCCATTGGCTGGAGCCACGCACCTTTCTCCATCCCCAAAGAGGTATATGGCGATTGGGACGCCAAGGAAGCCGGCAAGGCCGCCGAGGCCGCCTGGAAAGACAAGTTTGCCGCCTACCAGGCTGCGTTCCCAGACTTGGCCAAGGAACTGGTGCGCCGCATGAAGGGCGACCTGCCCAAGAATTTTGTGCAGACCGCCGTGGACACCGTTATCGCCGCGCACACCAAGGCTGAAACGGTTGCATCGCGCAAAGCTTCACAACTGGCGCTGGAATCCTTCACCGCAGCCCTGCCCGAGTTGCTGGGCGGCTCGGCCGATCTGACCGGCTCCAACCTGACCAACACCAAGTCCACCCCCAATCTGCGCTTTGATGCGCTGACTGGCGCGGTCGTCAAGAACGAAGCTGGCCAGGGTGGCCGCCATATCAACTACGGCGTGCGCGAATTCGGCATGGCCGCCATCATGAATGGCGTGGCCCTGCACGGTGGTTTTATCCCCTACGGCGGCACCTTCTTGACCTTCAGCGACTACAGCCGCAACGCCATCCGTATGGCCGCGCTGATGAAGCAGCGCGTGATCCACGTGTTCACGCACGACTCCATCGGCCTGGGCGAAGACGGTCCTACCCACCAGTCGGTGGAACACGCCGCATCCCTGCGCTTGATCCCCAACCTGGACGTATGGCGTCCGGGCGATACGGCTGAAACCGCCGTGGCCTGGACCGTCGCTTTGCAGAACAAGAGCAAACCCACCGCGTTGCTCTTGAGCCGGCAGAACATCAGCTACGCACCCAAGGGTGACTCGGCTGCTGCCCCCGACGCCAGCGGCATCGACGCCATCAGCAAGGGAGCCTACGTGCTGGCCGAGCCCACCGAAGTGGGTTTGAAGAAGAAGGCGCAAGCCGTCATCATCGCCACCGGCTCCGAAGTGCAGCTGGCTTTGCATGCGCAAAAGGTGCTGGCCGAACGCAAGATTGCTGTGCGTGTGGTCTCCATGCCCTCCAACACCACATTCGACACCCAAAGCGCCGCCTACAAGTCCGAAGTGCTGCCCGCAGGCCTGCCCCGCGTAGCGGTTGAAATGGGTTCCACCGACGGCTGGTGGAAGTACGGCGTGTCCGCCGTGGTCGGCCTGGACACCTTCGGCGAGTCGGCGCCCGCGCCGGTACTGTTCAAGCACTTTGGCTTCACCGCTGAAAACGTGGCGGACACCGTGCAATCAGTGTTGCAGCGCAAGGCATAAGGAAAGCGTTGGCGTCGGGCACCCCGCGCCAAAGCCCTGGTTTGGTTGAGCTTAAGTTAGGTTTCCGTTTTTTTATTTACGAAAGAAGCAAATGACTATCAAGATCGGTATCAACGGCTTTGGCCGCATCGGACGCAACGTGTTGCGCTCGGCCCTGCAAAACTTCAGCGACATCGAAGTCGTTGGTATCAACGACCTGCTGGAGCCTGACTACCTGGCCTACATGCTGCAATACGACTCTGTGCATGGCC
>JAYSZJ010000120.1:0-56876 GCA_043738115.1 Rhodoferax sp. | reverse complement strand
TCTCGAACGTCTGGTCGGCTGCCATGGCAAGGGTTTGTTGTTTCATCTGGATCTAACGAGTCAATCCTCTGGGGCGTGGACCTTAATCAGCACATCCTTAAGTTGTTGCCAGTCAAAAAAGAATTAGGTAGAAACCCGAATTCATGCCATAATCGACGGCTGCGCTGCAATCAGTGGCGCATATTTGTACATCTCCCTTCATTCACCGGGTTCGCAAAGTCGGGCCCCAAGCGCTGAACAGTTTTTCAGACGCAGGTTCCGTTTGATGGTTGATGTTTTTTAACCATTGACGGAGCAGTCGCAGTTTCTGCGGCACTCGCGTGTGAGAAAAAAATGACTGACGCTTTTGAAGTGACAGGTGCCTTTGCGCCTGCCGAAATTCTCTCCAACACATCTTTCGCCAGCGACGCTGTAGTTGCAGCCGACGCCAGCACTGACATCGATACGCCCGAAGTTTCCGACGTGCCAGAAGCACCCAACGGCTTTGTGCTGCTGGGCCTGGCGCCCGAGTTGGTGAATGCCGTAAAGGATTTGGGCTACACCCAACCCACATCGGTTCAGCTGAAGACTATTCCTTTGGCATTGCCTGGCGACAGCGCAGGCGAAAAGGCCGGCAAGTTTATCGATTTGATGGTCTCCAGCCAGACCGGCAGCGGCAAGACTGCAGCCTTCTTGCTGCCCGTGTTGCACACCCTGCTGAAGCAACAAGCCCAAGCCGAAATCGACGAGCGCGCCGCCTTCGAGCGCGAAGTGGCCGAAGCCACTGCCCGCGGTGAAGCACCCCCCAAGCGCCCCAAGCGCAAAGACCCTACCAATGCCCGCAATTTCAAGGCACCAGCTCCTGGCGCCCTGATCGTTTGCCCAACCCGCGAACTGGCACAACAAGTGGCCAACGATGCGATCGACCTGGTGCAACATTGCCGCGGTCTGCGCATTGCCAACATCGTGGGCGGCATGCCGTACCAATTGCAAATCGCCAAGCTGCAAAACGCCAATTTGGTCGTTGCTACACCTGGCCGTTTGCTGGATCTGCAACGCTCCATGCAAATCAAGCTGGACCAAGTTCAGTTCTTGGTGGTGGACGAAGCCGACCGTATGTTGGACCTGGGCTTCTCCGATGACCTGGCTGAAATCAACCAGCTCACCATTGGCCGCAAGCAGACCATGATGTTCAGCGCAACCTTCGCTCCACGTATTCAACAGTTGGCTGCCCGCGTGATGCGCGAACCCCAGCGCGTGACCATCGACAACCCACAAGAAAAACACGTCAACATCAAGCAAGTGCTGTTCTGGGCCGACAACGCCCAACACAAGCGCAAGCTGCTGGACCACTGGTTGCGCGACGCCGGTATCAACCAGGCCATCGTGTTTGCCAGCACCCAGATCGAGTGCGACGGCTTGGCCAACGACCTGCAACAAGACGGCTTTGACGCTGTGGCTCTGCACGGTGCCCTGAGCCAGGGTCTGCGCAACCGCCGCCTGATGGCATTGCGCAATGGTCAAGTTCAAATTCTGGTGGCAACTGATGTGGCTGCCCGCGGTATTGACGTGCCCACCATCACCCACGTGTTCAACTTCGGCTTGCCGATGAAGGCCGAAGACTACACACACCGCATTGGCCGTACCGGCCGTGCTGGTCGCGATGGCTTGGCCATCACCTTTGCCGAAATGCGCGACCGCCGCAAGATTTTCGACATCGAAGCTTACACACGCCAGCCCATCAAGGCTGAAACGATTCCTGGTTTGGAGCCACAGCAGCGTGCACCCGAGTCGCGCCCCAGCTTTGCTGGTCGTCCCAATCCAGGTGGCGGCTTCGGCGGCGACCGTGACCGCAAGTTCAGCAACGGCCCCCGTGAAGGTGGTTTTGGTGGAAACCGCGGTAGCCACGGTGGTGGAGGCGGCTTTGGTGGACGCCCACCTGCCAGCGGCCCCCGCGACTTTGGCAACAGCGCACGTGACTTCGGTGGCGCAGCCAAAGAAGGCTTCAGCTACGAACGCAAGGGTGGTTTTAACGACCGCTTTGCCGGCGGCCAAGGCGCTCCCCGCGGTGATGCACGTCCTCCCCGTGGCGACTTCGCTCCCCGTGGTGACTTCCAGGCCCCACGTGGTAACTTTGACGCACCCCGTGTTGACTTCGGTGGTGGCGCTCCGCGCGGCGACTTCGCTGCCCGCAAGCCTGCCTTCAGCAAGCCCATGGGTGTGAAGCCAGGCAATGCTGGCAAGGTGTTTGTGCCCCGTGACGCCAAGAAGCGCGCAGCCCGCACGTTTGATTGATCATCACTGTTGACGGCTTGACCGTCGGCAAATAAAAAAGGACCCTTGCCGGGTCCTTTTTTATGCGCGTAAGAATTTCAGGCCATGCCGTTGCGGCTGGCCAGTTCGACAAACAGGCCAGAGTGGTCCAAGTCGGCCAAGCCATGTTCGATGCTTTGGGTATACAACTGTTCGAATAACGCCGTGATGGGCGCATCAAAACCAACCTCGCCAGCGGTGGCCATGGCGTTGCGCAAATCCTTGAGTTGCACTGACATGCGCCCGCGGGGCGTGAAGTCGCGCTCCACCATGCGTTGACCGTGAACTTGCAGGATGCGGCTGTCGGCAAAACCACCGGTGATGGCTTCCTTGACCTTGCCCATATGGGCACCGCCACGTTCGCACAGCAGCAGCGCTTCGGCCACGATACCTATCGTTGCGCCCACTATCATCTGGTTGGCCAGCTTGGTCAACTGGCCTGCACCGGTGGGACCCACATGGGTAGCGCGGCCGAAGACGTTCAAAATGGGTAGTGCACGCTCAAAGATGCTGGCCTTGCCGCCGACCATGATGGCCAGTGTGCCGTTGTCTGCGCCTATGGTGCCACCGGATACCGGTGCATCCAGGTAGGCGATATGCCGCTCATTGAGCCGTGCTGCGTGGTCCCTGGCTTCTACCGGTTTGATGGATGACATATCAACCACCAGACAGTTGCTCGGCATGGCGTCGGCCACGCCCATATCAAACAGGACCTGGCCGACGACGGAGCCGTTGTCCAGCAGGGTGACGACGATGTCCACATTGCGAACGGCCTCAGTTGGCTGGGTGTGGACGATGGCTCCGGCACTGGCCAGACGTTGCGCCTTGCTCAACGTGCGGTTCCAGACATGAACCGTGTGCCCGGCCTCGCACAGACGGCGCCCCATAGGAAAGCCCATCAGGCCAATACCTAGTACTGCAATTTTCATGCTGTCATCCTCCGCATGGCACCAGAATACCCCGCAGTTGCTTCTCTGGGTTGGCAGTTGGGAAGCGATTGCTGTCAGGCGACTGACAATGTTATTGCAGTGTGCCCGCAGGAGAGTTGAGGTAAGCGCCGCCGTTCGTGTCCTCCGCCCCCCTTTACCTCACTTTGGCGCTCACCCCAACTCCCCTGCTGGAGGGCTTAGGCTGGCAACTATTTCTTACATCAGCAGGTGTTCACCCGCGTTGTCCCCACCGAGCGTGACGTAGTTGACCTTGCGGATATCCATCAGCTTCTTGCCACCGGCGTAGCTGATGGAGCTTTGGATGTCCTGCTCCATCTCGACCATGGTGTCGGCCAGCTTGCCCTTGACTGGCTCCAGGATGCGTTTGCCTTCGACGTGCTTGTATTCCCCCTTGTTGAAGTCGCTGGCGGAGCCGTAGTATTCCTTGTACAACTTGCCGTCCACTTCCACGGTCTGGCCGGGGCTTTCCTCGTGGCCGGCCAGCATGGAACCGATCATGACCATGGTGGCACCAAAGCGGATGCTCTTGGCAATATCGCCGTGTTCACGGATACCGCCATCGGCGATGATGGGTTTGGTCGCCACGCGGGCACACCACTTCAGCGCGCTCAATTGCCAGCCACCGGTGCCAAAACCCGTCTTGAGTTTAGTGATGCAGACCTTGCCCGGACCGATGCCAACCTTGGTTGCGTCGGCGCCCCAGTTTTCCAAGTCGATGACCGCCTCAGGTGTCGCCACATTGCCGGCGATGACGAAGCTGGCGGGCAGCTTGTCCTTGATGTAAGCAATCATGTTCTTCACGCTGTCGGCATGGCCGTGGGCGATGTCGATGGTGATGTATTCGGGCGTCAGGCCTTGGGCCAGCAAGGCGTCCACCGTGGCGTAGTCGGGTGGTTTGACACCCAGAGAGATGGATGCGAACAGACCCTTGGCCTTCATGTCCTTGACGAACTGCAGGTTGTCAAAGTCAAAACGGTGCATCACATAGAAGTAACCGTTTTGCGCCAGCCAGACACAAATCTCTTCGCTGACCACGGTTTTCATATTGGCCGGTACAACGGGGATGCGGAACTTGCGTCCCCCCAGTTCCACCCCCGCGTCGCACTCCGAACGGCTTTCCACGCGGCACTTGCGGGGTAACAGCAGGATGTTGTCGTAGTCAAAAATTTCCATAGCCCAAGCTCCTTAAGTCTGATTTCAAGAATAGGCGCTTGGATGGGGACCCGGCATAAAAAAACCGGGTCCCAATTGCTTGGGCCCGGTGACTGATTGTATACAACTCAGCTCTGCGTGTGTAGGGTGTGTCACATATGACCCAGCAAGGACTCTTTGACCTTGGCATCGGCGGGAAATTCGCCCATCCAGACCCCCATGGCGGCCCTGAACAATTCGGGCTCGCGGTAGGGCTGTCCCTGCAGCTTGCCGCCCAGGTAGATGACCAATCCCGAAATGGGTACCCAGTCCATAGTCATGACCTCACCGGGCTTGAGCACGCGGTTGGCTTTGAAAATTTCACCAATGCTCATCAGGCCGGGAATCAGTTTGGCGCGGTCACTCTTGCCAGCCGTTTCGTCCACACTGCGGTTGAACATCTTGACGATGGGGCCGGTGTCCACTTCCTTGACGGCGGTCAGCACCAGCCTTTTGGGGCCAGGCACGGCAAACAGTTCGTCCAGCGTCTTGAACTTCTGTTTTGCATAGATTTGCGCTACATAACTCGGTGTTTTTCCGTTGGACACCAGGCCTGCGCCATTGAGTAGCAGCGTGTTGTTGTAGATGGTGAGTGACTCTTCAACCTTCACACCACCGATATCCAATGTTCCCGCCAGACTGGCTGTGCCCAAGAGCATGGCCATATTTGCAAGCAGAAGTAACTTGAGAAGCTTGTTTGTAAACATCATGCAGCGTAGCGCCTTAACGTGGTATAGCCTGGGTCATGATACTGGTTGCCAGTGCGTTTTGGCGCGCATTCGGGAAGACACCTAGAGAGCGGCCAGACCAGTTACTTGGGGCTTTCTACAATCAAGCATGTTTTCCATCCCCACCACCGGTCCCGGCGCCACTTCATCCCTCCTGACCACCCTGAACCCAGAGCAATGCGCCGCAGTCACATTGCCGGCAGAACACGCGCTGATACTGGCTGGCGCAGGCTCGGGCAAGACCCGCGTATTGACGACCCGCATTGCCTGGTTGTTACAGAACGGTTACGTAGCCCCTGGCGGTATTCTGGCTGTGACCTTCACGAACAAGGCGGCCAAGGAAATGATGACGCGGCTCGGTGCGATGTTGCCCGTCAATGTGCGGGGCATGTGGATAGGCACTTTCCATGGCCTGTGCAACCGCTTCTTGCGTGCACACTTCAAGATGGCCAATTTGCCGCAGGCCTTTCAAATCCTGGATACCCAGGACCAGCTCAGTGCCATCAAGCGGCTGTGCAAGCAGAACAACATCGATGACGAACGTTTTCCGGCCAAACAAATGCAATGGTTTATCGGCGGCTGCAAGGAAGACGGCCTGCGCCCAAACATGGTGGAAGTGCGCGACGAGGAGACCCGGCGCAAGGTTGATATCTACCAGTTGTATGAAGACCAGTGCCAGCGGGAAGGTGTGGTCGACTTTGGTGAGCTGATGCTGCGCGCCTATGAGTTACTGCGCGATAACGACCCGATCCGTGCGCATTACCAGCGGCGGTTTCGCCATATCTTGATCGACGAGTTCCAGGACACCAACAAGCTGCAATACGCCTGGATCAAGATGCTGGCTGGGCAGGGCGCCAACGGCAGCCCCGACACGCCCGGTGGCGCCGTGATTGCAGTGGGCGACGATGACCAAAGCATTTACGCATTCCGCGGTGCGCGCGTCGGCAACATGGCTGACTTTGTGACCGAGTTCAATGTGCAGCACCAGATCAAGCTGGAGCAGAACTACCGCAGCTACAGCAACATCCTGGACTCGGCCAATGCGCTGATCAGCCACAACAGCAAACGCCTGGGCAAAAATCTCCGCACGGACCAGGGTGCTGGCGAGCCCGTACGTGTCTACGAGGCGCCCACCGATTTTGCCGAAGCGCAGTGGATGGTCGAGGAGATGAAACAACTGGTGCGCGACAACGGCACCGAGGCCGGCTTTCAGCGCAAAGAAATCGCTGTGCTCTACCGCAGCAATGCGCAAAGCCGGGTGATCGAGACTGCGTTGTTCAATGCCGCCTTGCCCTACCGCGTGTACGGCGGTTTGCGCTTTTTTGAGCGCGCCGAAATCAAACATGCGCTGGCCTATCTGCGCCTGCTGGAGAACCCCAATGACGACACCAGCTTCATGCGGGTCGTCAACTTTCCGGCGCGTGGCATTGGCGCACGCAGCCTGGAGCAGCTGCAAGACCTGGCGCGCGCCCAGGGCTGCTCCCTGCACGACGCGGTGAGTGTGCTGCCCGGGCGTGCCGGCGCGGTAATCGGCGGATTTGTAGCGAAGATGGATGTGCTGCGCGAACAAACGGCAGGTATGAACTTGCGTGACATCATTGCGCAAACGCTGGACCACAGCGGCCTGGTCGAGCACTACAAGGCCGACCGCGAAGGTGCGGACCGTCTGGAGAATCTGGACGAACTGGTCAACGCGGCCGAGAGTTTCGTGATGCAGGAGGGTTTTGGCCGGGACACCGCAGCCATGACCACTGTGGTTGCGGCAGGCCAGAGCCCGGCCAGCCAGGGGCTGGACATGAATGCCCCCGAATTGCCGCCCGATGTGCTGGGCGAAACCGGTGAGACCCTGTCGCCACTGGTCGCATTTTTGACGCACGCAGCGCTGGAGGCTGGCGACAACATGGCCGAGGCCGGGCAGGATGCCATCCAGCTGATGACGGTGCACTCCAGCAAGGGCCTGGAATTTGACGCCGTCTTCATTACCGGCATGGAAGAAGGGCTGTTCCCGCACGAGAACTCGCTGAACGATCGAGAGGGCCTGGAGGAAGAGCGACGCCTGATGTACGTGGCCATCACCCGGGCGCGCAAACGGCTCTACCTGAGTCACTCGCAATCGCGCATGCTGCACGGCCAGACCCGCTTCAATATGAAGAGCCGCTTCTTCGAAGAGTTGCCGGAGGCCGCATTGAAGTGGCTAACGCCCAAGAATCAAAGCTTTGGTCGTGGCTGGAACGCCGATTCTGCTATTCAATCAGGAGCGAACTATTCAGCTTACACAGGGGCTAGCGGTCAATTTGGCCAAAGCGTTGTGCGCAAGGAAGAGTCCAGCAAGCATGGGCTGCGCTTAGGGATGCTGGTGTTCCACGCCAAGTTTGGTGAAGGCACCGTGCTGACGCTGGAGGGTTCAGGCGATGACGCCCGGGCCCAGATCAACTTCCCGCGGCATGGCACCAAGTGGCTGGCACTCAGCGTGGCCAAGCTGACCCCGGTTCCTTGACTGAGAGAAAAGAAAAAGCCCGGCAGAACCGGGCTTTTTCTTGGGGGCTAAAGCTTTTAGCGCGCGTTGGGGTTCGCAACCTGCAGCAGCTTGGATACGTCCTTGTCGTTGGGCAAGGCGTAGTCATAAGCGCGGATGATGCGGCTGTCTTCGGTACGTACAAACTTTAGACTGACATAGGTGAAGTTGGCGGCGGCCGAGTAGGTACCGACCAGCACCATGCTGGCGTTATGGCTGCGGGCAATGTCCTTAATCTCACGGGACAACAGCAGCTCACCGGTTTCTTCGCGGATGAAGACGTCGCCACGCAACTTCATTTCCTTGACATTGAAGCCGGCATTCGCCATTTGCGAGGCGTACTGCTCCGACAGCGTGCGACCCAAGGGGGCGGTGCGGCGCATGTCGTTGACATTGACGATGGTAGCTACCAGAACGGGCGTATCTCCGCCGCGGTCGAGGTTGGCGGTCAGCTGGCTGACTGCGTCTTTGTTCATCGCAACGAACTTGCTGGCTGCAGCATCATCGTAGGTGGGGTCCGTGCGGACATTGCCTGGCATGCCACAGGCACCCAATACGGCCACCGCCGCGAACGCAGAGAGAATCAGTTTGTAGTTCATGGGCCTACTACCTTCAGGACGGGAGCGGAAGCTCGGTATTGCAGCAAGGAGGTGTCTTCTTCTTCCACGTAGTAGATGTCAGTCTTACGCACCAGGTAACGCCCGCCTTGGGCGATGGTGGTGGTCAGGATCAACTCAGTGTGGGTAGGTCCGCCGGAATAAACGCTGGCGAGGTAATCCGCACCCACCGCAGCATGCAGACCGCCAAGCATTTTTTCACCCACGGGTGCCAAACCCAGACCGTAGGCTGCATACAGACCTGCGGTAATCATGGTGAAACGTCCGGGAATAAAGTGAGGGCGCGGGCTATTGTGGCGTACCACCTGGGTCTGGTAGCTGACTTCCAGCGCCCTGTCCGGGAACTGTTGCACCACGCGGCCGGCTTTGACCAGATCCGTTATCAAGAAGTTCTGGAAGGCGCGGTCAAATGCGGAGGCATTGGCGGGTGTTGCGACATACAGATTGCCGCTGACGCCCAGTTTGCCCAAGGAGTCCAGGGTCTGTTTCACCACATCATTGGACACCAGGTTCCAATGGCCAGCAGATCGAACTTTGGGCTCAACTGTGAGGGGAAAGTTTGCAGAAACCGGAATCGGCGACGTAGCGCAGCCGACCAGCAACAGAGCGCCGGCACCGATTGCCAATTGCATCAGAGTTTTGGGAATCAAGGTAGCCCCCTTTATCCAAGGTTATAAAAACAAAGACGCCATTTCCGCGCCCTCAACGGTTTTCATTATCAGTCGAGCTGAACCATAAAAACAAGACAAATCAACACCTTCTACCGCTTTTTTGATGTTGTTTGGGGGATTTGTTGTGCGTTTGGCAACACTGGGTGCATCAACCCCCGTATTCGCGTTCCATGTCCTTGCTGCCTTTTTTACCACTGATCTGCCAAGCCGTCCGATCGCCTATCAGGCGCGCCAGATACTCAAGCTCTTCGTCCGTATGGTTGATGGCGCGGGCGGGTGTCAAAGAGGCTCGACCATCCAGGGCCGGCTCACCCCAGACGGCCTGGTGGTAGCTTGACTCGGAAGTTTCCCGGTCTGCGCCTGAGGCTAGGTCCACCACACCGTAGCAGTTGCAGAAATAGGTGCGCCCGCCCTGTTTGGAGAACACCTCGGTGTAGACGCCCGTACCGCGTATGCCGGCGGTGAGCGTGGGCGTCGTGATCTGGCGGCTGCTGCCCTTGCCCCAGACGCTGACGACGGCACCGGTCAGCAGGCGTAGCAGGCTGACCGCATTGATGGTGGGGCCGCGCTCGACCATCATGCTGGAGTTCTGCCGCACATGGAAAGCCGAGTTGCCGACCACAAAAAACAGTGTGGAACGCGGGCCGGTGACGATTTCATCGCCAGTCTGCACCGTTTGGTTCGGCAGCAGGGTCTGGCCGTTAACGGTCGCGTCACCGCGCAGCTCTACCACATTGCCACGTGCCTGTGCGTGGGCGGCACCCAGGCTTCCGACCGCCGTCCATGCGGCGGCGGCTTGTAAAAAACTGCGGCGCTGGAACCAGAGCAACTCGCTCTCGTTTCTGCCTTCTAGATAGTGTTGTGTCATGTGTCATCTCCTGGAGTGCGCTCAAAATTGTCCTGAAATGTGAAGTAGATCGACGTGAAGACCATGGTAGCGATAAGCATGGCTGCTGGATAGGCTACCGCAACAACAGCTTCAACGCCGCCCAAGGCCGCCACCAGTGTCGCCATGAGGGTGGCAAACCCCAGAAAAACGCCCATCCAGACCAAGCCGTAGACGACAAACGCCCGGAAATTACCCGCAATGGCTGCGAGGCTGAAAAACACACTCTTGACCGGTGGGACGCCATGCCAGTGGATCAAGGCGGCGGCGTGACAAAACAGCATGGTCAGCGGCATGTTCAAGCCTGATGCAAACAACATGGCCCACTGGAAATCCATCTGCTGGCGGGCCTCGGCGGAGACGGGCTCGCCCAGCAACATCATTTTGGCAAAGCTTCCGCCATCGATGAGGGGCGTCGCGCATACGATGAGCACGATACACACCGTGTATAGCGCGCCCAGGACCAACATGTGTCGACGCTGCTCGGCGCCGGATCGAAATGCCGTCACCAGAATCGTGGGCATTGGAAACTTGCCGTCGCTGGCTTCCCGGCTGGCGGCCAGCAGCCCCAGTGTGACGCCCGGCATCAATACAAAGGCCAGCACGCTGCCCACAATGGGCAGTACATTGAGAACGGACATCACGGCCAGAAAAATAAAGAACAGCCCCGACAGCGCCAGAGGTTGCCTGAAAAAAGTTTTGATGCCCAACTTGACCCATTGGGCGCCCCGGCTGGCCGGGACGATGTTTAGTTTCATGCAGTGGTGGTGTCGGTGGATGTCAGTGGATGGAGGATACGCTGGCGCAGCACGCGGTGGAAATGGTCCGGGTCATGGGCCTGCAAAACCGCCGCTTCGCGTGGCAGGTGCAAGTCCCATAACCTGGAAATCCAGAAACGCAGTGCCGCGGCACGGGCCATGGCGGGCAGCAGCTGGCGCTCCTGGGTCTGCAACGGCCGCACCGCAACGTAGGCCCGCATGAAGGCCTGTGTGCGTTCGCTATTGCGCTTGCCTGTAGCCAGGTCTATGCACCAGTCATTTAGACACACGGCGATGTCAAACAGCCAGCTGTCGATGCCCGCGAAGTAAAAGTCAAAGAAGCCGGTGAGCTTGGGTTGCCCCGCATCGCTATCGGTGGTCTCGAACATCACGTTGTCGCGGAAAAGATCGGCATGGATGGGGCCGCGGGGCAGGGCACCATAGGCCGCGAACGTGGCCACGTGGTTTTGGTACGCCAATTCTCTTTGCAGTAGCGCAGCCTGGTCAGCGGGTACAAAGGGCAGGATGACCGGAACCGTTTCGTTCCACCAGTCCAGCGCGCGCAGATGGGGCTGCTGCATGCTGAAATCGCGCCCAGCCAGGTGCATGCGAGCCAGCATCGCGCCGACCTCTGCACAATGAGCCGCAGTCGGCGTCAGTTCGCTTTTGCCCCGCAGGCGGTTGACGACGGCGGCCGGTTTGCCTTTGAGCATATGCACGACGTCACCGTCGCGGTTGGTGGCGGGGTCCGGCACCGGGATACCGTGGTGTGCCAGGTGTTTCATCAGCCGCAGGTAAAAGGGCAGCTGCTCCATGCTCAGCCGCTCAAACAGCGTCAGTACATAGGCCGCCTCGTCGGTGGTGGCGAAATAGTTGGTGTTTTCGATACCGCCCGAACAACCCGCCAGCGTCTGGAGGGTGCCCAATTGAAGGCCTTGCAAGAATTCCTTGGCCTCGTCGAATGAGACCTCTGTGTAAACCGCCATGTGTCAGTGAGCCCGAGAGTCAGAAGCCTGCCCCGGTTCAGACGGGGCGGGCCGGGTGATGGTAGGTGGAGAGAAGTGCGCGCCTGGATTGTAGAGCGCATGCTGCCGCGCCTCTGATGCAGTGGGCAATGTTTCACCGCCGGGCCGCCCCAAGGTGTGGACTTGGGGTTTTGGCAAACGCGGCCCCCTCGGGGGCAGGGCGCCACACGCAGTGGGCAACCGTTGGGGCGACAATCACGGGCAAAATGCACGCATGACTGACAAGAAAACCCTGCTGCTGGTAGACGGTTCCAGCTACCTCTACCGTGCCTTTTTCGCGGGTGGCGAATCCTTGAGTACCACGCTGCCCGATGGCACGGTGCAAAAGACCGGTGCCATCCGCATCATGATCAATATGATGCAAAAGCTCAGCAAGGACGTGCGGGCCGATTACACGGCCTGTGTATTCGATGCCAAGGGACCTACCTTCCGGGATGCGTTGTACCCCCAGTACAAGGCCAACCGCTCACCCATGCCGGATGACCTGCGCTCGCAGGTAGACCCCATCCACGAAGTTGTTTCCCTGCTGGGGTGGAAGGTGCTGACCGTGGCGGGTGTGGAGGCCGATGACGTGATCGGCACGCTGGCCCACTGCGCGGCGCAGCAAGGAGTGAACGTCATCATTTCCAGCGGCGACAAGGATTTGAGCCAACTGGTCAACGAACACATTACCGTAATCGACACCATGAATGACCGCCGCCGTGACGTCGCCGGGGTCGAAGCCGAATTCGGTGTGCCACCGCGTCTGATGCTGGACTACCAGACGCTGGTGGGCGACCAGGTCGACAACGTTCCGGGCGTGCCCAAGGTTGGGCCCAAGACAGCGGTCAAATGGCTGCTGGAGTATGGCTCGCTGGAGGCATTGGTTGCGCGCGCGGGCGAGATCAAAGGCGTAGTGGGCGAGAACTTGCGCAACGCACTGGAATGGCTGCCCAAGGGGCGTGAGCTGCTGACCATCAAAACCGATTGCAGTATGGATGGCCACCTCGCTGGCCTTCCGTCACTGGAGGAGATGGCTATTCGTGGCCAGGATAGCGGGGCGCTGCGGGCTTTCGGCGAACGTTATGGCTTCAAGGGCCTGGTCAAGACGCTGGACAGCCAGGCCGTACCACCGGAGTTGATCAAGGTAAACCAGAGCAACCGCACCGCTAGTAGTGCTGCGCCGGGCCTGTTCGACGAAGCACCGGAACTGGGAGGTACACGCAATGCCACCAATCTGGTCTACGACACCATCTTCACCTGGGAGTCGCTGGACTTGTGGCTGGCGCGCCTGCAGGCCGCAGAGTTGGTCGCCGTCGATACCGAAACCACGTCGCTGGATGAGATGCGCGCCGAGATCGTGGGCATCTCCTTTAGCGTCAAACCGGGCGAGGCTGCGTACATTCCGCTGACCCATCGCTACCCCGATGCTCCCGCCCAGTTGAACCGCGACGAGGTGTTGGCCAAGCTCAAGCCCTGGCTGGAAAACCCTGCTGCCAAGAAGCTGGGCCAGCACATCAAGTACGACCGCCATGTATTTGCCAACCACGGCATAGACGTGCAGGGCTATGCCCACGACACCATGCTGCAGAGCTATGTGCTGGAGGCGCATATGCCGCACGGTTTGGCCAGCCTGGCCGAGCGCCACGTAGGACGCAGCGGTATCAACTATGAAGACCTGTGCGGCAAGGGTGCCAGCCAGATACCGTTTGACCAGGTCGAGATTGCCAAGGCCGCCGAATATTCCTGCGAAGACTCGGACCAGACGCTGGACGTGCATGGCGCACTTTGGCCACAACTCGAAGCCAATGACAAACTCAAATTCATCTACGAGCTGGAGATAGCAAGCAGCGAGACGCTGTACCGCATTGAGCGTAATGGCGTGCTGATTGACGCCCCCACATTGGCCGCCCAGAGCCATGCGCTGGGCCAGCGCATCCTGCAACTGGAGACCGAGGCTTACGAGATTGCGGGCCAACCCTTCAATCTGAGCAGCCCCAAACAACTGGGTGAAATCTTCTTCGACAAGTTGGGCATGCCGGTCGTGAAGAAAACTGCAACCGGCGCGCGCAGCACCGACGAAGAAGTGCTGGAGAAGTTGGCCGAAGATTACCCGCTGCCCGCCAAGCTGCTGGAGCACCGCGGCCTGGCCAAGCTCAAAGGCACCTACACCGACAAGCTGGCCCAACTGGCATTGCCTCGCACCGGCCGCGTGCACACGCACTATGCGCAGGCCGTGGCCATTACCGGGCGCCTGTCCAGCAACGACCCCAATCTGCAGAACATCCCCATCCGCACACCCGAAGGCCGGCGTGTGCGTGAGGCCTTTGTGGCACCTGCGGGCAGTGTGATTGCCAGCGCCGACTACTCGCAGATCGAGTTGCGCATCATGGCCCACATCAGTGGTGATGATGCCCTGCTCAGCGCCTTCCATAGCGGGCTGGATGTGCACCGCGCCACGGCCGCCGAAGTGTTTGCCGTGCCGGTAGACCAGGTCAGCAGCGAGCAGCGTCGTTATGCCAAGGTCATCAACTTCGGCCTGATCTACGGCATGAGTGCCTTTGGCCTGGCGCGCAACCTGGGCATAGACAACACGGCGGCCAAAAACTACATCGCCCGTTATTTTGAACGTTATCCCGGCGTCAAGACCTATATGGAGACCACGCGTGAACTGGCCAAAAAGCAGGGTTATGTGGAAACCGTGTTTGGCCGGCGCCTGCAGCTTGCCGGCATCAAGAATGCCAAGGGCGCACAACTAGCCGGCCTGGAGCGCGCCGCCATTAACGCGCCCATGCAGGGCACGGCGGCCGACCTGATCAAGCTCAGCATGAACAAGGTGCAACAGGTGTTGGATGACGAAAAACGCGCCACCAAGATGATCATGCAGGTGCACGACGAACTGGTGTTTGAGGTGCCCGAAGGTGAGGTTGACTGGCTCAAGACCGAGATTCCGCGCCTGATGGCCAGCGTGGCGGACCTGAAAGTGCCGTTGTTGGCGGAGGTCGGTGTGGGCCCGAACTGGGACAAGGCGCACTGAAAGTAGTTGTAACAGTTCGTGTGCTTTCGAGTAAGCTGTGGACGCGAATTGCGACGTCCATGGCTTTGGTCGGAAGAATGAAGGAGCAACACACATGCCTGTTTTTTCAAGCCTGCGCAGCAGGATCATCTTCGTCGTTGGTCTGCTGACCTTTGTCGGCCTGATCATTCTGACGGTGACCAATATGCTGGTCGCCAAGCGCCACTCCCTGCAAGACCTGAAGGTCGCCACGACGGCACTGGCGCGTTCGCACGCCGAAAGCGTGGGCCTGTGGGTGGCTGCGCGCCAGCAGGTAGTGCGCAGCATGGCCGCCACAGCCGACATGGCGGACCCGGTGGAGGCATTGAAGCAGGCCAAAATTGCCGGGGGAGTGGACACCGCTTATGTGGGTTTCCCCGACAAACGCATGATCTTCTCCGACAAACAGGATCTGCCCCCGGGCTACGACCCCACGGGCCGCCCCTGGTACCAGCAGGCCTCTGCCGGCAGCGGGATTGCTTTGACTGAACCTTATCTGGACGCCGCGACCAAGAAGCTGGTGATCACCTTTGCCGGCGCAGTTAAAGACGGCAGCACGGTCAAGGCCGTGACGGCGCTAGACGTGTTCATGGACGGCGTGGCCTCCAACGTGGCGTCGATCCGCCCCACGCCGAACACCTTTGGCTTCATCGTCAGCAAGGGCGGCAAGGTCATGGTTCACGAGAACGTGGCCAAGGTGCTCAAGCCCGCTGCGGAGATTGCGCCGGCCCTGGGCGGTTCGGACCTGCTCAGCCTGTCGAAGGACAGCCTGGCCGACGTCACGGTAGACGGTGTGGACCGCCTGGTGCATGTGGAGCCCATCCCTGGTACCGAGTGGCTCTTGGTCGTGGCCCTGCACAAGGACGAGGCACTGGCCGGCATCACCGCCATGTCCCGTGCGTCTTTCATCAACAGTATTGTGATTTCCTTGGTGACGGTGGCACTCATGGGCATGTTGTTGACCCGCCTGTTGGGCCGTTTGCTGGTGCTGCGCAACACCATGCAGGAAATTGGTTCGGGCAGTGGCGACCTGACGCTGCGCCTGTCCGGCGAGGGTACGGACGAACTGGCCACCATTGGCCAAAGCTACAACCAGTTTGTCGGCAAGATGCAGGGTGTGCTGGCCCAGGTGCGCCAAAGTGCCGAGGGGGTTGCCACCGCCAGTGCCGAGATTGCACAGGGCAACAACGACCTGAGTGCACGTACTGAACAACAGGCCAGCGCGCTGGAAGAGACCGCCGCGTCGATGGAAGAGCTGGGCTCCACCGTGAAGCAGAACGCCGAGTCCGCCCGTGAGGCCAACCAGTTGGCCATGAGTGCTTCTACCGTGGCCGTGAAGGGCGGAGAAGTGGTCTGCCAGGTCGTGGAGACCATGAAAGGCATCAACGAGTCCAGCCGCAGGATATCGGACATCATCAGCGTTATCGACGGCATCGCCTTCCAGACCAATATCCTGGCGCTGAATGCTGCGGTGGAAGCCGCAAGGGCCGGCGAGCAGGGTCGCGGATTTGCGGTGGTGGCGTCGGAGGTTCGCTCCCTGGCGGGCCGCTCGGCCGAGGCGGCCAAAGAGATCAAGCAGTTGATCAACGCCAGTGTGGAGCGCGTGGAGCACGGCACAACCCTGGTCGACCAGGCCGGCGTCACGATGACCGAGGTGGTCAGCTCCATCCAACGCGTTACCACCATCATGGGTGAGATCAGCGTGGCCAGCCGCGAGCAGGCCTCGGGTGTGGCCCAGGTTGGCGAGGCTGTGACCCAGATGGACCAGACCACGCAACAGAATGCCGCCCTGGTGGAAGAGATGGCCGCTGCGGCCACCGGCCTCAAGGGCCAGGCGCAAGACCTGGTCCAGGTCGTGGCTGTCTTCAAGCTGGGGGCTGCGGAACACGGCGGCGTGCTGCCCAGCATGCGGGCCACCAGCCCTGTCAAAGCCCCAACTGTCACCCGGCCCACGGCCAAGTCGGCCCCGCTCCCATCGGCTGCGCGTCCCGCTGGAGCCAAGAAAATGGCACTGGCGCACACACCGGCGGTCCCGGCAAAAACCAGTACCAAGAACACACCCGCAGGTGGCGACGACGACTGGGAAACCTTCTGAGCCTGAAATACCCCCTTGGCCCACACTGAACAGTATTTCCTGCCTACACTGCTACGCTTTCGACCCCCAACCACCCCAAGACGGAGAGATGAACATGCTGGATGATGTGAAGAACGGCCTGGATTCGTTGTTGCCAGGAAAATCCACCGAAGCGGGCGCCACCCGCCGCACGGCGCTCAAGACGGCCTTGGGCGTCGGCTACGCCGCTACGGCCATGCCCATCATGGCGCAGACCGCCGTCAAGACGCCCGCCACCGGGCTGACCGCAGGCGAAGGCATCTATGACATGGAAGGTTTCTCCGTGCCGTTTTACTACGCGGCTCCAGAAGGCAAAAAGAATCTGCCCATCATCCTGGTGGTGCAGGAAATCTTTGGTGTACACGAATACATTGCCGACACCTGCCGCCGCTTCGCCAAAGCGGGTTACCTGGCCATCGCCCCCGATCTGTACGCCCGCCAGGGTGACGCCAGCAAATACACCGATGTCAGCAAGCTGCTGGCCGAGGTGGTGGCCAAGGTGCCGGATGCGCAGGTCATGGCCGATCTAGACGGCGCCGTCCAATGGGCCGGTGAAAACGGTGGCAACACCAAACGCGTGGGTGTGACTGGTTTCTGCTGGGGTGGCCGCGCCACCTGGTTGTATGCCGAACACAGCAAAAACGTCAAAGCCGGCGTGGCTTGGTATGGCCGTTTGGTGGGCGCTGCATCTCCGGTCACGCCCAAACACCCGGTCGAACTGGCGGCTACGCTCAAGGCGCCGGTGCTGGGCCTGTACGGCGGCCAGGACGGTGGTATTCCGCTGACCACCGTGAACCAGATGAAGGACGCGCTGGCCGAGGCGGGCGCCAAAGGCAACAAAGCTGCCAAAGCCAGCGAGTTTGTGGTGTACCCTCAAGCCCCCCACGCATTCCATGCGGATTACCGCCCCAGCTATCGCAAGGAAGCGGCGGAAGACGGTTTCCAGCGTGCGCTGGATTGGTTCAAGGGCCACGGCGTCTAGGCGTTTATTGCCCTGTGCGAGAACCGCCCTCAGGGGCGGTTTTTATTTTGTGTTTTGGTAATTTGGGCTGTAGCCCCCGAGGAATCTACGTAGTACGCTATGACTTTGGTAGCAATATTGATTGGAACCCTGGTTGCCGGGATTGGCTCCGTGTGGCTTGCGGCGGCCCTGAGCTTTGGCGTGTTGGCGCGTTACACGCAACACATGCTCAGCATGGCGGCCGGTGCGCTGATGGCTACCGCCTTTATGCACCTGCTGCCCGAAGCCTTTGAGAGCCAGGCACGTCCGCATGACCTGTTCTTGACCCTGCTGCTCGGGCTGGTGTTTTTCTTTCTGCTGGACAAGGCCGAGCTGTGGCACCACGGGCATGAGCACCACCACCCCCAAGATCATCACCAGCATGCTGATGACAGCCACGCCGGCCATTCACACGCCGGCCACGCACACGCCCCGGCTCAGCCCGGAAGCTGGGCCATCCTCACGGGTGACAGCGTGCACTGTTTTGGCGACGGCATTCTGATCGCGTCCGCCTTCATGGCCGATATGCGCCTGGGCGCCATCGCCGCGCTGGCCGTGTTGGCGCATGAGGTGCCCCACCACATGGGCGACCTGATGGTGCTGCGCTCGGGTGCCCGCAACAAACGTATGGCCTTGGTCAAGGTGTCATTGGCGGGGGCCGTAACCGCGCTGGGCGGGCTGGCTGGTTATTGGTTGGTGGATAGCTTGCAGGGCTATCTGCCGTATTTCCTTGTCATTGCTTCCAGCAGTTTTGTCTACGTGGCCTTGGCGGATTTGATACCGCAGTTGCAGAAAAGGTTGACGTTGAGGGAGACCTTGGCGCAGGTTACCTGGTTGGGGTTGGGGATGGGGTTGGTGGCTGTGATGAGCCATTTGGCGCATGGGTGAGCTTTCTCCTTTCTCCTGCTTTTTCATATTCGTTATTTCCTCACTTTCCCCACTCTCCCCCGCCCTCTCGCCCCGCCGGGCGAGGGGGGGCCTTAACAGCCGTATTTGGCCGCTTGTTTTAAGGGGGCACGTTCAATGTGGGGCAAAAGGCGCTGCTGTGGCTTTTTCGGCTGGCAACGCCCCGTCTTGCACGGCCTTCCCCGGGAAGGCCGGTCTGGTCAATGTGCTGGCTGCTCGGTGATTGATGTTGGCCAACGCGCGTGTACGTCCCACCTTCAAAAACAAGGCCAAATACGGCTGTTAAGGCCCCCTCTCGCCCGGCGGGGCGAGAGGGCGGGGGGAGAGTGGGGAAAGTGAGGAAAAATCGAAAGTGAAAAAGCCGAAGTAAGCAGACAAAAAAAGCATCACCCCTGCGCCACAGGCCGAGAAGGATCACTGCACCACTCACTCCAGCTCCCCGCAAACAACGCCGTACGCCCCAAGCCCGCGACCTCCATCGCAATGATGTTCGGCACAGCACTCACACCGCTCCCGCAGTGGTGCACCACAGTCTCAGCCGCGCGCGCACCCAGCAACGCATCAAACTCCGCACGCAACTCCGCTGCCGGCCGAAAACGCCCATCAGTACCAATGTTCAGGTTGAACGGCCGATTCAACGCGCCAGGGATGTGCCCCGCCACCGCGTCTAGCGGCTCCACCTCACCGCGAAAGCGTGGTGTGGCGCGTGCGTCGATGATGGTCTGGCCACCTGGCCCGGCAGACTTTCCAACCTTGCTTGCTACAGTATCTATAGCGGTAAGCACAGTTTTCTCGGGGGCTAGAGCGTAATTTGACGCAGAGTGTTGCTGCTGGGCGCCGCCCTCGACCGCGCCACCGGCGGCCTGCCATGCCTGCAGTCCGCCATCCAGCACAGCTACGTTTTCATGGCCCGCCCATTTCAGCATCCACCACAGGCGGCCGCAGTAGTTCGCGCCCTGGCGGTCATAGACGACGGCCTGTTGTGTGTTGTCAAAACCGACCGAACCCAGCCAGGCCGCAAAGGTCTCGCGCGCGGGCAGCGGGTGGCGCCCGCCGGATGCGCTGCTGCCGGGCACCGGTTTGCCTGTAATGGGGTCTTTTGCCGCGCTGAGGTGTTTGTCAAGGTGGGCGTAGACGGCGCCTGCGATGTGGGCCTCGGCGTACATGGCATCGCCCGCCTGTGCATCCGTCAGCAGAAAGCTGCAGTCGAACACGGTGTGGGGCTGGCCGCTGGCGCGCAGGGCTTGCAGTTGCTCGACGGAAATCAGGGTGGTGTACATGGTATAGGGCCTTTTCTCATCATCAATGGTCTTCTGCCGGGGTGTCGGGCAGCGCGCGCGAACGCAGTATGGTCGCCAGGATACCGCTGGCCACAATGACTGCAATACCGGCCCAGCCGATCGGCGCAATGTATTCGCCGAACAGCGTCAGGCTGTAGATCGATGCAAACACAATGCCGGTGTATTGCATGCTGGCCACGACCAGTGTGGCGCCCTGGCTGTAGGCGCGGGTCATGCACCACTGGCCCAGTGAGGCCAGCACGCCAATCGGAATCACCCAGGCCGCGGCCGTCCAGCTCACCTGCGACCACGGCGTGAACCCGGTGAACAGCGACCCGACCGCACCCACCAGCATGGTGCCGATGGAAAAATAGAAGACCGTGCGCAACTCGGGTTCACCCGCCTTGCCCAGTGCCGTCACCTGCAGGTAGGCCAGGGCCGCCCCAATGCCCGACAGCAGGCCAACGACCCCGGCGAACAGCTGGTTTTGGTCAAGGGTGGGGCGCAGCGTCATCACTACACCGGCGAAACCCAGCAGCACCGTACCCATCAGGGGGCCCTGGCGCTGGGGCTGGCCATACAGCAGGGCGCCGCCGACGACGAATGCCGCAACCCAGACGCCGCTCATGTAGTTCAGCGTCATCGCGGTGGCCAGTGGCAGGTGGGCAATACCGTAAAACCAGGCGCTGAGTGACAGCACACCCGCGGTGCTGCGCCACAGGTGCATCATGGGTACGGGGGTACGCAGCGGGGTGCGGCGTGCCCGTAGCACCACCGCCATAAAAACCACGCTGACGATGCCGCGGTAGAACACCAGCTCCATCGTGCCAAAGCTGGAGGATGCGAACTTGATCCCGACTGCCATGGTGGCAAACAGAAACGCGCCCAGGACCATCCACAAGGCTTGCACTAGATTGAAGCCCCCACGCTCCGCCGCTGAGCGGGTCGCTGCCCCCCGAAGGGGCTAAATCCGCTTGGGGCGGCCCGGCGCGGATTTGTGTCCCCCACGACTCAAACCTTGCCCATTTGGCGGCGGTACCAGCTATGGAAATGCGGCATGCCGTCTTCCATGGGGCTTTGGTATGGCCCGGCTTCGTCGTCGCCACGGGCATAAAGCGCTGCGCGGCCGGCGTCCATACGTTCGCCGATCTCGTCGTCTTCCAGACATGTTTCGTTGTAGGCGGCCTGTTGGGCTTCTACGAACTCGCGCTCAAACGCGGCAATCTCTTCGGGGTAGTAGAACTCGACCATATTCATGGTCTTGTTGGGCCCCATAGGGTGCAGCGTGGACACGGTCAGCACATGCGGGTACCACTCCACCATGATGTGTGGGTAGTAGGTCAGCCAGATTGCGCCCTGCTGGGGTGGCACGCCGTTGCGGTAGTCCAGCAGCGCCTTTTGCCAGCGTGCGTACACGGGTGAGCCAGCACCGGCCCCAGCGTCCGCATTTGCGCGCGCCAGTTGCGCGGCCACGCCCACGGTTTGCACCGAGTAGTTGTCGGCAAACTGCCAGCTCAGGTCGTCGCAGGTCACAAACTTGCCCAGGCCGGGGTGGAAGGGGCCTACGTGGTAGTCCTCCAGATAGACCTCGATGAAGGTCTTCCAGTTGTAGTTGCACTCGTGCATGACGACCTTGTCCAGCACAAAGCCATCAAAGTCCAACGCCGCGCGCGGGCCCATGCCGGCCAGATCAGCCGCCACATGGCGGCCGTTCTGCTCGAACAGCAGGCCGTTCCACTCCTGCAGCGGGTAGTTTTTGAGGTTCAGGCAGGGGTCCTGCTCGAAGTGGGGCGCACCGATCAGCGTGCCGGCCGGGGCAGGGGTGCCGCTGGTATAGGCGCCGGTGTTGGCGCCGCTATACGTCCAGCGGTGCAGCGGGCACACGATATTGCCGCCCGCGCTGGCGACGCGGCGGCCATTGTCGGAGGCAGGGTGGATCAGCGAGTCACGGCCTTTGAGCATCAGCGCCTGGCGGTGGCGGCAGACGTTGGAAATCAGTTCCACGGCGCCGGCAGCATTGCGCACCAAGGCGCGCCCCTCCTGCTCTTGCGGCAAGGCGTAGTAATCGCCCACGTTGGGCACGCTTAAGGCATGCCCCACATAGCGGGGCCCGTTCTGGAAGATAGTTTGCATCTCGCGCTGATAGAGCGCGGTATCAAAGTAGCTTGAGACTGGTAGTTGTGACGGAGTGCCTGTTGTTGACTCTGTCGAAACCCGCATGCTTAGCGGCTTTGCGGGCTTTTTGACGATCGGTGGAAAGTCACTTTTGCACATTGTTTGCACAATCTCGGTCCTCTGGATAGCAAAACCCCCGTTGCCGGGGGTTCGGTGAGGCAGCTACCTTGAGAGCTGCCTAGGGCTGTGGATTGTACCCCGGGGCACAATGCCCCTCTGTCCCATGCCCCGGCAAGCGCCTAAAATCGCGTTTTGCGGAATTCCGCTGCTATTCCTCTATTCGACCAGCCCATGCCCAAGGCCCCCGCCAAATCCGACCCTACCGCCGACGCCGGTTCAGCCCCGCCCGTGCCCGCCACTTACGAAGCCGCGTTGGGCGAGTTGGAGCAACTGGTGGGCCAGCTTGAATCGGGTGCCATGCCGCTAGACCAGTTGTTGTCGGGTTACCAGCGTGGTGCGCAATTGCTGCAGGCCTGCCGCGACAAGCTGCAGGCGGTGGAAGACCAGATCAAGGTTCTGGACGATGGCACGCTGAAAGCGTGGAAGCCCCAATGAGCGCCACGACCATGACTGCCGAACCCACCCTGCATTCCCCACAGCGCAGCCCAGCCGCATCGGTGCTTGCGGGTTTTGACCTGGACGCCTGGAGCAGCATTCGCCTGAACCAGGTCGAAGAGGCGCTGAGCCGCTGGGTCACCGCCGACGTACCGCAGGGCCTGAGCCACGGTGCCCCCGCCCAATTGGTGGAAGCCATGCGTTACTCGGTGCTGGACGGCGGCAAACGCTTGCGCCCCCTGCTGGTGCTGGCCGCACATGAGGCTGTGTGCCAGAGCTCCCCCCGTAACGCCAATGCAGGGCAGGGCGACGGTACGCTAGAGGCCGCCATGCGCGCCGCCTGCGCGGTCGAGCTGATCCATGCGTATTCTCTGGTGCACGACGACATGCCCTGCATGGACAACGATGTGCTGCGCCGGGGCAAACCCACGGTGCATGTGCAGTTTGGCGAAGCCAGCGCCCTGCTGGCTGGCGACGCGCTGCAGGCATTGGCCTTTGAATTGCTGACCCCGCAAGACGGTTCGGTGGCACCGGCCACCCAAGCCCGGCTGTGCGCCTTGCTGGCCCGGGCCGCGGGCAGCGCCGGTATGGCTGGTGGCCAGGCCATCGATCTGGCCAGCGTGGGCCTGCCTTTGACCGAATCCCAGCTGCGCCAGATGCACGAGCTCAAGACCGGTGCGCTGTTGCAGGCCAGTGTGGTCATGGGTGCCCAGTGTGGGGCGCCCAGTGCCCAAGCGCTGCAAGCCCTGCAGACCTATGGCGCGGCCATGGGTTTGGCGTTCCAAGTGGTCGATGACATACTGGATGTGACGGCCGACTCCACGACGCTGGGCAAGACCGCCGGCAAGGATGCCGACAACAACAAGCCCACCTATGTATCCTTGATGGGCCTGCAGGCGAGCCAGGCCTACGCCCAGCAGTTGTTGGGTCAGGCCCTGAACGCGCTGGATGCCGGCACTTTGACGCACACCGAGGCCCTGCGTGCGCTGGCCAATATGGTGGTCAACCGGGCGCATTGATGCGCCAGAGCCATTTGACGCCAAATAGTTTTGATGAAATTGGCCGCTAGCCCCCGAGTAATATAGTTAAGTAGCTACTAAAAAGATAGCAAATGTCCAAAGATAAGTATCCTCTGTTGCACACCATTGATGACCCGCAGGATCTGCGGGATGTGCCGCGCGCCCAGTTGCGCGAACTCAGTGACGAGCTGCGCGCCTACCTGCTGGGCAGCGTGGCCCAGACTACGGGGCATCTCAGTTCCAACCTGGGTACGGTCGAACTCACGGTAGCTTTGCACTACGTCTACAACACGCCGGAAGACCGCATCGTCTGGGACGTGGGCCACCAGACCTATCCACACAAGATACTGACCGGCCGTCGTGACCGCATGTCAACACTGCGCCAGCTGGGTGGCTTGAGCGGCTTCCCGCAGCGCACCGAAAGTGCGTACGACACCTTTGGCACCGCACACTCCAGCACCTCCATCTCGGCAGCCCTGGGCATGGCCCTGGCGGCCAAACACAAGGGCGAAGACCGCCGTGTGGTGGCTATCATTGGTGATGGCGCGATGACAGCCGGCATGGCCTTTGAAGCGCTGAACAACGCTGGCATTGCGGATACCAATCTGCTGGTGATCCTGAACGACAACGACATGAGCATCAGCCCGCCGGTGGGTGCGCTGAACCGCTACTTGGCGCAGCTGATGAGCGGGCGCTTCTACGCTGCTGCCAAGAACGCCGGCAAGACCGTGCTCAAGAGCGCGCCGCCGTTGTTTGAACTGGCCAAGCGCATCGAAGAACATGCCAAGGGCATGGTCGTGCCGGCTACGCTGTTCGAGAAATTTGGTTTCAACTACATCGGCCCGATCGACGGCCACGACCTGGATTCGCTGATTCCGACGCTGGAAAACATCAAACTGCTCGAAGGCCCGCAGTTTTTACATGTGGTGACAAAAAAGGGCAAGGGCTACGAGCTGGCCGAGGCCGACCCGGTTACCTACCACTTCCCTGGGAAGATCGATCTGGCTGTGGGTGTGCAAAAACCCGCAGTTGCGCCCAAGCCGACGTTCAGCCAGGTGTTTGGCCACTGGTTATGCGACATGGCCGAGGCCGATCCGCGCCTGGTCGGCATCACACCGGCCATGCGTGAAGGCTCGGGCATGGTGGAGTTCCACAAGCGTTTCCCCGACCGTTATTACGACGTTGGCATTGCCGAGCAACACGCCGTGACGTTTGCGGCAGGCATGGCCTGCGAGGGCCTGAAGCCCGTGGTGGCGATCTACTCCACGTTCCTGCAGCGCGCGTATGACCAGTTGATCCACGACGTCGCCATCCAGAACCTGCCGGTCGTGTTTGCGCTGGACCGCTCCGGGCTGGTGGGTCCCGATGGCGCGACACACGCGGGTGCGTATGACATTGCCTACCTGCGCTGCATTCCGAACATGAGTGTGGCCTGCCCGTCAGACGAGAACGAATGCCGCCAATTGCTCAGCACCGCATTTGCGCAAAACCATCCGGTGGCCGTGCGGTATCCGCGCGGTGCGGGGGTGGGCGCTGTGCAACAGGCGGGGCTCGAAGGCCTGCCGTTTGGCAAAGGCGAGATTCGCCGCCAGGGCAAGGGTATTGCGATCCTGGCATTCGGCACCTTGCTGCACCCCGCGCTCGAAGCGGCGCAGGCCCTGGGCGCGACCGTGGTCAATATGCGCTGGGCCAAGCCGCTGGACACCGAGTTGCTGCTGCAAGTGGCGCGCACCCACCAGGCACTGGTGACTGTGGAAGAGGGTTGTGCCATGGGTGGTGCAGGCAGCGCGGTGTTGGAGGCGCTGGCCGTTGCAGACATTGCGGTGCCGGTGCTGCAACTGGGCTTGGACGATACATTTATTGAACACGGCGACCCCGCACGGTTGCTGACCCTGCAGGGGTTGGACGCTGCGGGCATCCAGGCTTCCATTGCACGCCGTTTTGCGGGGCAGTTGGCGCCTGTTGCACGGGCGGCTTAGAGGGCTGCTGCGCGAAATAACGGACTCTGCATTCAATCCTTGCAGAATCCTGAAGAGCCGCACATGGCCTGTGTTATCGAGGGAAAACCCCCACGGGTGGGGTGATATCGGTTCCTACAATCCCGGTTGACTCATAGCAGTCCTTGCGGTGCGGAAATTCCTGCGCGGCGAGATTGTTTCAAACCTCTTTTGGAGTACACCGAATGGATCGTCGTTCAATTATCAAAAACGCTGGCATCGCTGGCGTTCTGGCTGCGGGTGCGGCACCAGCCGTGCATGCACAGGGCGCAGCTATCCGTTGGCGCCTGGCGTCCAGTTTCCCCAAGGCCCTGGACACCATCTTTGGTGCAGCCGACAGTTTTGCCAAAAAGGTTGGTGAAATGTCGGGTGGCAAGTTCACCATCACCACCCATGCCGGTGGCGAGTTGATGCCCGCTTTTGGTGTGGTGGACGGCGTGCAAAACGGCACGGTGGAAATGGCCCACACAGCGCCTTACTACTTCCATGGCAAAGACGAAACTTTTGCACTGGGTTGCGCCATTCCCTTCGGTCTGAATAGTCGCCAGATGACGGCCTGGATGTACCAGGGCAACGGCGGCAAGCTGATGCGCGAGTTCTACGCGAAGTACAACATCGTGAACTTCCCCATGGGCAACACCGGTGCACAAATGGGTGGTTTCTACCGCAAGGAAATCAAGTCGGTCAAAGACATCAAGGGCATGAAGATGCGTATTGGTGGTTTTGCCGGCCGTGTGCTGGAGCGTATGGGCGGCGTGCCACAAAATATCCCTGGCGGTGAAATCTACACTGCCCTGGAAAAAGGCACCATTGATTCCGCCGAGTGGGTGGGCCCGTATGACGACCAGAAGTTGGGCCTGAACAAGGTTGCTCCTTTCTACTACTACCCAGGCTGGTGGGAAGGCGGTCCCCAGCTGGACCTGTTTGTCAACGACAAGGCCTATGCCGGTTTGTCCCCTGAAAACAAGGCCATCATCGAATGTGCGGCAGCTTTTGCCCACACCGAAATGCAAGCCAAGTACGATGCCAAAAACCCCGCTGCCTTGAAGCAGTTGGTGGGCGCCAAAACCAAGGTTCTGCCTTTCCCCAAAGATGTTCTGGACTTGGCCTACAAAGAGTCCATGGCCCTTTACTCGGAAATCAGCGCCAAAAACGAAAGCTGGAAAAAGGTCTACGAAGACTACGCAGAATTCCGCAAGGACGAGAACCTGTGGTTCCGCTTCACAGAAGCGCGTTTTGACAGCTTCATGCAAGCACAAAAGCTGTAAGCCGCTACGCAAGCCAGCGCATCCAAAAAGCCCCGCAAATGCGGGGCTTTTTTTATTTGTGTGTGTAGGCGCACGGACTTTGATGGAAGGTAAAACTAGGATGGGCCTGTCATCTATTGCGGAGCCCACACCATGAACCCCCATTCGTCTCACCTGATGCAGTTTGTGCTGTACTCCACCCAGCAACTGGTCAAGCACAACGGCGCCGGATTCTGGTCCAACTCCGAGGGTTGGGTGGAGTTCAAGACGGCTACCCGGTTCGACGTCGCCAGCGTTCCATCCTGCAACATGCCCATTTCCGAAGGCCTGGATGCCAAATGGATCATGTGGGAGGATGAACCCTCGGCCCCGAGCGCTGGCCATACACGTCAAGCACAAACCTATTCACCCATTCCTGCGTACTGATACGCCTTCCTCACCCTAGCGAGCCCGCCATGCAAGACCAGCCCCCAATGACCAGTGTTGAAACCCTGCGCCGCAATGCGCGTGCACATATCGAGCTAGGCGCCGTCACCGTGGACTACCGCGCCGATCGCACCGAGGTCATCAAACAACTTAATGAAGCACTGGCGACTGAGCTCGTGTGTGTGCTGCGTTACCGTCGCCACTACTTCATGGCGCGGGGCATCCACGCCCGCGGCATTGCGGCCGAATTTTTGGCGCATTCCAACGAAGAACTGGCCCATGCCGACCTGCTGGCGGAGCGCATTGTGCAATTGGGTGGTGAACCCGAGTTTGCACCGGACAGCTTGACCGCCCGCAGCCATGCCGAGTATGTGGCCGGCAACACGCTGGTCGATATGATCCGTGAAGACTTGGTGGCCGAACGCGTAGCCATCAACAGCTACCGTGACATGATTCGATACTTGGGGCACGACGATCCCACCACCAGCGATATTCTCAAAGGGATTCTGGCGGTCGAGGAAGAGCATGCTGACGAGCTTGCCGACCTGCTGGAGGATTTGCCACAATCAGAGCATTAACTACGCAAACCGGTAGACGGGGGGTTGGGTGGTTACAAAGGAATCGACATGACTACCACCACACACACCTGTCAGCAGCGCATGGAGCATGACTCCATGGGCGATATATCCGTCGACGCCAACGTGCTGTGGGGAGCCCAAACCCAGCGTTCATTGCAACACTTTGCGATTTCTACCGAGCGGATGCCACAGGCTTTGCTGTTTGCGTTGGCACGCACCAAAAGGGCTGCAGCCCATGTGAACTGCGAGTTGGGCCTGCTGGATGCCGCGGTGGCAGACGCCATCGTGCAGGCCGCGGGTGAGGTGCTTCAGGGAACACATGCAGATGCGTTCCCGTTGTCGGTCTGGCAGACCGGCTCTGGCACACAAACCAATATGAACATGAACGAGGTGCTGGCTAACCGCGCCTCGGAGCTATTGGGTGGCCAGCGAGGCATGGCCCGCCTGGTGCACCCTAACGACCATGTCAACATGGGCCAGTCGTCCAACGACATTTTCCCGACGGCCATGCACCTGGCCGCTTTGGCCGGCCTGACAGAAGATGTGTTGCCCGCCCTGAACGCGCTGCAGGCCACGCTGATCAGCAAGGCCGATACCTTTGCCACGCTTGTCAAGATGGGGCGCACCCATTTGCAGGATGCAACGCCCATCACGCTGGGCCAGGAAATTTCGGGCTGGGTCGCGCAACTGGTGCATGCCCAGGAGGCCATTGAACGCAGTCTGCCGCCCTTGCAAGAATTGGCCGTGGGCGGTACCGCGGTGGGCACCGGCCTGAACACGCATCCGGAGTTTGGTGCACGTGTGGCTGCGCGCCTCGCTTGGGAATCGGGTCTGGCGTTGCGCGTGGCCGACAACCCCTTTGCCGCATTGGCGGCACACGATGAACTGGTCAGCGCCCATGGTGCGCTGAAGACGCTGGCCGTTGCCTTGATGAAAATTGCAAATGATGTGCGTTGGCTGGCCAGCGGCCCGCGCGGTGGCTTGGGCGAACTGCGCCTGCCAGAGAACGAACCCGGCAGCTCCATCATGCCGGGCAAGGTCAACCCCACGCAGTGTGAGGCACTGACCATGGTGTGTTGTCAGGTGATGGGCAACGATGTGGCACTGGGCATAGGCGGCGCCATGGGCAACTTTGAACTCAACGTGTTCAAGCCGCTGATCATCCACAACTTCTTGCAAAGCGTGCGCCTGCTGGCAGACGCCATGACCAGCTTCGACCACCACTGCGCGCAGGGGCTGGAGCCTGACCGTGCGCGCATTGCGGAATTGGTTGCCAACTCTTTGATGCTGGTCACCGCCCTGAGCCCGCACATTGGTTATGACAAGGCGGCAGACATAGCCAAACATGCGCACCACCACGGGTTGTCACTGCGGAATGCAGCCCTGGCGTTGGGCACCGTCACTGCTGCGGACTTTGATGCCTGGGTGTCGCCGCAGACCATGGTTTAGGCCCGCGTCACCGGAGCTTCAGAGCATGCGGAACGCAATAATGGCGGTAATGGTGGGTGGTGTTGCGGCAATCAACAAGCCCAGCGGGTGGATGGATTCATCCTCAAAGTTGCCTCGCAAGATGGCGAAACCGGCCGGGTTGGGCGCATTCGCAATCACGGTAAGACCGCCTCCGGTTACGGCACCGGCCACCAGCGCATACTTGAATTCGTCGCTAAGCCCCTCCACCAGAGACCCCAGATAGGTAAGGGCAGCATTGTCCGTGACGGCCGTCAGCGCTGTGGCGCCGGCATACACCGTGGAGGCATCCATGCCCAGCAACAGCGGCTCCAGCCACCACTGCTGCTGCCCTCCCAAGACCACCAGGCCGGCCAGAAAGAAAGCAACCAACAAGCCTTCGCGCAGCAAAAGGCGCTCGTCCTGGTATTTGGGATAGGCCTGCGCAAAACCGATGAAAAACAAAAACAGCCCCAGGAAAGCCGCGGGATGGTGGGCCAGAACAACCACACCGGCCAAAAACACCACGTGAATCAACGTCACCCAAACTGGCATAGCGGTGTCATGGGTCTTCGCAACTTTGGGCAAGCCGCCAAGTTCCCCCTTGAAAATCATCGTGGTGACCATGGCATTCACACAGACGGCGATGGCAGCCTTCCAGCCAAAGTGGGTAAACATGTACCAACTGTCCCAATTCCACTTGGCGGCCACCATCAAAACCGGTGGTGCGGCGAACGATGTCAAGGTGCCGCCAATGGACACGTTGACAAACAGGACACCCAGCGTGGCGTATTTGAGTTTGGTGGACACGCCCACGCCAAAAATCCGGTCGCGCAGCATCATGGCTGCCAGTGTCATGGCGGCGGGTTCGGTAATGAAGGAACCCAGCAGCGGCAAAAAGGACAGGGCCACGAAGTAGAAGGCCATGCCTCCCTGCAGGGGGACAAAACGCGCGATCACGCCCACACATTGCCTGCCTAAATGCAGCACGGCACGGCTGCCAGCCACGACCACAATCGCGAACACAAACATGGGCTCGGTGAAGTTGCGGGTGTCCAGGTACGTGGCCGCCTCTTGTGTACCCAGAATGCCGATCATGGCGAACATGAGCACCATGGCCCAGAAGCCAAACACCACCTCCACTTCGCCCAGTATGTGCCACAGGCCGGCATGGGCGGGCCTATGGTGGGCCAACCATTCGAACAATTTGGTCGAAAAGGTGTGGAGGATCGCTATGCCGAACAGCGCAGCACCCACGATTTGCATGGTGGTCATGGCTTCTTCTTCGCGTCTTTCTCTGCAGCCTCCATCATGGCCTTCATCGGGTCCTCTTCGTCTTTGGCCGCATCACCAGCGGCATCATCGGATTTGGCTCCTGTGTCCATGCCCGTCGTTGGATCTGCGGCCTCTTCGGACTTGGGCATTTCCAGCTGGTTCATGATCTGGTCGGAGCTCAGAGATTCTTCTTTCTGAATACCACCAGTCACCAATACCGGAAATGCTATGACGGCCACCACCATGATCAACTGCAAGATGATGAAGGCGATGGAACCCTTGTAGATTTCCGTGGTTTTGACCGAAGGGATCAACTGGCCGGTGACACGGTCCTTGTAGTCAAACTTGGCCGCCACGCTGCGCAGGTAGAACAGTGCAAAACCAAACGGTGGCGTCAGGAACGAGGTCTGCAGATTCATCGCAATGATCACGCCAAACCAGATCATGGCCTGGTCGGGGGTCATGCCTGGCACCAGGCCCGGCAGGATTTTCTCGGCCACCGGCGCAAGCAATGGGATCACGATGAAGGCGATCTCAAAGAAGTCGATGAAACAACCCAGGATGAACACCAGAATGTTCACCACAATCAGGAAGCCCCAGGCACCACCAGGAATCTTGTCAAACAGGTGCTCGACCCAGATGTGGCCGTCGGCGGCATTGAAGGTGAAGCTGAACACGGTAGAGCCAATCAGGATGAACATCACAAACGTGGCCAGCTTGGCAGTGTTCTCCAGAGCCTGTTTGGTCAGTGGCATGGTCAGGCGGCGTTTGAGCATGGCCAGGATGAGGGCACCCAGTGCACCCATAGCGCCGCCTTCGGTGGGAGTGGCTACACCCAGGAAGATGGTGCCCAGTACCAGGAAAATCAGGATCAGCGGAGGCATCAGTACAAAGGTCACTTGCTCAGCCAGACGCGAGAGCAGGTGCAACTTGGTCACCCGGTTGAGGATGGCCAGTGCCAGGCCCGTCAAGGATGCCAGGGTTAGCGACATGATCACAATTTCATCACCGGCAGAGGGCACGGAGCGCTCCAGCCACTGGGTCATCAGACCGTTGTGAACCTGGGCCCAGCCGTAACCCACGGCTCCACAAATCAGCACCAGCACCAACAGAGAGCGGTGGCCGGATGCGCCGTTGTCTTCCTTGAACAGCAGGGCTTCGGGCGGCAGGGCCGGCACCATGGCAGGCTTGAAGATAGCCACACCTACGATGAACAGGATGTAGACACCCACCAACATCAACCCCGGGATCAGTGCACCGGAGTACATGTCACCCACGGAGCGGCCCAACTGGTCCGCCAAAACGATCAGCACCAGGGACGGAGGTATAGCCTGGGCCAAGGTGCCCGAGGCGGTAATGGTGCCGGTGGCAATGGTGCGGCTGTAGCCGTAACGCAGCATCACGGGCAGAGAGATCAGCCCCATGGAGATCACCGCTGCAGCCACCACACCGGTGGTGGCTGCCAGCAGGGCGCCCACCAGAATCACGGCGATGGCCACACCGCCTCGGACCGGGCCAAAGACCTGGCCCACGGTCTCCAGCAGGTCTTCGGCCATGCCGGACCGTTCCAGAATAATCCCCATGAAGGTAAAGAACGGAATCGCCAGCAGGGTGTCGTTCTGCATGATGCCGAAGATGCGCAGCGGCAGGGCCTGGAACATGGCCGCGGGAAAGATGCCGGCTTCAATGCCAATGAAACCAAATGCCAGGCCTGTGGCGGCCAGTCCAAATGCCACGGGGAAACCAGTTAGCAGCAGGGCAAACAGCCCGATGAACATCAGGGGCACAAATTGTTGTGCCAGAAAGGTGGTTTGCATTATTTGTCTCCTGCCAGCAGGCGTGCGGCCTGGGCTTCTAGTTCTTCCAGATGCTTTTGCTCGTCGGACTTGGCCTCCTCACCGCTGAGCACATCAGGGCCGTTACCGGTCAAAAAGGCGATGCGTTTGATGAGCTCGGATACGCCCTGCAACATCAGCAACGCAAAACCCAAAGGAATCAAAACGTAGGCGGGCCAGCGGATCAGTCCACCGGCGTTCTGCGACATTTCTCCACTGGTAAAGGCCTGGAGGAAAAAGGGCCAGCCCAAGGCGATGCCGATGGCGCAAAACGGAAACAGCACAACCACGATGCCCACCACGTCCACCCAGTTGCGGGCGCGGTCGGTCAGTTTGGTGGAGATGAAGTCGATGCGGACATGCGAGTTCTTCAGCAGACCATAGCCTGCGCCCAGCATGAACACGGCAGCAAACAGGTACCACTGAATCTCCAGCAGGCCGTTGGAGCTCTGGTTAAACGCCTTGCGCACCAGTGCGTTGCCAGCGCTGATCAACGTGGTGGCCAGGATCAGCCACATGGTGAGTTTGCCAGCCCAGGTGCTGATCGAATCGATCAGCCGGGACAGCGAAAGAAATGGTGTCATGTTGTCTCCGCCAAAGGTTGTGGGATGCGTGCGGTGCAGGTCCGCGCGGTCCATTTGTAAGCTTGCAGAGTCTAAGTGCTATTGCCCGGTCCGCGGCTGAACAAACCCTGACGCAGTCGCCACCAAAGCCCTAGGGTTTACCAGAGGTTTTGCACGCAGCTTGATGTGCTTTGGTCGCTAAAATTCGAGGCCCACATCCCATGACTACAGACAACAAATCCCCTCAAGACGATGAGCCCCCGTTATTGGCCGACTTTGTGGTGCCCAGTTACGCGCCCGACCAGCCGCTCAAAAAGTGGGCTCCACTGAAGTGGGCCGTGCGCGGTGTAGCTGCTTTGATTGTGCTGACCGTCCTGTTGGGCGCCACGGCCAATTTCCGCTGGTCCCGGGATGTGGATGTGCGTCTGGGGTCACTGGAAGCCGCCACGCCTCCGACAAGACCACAGCGGTATGACGAGGAAGAACTGAAAACTTTGCCGCCCGTGGTGCGGCGCTATTTTTCGCAGGCGCTGAACCCGAACCAGCCGCTGGTGCGCAGGCTATATCTGGAGCAGACGGGCACGTTCAACCGCAGCAGCACGGTTATGGTTGAGCAGTGGGAGCCGTTCACGGCCCGCCAACGGGTGGCAACCAAGCGTCCGGGTTTTGTGTGGGATGCTGCCATCAGGGTGTCGCCAGGCATTACCGTCCGTGTGGTCGATGCGTATGTGGCTGGTGTGGGCAGCTTGCAACCTTCGGTGTTCGGTCTGATCGATGTGGGTGGCAGTGAGGGCAATGCTGACATTGCACGTGGTGAATTGATCCGCTACTTTGCCGAGGCTGTGTGGTACCCCACCGCGCTGCTGCCCAGCCAGGGGGTGTTATGGAAGGCCGTGGATGAACTTTCGGCGCAGGCCACACTGACCGATGGCTCGTTGACCGTAAGCCTGCTGTTTAGCTTTAATGCTGATGGAATGGTGGAGCGCATCAGCAGCACGGAGCGCAGCGCGTTATTGAACGGCAACATGGTGCCCATGCCGTGGGAGGTGCACCTGTCCCACTACCAGTTGCACAGCGGCATGCGGGTTCCGCACCAGGCCGAGGTGGCTTGGATAACGCCTAAGGGGCGCTGGCCGTATTGGCGCGGCAAGCTTGAGAAGCTGGATTACGACATGCCACGCTGAGCCTACCTGGCCGCAATCAGCACCGGCTCGTCGGCGGACAGATTGGCATCCAGCTGCTTGATGCAACTTTTGGTGGCTGCCCGACTATTCAGTGCGTGGCAGCTCACCACGGCGGTGGTCTGTGTTGCTGTCACGTGCCTGCGCAACTCTCCTGCCTTGGCCGCGTTGCTGACAACGGCGTAAAACGCCACCAGCATGCCAACGAGCAAGAGGGAGGCGACAGGTACGCTCCAGGTGGATTCAGAAATTTTGGCTGGACTTAACATCATGGGTTTCTTTCGTGATTGCTATTATATTTATAGCTGAATTGTGATATTTGGCGGGGGCTAGGGGCCTATTTCGCTGAATGGTGCTTGATCCAGTCGACGTACTGGTCCATCCAGCCCTGCATGAAGCTGCGGCTGCCTTCGCCTATGCGCCCGCTGGCATCAAACAAATCATCCTTGGCCTGGATAAAGGCCTCGGGCTGGCCCATCGTGGGAACGTCCAGATAGGCCAGAACATTGCGCAAGTGCTGCTGCGCCAGCGCCGTACCCACGGCACCCACAGATACGCCCAGCACGCCCGCCGGTTTGCCGGTCCATACGCTTTGCCCATAGGGGCGCGAAGCATGGTCGATAGCATTCTTGAGCACGCCGGGCATGGACCGGTTGTATTCCGGTGTGATGAAGAGCAGTCCGTGGGCCTTTTTGATCTCGGCCTTTAGCCGCACGACCGATGGTGCCGGCTCGTCATCATCGTCTTGGTTGTACAGCGGCAGGTCGTCGATCTGCGACTGCTCGAATGTGAAGTTGGTGGGAGCCAGCACTGCCAGGGCGTGAGCCAACTTGCGGTTAAATGAATCGCGGCGCAGGCTGCCGACAAATACGGCGATGGTGTAAGTACTCATGGCGTCTTCCAAAAGACTGCATGGTGCCGACGGGCAACGAAAAAAACCGTGCTCTAGCGCACGTAAGCTCCCCAAAAGGACAGGTCTGATACTAGCGCTGCAGACTGTCGCGCAGGCGGCGCAGGCGCTTGCGCACGCTGCGCACCAGCACCTGCATGGAACGCCAGACGACCGACGCTTTCACCTGCGCAATCAGCCCGTCCTTCCAGCGCTTCCAACGCCCATAGAGGCTCGCAAACCAGGCCAGGCGCATCAGCGCCGGGTGGGTCAACGCAAACAGCCGCGCCACCGCGGCGGTGCCCAGCATCTTGGCGACCACCACCACCACCAGGCCCAGCACGGCATGGCCTTTGCCGATCCAGTACAACGCCAGCAGCTTGACCGGGAACAGCAGCAGCGTAGGCACGAAGAAAACCATCAGCGCGGCATATGGGGGCAGGCGGGCAATCAGCGCTTCCATGCGTCCCCACAGTGGCAGGCGGGCCAGGCGGCCGATCAGGCGTTGGAGCGGCTCCCAACCCCATTCTTCAAAAATCAGTACTAGCGCCAGTACCGGGCCGACCGAGATGTTGAACAGACCGCGCAGCAAGCGTTTCAGAAAGGACATAGTGCTGCTCAGTGTGCACTAGCCAGCAGCCAGCGCTTGTCCCTACAAGTCAAACTGCTATGTGGGTGTAAGCCAATGGTTGGCCGTCCAGATGCCGGCTACGGTCAGCAGCAATGAGCCCGCTACATGCAGACTCGCCGTGCCCAAGGCCAGCAGGTATCGCTGTTGCATCAGCAGGCTCACCACCTCCGCGCTAAAGCTGGAAAACGTGGTCAGCCCCCCCAGAAACCCCGTGACGAGCGCCAAGCGCCACACGGGGTCTAGCTGCGGCATGGCCTGGAACACCGCCACACAGATGCCGATCAGGTAACCCCCCACCAGGTTGGCGACCAGCGTGCCCCAGGGAATGGTGGCGCTACTGGGGCTGAGCCAAAGACCCAGGCCCCAACGCCCCAGGGCCCCAGCACTGGCACCGATACAAATTGCAAGAACGGGCCACATAGGTTTATTTCGCCATGTGTTGTGGCAGCCAGGTCACGATGCCGGGGAAGACATAGATCAGCGCCACCGCCACACACATCAGGAAAAACATGGGCATGGTGACTTTGGCAATCCAGGTGAGCTGGCGCCCGGTCATGCCCTGCAGTACAAACAGGTTGAAGCCGACCGGAGGCGTGATCTGCGCCATCTCTACTACCAGCACCACAAAAATTCCGAACCACAGGGCGTCAATGCCAGCGGCCTGCACGGTGGGCATCAGCACGCCCATGGTCAGCACCACCATGGAGATGCCGTCCAGAAAACAGCCCAGGATGATAAAGAAGATGGATAGCGCCACGATCAACTGGCCCTTGCTCAGGCCCAGCGTGGCGATCCATTCGGCCAGGTGGCGCGGCAGGCCGATGTAGCCCATGGCCAGTGTCAGGAAAGCGGCGCCGGCCAGAATCAGCGCAATCATGCAGTACAGGCGCGTGGCACCCATGATGGCGTCTCTGAAGGTGGCCCAGTTCATCGAGCCCTGGGCCGTGGACAACACCAGCGAGCCCACCACACCCACGGCAGCGGCCTCGGTGGCGGTGGCGATGCCGGAGTAGATGGAGCCCAGCACGGCCGTGATCAGCAAGACCACAGGTATCAGGCTGCGCGAGGCGGCCAGCTTTTGCATAAAGGTGGTCTGGCCATCTGCAGCGGGCACCTCATTCGGGTTGCGCAGCGCCCAGAACATGATGTAACCACTGAACAAGCCGGCCAGCATCAGCCCCGGCAATACACCGGCAATGAACAGCTTGGAGATAGAGACCTCGGCCGCCACGCCATACACAATCATGATGATGGACGGTGGTATCAAGAGGCCCAGCGTGGCAGCGCCAGCCAGTGTGCCAATCACCATGTGGTCGGGGTAACCGCGGCACGTCAGCTCGGGCAGTGTCATCTTGCCGATGGTGGCGCAGGTGGCGGCACTCGACCCAGACACCGCGGCAAAGATGGTGCAGCCAATCACATTGGTGTGCAACAGGCGCCCCGGCAGACCCTGCACCCAGGGCGCCAGGCCCTTGAACATGTCCTGGCTCAGCCGGGTGCGGAACAGAATTTCACCCATCCACACAAACAGGGGCAGGGCGGTCAGCGTCCAGCTGCTGCTGGAGCCCCACACGGTGACGGCCATGGCGTCGCCGCCGGAGCGGGTGGAGAACAGGGCCATGGCCATCCAGGCCACACCGGTCAGTGTGAGGCCCACCCAGACGCCACTGCCCAGTATCAGCAGCAGAGACACCAGCAGGGCGGCGGTTATGGTCAGGTCATTCATTGCGCAGAGGTTCTTCGCTGGAGTGGACGGTGCGCCGGCCCCGAATTTCCAGCACCAGTTCGTCGATAAAGGCGATGGCCAGGATCACCGTGCCCAGGCCCATTGCAATTTGAGGAATCCAAAGGGGTGTGGCGTCGCTGCCGGTGGAAATGTCGTTGAAGCTGTGTGACTGCCAGGATAGGCGGCAGCAGTAGAACGCAAACAGACAGGACAACACCGTGGCAAATGCCAGCGCCCACAACTCCAATGCCTTTTTCCAGCGACCGGACAGTGCCGCCAGAACCAGGGTCACGCGGATGTGCTCACCGCGCTTGAGGGTGTGCGCCAGCGCCAGGAAGCCGCTGGCCGCCATCAGGTAGCCGGCATAGGCATCGGTTCCCGGTACATAAAAATTCAGCTGCCGCCCCGCTATCGACAGCATGACCATCACCAACAAACCTAACAAAAACAGCGCGGCCAGGGCGGCCGCACCGTCATACAGAGCATCCAGTGCTTTGCGCATCACGTCAATGGTGTTGGCTTAGGGTTTGCTAAACGCATCCACCACGGCCTTGCCCTCAGGCCCAGACTTGTCCAGCCATTCCTTAACCATGGTGTCGCCAACCTTCTTCAAGTCGGCCTTGAGTTGGGCGGAGGGCACAACGATGCTCATGCCGTTGGCCTTGAGCTTCTCGATGGATTCCACGTTGACCCGTTTGCTGGCGGCCATGCCACGCGCTTCGGCGTCGGCCGCGGCTTTGAGCACCACGGTCTGGGTGGGCTTGTCCAGCGCGTCAAACGCGGCCTTGTTGACGATGACCGCATTCTTGGGCAACCAGGCTTGCATGTCGTAGTAGTACTTCAGGTTTTCATACAGCTTGCTGTCCACACCAGAGGCTCCGGATGTCATGGTGGCTTCCACCACACCGGTGGCAAAAGCCTGTGACAGTTCTGCAGCCTGCACGGTCACCGGCTGTGCGCCCACCAGTTCGGCGATGCGGCTGGTGGCGGGGCTGTAGGCGCGCCATTTGATGCCTTTCAGATCGGCTGCAGAGGCCAGGGGCTTCTTGCTGTAGATGCCCTGGGGCGGCCAGGCCACGGCGTACAGCAGGTTGATGCCCTGTTCGCCCAGCTTTTTCTCCAGCGCAGGCTTTTGGGCCTTGTATAGCTTGGCGGATTCGTCGTAGCTGTCCGCCAGGAAGGGCAGGCCGTCAGCACCAAACAGTTGCCATTCATTCTGGTAGTTCACCAGCAAGATTTCGCCGGCCTGGGCCTGGCCGCCTTGCACGGCGCGTTTGATCTCCGGGGCCTTGAACAGGGCCGCATTGGTATGCACGGTGATCTTGAGCTTGCCGGCGCTGGCCTTGTCCACGTCGTTGGCAAACTGTTGCAGGTTCTCGGTGTGGAAGTTGGTGGCCGGGTAGGCGCTGGCCAGGTCCCATTTGGTTTGGGCAAAACTTGCCGCATGGCTCACCAGCAGTGCAAGTGTCAGTGCATGTTTGATCTTCATCGAAGCTCCAGAGTGACAGGTGATGAGGTTGACGGTAACAATAGGATACGTGCAAATACTACGCCAAGTGCCGCGTGCATCCCCCCGTTTGCAAAGGCCAGCCGGAATCTTTCCACCATGAATCTGCGTTTTGTTGAAGCCTTCTATTGGGTGGCATCACTCAAGAGCATTTCCCGTGCGGCCGACAAGCTGTTTCTGACCCAGTCCGCCATGTCCAGTCGTATTGCCACACTGGAGGAAGAACTGGGTGTGTTGTTGCTGGACCGGCGCGACAAGCAGTTCAAACTCACAGCCGCGGGTGTGCGTTTTCTGGTCTACGCGCAAAAGCTGCTGGAACTGCAGCGCGAAGTGAAGGCCGAGATGGGATCTGGCGCGCCCATGGCCATCTCCATGCGTATTGGGGCCATCGAATCGGTGCTGCACTCCTGGCTGATCCCCTGGCTGGAGAAGTTGCGCCAGGAGCAGCCCGGCCTGGAACTGGAGCTGACGGTGGAAACAACACCCATCTTGATGGACCAGATCCAGCGCGGCACACTGGATCTGGTGTTTGCGGTGTTGCCCGCCTCGGCCGAGGGGGTGCGCAACCGCGCATTGCCGAGTATGGAAATGGCGTTTGTGGGCAACCCCGGCCTGCACAAAAAAAGAAAATACCGGCTCGATGAACTGGCCGAAATGGAGTTGTTGACCTTTCAAAAAGGCTCACAACCCCATGTCACGCTGCTCGATCTGTTCCGGCAGAAACAGATGGAGCCTAAAAGGGTGCATGCCATCTCGTCCATTTCGGCCATGGTGCAGCTGGTGCAGGGCGGTTTTGGGGTGGCCCTATTGCCCAAGGCCGCGGTGCAGCGCCTGACGGGTTTTGCCAGTCTGAAACCCCTGAGTTGTGATGCCCGCCTGCAGGCCCTGCCCATTCACGCGAGCTACCGCAAAGACCCGACCTCACAGACCGTGGAGACGGTGGTCAAGTCGGCCATTGCCTTTGTCGAAGGGGCATCCCATGCACCAAAAAAGACTGCCAAAACACCCATAAAGGGTTAACCCTGTGTATCGGAAAAATCGATGCCAGTAGCGAAATATTTTGAATTTGCACAACGCCATACGGGCTCCCACAATTCGCCCATCGTCATCGAATTGACATGTGAATTGGGGAAACCAAGTGACTCGTGCATCGCAATCCATAAGCTCGGTATTCGGCGCTGAAAACGTCGGCAAAGCGCAGCATGTGCGCAAGCTGATCCGCCAGGGCACCTGGCATTCCCACACCAGCGGCCTGGCCAGCGACCATGTGCAAGGCAATGTGGTCATCCTTCCTGAAAGCTTGGCTACCGACTTTCTGCGCTACTGCCAACGCAATCCCAAACCCTGCCCGCTGCTGGCCGTGTCGGAGCCGGGCCAGGCCAAGTTGCCCACCCTGGGTGGTGATATCGACATCTGTTCAGACCTGCCCCGTTACCGCGTGTGGCGCCATGGCGAGGTGGTGGACGAGCCTACCGATATTTCTGCACTGTGGCGCCCCGACTTGGTGACCTTTGTGCTGGGCTGTTCGTTCTCGTTTGAGCAGGCCCTGCTGGAGGCGGGTCTGCCACTGCGCCACATCGAACAGGGCAAAAACGTGGCCATGTACCGCAGCAACATCCAGACCGAGCCGGCTGGCATTTTCAGCGGCCCCATGGTGGTGTCCATGCGCCCCATGAAAGCCGCAGCCGCCATCCGTGCGGTGCAGGTGACTTCGAGGTTTCCCAATGTGCATGGTGCGCCGGTGCACATGGGCGACCCGGCACAGATCGGCATCAGCCGCCTGGACGCGCCGGACTATGGCGACGCCGTAGAGGTGATGGACGACGAGATCCCCGTGTTCTGGGCCTGTGGTGTGACACCCCAGGCCGCACTGGTCCAGGCCCGCCCGGCGTTTTGCATCACCCACGCACCCGGGGCGATGCTGATCACTGACTTGCTCAACCAACAACTCGCATCCTTTTGACCGCAACCACCCGAGGAATCACCATGAAAAAACTAGCCTTCATCATCGCCTGCGCATCCATCCTGGCAGTACCACTGGCCTTTGCCCAGACCAAGTGGGATTTGCCCACCGGTTATGCCACCAACACCTTCCAGACGGAAAACGTGCAGCAGTTTGCCGACGATGTGGCCAAGGCTACAGGCGGCAAGCTCAAGATCACGGTGCATGCGGGCGCATCGCTGTACAAGATGCCGGAGATCAAACGCGCCGTGCAAAGCGGCCAGACCCAGGCCGGCGAGTTCATCCTGTCGGCCTATGCCAATGAGAACCCCCTGTTCGGCGTGGACTCCATTCCTTTCCTGGCCACCAGTTATGGTGCGGCGCAAAAGCTGTACACCGCGTCCAAACCCGCCACCGAAAAGCTGCTGGCAGACCAGGGCCTGAAGTTGCTGTTCTCCGTGCCATGGCCTGGCCAATCGCTGTATTCCATCAAGCCCATGAAAACCATGGACGACTTCAAGAGCACCAAGATGCGGGCGTACAACCCAGCCACAACCAAAATCGCACAAATGGTTAAGGCCCAGCCCGTGACCATTCAGCTGGCGGAGCTGGGCCAGGCGCTGGCCACCGGCGCCGTGGACAACTTCCTGACATCCAGTGCCAGCGGCGTGGACAGCAAGCTCTATGAGCAGACCAAGTTTTTCTACATCGTCAATGCCTGGCTGCCCCGCAATGCCACTGTCGTGAACAAGAAGGCCTTTGATGCGCTGGACAAGGCAACGCAGGATGCAGTGGTCGCGGCCGGCAAGGCGGCCGAAGAGCGCGGTTGGGCCGCTAGCAAGGGCAAGGATCTGGCTTACATCAAGGAACTCACCAAGAACGGCATGACCACTGGGCTGGCTACCGACGACGTGCGGGAAGGTCTGAACAAGATTGGCGACACCATGGTGAAAGAGTGGATGGCAAACGCCGGACCAGAAGGCATTGCCATCATCGACGCCTACCGCAAGCAGTAAGTCGCTGCGTGGGCCCCGGCGCCGCCGCGCGCCAGGACCTGCCCCACCCGGTGGATTCCGTGCCGGGTCTCTCCTCTCTTTGGTCTATCTGAATCGTTCTCTTGGGGCACGTTATGAACACGCTCGTCAAAAATTTCTACAAGCTGCTGCTGGCCCTGTCCGCAGTGGCGATGGTTGCTGCCTTCGGCGTCATCATGCTGGGCGTAGCAGCCCGCGAATTCCTGTGGGATATACCCGGCCTGGACGCTTATGCAGGCTACGCCATAGCCGCCACGCTGTTTTTGGCGCTGCCAGCGTCACTGCGCCATGGCGACCACATCCGCGTCAACATGGTGCTGCAAAAACTGCCGCCCCGGGTGCTCAATATCCTGGAGTACTGGTGCCTGGCCGCAGCGTCTGCATTGACTATTTTCTTTGCCTGGTATGCAGGTCGCATGGTGTGGCAGTCCTACACCTACCACGACGTATCGGCCGGCGCCGATGTCACGCCGCTGTGGATTCCCCAACTCTTCATGCTGTTGGGTTGTATCGGTTTTGCGGTGGCTTTTGTGGATGCTTTGATCAGCCGTATCCAAGGGCGCGCGTTTTTTGAAGAAGTCGATGGCGAGTCCGCCCGCGCCGAATAAGCCCAACCCCAAACCTTTTGCGAGAACACCATGGATATCTTGATTGCCGGGGCATTGATCGTGATGCTTTTTATTGTGCTGGGCTCCGGCCTGTGGATTGGCCTGTCCCTGCTAGGGGTCGCGGTGATTGCCATGGAGCTGTTCACCCAACGCCCGGTGGGCGACGCCATGTTGCTCACCATCTGGGGCTCTACGTCCAGCTGGACCTTGACTGCCTTGCCCCTATTTTTGTGGATGGGTGAAATCCTGTTCCGCAGCAAGCTGTCGGAAGGTCTGTTCAAAGGCTTGGCACCGTGGCTGGGCTGGCTGCCCGGGCGTCTGCTGCACGTGAACGTGATTGGCAGCACCATTTTTGCGGCGGTGTCGGGGTCGAGCGCTGCGACCTGCGCCACCATTGGCAAGATCTCGCTGCCCGAGCTCAAAAAGCGCGGCTACCCGGACGATATCTCCATTGGTACGCTGGCCGGTGCCAGCACCCTGGGCCTGTTGATTCCACCGTCCATCATCATGATTGTGTATGGCGTGGCGGCCAATGTGTCGATTGCCAAGCTGTTCATTGCCGGGGTGATTCCGGGTCTGGTGTTGGCATCACTGTTCAGTGGCTACATCATCGTGTGGGCGCTGTTCAACAAGGACAAGGTGCCGCCAGCAGATGCGTCCGTGGGTTTCCTGCAGAAGGTTTACGAGGGGCGCAACCTGATCCCCGTGGTGTCGCTGATCGCACTGGTGTTGGGCTCCATCTACTCGGGCATCGCCACCGCCACCGAAGCGGCGGCCTTGGGGGTTGCGGGCTCCTTGCTGCTGTCCGGCATTGAGCGCACGCTAACCTGGTCCACCTTCAAGGCAGGGCTGATGGCCGCGTGCCGCGTGTACTGCATGATTGGTTTGATATTGGCAGGGGCCGCGTTTCTGACACTGGCCATGGGCTTTATTGGCCTGCCACGCCATCTGGCCGAATTCATCGGTGGCCTGAATCTTTCGCCGCTGATGCTGATTGTCTTGTTGATTGGCTTCTTTGTGGTGCTGGGCTGTTTTCTGGATGGCATCTCCATGGTGGTGTTGACCATGTCGGTGCTGTTGCCGACGGTGGAGAAGGCCGGCTTTGACCTCATCTGGTTCGGCATCTTCATCGTGCTGGTGGTGGAGATGGCGCAGATCACACCGCCGGTGGGGTTCAACCTGTTTGTGCTGCAGGGGCTGACCAAGAAACAACTGATGTACCTGGCCAAGGTTGCCGCGCCTTTCTTCCTGGTCATGGTGTTCATGGTGTTCCTGACCTACTTTGTGCCTGACATTGTGTTGTGGATGCCGCGCCATATGAGCTGAAGTTCCAACCCCGCCTGGGGTTACCAGGCACCCCCTTAACCTCTTCGGAGACTCCCATGAAAACGATTCTGCTTGCTGCCTTGTGCGCGGCCTCGGTGGCGCACGCCCAAACCTCCTGGAAACTGGCCACCGGCTACCGGGCCGAGTCGTTCCATACGGAGAACATCGCCCAGCTTTCCCGCGAGATTGCCAGCGCCACCAAAGGCCAATTGGCAATTGAGCTGGCGCCCAACGGCAGCCTGTTCAAGCTGGGTGACATCCGCCAGGCGGTGGAAGAAGGCAAGGTACAGGCCGGGGAGACCATCATGACCAGCATGGTCAAGGATATTCCGATTGCCGGCGCGGACTCCATACCGTTTGTGGTGGGCTCCTATAAACGTGCGCAGCGCCTGTGGGAGTTGCAACGCCCCGGTATGGAGCGTGAGTTTGCCCAGCGCGGCCTGAAGATTTTGTACACCGTGCCCTGGCCTCCACAAGGGCTGTACACCACGCGCCCGGTCAAGACGATGGGCGATTTCAAGAACATGAAGATGCGCACCTATAACCAGACCACGGTACGGCTGGCAGAAATGCTGGGTGCCACATCGGTGGACATAGCCATGGTGGATGTGGGCAAGGCAGCGAACGAGGGCCGCATGGACGCCATGATCACGTCGGCCGTCACCGGCGTGGAAAACAAGGTCTGGGGCCCCATCAAGCATTACTACGAAATCAGCGCATGGTTTCCCAAGAACATCGTATTTGTGAGCGCCAAGGCATTTGATGCGCTGGCCCCCGACGCCCGTTCCGCCGTGCTCAAAGCAGCGGCCGACGCGGAAGGCCGTGGCTGGTCGACCAGCGAGGCAGTCGCCCAGTCGGCAACCAAGGAACTGCAAGCCAATGGCATCAAGGTGGACCGCATATCTGCGGAGCTGGAGTCCGACCTCAAACGCATCGGTGAACGCTTTTCCCGCGATTGGGTGCGCTCCGTAGGCCACGCCGCCAGCGACATCTTTGTACCGTATTACTTCAACTAGACCTCTTGGTCACGTATTATCAAAAGACCCAACACCATGCAAACACACAGCAATACCCTGGACCGCAAGCTCTGGCAATTCTGGATTGACCGTGGCGGCACCTTTACCGATGTGGTCGGTAAACGCCCAGACGGCAGCCTGGTCACCCACAAACTGCTGAGCGAAAACCCCGAGCAGTACAAAGACGCCGCGGTGGCCGGTATCCGCCACCTGCTGGGCCTCAAGAAAGGCGAGCCGGTGACGCCCGGACTGGTGGAGTGTGTGAAGATGGGCACCACCGTGGCCACCAACGCGCTGCTGGAGCGCAAGGGTGAGCCCACGCTCCTGGTCACCACGCGCGGCTTCAGGGATGCCCTGCGTATTGCTTACCAGAACCGTCCGCGCATCTTTGACCGCAACATCCAGCTGCCCGAGCTGCTGTACAGCGCAGTGGTGGAGGCCCAGGAGCGTGTGGGTGCGCATGGAGAAGTCATTCAGGCTCTGGATGAATTGCTATTAAAAGAAGAGCTAGAAAATCAATATGCACGGGGGCTGCGAAGTGTTTCTATTGTGTTCATGCATGGCTACCGCTATACCGCCCATGAACAGGCCGCAGCCCGCCTGGCGCGCGAGATAGGCTTCACACAGATCAGCACCTCGCATGAAACCAGCCCGATGATGAAGTTTGTCAGCCGGGGCGACACCACGGTGGTGGACGCCTACCTGTCGCCCATCCTGCGCCGTTATGTGGAGCAGGTGGCCGGGGAGATGCCGGGTGTGAAGTTGTTCTTCATGCAGTCCTCCGGCGGTCTGACGGATGCTCACAGCTTCCAGGGCAAGGACGCCATATTGAGCGGCCCTGCCGGTGGCATTGTGGGCATGGCGCGCACGGCGGCCATTGCTGGTATTGAAAAGACGATTGGTTTTGACATGGGCGGCACGTCCACCGATGTGTCGCACTACGCGGGCGAATTCGAGCGCGAGTTCGAGACCCAGGTCGCCGGTGTGCGTATGCGTGCACCCATGATGAGCATCCACACCGTGGCGGCTGGTGGCGGTTCCTTGTTGGCGTTTGACGGCTCGCGTTTTCGGGTCGGTCCGCAGAGCGCCGGCGCCAACCCCGGCCCGGCCAGCTACCGCCGTGGCGGCGCCCTGGCGGTGACCGATGCCAATGTGATGATGGGCAAGATCCAGCCGCGCTACTTTCCCAAGGTATTTGGACCGCATGCCGACGAAGCCCTGAGCCTGGAGGCGGTGCAGGCCCAATTTGCCGTGTTGGCGGAGCAGACCCAGCGCCCGGCCGAAGAAGTGGCAGAAGGTTTTATCAATATCGCCGTGCAGCAGATGGCCAATGCCATCAAGAAGATTTCGGTGGCGCGCGGTTACGACGTCACCAGTTACACGCTGCAATGTTTTGGTGGCGCTGGTGGGCAACATGCCTGCCTGGTGGCCGACGCCCTGGGCATGACCCGTGTATTTGTGCACCCGCTGGCCGGTGTGCTCAGCGCCTATGGCATGGGCTTGGCCGACCAGTCGGTGATACGTGAGCGAGCCGTGGAGGTCAAGCTCAAGCCCGAAGCCTTGGCCGCCATCGAGGACAAGCTCCATGCCCTTGCCGCACAGGCGCAGGCCGACCTGACCCGCCAGCAGGTCAACCATGGAACCATCACCACACACCGCCGCGTGCATGTGCGTTACGAGGGCAGCGACGCCGCGCTGGTCGTGCCCTACCCATCTAATGGTGGGGACGCAGCGGACATTGCTGCGCGCATCGTGGCGAGTTTTGAGGCCGCCTACCGCCAGCGGTTTGCCTTCCTGATGGAGGGCAAGGGGCTGATTGTGGAGGCGGTGTCGGTCGAGGCTGTGATTGCCGGTGATGCGCCGGAGGAACCCCGCCACACCCTGCACCCGGCGCGCGATTTGCAAGCCTGCGGTGCGGTGCGCGAGATGGTGCGTATGTACTCCGGTGGGGAGTGGGTGCAGGCGGCCCTGGTGGTGCGCGAGGACCTGCGCCCCGGTGACGTCATCCCCGGGCCGGCCATCATTGCCGAGAAAAATGCCACTACCGTGGTGGAGCCCGGTTGGCAGGCAACGCTTACAGAGTTTGACCACCTAGCCCTCGTCCGCACTGCAAAGCGTGCAATCAAATATGCAGTAGGCACCACGGTGGACCCGGTGCTGCTGGAGGTCTTCAACAACCTGTTCATGAACATCGCCGAGCAAATGGGCCTGCAACTGCAGAACACTGCCTACTCAGTCAACATCAAAGAGCGGCTGGACTTTAGCTGCGCGCTGTTTGATGCGACCGGCAACCTGATCGCCAATGCGCCCCACATGCCGGTGCACTTGGGGTCAATGGGCGAGAGCATCAAGACCGTGGTGCGCGAGAACGCCGCCACCATGCAGCCCGGTGACGTGTATGTGCTCAACGACCCCTACCATGGCGGCACCCACCTGCCCGACATCACCGTGATCACACCGGTGTACCTGGATGGCAAGCCCACGTTTTATGTGGGCTCACGCGGCCACCATGCCGATGTGGGCGGCACCACGCCCGGCTCCATGCCACCGTTCTCCACACGTATTGAAGAGGAGGGTGTACAGATCAACAACTTCAAGCTGGTGGACCGTGGTGTGCTGCGTGAGGCCGAGATGGTGGCTCTGCTCAGCAGTGGCGAATACCCCTCGCGCAACACACAGCAAAACATGGCCGACCTGAATGCGCAGATCGCCGCCAACGAGAAGGGTGTGCAAGAGCTGCGCAAGATGGTGGACCAGTTTGGTCTGGACGTGGTGCAGGCCTATATGCGCCATGTGCAGGACAACGCCGAAGAGTCGGTGCGCCGTGTGATCACCCGCCTGAAGGATGGCGCCTTCACCCTGCCGCTGGACAACGGCGCGCAGATCCAGGTCGCCATCCGTGTCAACGCCAAGGAGCGCAGCGCGGTGATCGACTTCACCGGTACCTCGCCCCAGCAGATCAATAATTTCAATGCACCCACGGCGGTGTGTATGGCAGCGGTGCTGTATGTGTTCCGCACCCTGGTGGACGATGACATTCCGCTGAATGCCGGTTGCCTCAAACCCTTGCAAGTCATCATCCCGCAGGGCTCCATGCTCAACCCCAATCCCCCGGCCTCGGTCGTGGCGGGCAATGTGGAAACGTCAAGCTGCATCACCAATGCCTTGTATGGCGCCTTGGGCGTGATGGCGGCCAGCCAGTGCACCATGAACAACTTCACCTTTGGCAATGCGCAGTACCAGTATTACGAGACCATCTCGGGAGGCTCGGGCGCGGGCGTGATGACCAATGTGGCGGGCGAGGTGGTGGGTGGCTTCAACGGCACCAGTGTGGTCCAGACGCATATGACCAACTCGCGGCTGACCGACCCAGAGATCTTCGAGTTCCGCTTCCCGGTGCGCCTGGAGAGTTATGAAATCCGCGAAGGCTCGGGTGGCGCTGGCAAGTGGCAGGGTGGTAACGGGGGTGTGCGCCGGGTACGTTTTCTGGAGAACATGACGGCCAGCATTTTGTCCAATGGCCGCAGCCACGGGGCCTTCGGCGTGGCCGGTGGCCAGCCAGGCCAGGTGGGTGTGAACCGCGTACTGCGGGCCAACGGTGAAGTGGAGCAGCTCGGCCACATCGGGCAGGCGGAAATGCACGCGGGTGACATCTTCGAAATTACGACACCAGGGGGTGGTGGATACGGCGCGTAATGCGCAGACCGGGCCCGGCGCTCTGCGCGCGTTGGGTCCCGTCGGCAAGAAAGGAGAGTCAGCATGAGACTTTCAAACATCCTGGTCGCCTGGGCGATGGTCTTGCCCTGCATGGTCTGGGCCGACACCTACCGGCTGGTCACCTTTGAATACCCACCCTACGAATACACCGAGAACGGGGAGGTCAAGGGCATGGCGGTGGACATTGTGCGGGCTGCCTTCAAAGGGATGAACCACGAAGTTACTATAGAGGTTTATCCCTGGCCCCGCGCGCAAATGCTGTTTGAGCGCGGTGAGGTAGACGGCATCTTCACCTTCTTCCAGAACGACGAGCGGCAGGCCTTTACGCTGTACTCCAAAGAGGTGGTGGTGAACCAGACCATTAGCTTGTGGGTTCTCAAGAAATCACCCATTGAATTTAATGGAGACCTGACCCGGCTTCAGCCCTACCGCTTTGGCATCACACCCAAGACAAGTTATGGCGAGCGCTTTGACACGGCGATCCGATACGAACTGTTGCGCACAGAGCCGGCCGCCTCCATCGAGAGCAATATCCTCAAATTGTTGAAGGGGCGTATCGACATCTGGGTCAGCAACCGGGATGGCGCCCTGCACGAGCTCAAACGCCTGGGGCTGTCCCATCTGGTGCGCGAGCTCAAGCACCCCATACAGGTGGTGCCGGCCTACGTGGGTTTCTCCAAACTGCGCAAACACACGGCTTTGCGTGACCGATTCGACGAGGCGGTAGCCGCCCTCAAGCAAAGCGGCGCTTTCGATGCCATCGTGCGCCAGTACACGCCCGCGGTCGATGCCGGTGCCTTAGTCGCCAAGAAATAGCTCATTTTTCGATAGCGGTATCTTGAGGAATGACGGGGGCTTGGGGGCACTTTGTGCACTAGTCACTTGACCACAACAACCGGGTTGGCCTTCCATTGGGCAAAACTTTGGCGTATCAACTCATCCAGGGCGCCGCTCTTCTTGAGTACGGCCAGGCGGGTATCAATGGCGTCCAGTTTGTCAGCACATTGCCCCTTGCGCGTGAGAACGATGTAGTTGGACGTTTCCACCAGAAAAGGTGACCTGGCGATAAAACGTTCTTCGTCGCCGCGCTTGAGCAGGTGTGCCATGCCTGTGTAATATCCGGTGATGAAGTAGTCCAGCCGGTCCGCGCCCAGTTTGCTGAAATTGTTCGCCGGGCTATTGGCCTCTTCAATGTTCAGGTTCTGTTTCATGTATTCGTCAAAGCCATCACCAAATACATTGCTGCGCGTAATGCCGCCTCTAAGACCGATCAGGTCCGCGCGGCCATTAAACGTGATGGGGCGCTCGCGTGCGGTAAAGACTGCAACCGGATTCACGAAAACGGCGGTCTTGGGGTAAAGCAAAAATGCTTCGCGCTCCGGTGTTTTTTTCAGTGTGGCCACCATGTCGATATCGCCACGCTCCGCCGCCGCCATGACCCGTGGAAAAGGACCCAGGTAGCGTACCTCATACGGAATCTTCAAATCATCAAGAACCCGTTTGGCAATGGCAATGGATGCACCGTGCATGTTGGTTCCGTCATACCAGTGCAGCGGTGGATAGTCCGGGTCTGCTGCCAATACCAGCCGCGTGCATTGCGCTGCGGCCCCAAGGGTGGTGCCTGCCAGCAGCAGGCTGCAGCTGAGCTTTGCCAAGGACGTTGGGGTCATGGGTTCCTTCTTCAGCGGGGTTCGTCAGAATGTTTTGACGACAGCATACGCGGGTGCGTCTCTTGCCGCAATGCCGGCAACCAGAAGTAAAAAACCCGCCGAAGCGGGTTTGTTGTTGAAGCGTGTGTACGCTTATTTCTTGGCCGCGCTGGCTGCGACCTTGGGTGCGCTGGCGGCAGGTGCTGCAGGTGCAGCGGCGTCAGCCTTGGCCTTCTTTGCATCTTCCTTGGCTTGTTTGGCCGCTTCTTTTTTAGCCTTGGCTTCTTCTGCCTTCTTGGCCTTTTCTTCGGCCTTGGCCTTCTTGGCTTCCTCAGCCTTCATCTTGGCTTCAGCCTTAGGGTCTTTCTTTTCTTCCTTGGCGGCGGGAGCAGCGGGGGCCGCAGGTGCGGCCGCCGCGGGCTTGGCATCCGCCTTGGCAGCTGGTGCTGCTGGAGTCGCACCCTTGAACGCGGCGCCGTTGATGGTCATGCCTTCGGCCGAGAACTTGGCGGCGTTGCCCTCACCCACACCTTTGACACGCTCCACGAAGTCATTCCAGTCTTTGAAGTTGCCCTTCTTGCGCTCGTCAAGGATCTTGGTGGAGATGCCAGGGCCTATGCCCTTGATGCCATCGAGCTCCGCCGCGGTGGCTTTGTTGACATCGACTGCAGCAAAGGTAAGACCTGCGTACAACATGACCGCGAGGGCCAGAATTTTCTTCAACATGTGTATTCCTTCAGGAGTGGGTGGTGGTAAACGATGGATTGGCACCAGAGCCTGGTGTCCAGCACACAACGTGCCGTGTTAAGGCACGGTTGACCAGTCTACACGCTGATCACGGGTGCACAAACCCTTTGTGGGTTGCTTAGCGCGATGTGGAAAGTGCCTGCACGTAGGCGCGCACGCCACTTTGCACGTCGGAGAACACATGCTGACAGCCCGTGCTGCGCAGCGCGCTGAGGTCGGCCTGGGTGTAGCTCTGGTACTTGCCGCGCAGCGCATCGGGGAAAGCAATGTATTCGATCAGCCCATCGGCCACGGCCTGCTGCAGCGACAGTGCGCTCTCACCGCCCTGTTCACGTAGCGTGTTGACGACGGTGATGGCCACGTCGTTGAAGGGCTGGGCTCGGCCTGTGCCCAGGTTGTAGATGCCGGATTCGTCTGGGTGGTCGAAGAACCACAGGTTGACCGCAACCACGTCATCGATATAGACGAAGTCGCGCATCTGGCCACCCGCGGCATAACCGCCGTAGTCACCAAAGAGCTTGACCTTGCCCTCTGCCTGGAACTGGTGGAACTGGTGGTAGGCCACGCTGGCCATGCGGCCCTTGTGCTGCTCGTGTGGACCGTAGACATTGAAGTAGCGAAAGCCCACCACCTGGTTGGTCTTGCCGGCCTTGGTGCGCTGGAAGTCGTTGCCACATTCGCGGCGCATACGCTGGTCAAACAAGAGCTTGGAATAGCCATACACATTGAGCGGGTGCTCAAATGCGGGAGCCTCAATGAAGGTGTCCGAGCCGCCATAGGTGGCCGCAGACGATGCGTACAGCAGGCGTGCACCACGCTTCTGGCAGGCATGGAACAAATGGCACGACAGTGTGTAGTTGTTGGCCATCATGTATTTGCCATCCAGCTCCATCGTGTCGCTGCAGGCGCCTTCGTGGAACACGGCTTCGATCTGGCCGTAGGACCCACCGGCAAAAGCCTCATAAAAGGTGTCAGCGTCCACATAGTCGGCGATGCGCAGGCCGGCCAGGTTGCGAAACTTGTCGCCCTGTTTGAGGTCGTCCACGGCAATGATGTCGTCGATGCCGCGTGCATTCAGACCTTTGATGATGTTGCTGCCAATAAATCCGGCGGCGCCCGTTACTACGATGCGTGTCATGGTTTGTATCCTTCTTCAGCTGCTTGCAAACAGCTCGTCATAACTGACCGTGGCCGTACCGAACTTGCCGACCACCACACCACCGGCGCGGTTGGCGATGGGCACCGCATCACGCAGGCTCATGCCGCCGGCAACCAACGCTGCCATGGTGGCGATGACGGTGTCGCCTGCACCGGTGACGTCGAACACCTCACGCGCCACGGCGCTGACGTGTAGTTCACCCTGGGCGTCGAACAGTGTCATGCCTTCTTCACTGCGGGTCAGCAGAATGGCCTCCAGCTTGAATTCCTTGCGCAGTGCGTGTACTTTGTTGCGCAGTGTGTCTTCGTCAGCCCACGCGCCTATGACCTGCTGCAGCTCGGCGCGGTTCGGAGTGATGACGGTGGCTCCGGTGTAGCGTGCGAAGTCGCTTCCCTTGGGATCCACTAGGATCGGTTTGCCGGCTGCGCGTGCGCGCGCAATCATGTCGGTTATGTGGCCCAGGCCGCCCTTGCCGTAGTCGGAGAACAACACGGCTCCGTGCACGGGAAGCAGGTTCTCAAACGCCGCGGTTTGCGAAGCCAGCAGTTCATTCTTGGGCGTGTTCTCGAAGTCCAAGCGCAGCAACTGTTGCTGGCGGCCGATGACCCGCAACTTGACGGTAGTCTTTAGGTCTGCGTCGCGCCCGAAATGGGGCTGAATGCCGGTTTGTGCGACCAAGGCTTCGAGCTTGTGGCTGGCTTCATCATCACCCACCACGGTCAACAACGAGGCCTGTGCGCCCAGTGTGACTACGTTGTAGGCCACGTTGGCCGCGCCTCCGTTACGCTCTTCTTCGCGCGTGATGCGCACCACAGGCACGGGCGCCTCGGGCGAAATGCGGTCCACCGCGCCGTACCAGTAGCGGTCCAGCATCACGTCGCCCACCACTAGCACCTGTGCTGTGGCCATTTTTTCTTTAGTGATGTTCATAGTTCTTCTACACGACGGGCCGGGTAACTGTCCCAGGTCTGGCAGCCAGGGCATTGCCAGAAATGTTGTTTGGCCTCAAAACCGCAGGCGGCGCAGCGGTAGCGGGTCAAGGGTTTGACGGCATGGTCCAGCGCACGTTGCACCTGAGGGTGAAATTGTTCGTGCTCCAGTTTTTCACCGGCAATCCATTTTGCAGCCGCCACCAGGGACGGCTCATTCGCCAGGTGGTGGGCATACCACTCACGTGCGGTGGCAGTGGGGGCACCGCTGGCAGCCTCCAGAGCGACTATGGCGTCTAGTACATCCAATGACGGCGTGTGCGCATAAATCGTCTTCATGCGGGCCAGGGTGCGTACACCCTGGCCGGCCGCGATGGCGTATTGGGCCAATAGCGGCGCTACCAGTGCGATAGCCGAGGGCGCCGTGCTCAAGGTCTGGGTCAGTGTGTCGCAGGCCAATGCGGGCTGGCCCTGCAGGTTCTGCAGGCGGGCCAGGTCCATGCGGGGGCGTGGTGCGTCGGGTGCGATGTGCATGGCCTGCGTAAGGTGCTCCATAGCCTGCGCGAGGTCATTCACGGCGACAGAAGCCGCCGCCCGTTCACACAGGTAATGCGACAACCGCCCCTTGAAGCTGCCCTGGCCAGTGGCCTCCAGTTTGTGTGCAATCTGCGTGGCGTGTTCCCAGTCGCGTGAGCGTTCGTAGTTGGCCAGCAGGGCCAGATGGGCCTGGGCCTCAAAACGGGTGCCATCGAGCTTCAACAGGGCCTCTTCCGCACGGTCCAACAGGCCTGCCTTCAGGTAATCCAGTGCCAGTGCGTGTTGGGCACGATGGCGGTCGTCCTGGTCTAGATCGCCGCGTGACAGCAGGTGCTGGTGAACCCGCACAGCGCGTTCGTACTCACCCCGGCGGCGGAACAGGTTTCCCAGCGCAAAGTGCAGTTCCGAGGTGTCTGGGTCGCTCTGAACGGCTTCGATGAACGCGTCAATCGCCTGGTCCTGCTGTTCGTTGAGCAGGAAGTTAAGGCCTTTGAAATAGGCCTTGGGTGCCTGGCGGTTTTCTATACGCAATTGCCGCATGTCAAACCGCGATGCGACCCATCCCAGAACAAAAACGATGGGCAGCGCCAGCAGGATCAGGCTGAGGTCAAATTCCATAGGGAGGTTGTTGGGGTACAGGGGTTTTCTCGGGCACGGCTGTGGCTGCTGTTGCGGTGGCCTGGCGCCGCGCCAGGGCAGCCGCACGGCGGTGTTGCCACCAGCGTGGCACCATGCCCAGTACACCGATGACCAGGCCCAGCGCAAACGCGCTCAGCACGACCAGAACCAGCGGAGCGGTCCATTGTTGGCCGAAGAAAAAACGCACGGTCGCATCGTGCTGGTTGTTCAGCGCGAAGGCAAAGAGGGTAAAAAAAATGGCCGCTTTAAGCGCCCACTTCAAGAACCATGCAAGTTGTTTCATTGATCTCCCCAGTGGCTAGGGATTCTAATCGCCGCCGGGTCGTCCCAAGGCGATAACGGCCCCCATGGGGGGCAGCGACGACACGCAGTGCTGAGCGTGGGGGCCACAATTAAACGCCGCTGAGGCTGCCGCCAGGCAGGTCAGGGTTTGACAGTAGCTACGAGCTCAGCGGTGCGTTGGTCCACCGATTCACGCAGGGCTTTGCCGGGCTTGAAATGGGGTACACGCTTCTCAGGGATGGCGACACTTTCGCCGCTGCGTGGGTTGCGGCCCATGCGGGGAGGGCGGTGGTTGATGGAGAAACTACCAAAGCCGCGGATCTCAATGCGGTGCCCGGCGACCAAGGCGTCGTTCATGGCGTCCAGAATGGCCTTGACGGCGAATTCGGCATCGCGATGGGTGAGCTGGCCAAAACGGTTGGCGAGTTCTTCAACAAGGTCGGAGCGTGTCATGGGCGATGGGTATTTTTAGTCCAAGAAAAAACGGCCGGTACCCAAACTCGTGTTTGGGGCGCCGGCCGTTTATTCAATTCAACAGCATGTCAACAATCACGTGTGGGACAGAGCAGTTTATGGCCTGTCCCCCAGCGGATTAATTGTTGTTGTCGAGCTTGGCGCGCAACAAAGCGCCCAGGCTGGTGGTGCCTGCATTTTCGCGGGCAGAAGACTGGCTCAGGGCAGCCATGGCTTCGCCTTGGTCAGCCATGTCCTTGGCCTTGATGGACAACTGGATGTTGCGGGTCTTGCGATCCACATTGACAACTACAGCCGTCACTTCATCGCCTTCTTTCAGCACGTTGCGAGCATCTTCCACGCGGTCGCGGGAGATTTCGGAAGCACGCAGGTAACCAATGATGTCATCGCCCAGGTCGATTTCAGCGCCCTTAGGATCAACAGTCTTGACCTTACCGGTCACAACCTGGCCCTTGTCGTTGATCGACACGAAGGTTGTGAAAGGATCGGAATCCAACTGCTTGATACCCAGGGAGATGCGCTCGCGGTCCACGTCAACTGCCAAGACCAAAGCCTCGACTTCTTGACCCTTCTTGAATTCGCGCACAGCGGCTTCGCCGGTTTCGTTCCAGGACAGGTCGGACAAATGCACCAGACCGTCGATACCAGCAGCCAGACCGACGAACACGCCGAAGTCGGTGATGGATTTGATCGGGCCCTTGACGCGGTCGCCGCGCTTGGTGTTTTGAGCGAACTCTTGCCATGGGTTGGCCTTGCACTGCTTCATGCCCAAGGAGATACGACGCTTGTCTTCGTCGATTTCCAGAACCATGACTTCGACTTCGTCACCCAGGGCAACGATCTTCGAAGGCGCAACGTTCTTGTTGGTCCAGTCCATTTCGGACACGTGGACCAGGCCTTCGATTCCGGGTTCGAGTTCCACAAACGCGCCGTAGTCGGCGATGTTGGTGATCTTGCCGAACATGCGGGTCGACTGGGGGTAGCGGCGGTTCACGCCCATCCAAGGATCATCACCCATTTGCTTCAGACCCAGCGAGACACGGTTCTTTTCGGTGTCGAACTTCAGGATCTTGGCAGTGATTTCTTGACCAGCGGTCACCACTTCGGATGGGTGACGGACGCGACGCCATGCCATGTCGGTGATGTGCAACAGGCCGTCGATACCGCCCAGGTCCACGAACGCACCGTATTCGGTAATGTTCTTGACCACGCCCTGGACCACAGAACCTTCTTTGAGAGTCTGCATCAGCTTGGCGCGCTCTTCGCCCATCGAGGCTTCGACCACGGCACGGCGGGACAACACGACGTTGTTGCGCTTGCGGTCCAGCTTGATGACCTTGAATTCCATGGTCTTGTTTTCGTACGGAGACAGATCCTTGGTAGGACGTGTGTCAACCAACGAACCGGGCAGGAAGGCACGGATGCCATTGACCAGAACGGTCAGGCCGCCCTTGACCTTGCCGGAAGTGGTACCGGTGACGAATTCGCCGGATTCCAAAGATTTTTCGAGAGACATCCACGAAGCGAGGCGCTTGGCGGTGTCGCGGCTGACGATGGTGTCGCCGTAGCCGTTTTCCATGGCCACGATGGCGACGGACACAAACTCACCTACTTGAACTTCGAGTTCACCCTTGTCGCTCTTGAATTCGGACAATGGAACATAGGCTTCGGACTTCAGGCCAGCGTTAACAACAACGAAGTTGTGTTCGATACGAACGACTTCAGCGGTAACGACTTCACCGATACGGGTTTCCGAGCGTTTTTGTGACTCTTCAAATAGGTCTGCGAAAGATTCTGACAT